>NZ_JAKVIO010000025.1 GCF_022601895.1 Sphingomonas sp. LaA6.9
GCTACAGCGCATATGGGTAGCGCGCGGCCGGTCAGCTTCGCTCCCACCGAGCTACACCATCATCAGGGACACGACCGTTTGCACGCCGCTGCCAATCACTAATACGGGCTACAAATCCTCTCTTCGAACCTTGCTGCACCGTCGAAGCCAACGGCAGTAGCAATATAGCGAAATTCACCTTGTGGGTCTTTCTATTAAACCAACAAGAATCGCTCGGGCGTCCCCTTCGGGCCGGGCTCTATCGCTGGCGCGACGGAACCCGCGTGTCGGTTTCCGCCAATTCGGGTGACGATCCCTGACGCATAAGGCTGGGGCTCCGCCCCTCGCGCGCTGCGAAGTCCCTTCCGCCCAGCTTCCTCCGCTTACGCTCCGTGCAGCCGGTTCCCCGCGAAGGCACTTACTCCGCTTGCCCCCCGCTGTTCGCCACGAGGCAGGGTTTCAGAAACGCATCTGAAACCCATTGCCGAAGGAGGGCAAAACCATGAACACCAACCAACATCACACCGAACCACCACGCGTCTATGTGGCCTGTCTTGCGGCCTACAATAACGGCATCCTGCATGGCGCATGGATTGAGGCGACCGGGGCGTGGAGCATGTGGGAGGCAACCCGCGACATGCTGGCGAAGTCACCAATCCCCGACGCCGAAGAATGGGCTATTCATGATTATGAGGGCTTCGCCTCTATCCGTATCAACGAATATGACAGCTTTGAGCGCGTGGCCGAGCTGGCCGCGTTCATCGCAGAGCATGGCGCGCTTGGCGCGGAATTGATCGACCACTTTTGCGGCGACTTAGAGGAGGCGCGAAGCGCGCTCGATGATCGCCACCTTGGGGAGTATCAGAGCCTCGCCGATTACGTGCAGGATGTAACCGAGGAAACGACCGCGATTCCGCAGAACCTGCGCTATTATATCGACTGGCAAGCGATGGCGCGGGATTGCGAACTCAACGGCGACCTTTTCACCATCCAAACCGCACATGACGCTGTTCATGTCTTCGCAGGGTGCTGACCATGCACCCATCGCACGTTTATCGCTTTCATTGGGAAGGCATCGAGATCGAGGCGACCTATGTTCCCCGCAGTTGGGGAGGCGTGATCGCGCATCTTGAGATCGAAAGCGTCGAGCCGCCGCGCGCTCCGCTGCCAATCACCGAAACAGGCTACAAATCCCACTATCACCCCTGCGGCACCGTTGAAGCCAATGGTGGCGACGTGGTGGCGCAGATCGTTGCGTGGCTGGACGAGGAGGCGACAAAGCCCGAGTGGCGTGCATACGCAGCTAAGAGCCGCCAAGGCGAGCTGTTCTAAAGAGGGGTAACCGCGCCGAGCGCGTGGGTTTCCCTTTCCGCCCTCAAGCCCCGGAACCCCGCCCGATCAAGTGGAAGTGAACGCGCTTCACCAAGCATGTTGAGCCGCGCAAATCTGGGTGCTACGCTTGCTTCAATCGCAAGCGATTGGTGCAAAAAATCGGTCAATTTTTACACACTCTCTTACACAGTCTTTTTCATAGGCCTGATTTATCGTTTATCTTCAATGCGATATATTAGAGTATAAGGGACTTAAAATCCGTTTCCCGTTCGGGAGTGCGGGTTCAAGTCCCGCCATCCGCACCACCTAGAAAAAGCGCGCTTTTCTGAACGGAGAAGTTGCGTCTTTTTTCGATCCGTTCCGACAAATCATGCCGACATTATTCCGACATCCAGTTGCCATTTGGCTGATCAAGCGGAACGGCGCACCCTCACTCAATGAGGTTAAGCCCACCAATTTGCCAATACCAGTTGTCCGAGACCGCCGCCCGGACACATAAAAATGACGCCGCGCATTATCGGAGTGGAGAGGGAGTTTTAATCCCATTGAGATACGTGGATAATGTCGCCATCTAAGTGTAAGGGCGCACCATATATATTTGATCAACCCTGAATCGAGGTCGTTTTCCGAATCGACGGGGCACTGACGGCCGTATCGCTCGGCCGGCGGCTTCGCCCCGGACGGACGCTCCCAATAGTAAGACGTCGTCTTGTCGGAGAGTCGCTTCGAGCGGAAGTAGCGGGGCAGCGCGACCTTAGCCACCGATGCCCTCGAACTCGTCGTCGATGTCGTTCATGCCGGATCCGAACAGCCGCGCCACGACGTCGTCCAGCTGGGCCCTGTGGTAGACGCGCGCGCCGCTCCGACCGATGCGGCGGCTAGACAGCGTCCCCGCCTTCTCCAGAGCATCGAACACCTTCTCCGCGATCCCGGTGTAGGCGAGCGCGTCGTGCTTGATGAACGTGAGTGGAGGCACGGCGAAGATGACCGGCGCGCGTCCGGTCGACGTAGGATTGGCAAGTTTGCCGGCGGCGGCCATGGTCACACCTTTCGGGAGACGGACGTTAGAAATTCAGCGGAGCACGACGACACCGCGCGCAACTTGGCGATGGCGGCGATCATGCGGCGCCTCTCCACAAGGGCAGTTGTCGTGATTGAAAAGGATTCGGCGACGTCGACGCTCGGCCGGGTCGTTCAAAAATGGGCGCATGGTCGTTTGCTCCGCTGTGGGGGAGCAAAGCCAAATAGCGGCTAGATGCCGATCGGTTACCGCCTTCAGCATCCGAGTCCTGGACATGCCGCCGATTGCCTCGACTCCCGAAAGGAGCCGATTCATTAATCGCAGGGCCGCACGATTTAATAGGGGTGTCGATCCAGTTCGTTGGGCGTTTCCAACGGGCGCGTGACGGGCGAGCATGGAAATCGGCGGCCCGTCATAGATTGGCGTCACGCTGCCCGACTTCTCGATCTTCACTGGCTCGCCGGCCGGAATGTATCGCGCTGCGGAACCATCGAGATAACGGATCAGGTGGCCAAGGAATGCGGGGTCGTTCACGTCAGCACTCCCAAGTTACGCAGGATGCTCACACCTTCGTCGGCGGAACGGAAAACATGGTGCGGAACGGCCTTGGCCTTGCACCAGGCGCGGAAATCCTTCTGCAGGTCGGTTAGCGAGCCCGCCTTCGACTTAAGCCGCCGGAGGGCTCGAAGCGCGCGAAGGCGGGCGCAGGATCGAAATTCAGCCGCCTCGATCAGATGAAGAAAGGCGGCATCACGCCACCGATGCCGCCGAACTCCGCGCCACACATCATCGGCCGGCTGGTGGAGATCGGTCTCACCGAAGCGGCCGGGATGGGTGCTGCGCCACTCAGCTGGCAAAGCATCCATGCTTGGCAGACCGTCACCGGAATCCGCCTTGCACCGTGGGAGGCTCGGCTGATCCGGGCCCTGTCCGTCGAATATCTGGCCGAGGGCCGCCGCGCCGAGACCGAGAACTGTCCACCGCCTTGGCGTGCGGAAGTCACGGAACGCGAACGAGAAACCGAGGTCGATCGATTGCGGGTGGTGCTTGGGTGACTCGACACCGCGTGTGATTTTGAGGCAGTGTCGCTCCGGGCAAAGGTATGACGGCAACGCGGGGCTACATGAAAAAATGGGCGGGATTGGTTGTGCTGGGAGCGCTCGCACTGGGGGGCTGCGACAAGCCCGAGATCAAAATCTGCGAAGATTTCATCCTCAATAAGCTGAGGTCGCCCTCCACCTATAAACGCATCAAGGCGAGCGGAATTAAAGTTGGCGAAAAATATTCAGTAACAGTCGAATATGACGCCGCCAACGCATACGGGGCACCGATAAGGGATAACCAGATCTGCGTATTCGGCCTCAAGGACGGCCGTCCGGATACGACCAAAACCTATGACTTCGACCGGGACTTTAGCGGCATCGGTGGCGATCACGATGACGTGCAGGTGTCTATCGACGGAATGGACGCTGAACTCGATGCCGCAGCGCAGCGCATGTCCAACGAGAAATAAGCCGACGCCCCCTCGTCCGTCGACTATTTCGTCACCGCCGCCCGCAATGCATCATTGATGCGGGTCTGCCAGCCCGGCCCCGTCGCGCGGAACTTCTCCAGCACGTCCTTGTCCAGGCGGATAGCGACCTGCTCCTTGTTCGACCCGCGCGGACGCCCGCCACGGCGCGCGCGCCGTTCGGCCAACGCCTGATCGATCGCCGCTTCGCTCACGTCGAAATCGTCCGGGTCGTTCGGATCGGCACTAAGGCCGACGGTAGATTTCGGTTTCCTTGTCATTGCTCTTCCTCACGCTGATGAAGCGAAACGCCGCTCCGCGCATCACATAGACGGCCGTCCAGAGACGGCCATTGACGTCACCGATGACCTTATGCCTGTCTTCCCCGTCCACCGGGCGGATCGAACTCAGCACGATATGGTCATCGTCGCCGAACACCTCGACCCCGAACGTCAACGAAACGCCATGCTTATCGCGGTTGGCTGCGTCCTTCGCGGGGGTCAAATTCAATGTCCATGTAGTTTTTGTATATGCAAAAACAGTGACGGTCAATCAGTTTTTGCATCTACAATAATTGTACCGGAGGTCGCCAATGGCTGACACCGAAGTTCCTGCATTGGAAGTCGGATTCGAAATCGATTTCCATGATGCGTTCGGCCAGTTGAAGACTTTGGATGACCTCATCGGTGCCAGCGCAGCGAACGCCGTCCGCGAGTTTCAGAAGGTCGAAGCAGCGACCAAAGGCGCGGTGAGCCTGCGCGGCGCGACCGCCGAGATCACATCGTTTGGCACTGCCCTCACGAAAGGCGGGGCATCGGCTGCGCGCGAATTGGCCAGCGTCGAGAAGGCTGGCGAGGCGCTGTCCCGCCAACTCGAGCGGCAGACGTCCACGTTCGGCAAGAGCCGCGAACAAATTCGCGCCATGAAGGTCGAAACGGCCGCTCTGGCGGCCGAGCAGATCCGCAACCTCTAAGCACTCGCCGACGCCTACAAGGCCTCTGGCAGTGAAGCCCTAATCGCAGAATCGCGGCTCAAGGCCGAATCCGATGCGATCAGGAAGCGCGGTGACATTGAAACAATGGTCGACCGGCAAGTGCAGGTCGCCATCGCGCAGCGCGTGTCCGACGCCGCGAAGGCGTCCGCGTCGATGCGTGATCAGGCAGCCGCGCAGGAGCAGATCAATGCGCAGGTCGCGGCTGGCCTCGTGCCAGCCGAGCGCGCGGCCGAGCTCCTGCAGGATCGTCTCGCCGACTTGCCGCTGCTCGCCGCGATCGAGGTTGCGCAACAGCGCGGGCTCAAGACGGAGGCCGAAAAGGCCACGGCGGCGCTCGCTGAACAGCAGGCGGTCCGCGAGCGCATGCGCGCAGCGGCGGCGACGGAGCAGTTCAATACCGCAACGGCGGCCGGCAATGACCGACTTGCCGAATTGCGCGAGGAAATGCGGCTGATCGGTGCGACGCAGATGGAACGCGCCGAGGCGCTCGCCACGCTGAAAGCTACTCAGGAGGCCGAGAGGCTGAATGTCGGCGACCGGGCGGCCTATATCGCCCAGCAGGTGCAAATCGCTGTCGAGCAGCAGCGGCTGAACGATCTCCAATGGGACTACAATTATGCCCTGAGCTTCACCTCCGATCAGTGGGATCTGATCGCGCGCAATGTCGAGAACAGCGCGCGTGGCATGGGCGTGGAGTGGCATTATATCGCTCCGGGCAGGCCGATGCAGAACGGTTACGTCGAGAGTTTCAACGGCCGCATGCGCGACGAACTGCTGAACGAGACCCTGTTCCTGAGCCTGGCGCATGTCCGGGTCGAGATCGCCGCTTGGGTGGAAGACTATAACCGGGAGAGGCCGCACTCGGCCCTGGGATACCAGACACCGGCGGCGTTCGCCGCCGAACTCGATAAGCAATGGCCTGCTTCGCTACGCCCTACGGGCTCCGCTACGCAGCCCATTGCTTCAACCCCGATGATGCGCAAAACAACTGCCCGGCTCTAATACCAGCTGGGGGAAAGCTGTGGGTCACGTCACGGCGGAGGCTTCGGCTTCCGCCGCCATTTCTTCGTTGCAAGGCTCGCAGTGTCGTACATGGCGCGACCTGTATTCCTGACAAGGTCAGGCCGGTTCAGGCATTGGGGCGGCCGCGCGCATCCGGCGGGCCGATCTAGATCTAACCTGACCGGAAACAGGATGTGCCTCCAGCTTGAGATCTAGGGCCTCAGCCACCTTTAGCACCGTGTCGAGCGTGGGATTCCCATTCTCGCTTAGCGCCGCATAAAGAGTGGCTCTATTTAGACCGGTTCGTTTGGCGAGGCCGCTCATGCTATGGGCTTTCGCGATTACACCGAGAGCGTTGGCAATATGGCCCGCATGTCCAGAGGCGAGCGCTTCCGATAGGAATGCAGCTTCGGCTTCGGGAGTACCGATGTGCTTCGCCGCATCGAACGGCTTGATGTTGACCATGTTACCTGTCCTTCCTTGGACGATCATTCGTTACAGCGCGGCCTCTAAAGCTCGGCCGCCAGCTTCTTGGCCAGCTTCATGTTCTGCTTCTGGTCGCTTTTATCGCCTCCGCAGAGCAGAATGACCACAACGCGGGCTTGGATTGTGTAATAGACACGATAGCCGGGGCCGACGTGGATGCGCAGTTCGCTGACCTTGTCGCCGAGCGACTTGCTATCCCCGAAGAGCCCCGACTGGACGCGGACGATGCGATCGGTGATCGCGCCCTTGGCCTTTTCATCGGCCAGTTCGCCGAGCCAATCATCAAACTCGTCAGTGGTTGCTACCGTGTACGTCATGTCTATTTTATTAGACGAAACGACGCAGCCTGTCAATTAAAACCGACACATCTACCCCGCCGATCCTGCCAATCGGTGAGTTTCTTCAATCTCTTGGGCCGTCGTACCAAGGGCCTTCGCGATCGCCGCCAACTGGCCATCATCCGGCTCGATGGTGCCTTGCGTCATCGAAATCAGGTCATCGATCGCGATCTTCGTCTTTCTCGCCATCGCGGACAGCGGGACCGCCAGTTGCTGCTGATAGACATGCAGCCAAGGCTCGCCCGCGCGGATTCGGCGTTCCATGGGTGGAATGTGCGGCGGAAACACGAACTCCGTCCCGGGCTGCCAAGGCACGTGCCACGACATGGCTCAAAAGCTCAGCCCGTCCATTTCAGCGTCGTCGACCGCCTGGTTCATATCGCGCTTCCAACATGGTCGCCTCCATCGATCGAATCGCGGGGAGCGGACCATATCACGGGCGGGCCCTTGTTCTTAATCTGTTCTAATATTCCATTCCGACAAACGGCGTAAGGTATTGATATGCGGTAGGGCAACAAACACGGAACGTGTCGGAACCGCCATTGATTCCATTGAAAAATCAATGGTCTTAAAATCCGTTTCCCGTTCGGGAGTGCGCGTTCAAGTCCCGCCATCCGCACCATGCAGAATAGACGCACACCCGGGGCGTTGCGGGCAAGGCGACACAGGCTGACAGCATTGTCACAACGCTGCTTGGCGAACGCACGCCGGCGCGCTAGAGCCGCGATTGGGGCGGTGATGTATCGGGCAGGGATATGACGTCTTCGGCTGCGCCGCCTTATCAGTTCAAGCCCCATGAGCGCCCGACGCTGCCAGGCTCGCCAGCAAATCCCGAGCACCCCGCGCGCAGGATGCTCGGATATTTTCTCGTCGGCGCCCTTGCTGGCCTGACCGGCGGCCTGGGTAACGCGCTCATTACGACCAATCTGAGCTTCCTCCAGGGATCGCTCGGGCTCTACAGCGATGAGGCCGCCTGGCTGCCCGCGGTCTATGTCATGACCAATATCTGCGCCAATCTCCTGCTGATCAAATATCGCATGCAGTTCGGCCTGCAGCCGTTCGTCCGGTGGATGCTGATAGGATACGCCCTAGCCACGCTGGCCCATCTTTTCGTTCACGAGTTCTGGACGGCGCTACTCATTCGCGCAGTCAGCGGCATTGCCGCCAGCGGCCTCACGACACTTTCGGTGGTCTACATGATGCAGGCCATGCCCGCTCCCAAGCGACTTGCGGGCGTCATGCTCGGGATCAGCGTGCCGCAACTGGCGATTCCGCTCGCGCGGATGTTCGCGCCATCACTGCTCGAATGGGGCGACTGGCGCATGGCCTATTATTTCGAATTCGGGCTGGCGCTCGCAACGCTCGCCGCGGTCCTGACGCTCCCGCTGCCTCCCAGCGAACGGAACAAGGTCTTCGAAAGGAACGATTTCCTCACCGTAGCGCTGTTCTTTCCAGGCGTCGCGCTGCTGTGTGCGGTGCTCGGCCTCGGTCGTATCGTCTGGTGGACCGAGGCGCCGTGGATCGGATACGCGCTGATCGGCTCGATCATGCTGATTGGCGCCGCACTTCTGATTGAACATTATCGTGCCAATCCGCTGCTCCGGACGCGCTGGATCGGCACGCGCGAGATCATGCGCATCGCGCTCATCGCCATTTCGGTCCGGATCCTCCTGTCCGAACAATCCTTCGGGTCGATTGGCCTGCTGTCCGCGCTGGGGATGGGCACCGACCAGTTCCAGACGCTCTACATCATAGTCTGCCTGGCCTCGCTGGCAGGGCTGGTGGCCGCGGTCGTGACCTTCAAGCCCGCCAATCCCGGCCGTTCGATCCGCGTCGCCTGCGTCCTGATCGCAATCGGCGCCTTCATGGACGCCAATGCCACCAATCTCACGCGTCCCGAGAATCTCTATGTGAGCCAGGCGCTGATCGGCTTCGGCGCGCTCTACTTCATTGGTCCGGCGATGGTCATCGGCATATCGCGTACGCTACTTGCCGGACCCCAGCACTTCATCAGCTGGATCGTACTCTTCGGCGCGACGCAGAATCTGGGCGGGCTGATCGGCCCGGCCTTCCTCGGCACCTTCCAGGTGATCCGCCAAAAATTCCATTCGCACGAGCTTGTCGAGCAGATCGTGATGACCAATCCGCTGGTCGCGCAGCGGATCGCAAGCGGTGCCGGCGCCATAGGCGGCGTGGTCACCGATCAGACGCTGCGTGCCGCCGAGGGCGTAGCGCTGCTCGCCCTGAAAATCAGGCTGGAGGCGAATATTCTTGCCTATAACGACGTCTTCATGCTGATCGGGGTCATGGCGTGCCTCGCCTTTGTTTGGGGTGTGATGATCCAGTTCCGCATGTGGCGGCTTGGCGAAAAATCACCGGTCGTCCGGCTTGCGGAACACATGCAGGCGGCCATGGCGGCAGTTGCCGCCGAGCAGAACGGGACGAAGCGCGAAGCATGACAGACAGTGAATTGCAGCAGGCCGAAGCCGAGCAGAAGGACGCTCAGGCCTCACCCGTTCCCGAAGGAAGTTCTGCGGATGCACCGCCCGCGTCCTGGCGGCCTCCGGTCAAGGATCGCAAGACGTTGCTGCTCATCGCCTTGCTGGTCATCGCAGCGATCCTCGCCATCCTCTATGCTTGGCGGCTGCCGCCGTTCGCGGGCTGGGTCGAGCAGACCGACAATGCCTATGTGCGTGGCAAGACGACGATCATCAGCCCGCAGGTCTCGGGCTATGTGATCGAGGTTCCGGTCCAGGATTTCCAGCAGGTCAAAGCGGGCCAGATGCTCGTCCGCATCGAGGACCGCGTCTATGGCGCGCGCGTGGATCAGGCGCGCGCCAATGTGCTGACGCAGGACGCCAACCTCGAAAATTCCATTCAAGCCCAACGATCGCGTGAGGCCAACGAGGCCGCGCAGGACGCGGCCATTGGCAGCGCCCAGGCGCAGCTTCTCCGCGCACAGGCCGATATGCGCCGCGTCGACGCGCTCGTGGAGGACGGCTCGGTATCGCTCAGGGAACGCGACCAGACGCTGGCAGTGCTGCGCCAGGCCGAGGCACAGCTACATCAGGCGCGCGCCGCGCGTGAGATCGCGCGGCAGGATGTCCGATCGGTAACGGTTGGACGCGGGGGGCTTTCCGCCGCGGTGGAAGTGGCCAAGGCGCAGGTGCGCCTCGCTGAGATCGATCTCGACCACACCGTCATTCGCGCACCCGAGGCCGGGCAGTTGAGCGAGATCGGCGTGCGTAACGGACAGTTCGTTACCGCGGGCACGCAGCTCATGTTCCTCGTGCCGCGGCAGCTTTGGGTGATCGCCAATTTCAAGGAGGCGCAGACCCGAAACATGCGGATCGGCCAACGCGCTACTTTCCGCGTCGACGCGCTCGGTGGCGAGAAGCTGACCGGTCACGTGGAGAACATGGCGCCGGCCGCCGGCTCCGAGTTTTCGGTGCTGAGACCGGACAATGCGACGGGCAATTTCGTCAAGGTCGCGCAAAGGATCGCGGTGCGCATCCGCATCGATCCCGGCCAGAAGCTGGCCGACCGGTTACGTCCGGGGATGTCGGTCACCGCCCGGATCGACACGCGCGGTGGGCAATGACGCGCGCATTCGCACCACTGTTTGCGCTCGCGCTGCTCGCCGGGGGTTGCGCGGGCCCCGCGATCGATACGGCGACCGTTCCTCCCTTCGAACCTGCCACCAACTGGCGCACCGACGCAGGGCCGACCGCACCCGTTGATCGTGCATGGTGGCAAAGCTTCGGCGACCCCGAGCTCACCCGCCTTGTCGAGCGCGCCATCGCCAACAACACCGAAATCGCGATCGCTGCGGCACGCGTCCGCGAGGCGCGCGCGCAAGAGCTTGCCGCGCGCGCATTGCTGATGCCGACGCTCGATTTCGGCGGCGCGGCGGGGCGCTCGCGCAGCGTCAACGCCTTCGGTCAACCCGTCGAGCAGAATTTCGCCCAGCCGCAATTTCAGGCCGCGTACGAGGTCGACCTGTTCGGCCGCCTGGCCGACCAGGCCGCAGCCGGCCGTGCGGTCTGGCTGGCGAGCAAGGCGGCGCAGGATGCGACCACGCTCGCGGTCGCCTCGGCGGTCGCGAGCGGCTATATCAGCCTGCGCGCGCTCGACGCGCGGCTCGAAGTGACACGCGCGACACTGACCTCGCGCGAAGAGGCCCTTCGCATCGCGCGTTCGCGCAACAAGGCCGGCTATTCTCCATTGCTTGAACTGCGCCAGGCCGAGGCCGAATATCAGGGCGCGGCGCAGCTCGTACCGCAGATCGAACTTGCGATAACACGTCAGGAAGACGTGCTGAGCCAACTCATTGGCGAAACCCCGCGCGCCATCGCACGCGGCACCGAGTTCTTTTCGCTCGCCGAACCCCCGGTGCCCGAGGGGCTCCCGTCGGAATTGCTCCGCCGTCGCCCCGACATAGCCGCAGCCGAATATCAGCTCGCCGCCGCCGATTCGTCGCTGGCCGCGGCGCGCAAGCGTTTCCTGCCACAGTTGCGGCTGTCAGCGGCCGCGGGCGCTGCCTTTTCGACGCTGCTCGCTGATCCGATCACGATCTGGTCGGTGGGCGGCAGCGTGCTCGCGCCGCTGTTTCAGGGCGGCCGCCTCGAAGCCCAGGCCGAAAGCGCCGCCGCGCAACGCGATGCGGCAGCGTTCGCCTATCGCCGCGCGGCACTCGTCGCCTTTCGCGAGGTTGAAGACAATCTGGCCGCGGTGCTGCGGCAGTCCGAACAGTTCGAGCATGTCCGCGCGCAGCGCGATGCGCTCGCGGCGGGGCTGCAACTTGCCACCAATCGATATCGCGCCGGCTATTCGCCCTATCTTGAACAGCTCGACGCGCAGCGCCAGCTCCTGGCCGCTGAGCTGACGCTTATCCAGGCGCACGCCGAGGAACTCTTCGCACGGATCGCGCTCTATCAGGCGATGGGCGGCGGCTGGAGCGCCGAGGAAGTGAGCGCGGCAGAGCAAGACTGACCGGTCATTTCTATTTTTTAGAATAATATGGCCGATTTTATCCCAGTATTTTGATTACCGGTTTCGGGCGAAAGGGAACTCCTGTCCGACGCCAGATGGGTGTCGGCTCTCACAAGGAGAACACCCATGGCCCAGACCCTTGCTCTCAACGCCCAACCCGCCACGGCCGCAACCGACCTTACTGCGCTTGCGGGCCGGGTCGCGCTGAGTGCCATTTTCCTGATCAGCGGCCTTTCCAAGATTGCCGATCCCGCTGCAACGATCGGCTATATCCAGTCCGTCGGATTGCCAGTGCCTCAGCTCGGGCTCGCGATTGCGGTGCTGGTCGAAGTCGCGGGCGGCATCGCACTGATCGCCGGCTATCGCACGCGGCTTGTCGCCGCCGCGCTGGCCGCCTTCTCGGTCGCTGCGGCGGTTGGTTTCCATGCGAACCTGGCCGACCAGAACCAGTTCATCCACTTCTTCAAGAACATCGCAATGGCGGGCGGACTGCTCCAGGTTGCCGCCTTTGGCGCGGGCCGCCTGAGCCTCGACGCACGTCGTTGACCTTCACTCCGTGCTGCGCCGGACTTCACATCCGGCGCCGCATCGCATCAAAATGAGGTTTCCCATGTTCAAGCGCTTCACCGAAAATCCCGTCGATCCGCTCTTCCTCGATCGCTGGTCGCCACGTGCCTATGACGGGTCGGAGATGCCCCAGGCCGATCTGGAGACGCTGTTCGACGCCGCGCGCTGGGCGCCTTCGGCCTATAATTTTCAGCCCTGGCGCTTCCTCTACGCGCGCCGCGGCGACGCGCACTGGCAGTCATTTCTCGACCTGCTCATCCCGTTCAATGCCGGCTGGGCAAAGGAGGCTTCCGCGCTTGTCTTCATTCTTTCCGACACGCTGATGCACACCGACGATCCCGGTCAGCCCTTCGCATCGCACAGCCATAGCTTCGATACGGGCGCGGCATGGGCCCAGCTTGCGCTTCAGGCCACGCGCATGGGCTATCAGGCGCATGGCATGACCGGGCTCGACTTCGACCGTGCACGCACTGCGCTGTCGGTACCCGATCGTTTCCGGATCGAAGCCGCGGCCGCGATCGGTCGCCGGAGTGATCCGCACGTCCTTTCTGATGAGCTCAAGGCGCGCGAGACGCCCAGCAATCGCAAGCCGGTCAACGAATTCGCCTTTGCCGGGCGCTTTCCGGGCTGATCCGCATTTTGCCCAAATTCCTCCCGGGGTCCGGCCCAATGGCCGGCCCCGTTTCCGGACAGAACACACCAACCGGCAGCGCGGTTCGATTTTGCAGACAGCTCAGATAAGCTCGGACAAATTGTTCGAGGAAGTTGAAATGACGAATCCCGGTACGCCTACCTTCGATCAGCTCCGCATCCTGCTCGCAGTCGTCGAGACCGGCAGTTTTGCAGGGGCCGGACGCAGGCTCAATCGCGCGACATCGGTGATCAGCTATGGCATCGCCAATCTCGAGGCGCAGCTCGGTCTCACGCTGTTCGATCGCGAGGCCACGCGCAAACCCAGGCTGACCGTGGCGGGGCATGCCGTGCTCGCCGAGGCCCGGGCGGTAGCGCAGGGGATCGACGGGCTGCGCGCCAAGGTGAAGGGGCTGCTCGACGGGCTCGAGGCCGAGGTCAATCTTGTCGTTGACGTGATGCTGCCATCCGACCGGCTCGGACGCGTCTTGCGCGCCTTTCATGCTGAATTCCCGACGGTGACGCTCAGGCTCCATGTCGAGGCGCTTGGCGCGGTGACCGCACTGGTGCTCGATCGCCGTGCGGTGATCGGCATCAGCGGACCGCTGGCTGCGGAGATGGCGGGGATCGAGCGGATCGATGTCGGCTCGGTGATGATGATTCCCGTGGCAGCGCCCGATCATCCCCTGGCGCGCATGAAACCAATGCCGCCGGGCGCCGGACGCGACCATGTCCAGCTTGTCCTGACCGACCGGTCGCCGCTCACGGAGGGCCGCGACTTTGCCGTCCAGAGTCCGCGCACCTGGAGGCTCGCCGATCTGGGCGCCAAGCACGCGCTGCTGCGCGAAGGCATAGGCTGGGGCAACATGCCCGTCCCGATGATCGAGGCGGATCTGGCGACCGGCGCGCTCGTGCAGCTCGCCATGCCCGACCATGTCTCGGGCGACTACAGTCTTTCGGCCATCTACCGGCGCGACACGCCACCGGGGCCCGCCGCGACCTGGCTGCTGGATCAGTTTGTCAGCTCAGCAGACTATTCAGACATATAGAAAAGTTTGATAGATTTTATTCGGATACCTGAAACGCGTTGATTGACGCACTCTCCCTGTGACGCCGGCGATCCGGCATCCGCCAGGCGGCCCAACTGGGAGATGAACCGTGGCTTCAGTTGCTTTCGACACACCGCCCGCAGGTGCAACCAGAGTGCGCCGCGCCTCGTCCCTGACGATCAGGACTTCGCCGGTTGCCACGCGCATTGTCATTGCGATTGCCACGCTGCTCATCCTGTCGACGATTGCCTGGAACGTGGCTGTCGAGACGGGTTCGGTCCTCATCGGACTCGGCGCCGCCGACATAGCCTTCCTCATCGCAATTTCCTTTGGCCTGTCACTGCGCGGCGCCAGCCGTTCGGCCCGGCATGCCAGGCCACGGCCGCGCTGATGCCCGCAACGCTGGCCGGCGCTGTGCCCCGCTACGGCGATGGGACAATTTGGGACCACGACGCCCCGCATGGGCACGCGCTAAACGGGAATTCGATTCCTTAAGCACGCGCCAGACTTGCCCGGCACCCCGGCAATCGTCCAAAGGCATATGCGTGACCGCCAGAATCGACATGGGAATGGATGGCACCGGCAATCCGGTGCTGATGGACCTCGAGGAGCTTCTTGCCACCCGTCTGCTCGTCCAGGGCAATTCGGGCTCGGGAAAATCGCATCTTTTGCGGCGCCTGCTCGAAGGCAGCGCCGGGCTTGTCCAGCAGGTCGTGATCGACCCGGAGGGCGATTTCGTCTCGCTGTCCGACGCCTTTGGCCATGTCGTGCTCGACGCTGCCGAGCACAGCGAGCACGAGATCAACCGAATCGCCGCGCGCATCCGCGAACACCGTGCCTCTGTGGTGCTCAGCCTCGAGGGGCTCGATATCGACGCGCAGATGCGCTGCGCGGGCGGATTTCTCAATGCGCTGTTCGATGCGCCGCGCGACCACTGGTATCCCGCGCTGGTCGTCGTCGACGAGGCGCAGATGTTTGCGCCGGTCGCAGCCGGCGAATTTTCCGAAGAGGCCCGCCGCGCGTCGTTGGGCGCGATGACCAACCTCATGTGCCGCGGTCGCAAACGCGGGCTTGCGGGCGTGATCGCGACGCAGCGCCTCGCCAAGCTCGCCAAGAATGTCGCGGCCGAGGCGTCCAACTTCCTGATGGGCCGCACCTTTCTCGACATCGACATGGCGCGCGCCGCCGACCTGCTGGGCATGGAGCGCCGTCAGGCCGAGCAGATCCGTGACCTTGAGCGCGGCCGCTTCCTGGCGCTCGGTCCCGCAGTGTGCCGTCGTCCGGTCGCAGTGAAGATCGGCGAGGTGAAGACGGGTGCGCGCGGCGGCACGCCAAAGCTGACGCCGCTGCCGACTGCGGCGCCCGAGGATCTGGAAAACCTGCTATTCGCTGCGATCGAGGCGCCCCCGCCGCCGCCTCCCCCGCCGCCGCCGCGCGTGACATCGGAAGATCTGATCCGCTCGATTGCACGCCCGATCCTTCAGCCAGCGACACCGGCTGCCGCTGGCCCGCAGATGGAGGAAGGCGCGCGCGCGGAGATCATTTCGGCGGTCCTCGCGGAGATTGTCGAGGATCCCGATGCGACCTATCGCACCGCCGCCGTGCTCTATCAGGATTTCGGGCTGCGCTGCCGGATGCGGCAGCTCGGTGACCCGGGGCTCGACCTTGCCCGGTTCCGCAAGCGGCTTGCCATGGCGCGCGCAGGGATTTTCGAAGAGGGCGACGAGAGCTGGGCGGAGGCGCTCGATCTCGCGACGCAACTGCCCGAGGACATGCTGGGCGCGTTTCTGATGATCGCGCGCGCGGCCAAAGAAGGCACGCCCTGCCCGTCCGACACCGAGCTTGCCGAAGTCTATGGCACGCGCTCGCCCGGCCGCGTGCGGCGCATGCTGAGCTATATCGAATCGCGCGGGCTGCTCGTCGCGCGCGTCGATCTTTCGGGCAAGCGAACACTGACGCTGCCCAATCTGGGCTGGACCACTGCCCCCGCCATTCCCGAAATCGACCAGCCCGCGCCCTCGCAGATGCGCGGCAATGCGGACATGGGTTCGCTGCTCTAGGACACGTTATGGATTTTGACGCGCTGCTCCGGCACTATTTCGGCACCGCCGACATCGAGAGTGTAACGGATGAGAGCTTCGCGCGCGGCCACGAGGCGCTGGCGATCGACTTCGGCACCGAACGCGATCCAGGTCGCCGATTCGCGCTATGGGCCCTCATGCACATGCTCGGAGTTGCGCCCGCTCCCGCCGACATATTCGAGACCGAAATGGAGCGTGAAGCCGCATGGCGCTTCATGCGAATCGCCGACCGTACCAACGATCCCTGAGTTCGTTATTATTGCGAATTGATCGCATTAGTGTTGCACGAGGGTGCAGATGAAGCTATGCGCCCCAAAACAAATCTTACGTTGATCCTTGTCCGGGAGGCTGTATCGACGGCGCCATTGGCACACGCCCGGCGTCGACAGACATGGCATGCCGGGCTTTTGCCCCGTTTTGACCAATGAGAGTGGTAGTGGAATGAGCGACCGTAACGCCGGTGCACAGCTGATCGCACCTTCGGCCAGCCTGTCCGTCGAGGAAGTGCTGAGCGTGCGTCACTGGAACGAGCATCTTTTCAGCTTCACGATCACGCGCCCGTCGAGCTTCCGCTTCCGCTCGGGCGAGTTCGTGATGCTGGGGCTCCCCGCCGACGGCCGGCCGCTGCTGCGCGCCTATTCGATCGCAAGCCCCGCCTATGCCGAGGAGCTCGAAATCCTCTCGATCAAGGTGCCCGATGGTCCGCTGACCTCGAAGCTCCAGCTCATCCAGCCGGGCGACCAGCTGTTCCTCGGGCGCAAGCCGACGGGTACGCTCGTCGCCGACGCGCTCCTCCCCGGCAAGCGGCTGTTCCTGCTGTCGACGGGCACGGGCCTTGCGCCCTTCCTCAGCATCATCCGCGATCCCGAAATCTATGACCGCTTCAACCAGATCGTTCTGGTCCACAGCGTCCGTCGCGTCTCGGACCTGGCCTTCCGCGACGAACTCGAGGCACAGCTGGCGGGCGACCCGCTGGTGCAGGATCAGGCGCTGCTCCAGTTCAGCTATGTGCCCACCGTGACGCGCGAGGAGTTCCGCACTACGGGACGCATCGAGGCGCTGATCGAGAACGGCAAGATCTTCGAAGGACCGCTTGCCGGCCCCAAGCATTTCGATCCCGAGCATGACCGCGTGATGCTGTGCGGCAGCATGGCGATGATCAAGGAAACCGCGGCGATGCTCGACGAGCGTGGCTTCAGCGAAGGCTCGAACAACAATCCGGGCCATTACGTGATCGAGCGCGCTTTCGTCGGCTGAGCCGGCTTCCATTTCGTTAACGTCACGGGGGTTGGCAGGACCGGCCTGCCAACCTAGAGCGGTTCCGGAATTCTGGAACCGAGCCGTGACGATCCGCGCCCTTTTTCCTGCCCTCGCCGCCTTTGTGCTGGCCGCCTGCAGCGGCGGGAACCCCGACGGCTCCATCGAGGTCGTCGCGATCGGCCCCGAGCCCCGGCTCGAAACGAGCGACAATACGCCTTCCGCCATTCTCAGGCTTTCCACCGCACAGGGACTCGTCGCCTTCGATGCGACGGGCCAGATCGAACCGGGGCTCGCGGAGCGCTGGATCGTTTCGGACGACGGCCTCAGCTACATTTTTCGCCTGCGCGATGCCGAATGGCGTCCGGGGCGCCCCGTCATCGCAAGCGATCTCGCGCGCATGCTGCGCCGGCAGATTTCCTCCAATGCCGGCCACCGGCTTGCGCGGTTGTTCAGTGCGGTCGAAGCGGTGATCCCGGTGACCGAGGACATCATCGAAATCAGGCTGCGACAGCCGCGACCGCAATTTCTCGCGCTCCTGGCGCAGCCCGAGCTTGCGATGACGTCGGGCAAGCTCGGCGCGGGTCCATTTCGTCCGTCCGTGCAAAAAGGCGGCTTTGTGATGCTCGATCCGATCGGTGATCGCGAAGATCCCGCTACCGCACAGGCGCGCAATCCCGTGCGGCTGGTTGGAAATCGCGCCGCGGCGGCGGTCGCGCGCTATGATCGCGAACGGGCTGACCTCGTGCTCGGCGGCACCTTTGCGGACCTGCCCTATGCGCGCGTGATAGATCCCCCACGGGGGCAATTGCGCTTCGACCCCGCACCGGGCCTGTTCGGGCTCGCTGTAGCCGACCAGAAGGGTTTTCTCGCTTCGGCCGACAATCGCGAGGCGGTGTCGATGGCGATCGATCGGCAGGCGCTTGTCCGAATTTTCGATATACCGGGCTGGAACCCGGTGCATGCGATCATACCCGCGCGACTCGACCTCGCGGCGGACCCTGTCCAGCCCGAATGGCTGCGCGCCGACCGCGAGCAGCGCGTGGCGATCGCGCGCGCGCGCGTTTCGGCGTGGCGGGGCAACAACGCGGAATTTCCGCGACTGCGCATCGCATTGCCCGCTGGCGCCGGATCGAAGCTGCTTTTCGCGCGCCTCGCGGTCGATCTTGGACGGATCGGTATCATCGCCGAGCGCGCCGCCCCGGATGCACCGGCCGATCTCAGGCTGATCGACGAGGTAGCGCCCAATGAAAGCGCGACCTGGTACCTGACACGCTTGTCCTGCGCCTATCGGCTGCCCTGCGGCGAAACCGGCGATGCGGCGCTCGCCACTTCACGCGGCGCATCGAGCCTTGCCGAGCGCTCGATCAAGCTCAGCGAGGCCGACTCTGCCTATGCGGTCAACGTCCCCTTCATCCCGCTCGCTACACCCGTGCGCTGGTCGCTGGTGAGGCCGCGACTGCAAGGCTTCAGGCCCAATGCGCGCGCGATCCACCCTCTCAACCACTTGTTGAAGGAATAGCGCGTCCCAATATTCGGGTCTGGACCCCTTGGAGCCATGACCGAATGCGCGTTTCTCCCGATCAGTTCGAAACTCTGGCCGGTGCGCTGCCCGATCTCGGCCGCGATGCCGCCTCTGTGCGCAAGCGCGTCGAGATGATGGAGGCGCTGCTTGAGCGCGCCTTTGTCATTCCCGGTATCAACCGGCCGATCGGGCTCGACGCCATTGTCGGGCTCGTTCCAGTGCTCGGCGACCTCGTCACGGCCGCGATGGGCGCCTGGATGGTCTGGGAAGCACGCAATCTCGGCATGTCCAAATTCCAGCTGACACGCATGGCCGCCAATGTCGGCATCGACACGCTGCTGGGCGCGATCCCGCTGGTCGGCGACGCTTTCGACTTCTTGTATCGGTCGAACACGCGCAATCTGAGGATCATCAGGAAGCACCTCGACAAGCATCACCCCAGTACGGTGATCATCGACGGCTAATTGCCGCGTTCGATCCTCAGCCTTGCCCCGGCGGACAGCCCCCCTTGGTGCACGGGGCACCGCGTCGGCTTGCGGTTACGGTCGAGGCATAGCCACACCTCGTCGAGATAGCCGCGTCGCGTCGCGGTGATCCGCATCATATCGGCGCGCATGCCGGGGTTTGCGCGGGCGAATGAGGCGGCGAACTCACCCGCGGTCAGCGCGGAACGCCGTGCCAGCGCAGCCATGTCGGGATAGCGTATGCGCGCATACAGCGCACGCGCCTCGGAAAAATAGCGCTCGGGCCGCGTGGTCATGCAGGTACCATGCTTGGCCCATTCATGCTGGATGAGTTGCGCCGAGGGCGTCGCACAAAGATTGTCGCGGATCACGCGCTGCGAAAGAAGCTGTGCGGGACGGCAATATTGTGGCCATTCGCGCCCATGGCCGTCGGGCCAGAGGCCGTGCAGCGTAAAGCCAAAGCGGTTGGAGCCATCGCACTGGAAGCGGTCGCGCGTGTTAGCCGATTTCGTACGGCAATATTCGGGCGACCAGGTGAGCGCGAGGGTATAGCTGCCGATTGGAATGTCGCGTTTCGGCTGATCGGCGGTCGGCCCATCGTGCAGAGGCCGTGGCGGATTGGCCGGCACCGAACAGGACAGCGCCTGGGCCTGCGCAACGCCCGGAAGAAGCGTGAGTGCGCAGCCGAGCGCCAGCAAGCGCTTACGCATTCGCGAAATCGAGCCCGATATCCGCAGCCGGCGCCGACTGGGTGAGCCGGCCTACCGAAATATAGGTGACCCCGGTCTCCGCGATCGCGCGGATCGTGTCGAGCCGCACACCGCCTGAAGCCTCGGTCGGTACGCGCCCGCCCACGAGCCGCACAGCGCCCCGCAGCGTGGGCGGATCCATATTGTCGAGAAGCAGATGCGTCGCGCCTGCGGCCAGCGCGGGCTCGATCTGGTCGACGCGGTCTACCTCGACGATGATACGCTCGATGCCGGCGTCCTTCGCGCGGCGCACCGCCTCGCCGACACCGCCCGCGACCGCGACATGATTGTCCTTGATCATCGCGGCGTCCCAAAGTCCCATGCGGTGATTGGTCGCACCGCCCATACGCGTCGCATATTTCTCCAGCACGCGCAGTCCGGGAATGGTCTTGCGCGTATCGAGCAATGTCGCGCCGGCGCCCGCGATCTTGTCGACATAGGTGCGCGTCATTGTTGCTATACCCGTCAGGTGCTGGACCGTATTGAGTGCCGAGCGCTCGGCGGTCAGCATCGCGCGCGCCTTGCCCCTTAGCCGCATCAGGTCGCTACCCGCCGGAACGCGGTCGCCATCCTTTGCAAGCAGCTCGATCTCCACATCGGGATCAAGCCGCCGGAAAAAGGCTTCGGCGATCGGCAGGCCGGCGACAATGACGGCCTCGCGGCTGTCCATGACACCATCGAACACTGCATCGGCGGGAATGACGGCCTCGGAGGTGATGTCACCGGCCAGGCCGAGATCCTCGGCCAGCGTCGCGGTAACGAAAGCGTCGAGATCGAAATCGGGCAGGGTAAAGCTCATGGCTACCGCCTAGCCCAATATGTCATTCCCGGAAAAGCAGGAATGACATCGCAGCGCGATCAGTCCCCCGTCACACGCGCGCCGAGATCGCCCATGCCCACCGTCGACGATGCCATCGCCAGCATGCGGTCGAGCGACTTCTTCGCCTGCAGCCGCATGGTTTCGTCCAGCTCGATGCGCGGTTCCAGATCGCGCAGGGCGATGTAGAGTTTCTCCATCGTGTTGAGTGCCATGTACGGGCAGATGTTGCAGTTGCAGTTCCCGTCCGCCCCGGGCGCGCCGATGAAGGTCTTTTCGGGGACCGCCTTTTCCATCTGGTGGATGATGTGCGGCTCGGTCGCGACGATCACCACGTCGTGCGGGGTCGTCTTGGCGAACTCGAGGATCGCGCTGGTCGAGCCGACCATCTCGGCATGGTCGAGCACATGCGGCGGGCATTCGGGGTGCGCCGCCACAGGTGCGCCGGGATGTTGCGCCTTCAGCTTGAGCAGCTCGGTTTCGGAGAACGCCTCATGCACGATGCACACGCCAGGCCAGAGCAGCATCTCGCGTCCGAACTTGCGCGAGAGATATCCGCCCAGATGCTTGTCGGGTCCGAAGATGATCTTCTGGTCCTTGGGGATCTGGCTCAGGATCTTTTCGGCGGATGAGCTCGTGACGATGATGTCCGAGAGCGCCTTAACCTCGGCCGAGCAGTTGATATAGGTCAGCGCGATATGGTCGGGATGCGCCTCGCGGAACGCCCTGAACTTGTCGGGCGGGCACGAATCCTCAAGGCTGCAGCCCGCATCCATGTCGGGCAGCACCACGGTCTTGTGGGGGCTGAGGATCTTGGCGGTCTCGGCCATGAAGCGCACGCCGCAGAATGCGATGACATCGGCCGAAGTCTCCGCCGCCTTGCGCGACAGATCGAGGCTGTCGCCGACGAAGTCGGCGATGTCCTGGATCTCGGGCTTCTGGTAATAATGCGCGAGGATCACGGCATTGCGTTCCTTGCGCAGCCGGTCGATCTCCGCCCTGAGATCAAGCCCCGTCAGGCTTCCGCCAATACCGTTCCTCGCGTCCATCTTCCTCAACTCCCGGTTTCATCGCCGAAGCGTGCCACGACCGTCGCCTCTACGCCGGCCGCCTTCAAAGGCATAGAAAAACTGTTGGCGATGGCGCGGCGCGTCGCATCGCGCGCGAGCTTCATCGGCACGGCCTCGCGCGCCTGCCGCATCAGCTCGTCCTGACCCGCCTTGCGATTGGCGGCATCGAGCACCTTTTCGGAGTCGGTCAGCGCCAGCAGGATTCCGCCACCATCATACTCCTCGATCGCGCGCATATCCACTTGCGGCCCCGCGATCTCGATCGGCGGCAGCGTAACCGTGAGCGTCCGCGACACCTCATCCCACGCCACATCGCGCTGCTGCAACTTCGACAGGTCGACCTCGTAACGGACCATGCCCGGCATGATCAGCGTCTTCTTCGCGCTGAGGCCGAACCGGCTCTGCTCCGACGTCACGACCGCGACGAAACGCGCCGCGAAGGCGGAAAGCCGGTTCTGCTCGCGCAATCCCTGAAGGCTCGATGCCGCGATCGTCTCGACATCACCCTGCCAGCGCTTTTCCCATGTTCGCTGCACCAGCAGCAGCCCCCCGAGCCCCAGCGCGACGGCAAAGGCGATCGCGATCAGCCACTTGCCAAGTGGTTTCATGCGTCGATCAGTTCCCAATTGTCCCGATTTTCACGCACGACACCCCGGTCGCGCAGATCGATGAGGTGCGCGAGCACCGATCGGCCTGCAGCACCCGTCAGGCGCGGATCGAGGCCCTTGTACATGTGCGTGACCATTTCGGGGATCTCGCCCGTCCCCTTGCTCAGCAGCCGCAATATCTGCCCCTCGCGCTGCTTGCGGTGACCCAGCAGGCCACGTGCGAAACGCTGCGGTCGCTCGATCGGGTCGCCGTGCGCGGGGTAATAGACGACGTCGTCGCGGCCCATCAGCAGTTCGAGGCTCGCCATATAGGCCGCCATGTCGCCATCCGGCGGTGAGACGACGCTGGTCGACCACGCCATCACGTGATCGCCCGTGAACAGCGCCTTTTCCTCGACGAGCGCGAGACAGACATGGTTGGAAGTGTGTCCGGGTGTCGCCACGGCCCGAAGCGTCCACCCGTCGCCGTCAATTGCTTCGCCGTCACCGAGAACGCGATCGGGCGCATAGCTGCGGTCGAACGCCTCGTCGGCGCGCGGACCGCTGTCGTCGAGGACGAGTGGTGCGCAGCCCACGATCTCGGCGCCCGTTGCGTCCTTCAATGGCCGCGCTGCGGGGCTGTGGTCGCGATGCGTATGGGTGCAGCTGATATAGGCGATCTCCTCGCCGTCGGTTGCGCGCAGAATCGCCGCGATATGGCCGTCATCGGCGGGTCCGGGATCGACCACTGCAACGCGGCCATGACCAACGATGTACGTCTGGGTGCCCGTATAGGTGTAGGGCGACGGATTGGGCGCGAGCACACGGCGCACCAGCGGCGTCAACTTCATCGCTTCGCCCGTCGGGAAATCGTTCATTTTCCCCATGTGGCATGTTCCCGCGCAGAAACAAGATCGGACGGAACGGCCTGTAAACGTTCCGCCCGATTGCCATGCGTCGGAACATTCAGTTCTTCGGCGCGAGCTCGGCCTTCAATCGTGAAATCTCTGCGTCGAGGGTAGCAAGTGCCTTGGCGCGATGCTCGTCGCTCAGCCCCTTTTCCTCGGCAAGCTCGCCGCGCGCCTTTTCAAGCGCCGTCACTGCATCGGCATCGGCCCTGCCGCAGATCATGATGCGCGTACGCTGTTTCTTGCCGTCCGCTTCGGTATCGACCTCGGTGCCGACTTCCTGGCCCTCGGCCTTGCACTTCGCCAGCGCCGCGGCGACGTGCGCATCGTCGACGGGCTTTCCACCCTCACCGCGCTTGATGATCGTCACGTGCTTCTCGACCTTGGGCTGCGTCTCATCATGGCCTTCATGAGCCTGAGCGGCGGCGGGCAGCAACGCCAGAGCCAGGGCCACCAGGCCGCGTGTGATAAGGACGTTCGTTTTCATGCGCTTGCACTCCCTCCCATAATTCACTTTTCGACCTGTTGCTTCAGTCGTGCGAGCTGTGCGTCGATTGAAGCAAGCGCCTGTTTGCGCTGCTCGGAACTCAGCTCGCTGGCGGCGCTCAAACCCGCGCGCGCCGACGACAACGCACTAATCTGATGCTCCCGGATCTTCGCGGCATCGATCGCCGGCATGCAGATCCGCGTCACGATGACATGCTCTTTCTTGCCGTTGACGGTGCTGGTGCGCGACTCCACGGTTTCGTTCGCGGCGTCCTTGCCTTTGCACTCCACCTCCGAAGCCTTGAGTACCACCACGCGCCTCTCCACCCGCACCGCTTCCGCCATGGCCTTGCGCGCATCGTGTGTGGCGCGAAGCGCCTCGCGTTGCGCCATCGCCGCTTCGCGCATCGCTTCGCGTCGGGCCAGGCCTGCTTCGAGCATGGCCTCGCGTTGCGCCATCGCCGCCTCGTGCTGCGCAATGGCGGCCTCGCGCATGGCTTCGCGACGTGCTTCTTCGACATCGCCCTTCCATGCCTGGCTGTGCCATTCGACACGGGATGCCGGCGGCGTGGTCGGAACAGGAGGCACCGGCGGAACGGTTGCGCCGGCGGCCACGGGCGCCGCAGGCGCCGGGGGTGCGACTGGCGGCTGAGGTGCTTCGGATGCGAGGGGCGCTTCGGGCACGACCGAGGCTTGCAGCATCGCGGTCTTTTCGACGACCGCACCACGCACGCTGCTCTCGACCTCGCGCGTCTTCTCGGCGGCAATCCCGCCCGACGCCGTAAGCGCGAGCCCGCCGCCGACAATCGCGACCGCGAGCGCCCGGCCCACGAGCATCCGCTCACGCGCATCGCGCATCATCAGGAGGCGCGTCTTGAGCTGATTGCGCGGGTTGAGCGCGCAGGCAGCGACCGGTGTGCGGACGCAAGCCGACTTCACGAGCGCCGAACCATAGGCGTGACGTTCATCGGGCGTCGCATGGGCCAGCACGATCGCGTCGCACGCGAGTTCCTGATCGGCGCGGAACGCACGCCAGGCGCGATGCGCCACAGGATTGAACCAGTGCAGCGACAGCATCGCGAGCGCGAAATAATTGAAGGAAAGGTCGCCGCGCCGGTGGTGCGCCCATTCGTGCGTCAGCGCGAGGCGCAGTTCCTGCGCGCTGTAACGATAGCGATAGTCATAGGGCAGCACGATGCGCGGCACGAATACGCCCGTCGCAAAGGGACCATCCACGGACTGACTTGCGCAGACCTCGATCCCGCCGCGGTCGAACTCGGGCAATTGCGTGGCGCGGGCGAGCGCGTTGCGGACGAAGCGCCGATAGGCGATCAGATGCCAGCCGAAATAGCACAGCGCCCCGGTCAGCCAGATCGCCAGCACCACCGTGCCCCACGCGATTCCGCTTTCAGGCGTGACGGGGGCCAGCTCGACCGCCTCGATCATCGAGAAGTCCACGACCACGGGCAGTTGCGCGATCGGCGCGGGGCCAACCGATTCGGGCAGCGGCGGCAGCACCATGCGCAGCGCGGGCAACAGCCAGAGCAGATAGGCAGTGCGCGCACCGAGCAGCCGCGCGACATGACCGCGGACCAGAAGGACGAGGACCATGAGGACGGTCGTCGCGACGAGCGTTTCAACGATCCACGCGCTCATGACTTGAGTGCCTTCAGCAGCGCCTCGATTTCAGCGATATCCTCTTCGCTGAGCTCGTCGCGATCGGCGAGATGCGCCACCAGCGGGGAGATGCGACCGCCGAACAGGCGATCGACGAGCTTGCGCGATTCGACCGCGACATAGTCCTCGCGCGCAACCGCGGGCCGATAAAGATATCGCCGTCCGTCCTCCTCATAGGAAAGCACTCCTTTGGCGAGGAGCCGCGACAGCATCGTCTTGACCGTCCGGTCGCTCCAGTCGCGCGCGGCATCGATGCGCTCATGGACTTCACTGGCGGTGAGCGGCGCTTCGTCCCACAGCACCTCCATCACCACATGTTCGGCTTCGCTGATACGCTCGCTCATCGGCGTTTACTCCCCTTACCGATTACAGCTGTAATCCATTTTCGATTACAAGTGTAGTCATTAATTGGCTGAACGTTCAATGAACGCGGCGCGCAAGGGCTTGCCGGCGCTGCCAGTGTCGATCGGCTTTACAAATGCGGTCCATGGTTAACCCGCATAAACCACTGCAAGCCGCAAATTTCGCGCATCTGCGGAATTGGCACGCACCATGCTATAATAAGATCGTTCCCGAAGGGACATGGTCTCCAGCCATGTCCCCCTTCATACCGGCGGGTTGGTGCTTCCCTGGTCTCGCACCACCCGCCGTCCCCGCCCGCTTCAGCTTCTGCACGATCGCAAACGTCGCGACTGCGCGCGCCTTCGCGTCAGATAACAAGCTCAGCTTATCATTATTTTCGATCTGCTGATTTTGGGGCAAGGCGTCTGCGAGCTAGGGCCCCGCGTGAAGGGAGAACATTATGGGCTACACGCTGATCACCGCCAACCGGAACTATTCGAGCTGGTCGCTGCGGCCCTGGCTCCTGATGAAAACGCTCGGCATTCCCTTCGCCGACCGGATCGAACCCTTCACAAAGCCGGAAAACTACGATGATTTCCGCGCATTCTCCCCCACCGGTCAGGTGCCCTGCCTGCTCCATGGCGATCGGACGATCTGGGATTCGCTCGGCATTACCCTCTATCTGGCCGAGCGGCATGACGGCGTCTGGCCTTCCGGAGAGTCGGCACGCGCCTGGGCATATTCGGCCGTCGCTGAAATGCATGGCGGCTTCCGCGCGCTCAGGAACGATTGCACCATGAATGTTGGCGTGCGCGTGAAACCGCGTCCGCAGAGCATCGCGCTGAAAAAGGAACTCGCGCGCCTGACCGAACTCTGGACAGAAGGACTCGATCGCTTCGGCGGCCCGTGGCTCGCCGGCCCCGAATTCAGCGCCGTCGATGCCTTTTACGCGCCGGTGGCGTGGCGCGCACGCACCTACGGGCTCGACGTCGGCGCGGCGGGTCAGCGCTGGGTCGATCACATCATCGCGCACCCGGCGATGCAGGTGTGGGAGGCCGCTGCGCTTGCCGAGGACTGGCGCGAGGCGAGCCACGAAGCGGAACTCGTCGAGGCCGGCGAGGTCATCGCCGATTATCGCAAGGGCGCCTGATCTGGCAGTGCGTTCAGGGGAACGCTATACCAGCCACATCATGGCCATTCGCCTTCCCTATGGACGCACCAGTCTGGCCGCAGGCGACGCTGCTCAGGGCGCACTTGAGGCCGAGCTGCTCAACGAAAAGGTGGAGTCGCTCGGTCGTGCCGGGCGGCGGGTCGAGGAGGCGCTCGCGGCCCTGCGTGCATTCGCTGGCGAGACCGGCAGCGTTGCGCATGAGTCCCTGCTCGATGACGCCGCAGCGAAGGTCTGGGCCTTCATCGTGCAGCGCGAGCTTTGCGGATTTCGCAACGCCGCATTGATCGTGGAGGATTTCGCCATACCCGGCGACGTGATGAGGCGGCTTGGTGTCGTCCGCAAAGGCGGTCCGCCGTCCGGTTAGGCCAGGGGTCGGGCTGGAGTTTCGGTGCCGGAGGCCGAAGCCTGGCCAGGCTTTGCGGCCTGGGTGCCAGCGATGACCGCCCCCTGAGGCAAATTACGATGAAATCGCCTTGTTTCGGGACCGGTCGAATCGACGCAGCTTGGCAACAAATGTGAAACAGGACTAACCTTCCCCGCACAGAAAGGCTTAGCAAAGCCTTGGGGGTCGCGAGATAGTTATGAAACCAACCGGATCACGTCGCTGGACGTTCGGTTTGCCTGCAGCCATCCTATGTGCGGCTGGCGCCGTTCTTTACGGCTTTGCGCAGGCAGGCCCCAGCCAGGCAGCGGGCGAAGGCCCCGACGGCTTCAAGCCGACGAACAGCGCGCTCGTTGCGGATCCGATCGCCTTCGACGGCCCGCAGCACATCGACTATGCGCGGCTCGACTCCCGGCTTCAGCATCTGATCCAGTCGAAAGACATGGTCGGGCTCGGTGTCGCGGTGATCGAAAATGGCCAGATCCGTTTCGTGAAGGGCTATGGCGTCACCACCGCGGGAACGACCGATCCCGTGACGACCAATACCGTCTTCCGCTGGGCCTCTTTGTCCAAGGCCGTGGCTTCCGCCACGGTGAACAAGCTCGCCGAGCAGGGACGCCTGTCGCTAACGACGCCCGTTTCGCAGTTCCAGACGTCGCTCCGACTGCCCGGTGGCAACGAGACGCGCATCACGGTCACCGACCTGCTCTCGCATCGTACCGGGATCACGCGGAACGCTTACGACGACAAGCTCGAAGCGGGCCAGGATCCAGCGATGATCCGCGGTCTGCTGGGATCGCTGTCGCCGCAATGTCCGCCATCGACCTGCTATACCTATCAGAATGTGGCCTTTGACACGACGGCCGAGATCGTTCGGCGCGTCACAGGCAAGCCCTATGGCGTGGTCGCGCGTGAACAGCTTTTCGGGCCGCTCGGCATGGCCAGCGCGAGCACCGATCGCGCGGGGCTCCAGAACGCGGTGAGCTGGGCGCGTCCGCATGCCGGCCAGCGCACGCTTGAGGTCAACGACAATTATTATCGGGTTCCCGCCGCAGGCGGCGTAAACTCGTCGATCTTCGATCTCGCGAAATGGATGCGCGCGCAGATGGGCGGCGCGCCCGGTGTGCTTTCGCCCAAGCTGCTCGACCGCGTCCATGCGCCCGTCGTCGCGACGCCGCATGGCGGCGGACGTGTCGATTATGCGCTCAAGAATGCGCATTATGCGATGGGGTGGCGCGATTACACCTATGCCGGTCATGCGATCGTCGGGCATCGCGGCGCGGTCAACGGCTATCGCTCGCTGATCCTGTTCGATCCCGTCAGGAAGGCGGGAATCGCGATGCTCTGGAATTCGCAGAGCAACAAGCCTGTCGGCATCCAGCTCGAGGTGATGGACATGCTTTATCAGCAGCCTTTCACCGATTGGGCCGATCTGGGCAATGTGCCGACCCCGGGCGGCGGCGCGGTCAGGACGGCGGCAGCGCGCTAGTCGCGCTGGCCGGATACGCATGAATATTCCAAACTTTCGGCTTTCCCGGCAATGAGAAATGGGTCTATGGGCGTCGCGTTATGACTGGACCGCGCACGCTGTATGAAAAAATCTGGGATTCGCACGTCGTCGAGAAGCGCGACGACGGCACCTGCCTCATCTACATCGATCGTCACCTCGTTCATGAGGTAACGAGTCCGCAGGCCTTCGAGGGGCTTCGCGCGACGGGGCGCAAGGTCCGCCGTCCGGACCTGACGCTTGCGGTGCCCGACCATAATCTGCCGACCACGCCGCGCGTCGATGCCGAAGGACGCCGGCTGCCCATTGCCGATGCCATGTCGGCGCAGCAGCTTGCGGCACTCGAGCAGAATGCGCCCGCATTCGGCATTCGCTACATCGACGCGATCGACCGCGAGCAGGGCATCGTCCATGTCGTCGGCCCGGAACAGGGCTTTACGCTGCCCGGATGTACGCTGGTCTGCGGCGACAGCCACACCGCCGCGCACGGCGCGCTTGGCGCGCTGGCCTTCGGCATCGGGACGAGCGAGGTCGAGCATGTGCTCGCAACGCAGACGCTGCTGCTGAAACAATCCAAAACGATGGAAATCCGGGTCGAAGGGACGCTCGGTTTCGGCGTCAGCCCCAAGGACGTGATCCTTGCGATCGTAGGGCGCGTCGGCGCTGCGGGCGGCACGGGCTATGTCGTCGAATATACCGGCTCGGTGATCCGCGACATGTCTATCGAGGGACGCCTGACGATCTCCAACATGGCGATCGAGCATGGCGCACGCTCGGGACTGATCGCGCCTGACGAAAAGACCTTCGCCTATCTGAAGGGCCGGCCCATGGCGCCCAGCGGCGCCGATTGGGAGGCGGCGGTGAAGTGGTGGCAGACGCTGGCGACCGATCCGGGGGCGCAATATGATCGTGTCGTGCTGCTCGACGCTGCCGATATCGTGCCCAATGTGACCTGGGGAACCAGCCCGGAGGACGTCGTGCCGGTGACGGGAGCCGTCCCCGATCCCGAGAGCTTTGCGGATGCGTCTAAGCGCGAGGCCGCGAAGAAGTCGCTGGACTATATGGGGCTGGTGCCGGGCACACGGATGCAGGACGTGGTGGTAGAAAACATCTTCATCGGGAGTTGCACCAACAGCCGTATCGAGGATCTGCGCGCCGCCGCCCATGTGCTGCGCGGTCGCCATATCGCCAACGGCGTCAAGCAGGCGCTCGTCGTCCCGGGTTCAGGGCTGGTCAAATACCAGGCAGAGCAGGAGGGGCTTGACCGCGTGTTCCGCGAGGCGGGCTTCGAATGGCGCGAACCGGGCTGTTCGGCGTGCCTTGGCATGAACCCGGACAAGGTGCCGTCGGGCGAACGCTGCGCCTCGACCTCCAACCGCAATTTCATGGGACGACAGGGACCGGGCGCCAGAACCCACCTGCTGTCGCCCGCCATGGCCGCCGCGGCGGCTGTCACGGGCAGGCTGACCGATGTGCGTGAACTGATGGGATGAGGGGGACGTCATGAAGAGGGTGATGGCGCTGCTGTTCGGCGGCGCGATCCTGAGCGGGATCGCGGCCTGGACGGCTATGGCGCAGGGCGAGCCGAAGATCACGCTGCAGGCGTTCGAATGCGGCCGGCTGAAGCAGAATGACCTCGGCCGCTTCTCCGACACAATGCGCTTCAAGGGCGAGGCGCGCGAGTTCATCGCCGGCTGCTTCCTCGTCCGGCACCCCAAGGGCGTGTTGCTCTGGGATACCGGGTTCAGTGCGCAACTGATCGGAATGAAGGATGGCCCGCCGGGCCTGACGCTGGACAAGAGCCTCACAGATCGGCTGACGCAGAACGGCATCCAGCCGGGTGCGATCACGCATGTCGGCATCAGCCATTATCATGCCGACCATAGCGGTGGTGCGGGCGAGTTTCCCAATGCCGAGTTGCTGATCGGCGAGGGCGATTGGGCTGCGCTTGCGGCGATGAAGCCCGACGACCGTCAGGCTGTCCAGCTCGCGCACTGGCTTTCGGGCAAGGGCAAGGTGCGGTCGGTCAAGGGCGACCTCGACGTTTTCGGCGACGGCACGGTGACGATGCTCGCAATGCCCGGGCACACGCCAGGGCACAGCGCGCTGCTCGTGCGATTGCCCAAGAACGGTGCGATGCTGCTGACCGGCGACCAGTATCATTTCCGCGAGAACCGCGCCGTGCGTGGCGTCCCCACCTTCAACACCAACCGTGCTGATACGCTCGCCTCGCACGACCGGTTCGAGGAGATCGCCAAAAATCTGAAGGCGCGCGTGATCATCCAGCATGATCCGCGCGACATGGCGGAGTTGCCCGCCTTTCCCGCAGCGCTTGACTGAGGATGTGATGGACAAGGTTTCCGTGATCGATGGCCGCGCCTATCCGCTCGGCCTGAAGAATGTCGATACCGACATGATCATCGCTGCCGAATGGCTCAAGACCACGAGCCGCGCGGGGCTCGGCGCAGGGGCATTCGAGCGGCTGCGCAAGGATCCGGGCAATGTCTTCGACGACCCCGAATATGCGGGCGCACCGATCGTGATCGCGGGCGACAATTTCGGTTGCGGCTCGAGCCGCGAGCATGCGGCATGGGCGATGCTCGACATGGGGCTCAAGGCCGTGATCGCACCAAGCTATTCAGACATTTTTTCGAGCAACGCATTCAAGAACGGGATTTTGGCCGTCGTTCTTCCCCAGGAGGCGATCGACCGTTTGATGGAGGTGGCAAAGACCGACCCGATCCATATCGATCTCGAACACCAGACGGTGACCACGCGGTTCCAGGACCGCTTCACCTTCGAGATCGACCCCTTCCGCAAGCATTGCCTGATGGAAGGACTGGACGAGATCGGATTGACCCTCACCATGGACGCTCAGATCGCGACGTTCGAGAACAAGGCCGCCGCTGAGCGGCCGTGGATGATGGGAGAAGGAAGCGCATGAAGGCATTGCTTTCCAAGGCCGTGGGCGGCCCCGAAACGCTGGTTGTCGAGGAAATCGACGATCCGGCGCCCGGCCCCGGCCAGCTGCTCGTCGCGGTCAAGGCGTGCGCGGTCAACTATCCCGACGTGCTCATCATCGAGGACAGGTATCAGTTCAAGCCCCCCCGCCCCTTCGCCCCCGGTGGCGAGATCGCGGGCGTGGTCGAGGCAGTCGGCGAGGGCGTCATCGACTGGAAGCCCGGTGATCGCGTGGTCGCCGTTCCCGGATCGGGAGGCATGGTCGAAAAGATCGTGATCGCCGCGGCAAGCGCATTTCGCTTGCCCGAAGGACGCAGCTTCGCGGACGGATCAGCACTGCTGCTGACCTATGCCACGACGATCCACGCGCTGGTCGACCGCGGACACCTGAAGGAAGGCGAGACGCTGCTGGTGCTCGGCGCCGCGGGCGGTGTCGGTCTGGCGGCTGTCGAGCTGGGCAAGGCTTTCGGTGCGCGCGTCGTTGCGGCGGTTTCGTCGGAGGAGAAGGCGGCCGCTGTACGTGCCGCGGGCGCCGACGAGGTGGTGATCTACGGCCGGGCGCCCTTCCACAAGGATCAATCAAAGGCACTGGCCGACGCTTTCAAAGCGGCGGTGGGGCCCAATGGCGCCGATGTCATCTACGATCCCGTAGGTGGCGACTATTGCGAACCTGCGCTGCGCGCAATCGCGTGGGAGGGGCGCTATCTGGTCGTCGGATTCCCGGCGGGTATCCCAAAGCTGCCGCTCAACCTGACGCTGCTCAAGAGCTGCGACGTGTGCGGCGTATTCTGGGGCGCCTTCGCTGCACGCGATCCCAAGGCCAATCAGGCACATGTCGCGCGGCTCTTCCGCCTCTGGGAAACCGGCCAGATCGCGCCCAGGGTCACCGCGACCTTTCCGCTCGCGAAAGGCGGCGATGCCATCGCGCAGATGGCTGCGCGCAGCGTCATCGGCAAGGTCGTCGTCACCGTCGCCGACTGAGCGGTCAGCATTGGTGCGAAAAACCCTCTGCCGCGGGGCGCTGGCCCGTTGCGGAGGCGCGTCCGTGCTCCTATTTCAGAAGCGAAACGCAAAAGCCAAGGGACGGACATGACCACTTTTGACGACCGCGAGCGCGCCTTCGAGGCGAAGTACGCGATGGACCAGGACACGCTCTTCAAGATCATCGCACGCCGCAACCGGTTGTTCGGCCAGTGGGCCGCGGAAAAGATGGGCCTGACCGCCGAGGAAACCGAAGCCTATGCCAAGGCGGTGATTCAGGCCGATTTCGAAGAGGCCGGGGACGGCGACGTGATCCGCAAGGTGCTGGGCGACCTCACCTCCGCGGGCATCGACATCACCGAAGGCGGGGTGCGTGCCGCGCTCGAGGAAAAGGCCGTCGAAGCGCGCCGTCAGTTCATCGAGGCGCAGCAATAATGCCGATGGCGGCGACGGAAATCGAGGCGATGATCGTGGCCGCGATCCCCGACGCGCATGTCGAGATCACCGATCTTGCGGGCGACGGCGATCACTATGCCGCGCGCGTCGTGAGCGAGACGTTCCGGGGTGTGCCCCGCGTGAAACAGCATCAGGCGGTCTACGCCGCATTGGGCGGCCGGATGGGCGGGGTGCTGCATGCGCTCCAGCTCACCACGGCTACGCCCGACTAAGGAGAATATGGATATGACCGACGATACCAAGGCCCGCATCGGGCAGATCGTCACCGATAATGACGTGGTGCTCTTCATGAAGGGCACCCCGCTGTTTCCCCAGTGCGGTTTCTCGAGCCGCGCCATCGCCATCCTCGACCATCTGGGCGTCGCCTATCAGGGCGTCGATGTGCTTCAGGATCAGGCGATCCGTCAGGGCATCAAGGAATTCTCGGACTGGCCGACGATCCCGCAGCTCTATGTGAAGGGCGAACTCGTCGGCGGTTCTGACATCATGATGGAAATGTACGAGGCGGGCGAGCTTCAGCAGCTCCTCTCCGACAAGGGTCTGGTGCCCGCGGGCTGACCCATCAACAGGGAATGGGCTTGGTTCAAGCCCGTTCCTTGGGTGAGACATATGCCGGGTCGTGGTCGATCGGGGGATCCTCGCCACGATCGAGCGCCTCGAGAATCTGCCTGAAACCCGTGCGGCAGCGGAAACCGAGCAATCGCTCGGCCTTTTGCGCCACATAAACGCGATCGATGTGCCGGGGCAGCGTCCAGCCGCGCCTCGCATAGACCGCACCCGCGCCCGGAAAATGGCGCTCGATCACATCCGGCGCATCGGCAATCAGCGCAGCGCAGTCTTCGCGACTGAAGGGCGTGGGCGCCGACAGGATGAAGGTTTCAAAACCCAGCTCCGGCGCACGATCCAGCGCGGCGACGTGCGCCTCCACCGCATCGTAGACGGTCAGCCGACGGTTGAGGAATTCGTTGGCTTTGGTGTTGGGTCCGTCATGGTCGATTTCATCCGCCATGTCGTCGTCTTCAGGGAAGAAGCGGCCGGTGCGCAGCACGGTTACGGGCAGTCCATGCTCGATATGCGCGAGGCGGCAGAGCTGCTCGGCGGCGAGCTTGGTGACACCATAGATGTTGCGCGGCTCGAGCGGCGCGAGATCCTCGGTAATCCACGCGGCTTCACGCGCGCCACCCGCCTTGCCCGCACGGATCGCGGCCGAGATCATCAGCGAGGTCGTCGAGGTGAAGACGAAACGGTCATTGCCCGCAGCGACCGCCGCCTCGAGCAGGTTGAGCGTGCCCGTGACATTGACGTCGACGAAAGTCTGCGCCGGATAGCGCACGATGTCGGGCTTGTGCAGCGCGCCCGCATGGATCACCGCCTCGATGGCGCGATCGGCAAAGACGCGTTCGAGGACCGCGCGGTCCGCCACCGAGCCGATAAGCCGGGTGTGTTCGCCCGGTGCGACGTCGAGCCCAGTCACCTCGTGCCCGAGCGCCGCCAGACGCGGCGCGAGATGGCGTCCCAGCCAGCCCGACGAACCGGTCAGCAGGACGCGCACCCCTCGTCAGCTCACATAATGCGCGGTCGTCTTGGCGGCCACCTCGTCCGCGGTCACGCCGGGCGCGAGTTCGATCAGCCTGAACGGGCTGTTGTGGTCGGGGCGCTGGAAAACCGCGACGTCGGTGATGATCATGTCGACGACGTTCTTGCCCGTCAGCGGCAGCGTGCATTCGGGGATGAACTTGGGATCGCCCGACTTGGCGTTGTGCTCCATGACGACGATGATCTTCTTGACACCTGCGACGAGGTCCATCGCGCCGCCCATGCCCTTGATCATCTTGCCGGGGATCATCCAGTTGGCGATGTCGCCATTCTCGGCGACTTCCATCGCGCCGAGCACGGTCAGGTCGATATGCCCGCCGCGGATCATCGCGAAGCTGTCCGACGAGCTGAAATAGACTGACGAGGGCAGCTCCGAGATCGTTTGCTTGCCCGCGTTGATCAGGTCCGGATCGACCTCGTCGGGATAGGGGAACGGCCCGATGCCGAGCATCCCGTTCTCGCTCTGCAGCGTGACCGTCATCCCCTCGGGGATGTTATTGGCGACGAGCGTCGGAATGCCGATGCCGAGATTGACGTAATATCCGTCGCGCAGTTCCTTGGCGGCGCGAGCGGCCATCTGGTTACGATCCCAAGCCATTATGCCGCCTCCCGCTCGCGCGTCGTCACGAATTCGATCTTCTTGTCATAGGGCGCGCCCACGATCATCCGCTTCACATAGATGCCGGGTACGTGGATCGCGTCGGGGTCGAGCGAACCCACGGGCACCACTTCCTCGACCTCGGCGACGCAGATCTTCGCGGCGGTCGCCATGGGCTGGTTGAAGTTGCGCGCGGTCTTGCGGAAGATCAGGTTTCCGCTCTCGTCGGCCTTCCAGCCCTTGATGATCGCGAGGTCCGCGAAGATGCCGCGTTCGAGGATATAGGTCTCCCCGTCGAACTCCTTGTGCTCCTTGCCCTCGGCGACGAGCGTGCCGACGCCCGTCTTCGTGTAGAAGCCCGGAATGCCCGCGCCGCCCGCGCGGCACCGTTCGGCGAGCGTGCCCTGTGGGCAGAACTCAACCTCGAGCTCTCCGGCAAGATACTGCCGCTCGAATTCCTTGTTCTCGCCGACATATGAGGAAATCATCTTGGCGATCTGGCGCGTGCGCAGCAGCTTGCCGAGCCCTTCATTGTCGATGCCCGCATTATTGGAGGCGACGGTCAGCGCCTTCACGCCCGAATCGCGGATCGCATCGATCAGCCTTTCGGGGATTCCGCACAGGCCAAAACCGCCGGCGCAGATGTGCATGCCATCGAACAACAGCCCTTCGAGCGCGCTCGCGGCGTCGGGATAGAGCTTCTTCATCGGTCCCCTCCTGAGATCCAGTTTCCGTCGCGGAATAGGCGGCACGCCGGGGCTCGGTCAATTGCGGCTCGTCTGCAATCGCAGTTGCAGGATTTGCAACCGCGGCGCCAATTTTTTCTAGCCGAAGCGCGGCATCATCGCCGCGTCGCGCAGACCGCGCCAGACGCGGATTGCCTGCACCGTCTCGGCGACGTCGTGGACGCGCAGGATCTGGGCGCCGAGTTCGGCGCCGCGGACCGCGAGCATGACCGATCCCGCGAGCCGCCGGTCGGCGGGCGCCTCGACCGAGAGCGCGCCGATCATGCGCTTGCGGCTGACGCCGAGCATGATCGGGCAGCCGAGACCGTGGAGCAGTGCGAGGCCGTTCACGAGCTGGAGGTTTTCCTGAAGCGACTTGCCGAAGCCGATGCCGGGATCGAGGATGATCCTGTCGCGCGCGATACCGCCCGCCACGGCCGCGTCGATGCGCGCTTCGAGCCAGTCATAGACGTCGAACAGCACGTCACCATAGCGATGCTCGCCATGCCCCCCATTTTTGGGATCGGGCGAGTGCATGAGCACCACGGGGCACCCCGCCTTCGCCACCACTTCGAGCGCGCGGTCGTCATAGAGCAAAGCCGCGACATCGTTGACGAGATGCGCGCCCGCCGCGAGCGCCGCCTCCATGACCGCAGCCTTGCGCGTATCGATCGAGATCGCGGTACCGCTTGCCGCGAGCCGCTCGATCACCGGCACGACGCGCTTGATCTCATCGCCTTCCCAGACGGTTTCGGAGCCCGGTCGGGTCGATTCCCCGCCAAGGTCGATCAGCGCCGCGCCTTCGGCGGCCATCGCGACACCCGCCGCCGCCGCGCCCGCGGGATCGTCATGAAAGGCACCGCCGTCCGAAAAGCTGTCCGGCGTCACATTGAGGATTGCCGCGACCTGCGGCTGATCGAAGCGCAGCACGCGCTCGCCCAGCTGGAGCGGGGCGCGGGCGCTTTCGATGCGTGCGCGGATAGCCTCCAGCGCACCGGCCTGTTCGGCAGGCAATGCAGCAAGCGCCTCTTCGAAGCGCTCGACCGCGATGATATCCTCGAAAACGCGCTTGCCTGCCGCGATCGCGGTCAGTTCATAGCCCGCAAACCAGTTAAGCCCACCCGCCAGTCGCGCCACGCGCCCGTCGAGCCCCACGGGGCTGTCGACGGGCATGACCGGGCGCAGATAGAGTTTCGCGTCGCGCCCTATGCCCGAAAGCGCGGCCGAACTCACGGTTCGGTTGCCAGGATGTACGTCTGCCTGAGCGTGTCGATCGGCTTGAGCCCGTCCGCATCCTCATAATGCCAGAAGGTCCAGCCATTGCATGAGGGCGCGCCCTGCAGCGTCGCGCCGAGCTTGTGGATCGAGCCCGTCGCGCCATCGGCCTCGAGCGAGCCGTCGGCGCGCACCGTCGCGCGCCAGCGGCGCTTGCTGTCCATCACCACGCTGCCCGCCTTCAGATAGCCCGTCTCGACCAACGCGCCGAACGCCACCTTGGGCTGCGCCTTGGGCGACTGCATCGTGACCACTGCGGATTCATCGAGCGGCAGCGCGGCCTCGATGCGCTCGTGCGCCGCCTCGATATAGTTGGCCTCGCGCTCGATGCCGATGAAGTGGCGTTTCAGGCGGCGCGCGACGGCGCCCGTGGTGCCCGTGCCGAAGAAGGGATCGAGCACGACGTCGCCCGGCTTGGTGCAGGCGAGCAGGATGCGATAGAGCAGCGCCTCGGGCTTCTGCGTCGGGTGGACCTTCACGCCGCCGCGCTTCAACCGCTCCTGGCCGCCGCAGATCGGGAAGAGCCAGTCCGAGCGCATCTGGAGCTCGTCATTGAGCGTCTTCATCGCGCGATAGTTGAAGGTGTAGCGCGCCTTTTCGCTCTTCGATGCCCAGATCAGCGTTTCGTGCGCATTGGTGAAGCGCGTGCCCTTGAAATTGGGCATCGGGTTGGACTTGCGCCAGACGACATCGTTGAGGATCCAGTAGCCTTCGTCCTGGATCGCAGCGCCCACGCGGAAGATGTTGTGATAGCTGCCGATCACCCAGATGGTGCCGTCGTCCTTGAGGATGCGGCGCGCCTCCTTCAGCCATGCCTTGGTGAACTTGTCATAGGCGGCGAAGCTGTCGAACTTGTCCCAGTCGTCGTCGACCGCGTCGACCTGGCTGCCATCGGGGCGAAGGAGGTCGCCGCCGAGCTGCAGATTGTAGGGCGGATCGGCGAAGATCATGTCGATCGACTTGTCGGGGAGCGAGGCCATCGCGGCGACGCAGTCGTCCATCAGAATGCGGTCGAGTGGCAGCAACGACCGCACATCGGCAGCCGGCTTCTTGCGCGTCGAAACCCGTTCCATCACACCCATTTGCACGCCCCTGTTGTTTGAGCGGGGAGCCTTGAGTCCTGACGCCGGGGGCGTCAAGCGAACTATAGTTAACAGAATTTCTCAAGATCACGTTAACCACGTGAGAACGAAACGAGTCCCCACGACATATTGAGTCTCGTGTGAAAAGCGCGACTCAACCCCTTGTGGTGTGACCGAAAAGACTCAAGCGTTCCGCAAAGCGAAAAAAGTTCAGAGCAGCAGCGCCTGCGCCACGGGGGCGAATGATTTGCGGTGCAGCGGCGATGGCCCGAGCCGATTCAGCGCATCAAGATGCGCCGCCGAACCATAGCCCTTGTTCGATGCCCAGCCATAGCCGGGATGCGCGGCATCGGCTTCCCGCATCATTCGGTCGCGCGTGACCTTGGCGATGATGGAGGCCGCAGAGATGCAAGGTTCGAGCGCATCGCCCCCTATGACCGCACGCGAACGCCAGCGCCATTTCGGACAGCGATTGCCGTCGACGAGGATTTCCACGGGTTCATGACCGAGCGCCTCGACGGCGCGGGTCATCGCAAGCATCGTCGCCCAGAGAATGTTGAGCGTGTCGATCTCTTCGACGCTGGCGATGCCAACGCCGACGACGCAGCGCGCCGAGATTTCGGCGAACAGCACGTCGCGACGCGCGGCGGTGAGCTTCTTGCTGTCGTCGAGCCCGGCAAGCCCCTGAGGGCACAGCACCACTGCCGCCGCGACCACGGGCCCGGCGAGCGGGCCCCTGCCCGCCTCATCGACGCCCGCGATCATGCGACGCGCCAGGGCGGATAGCGCCGCATCTCGCCCGCGCGGTAGAGGCAGACCATATTGCCGAAGGGATCGCGCAGCCGTGCCTCGCGCCACATCCAGGGCTGGTCGATCGGGCCGTGTTCGAGCGGCATGCCAAGCCGCGCAAGACGTGCAGCTTCGCCATCAACATCGTTGCACTCGAAATAGACCGTTGCGCTGCCGGGCGCGGCCTGACCGTCGTCGCGGTGGATCGAGAAGGTGACGCCACCGGGCGCCGCGAAGCGTGCATAGTCGGGCGGATTGTCGACGATCAGCCTGAGGCCGAGCGCGCGATAGAAATCGACCGAGGCGGCATAGTCGTCACAGCCGACCGTGATCTGATTGAGCCGCATCTCGCCGCCGACATCGAGGCGGACATTGCCCTGCCCCATGGGACCATGGCCCGAGCCGAGCCCCGGCGCATCGCGCAGCGCGAGGCGAACAAAACGGCGTGCGCGGTTGACCGCGTCGGGGAGCGAGCGCCCCTCGGCGAGGAACAGCGCGATCGCGCTGGCGAGCGTGCACCCGGTGCCGTGATTGTCGCGCGTCTCGATCCGGTCGTCCTGCCAGCTCGTCATATTGTCTTCTTCGATCAGCGCGTCGACGATGGCGTCGCCCTCGTCATGCCCGCCCTTGATCAGCACCGCGCAGCCATGCGCGGAGACGAGGCCGAGCGCAGCCTGCACGGGATCATCGCCCTGCGCGAGTGTCGCGAGTTCGGGAAGATTGGGAGTAACCACGGTCGCGATGTCCATCAGCCGCGCAAATGCGGCGATCGTTTCGCCATCGGCGAGCGCCGATCCGCTGGTCGCTACCATCACCGGGTCGAACACAATCGGTACCGAGCGGTCGTGCGGCAGATAGTCGGCAACCGCATTGGCGGTCGCGGCCGAACCGATCATCCCGATCTTGACCGCATCGACGCCGATATCGTCGACCACCGCCTCGATCTGCGCCAGCACCATGTCCGCGGGCACGGGGTGCACGCCCGTGACCCCCAGCGTGTTCTGCGCGGTGATCGCGGTGATCGCGGTCATTGCGTGGCCACCGAGCATGGTGATCGTCTTGATATCAGCCTGGATGCCCGCACCGCCCCCCGAATCCGACCCGGCAATGATGAGGACGCGCGCGATATCGCTCACCGGCTGAACCTGCGCGTCGTTGAGGGAGGATATTTCTCGAGCAGATGCTCGGCGCGCGTCGGGCGCGGCAGCAACTCTCCGCCGCAATTGGGGCAATTGCCCGCGAGCGGCCCCCGCGCGCATTCGGTGCAGAATGTGCATTCGAACGAGCAGATCGTCGCATTGACCGCGCCGGGCGGGAGATCCGCGCCGCAGCGCTCGCAATCGGGCCGCATTTCAAGCATCAGGCTGCCTCCGCCACTGCCTCGCAGATACGGTCGACCACGGTTTCGACCTGCTTCGCATCATCGCCTTCCGCCATCACGCGGATCAGCGGCTCGGTGCCCGAAGGCCGGATGACCAGGCGCCCGCTGCCCTTCAACTCGGCCTCCGCCTCGGCGATCACCGCCTTGACGCGCACGTCATCGAGGGGCTTGCCGCCCGAGAAGCGGACGTTCTTGAGGAGCTGCGGCACGGGATCGAAGAGATGGAGCAACTCGCTCGCGGGCTTCCCCGTCTCCACCAGCGCGGCCAGGATCTGGAGCGCGGCCACCAGCCCGTCGCCGGTCGTCGCATAGTCTCCGAGGATGATGTGCCCCGATTGCTCGCCGCCGAGATTGAAGCCCTTGGCGCGCATCGCCTCGAGCACATAGCGGTCGCCGACTTTGGTGCGCTCGAGCGAAAGCCCCTGCCCGTCCAGATAACGCTCGAGCCCCAGATTGGACATCACCGTCGCGACGACGCCGTCCCCGTGCAAAAGCCCCTTCTTCGCCATCATCGTGCCGATCAACGCCATCAACTGGTCGCCGTCGACGATCGCGCCCAGCTCATCGACCACAATCAGCCGGTCGGCATCGCCATCGAGCGCGATGCCGATATGCGCGCCCGATGCGACCACGGTTTCCTGCAGCGCCTGCGGCGCGGTCGAGCCGCATTCATGATTGATGTTGATGCCATTGGGTTCGACCCCGATCGCGATCGTCTCGGCGCCCAGTTCCCAGAGCGCGGAGGGGGCGACGTTGTATGCGGCGCCATTGGCGCAATCGATGACGACCTTCAGCCCGTCGAGCCGCAGGTGATCGGGGAAGGTCGACTTGGCAAAATGGATATAGCGTCCGCGCGCGTCCTCGACGCGCCGCGCTCGCCCGATATCGGCGCCCTGCGCCAGCTTCGGCGTTGCCTCGATCATCGCCTCTATCGCGGTCTCGTCGGCATCCGACAGCTTGTAGCCATCGGGACCGAACAGCTTGATGCCATTGTCGGCATAGGGGTTGTGGCTCGCCGAGATCATCACGCCCAGATCGGCGCGCATCGACTGGGTCAGCATCGCGACCGCAGGCGTGGGCATCGGCCCGACCTGCACGACATCCATACCGACGCTGGTAAAGCCCGCGACCAGCGCCGACTCGACCATATAGCCCGAAACGCGTGTATCCTTGCCGATGACGACGCGGTGCTTGTGATTGCCGCGCATGAAATGCGCGCCCGCCGCCATGCCCACCTTCATCGCGATCTCGGCGGTCATCGGCGTCTGGTTGGTCCGCCCCCTGATGCCGTCCGTCCCGAAGAATTTGCGCGTCATACTGGCCATGTCCCGAAATTTGCGTCATGCCCCTGACAAACAGGGGTGTTAGCGCTGATAGCGCGATGACATCGCGGGGGCGAGGGTTTTGGTCACGTATCGCGAGGAGACAGCCCCATGAAATACCGTATGCTCGGCGACAGCCTCAAAGTATCGGCGCTCGGCCTTGGCTGCATGCCGATGGCGGGTGTTGGCAACAACATGTACGGCGTCGCTTCCGAAGCGGAGTCGATCGCCACCATCCACCGCGCGATCGACCTTGGCGTGACGCTGTTCGACACCGCGGAAATCTACGGGCCGCACCTCAACGAGCAACTGGTCGGCAAGGCGATCTCGGGCCGTCGCGACGGGCTGGTGATCGCGACCAAATTCGGTTTCCGCTTCGACGAGAGCGGCTTTCGCGGCGTGGATTCGTCGCCCGGCAACATACGGCGCGCCTGCGAAGGATCGCTCAGGCGGCTCGGGATCGAGACGATCGACCTCTATTACCAGCACCGCGTCGATCCGAGCGTGCCGATCGAGGACACCGTCGGGGCAATGGCCGAGCTCGTGAAGGAGGGCAAGGTCCGCCATCTCGGCCTGTCCGAAGCTGGCCCGGAAACCATCCGGCGCGCCGCGGCGGTCCATCCGATCGCGGCACTGCAATCCGAATATTCGCTGTGGGAGCGCGACGTCGAGGAAGAAATCCTGCCGCTCTGCCGTAGTCTCGGTATCGGCTTTGTCCCCTATTCGCCCTTGGGCCGCGGTTTCCTGACGGGCCAGATCAAGGCGCGGTCGGACCTGCCCGAAGACGATTATCGTCTGAACGATCCCCGCTATTCCGAGGAGAATTTCGGCCAGAACCTGAAGATGGTCGACGCGGTGAAGGCGATTGCGGGCCGGCACGGTGTGAGCCCCGCGCAGGTCGCGCTCGCCTGGCTGCTCGCACAAGGCGATGACGTGGTGCCAATTCCAGGTTCGAAGCGGCGCGCCACGCTCGAGGACAGCATGGCCGCGGTCGACGTCACGCTCGACCGCGAAGACCTCGCCGCACTCGACGCCGCGGCACCGCGCGGTGGCACCAGCGGTCCGCGTTATGGCGAGCGGATGATGGCGATGGTCCGGATATGATCCAATGACCTAATCCAATCGGCGCGAGCGGCAGCTGCCAATCCCGCTTCGGCGCACAGCCCGTCGCATCTCGGGATAAGTCCCGATGGCGGCTCAGAAGTGCGCTCCTTAGGCTCGACCAAATGGGGGCTGACGGAGGCAAGCATGGCGGACACGAAGCCCAATATTCTTTTCATCATGGGCGACGATATCGGCTGGTTCAATGCCAGCTGCTACAACAGTGGCATCATGGGCTATCGCACGCCCAATATCGACAGGATCGCGGAGGAAGGCGCGCGGTTCACCGACTGGTATGGCCAGCAAAGCTGTACCGCAGGCCGCGCGGCCTTTCTGACGGGCCAATCGCCGATCCGCACCGGACTTACCAAGGTCGGGCTGCCGGGCGCGTCGCTCGGTCTCGGCCCAGACGACCCTTCGATCGGCGATGTGCTCAAGACCTATGGCTATACCACCGGCCAGTTCGGCAAGAACCATCTTGGTGATCGCAACGAGCACCTGCCTACCGTGCACGGTTTCGACGAGTTCTTCGGCAACCTCTATCACCTGAATGCAGAGGAAGAGCCGGAGAACGAAGACTATCCGAAAGACCCGGCGTTTCGCGCGAAGTTCGGCCCACGCGGCGTGTTGAAGTGCAAGGCCTCGGATGCCGACGATCAGACGGAAGACCCTGCCTTCGGCCGGGTCGGCAAGCAGGTCATCGAGAATACCGGTCCGATGAGCAAGAAGCGGATGGAAACGATCGACGAGGAATTTCTCGCCTCGGCCAAGGACTTCATCAAGCGCAACCACGACGCGGGCAATCCGTGGTTCTGCTACTTCAACAGCACCAGGATGCACATCTTTACCCATTTGAAGGAGGAATCGCAGGGCAAGACCGGGATCGGCCTCTATGCGGATGGCATGGTCGAGCATGACGGGCATGTCGGCGAGCTGCTAGCACTGCTCGACGAGCTCGGCGTCGCCGACGACACCATCGTCGTCTACACCACCGACAACGGCGCTGAATGCATGAGCTGGCCCGACGGGGGCAACACACCTTTCAAGGGCGAAAAGGCGACGAACTGGGAAGGCGCATTTCGCGTCCCGTGCGCGATGCGCTGGCCCGGCGTGATCGAACCGGGGACGATCGTCAACGAGATGTGCGCGCACGAAGACTTCATTCCAACCTTTGCGGCTGCTGCGGGCGAACCCGACCTCGTTGCCAAGCTCAGAAAGGGTCACACGCTAAATGGCAAGAAATTCAAGGTCCACCTTGACGGAAATGACCTGCAGCCGTTCCTCAAGGGTGACGAGGACAAGTCGCCTCGCGACGGCTTCCTTTACTGGAGCGACGATGGCGACCTGATGGGTCTGCGCGTCCGCAACTGGAAGATGAGTTTCATGATTCAGGAGCATCACGGACTGGACGTCTGGAAGCGCGATTTCACCCGGCTTCGCGTTCCGTTTCTCACCAATATTCGCGCCGACCCGTTCGAGCGTGCGATCGAAAGCAGTTGGTTCCCCGACTGGGAGTGCCGTCGGGCGTTCCTGCTGGTCCCGGCCCAGGAGATCGTCGCCAGATATATGGACAGCTTCAAGGAATTCCCGCCGCGCGCAAAGGCGGCAAGCTTTACCGTTAGCGACGTAATGGAGAAGATTTCGACCGCGGGCCCCAGCCAGAACTGAGGCTCGCGCGGCTGTGTGCCAGCGCATTAAAACGGATGCTGGTTCGCCCGTCCTGTAGCGGGCGGACCGGACTGCTTAAGAGGGCCGCCAGCTCAGCATGTCGAGCGCGCGCTTGATGCTGAGCAGCGGTTTCGCGCACGCGGCATGGTAAGTGCCGTTCATCTCCTCGAGCTTGCGCTCGGGATCGACGTCGAAACGCAGCTCCTCGGTCGGCTCGTTCACGCCGATCGGCATCTTGCAACTGTGACACACACGCGCCCAAGGGTCCCCCCGGGACCCGCCCTGCGGCATCGAATCAAATGGCATCTTAACCCACCCCTACTCTGTCGCCATTTTGTCACATATGTGTGGCGAAGCAATCACTCCTGGTGGCGATTGCGACGAACCGAGCGGAGGCAACCACCGCAGTTTAAGACAAAACCGCCTCAGAGGGTTATTCCGACAAATGGCCGGACATGCAGGTTCAGATGGAAACGGCGCGCCACAGCCCGACCGCCGGCGCCCCGAGCCAGGGGTGCGCGTAAGTGGCGATGAGCCACAATAAAAGCCCGCCTGCCAGAACGCCCCAGCCCGGCCACCACGCGCTGATGGGTGCGGAGCCGGTGAAGGGCACGAAGGCGGTGCGCGAAACCCAGACTTTCCAGGCGTCACCCACAAGCTTCGCCTTTTTGGCGTCCTGCCCCACCGAACCTCCAAGCGCGAGGACGATGATCGCAAGCCCGATCGCGAAGTTTGCGGGGGTCGGCCAGACCCCGATATGGACAAAGCCCCAGAGCGCGAAGCCCCACATCATCGGGTGCCGCGTGACAGCGAAGACTCCGCGCGGCTCGCGTGCCGCAGCAAGCTTTGCATCTGGCAAGGCCGGATTGCCGATCAGCGAGCCGACGAACAGGATCGATGCGAGCAGCATCACCATGCTGCCCACGGCCCAGACCCATTGAGGCGCATTCCAGAGCGGAGTCTGAACCGGAACGCCACGCGCCGCGAGGATGATCCATGCGAAGGTCGCGAGCGCGACGATCGAATAGACCCCCAGAAATGGCTGCGCGCCGAGCCGCTTTACGAGGCCGGCGCGCAACGGATGCGACAACAGAAAATGGCTTCCCACGAACGCGACGCATGCCGCGATCAGGACAGCCATCGGGCTCACCTATCGTACGCCTTGGGCAAGGCGCCGTCGGTGGCGGTGCGATAGCGATCGCGCAGCCTGGTCTGGCGATTGTCGAGCGGCTGCTCTACGCCGTCGATCCAGACGCGCTCCGCCGCGCTGGCGAGTTCGAGCGGGTCGCCATCCCAGATCACGACATCGGCCCTACGGCCGGCGCGCAGCGATCCGATCTCGCCGCCAAGCCCGATAGCTTCCGCCGGGCCCGACGTGATCGTGGCGAATGCCTGTCCCCAGTCGAGACCGGCAGCCCCCGGCACCTTACTGAGCGCGACAAGATTGCCCGCATATTGCGTCGAACGCTTGACCATGCGCGATTCGTCATCGTCGATCATGCCGATCGACACATCGACCCCGGCAGCCTTGAGACGGCCGATATTGGACTGGGTCGCGGCAACCACCTCGAAACTGTCGGGCAGATCGCGCAGCGCCGACGCGATGACCGGAACCCTGGCCGCCGCGATCTGCGCAGCGACGGTCCAGCCTTCGCTTGCTCCGACCAGCACCATCTTGAGCGCAGGAAATTCGCGACGTAGCGCGAGCACGTTGAGGATATCGCTGCCCCGTTCGACATGAACGAGCAGCGGAGTCCGTCCCTCGACGACGGGCACCAGCGCCTCGGCATCGGCGGAGGGCAGGAAGGCATCCTTGCTGTCGCCGTCATAGGTCGCGGGATTGCGGGCGTAGCGCTGCGCGGCCTTGAGCGAGGTCCGGAACTGGAGAAATGCTGCCGCGCGGCTTCCTCCGGCCTCCGCGGCGCCCGCTTCACCAAACTCGACAAACTGGAAGGCGCGGGGCCTGGTCACTGCATCCATGTCCACGCCGAGGTCGATCACCGCGCCCTGCCCCGCGAACATCGTCGCCGCCGTGCCCGGAGAGACGATGGCGCGGGTCACACCGGCCGCACGATTGATCGCGATCGGGGTGGCGCGCGGATTGACCGCGGGCGCGACATCGATCGCCGCCGACCAGGGCGCGTTCCTCGCGGCGGCATCGTTGGTGGGGCTGACGGCATCAACCTCAACGATGCCGAGCCGCGAGAAGCCGCCGACGATGCCGGGGGTGACCCATTTTCCGGTCGCATCGATCACCTGCGCGCCTGCGGGCGCAGCCACGCCCCGACCCGCCGCGACGATCCGCCCATCACGCACTACGACGGTGCCGCCCTCGATCGGTGCCGACCCGTCGCCCAGCGCAACGGTGCCGCCCGTGATCGCAACGGTCTGTGCCGAGGCGGGAGCCGCGATCAACGCGGCGCATGCAAGAAGGAGATGCCTCATTTCGGATCTCCCTCACCCGGCTGGCCAAGTTCGAAGTCGCTGACCGGCCTCCGCTTTGGATCATTGGCGTCATAGAGCAGCGCGCCATCGATCCACACCTTTTCAGGGCGGGTATAGACGCTGAAGGGATTGCCGTTCCACAGCACCACGTCGGCCATCTTGCCGGGTTTCAGACTGCCGGTTCTGTCGGCTATGCCCATCGCCTTTGCCGGGTTGTAGCTGAGCCAGGTCCACGCCACTTCATCGCTGACATTGATGCCGATCCGGCGCCCGTCAGCGAGCGCCTTGGCAGCCTCCTGATTGAGCCGCTGGATGCCGTTGGCATCGTCCGAGTGGACGATCGCACAGGCACCCGCATTGTGGACGAGCGGGATATTCTCGTGGATCGCGTCATAGGATTCCATCTTGAACCCGTACCAGTCGGCCCACATCGCCGCGCAGATGTCGTTTTCCTTGAGGAGGTCGGCGATCTTGTAGCCTTCCACCGCGTGCTGGAAGCTTGCGACCTTGTAGCCGAACTCCTTGGCCATATCGATCACGATCGCCATCTCGTCGGCGCGGTAGCAATGGTTATGGACGTTGATCTTGCCTTCGAGCACGTCGGCGAGCGTATCCAGCCCGATGTCGCGCGCCTGCTCCTTACCGGCGGCGCGCTTGTTTTTGTATTCGGTCGCCTTGGCCCAGGTCTGGCGATTGACCGCGATATTGCCCATGCGCGTCGAGGGCTGCTGGTTGCGGCCGCCATAGACGCGCTTCGGGTTCTCGCCGCACGCCATCTTCAGGCCATAGGGTGCGCCGGGAAATTTCATCCCCTGCATCGTGCGCGCGGGGACGTTCTTGAGCGTGACCGTGCGGCCACCGAACAGGTTGGCCGAGCCGGGGAGGATCTGCAGCGTGGTGATGCCGCCATTGGCGAGCGCACGACTGAAGCCCGGATCCTGCGGCCAGACGCTGTGCTCGGCCCAGACCTGCGCGGTTATGGGGTTGGTCGCCTCATTACCGTCCGAATGTGCCTGCACACCGGGCGAGGCATAGTCGCCCAGATGGCTATGGATATCGATGATACCGGGCGTCACCCATTTGCCGGCACCGTCGATCACCGTCGCGCCTTCGGGGATCGCGGTTTCGGGGCCGCCAATCGCGGTCACCTTGCCTTCGGAAAAGAAGACGACGCCATTTTCGATGCGACCGCCTTCGCCATCGAAGACCGTGGCGCCGCGGATCACCGTCGGCGCGCCGGGATAGGGCTTGTAGGTCGAAGGATAGGGATTTTCATTGGGCGGGGGTGCCTTCACGGCCGAGGCCGATTTGGGCGCTGCCTCCCCCTTCGCGCAGGCGGCGAGCGTGAGCCCCGCCGCCAGCACAATCAAACCACGCTTACTGAACGCCATGCATCCACCTTTTCAGGAGTGGGGAAATCACGAAGAGGAAAATGCCGATGCCGATCGCCCAGAGACCGATCGTCTGGAACACGCCGATATAGGTGTCGAGCGCCATCTTGGGGTTGGTTACTTCGCCGCCCACGGTCTCGACGCTCGCGAACTGCGTGATCATGCCACCGACATAGTTCGCCATCGAGGTCGCGAGGAACCACACGCCCATCATCATGCCCACAATCCGGGCGATCGAGAGCTTGGTGATCATCGACAGACCGACAGGCGAAAGGCAGAGCTCGCCGATCGAGTGGAGCAGATAGAGCAGCGCAAGCCAGATGATGCCGACGCGGAACTGGCTGTCCGCGAACTGCGCACCGAACACGACGACGAGGAAGCCGAGCCCGACGAGAACGAGCGCGAACGAGAATTTGACCGGGATCGAAGGTTCGAAGTTGCGCTTTGCGAGCTTGACCCAGAGCCCCGCAAAAAGCGGCGCGAGCAGCACGATGAAGATCGGGTTGAACGCCTGCACCGAGCCCGCGGGCATGTCCATGCCGAAGCCGATATGGCGGTCGGTCGAGCGTTCGGCGAACAGCGTGAGCGCGGAACCCGCGAGTTCGAACAGCGTCCAGAAGACGACCGACATCACGACCAGCACGATCGCCACGACCATCTTCTCGAATTCTTCGCGCGTCCCCACGCGCGCCGCCCAGACCGGAATGCCGATCACGGCCGCGACGAACAGCCCGAAGAGCACCTTGCCGAGCAGTGGCAGCGCCGCGAGATAACCGAGGATGCCCGTGCCTTCACCTGCCGCGGCGTGCGCGGCCTGTGCGGAGAGCATTGCGTTGTTGAGCAGGAACCATGCGACGGGGATCGCGGCGAGCGCGCCCAGATAGACATAGAACCGCGACTTTTCCCCAACATCGGCCGGCGGCTCGCCATAGCCCTTCAGGCGCCCGCCATCGAACTGGAACAGGCCCCAGGCGATCGCCATGCCGACGGCAACGAGGCCGAAGCCCGCCCACCAGCCGAACCACTGGGCGAAAAGCGGTGCGAAGATCTGGCTGCCGATCGAGCCGAGGTTGATGCCCATGTAGAAGATGGTGAAGCCCGCATCGCGGCGGCGGTCGCCGGGGGCATAGAGCGTGCCGACGATCGTCGAGATGTTGGGCTTGAAGAAGCCGTTGCCGACGACGACGAGCGAGAGCGACAGCAGCATGATCGAGACCCAGAACGGATTGCGCTCCGCATCGGCCTTGAATTCGCCCTTGGCGATCGTCTGCGGCAGCACGCTGCCGTCCGAACCCTGGAGCGTGACGCTGCCGTCGTCATTGCCCTTGATCGCATAGGTGCCGGCAGTCGTGACGACCGACTGGACCGACTTGCCGGCCGCGTCCTTCGAGACCTGGACCTCATAGCTCTGCCCGGCATGATTGAAGACGGGCTTCGCCTGTTCGCCACCAAAGCACAGCCCCAGATAGCCAAGGCACATGATGATCGCGCCGAACTTCACCGAGCGCTTGGCGCCAAGCAGACGGTCCGCGATCAGCCCGCCGAACAGCGGGGTCAGGTAGACGAGGCTGGTAAAGGCGCCATAGAGGCCGCCGGTGGTCTGGTCATCGAACAGGAACCACTGCGCGAGGTAGAGCGCGAGCAGCGCGCGCATGCCGTAATAGCCGAAACGCTCCCACATCTCGGTGGTGAACAGGCGCGCAAGCTGTGGTGGATGGCCGAACCAGGTCTTTTCGCCTGCTCCGGTGGTTGAATTGCTAGCCATTTGGCAAACTGCTCCCCGTGGAATTGACTTTGGCCGGAACGGGCCGGCCTGATTGCGGCGCAGACTAGCGTGGAAATTGCTCGTGTGAAGAACATTGTTGCGCGGCTGTGACGCTGGTAGGGCGGCCCTCATGTTCAACGACCGCAGCACCCCGCTTTCGCTTCTTGCCTCCCGCCGATCAGGCAAGCCGCGCGACATGGTGGCGCCGGGACCCGATGCGGAGCAGCTGCGCGAGATGCTGACCATCGCGGCGCGCACGCCCGATCACGGCAAGCTCGCGCCCTGGCGCTTCGTGATCGTGGAAGGCAACCGCCGCGAGGCGCTCGCCGGGCTGCTCGTCGATGCCTACCGCGCCGAGCGACCCGAGGCGGGGCGACTGGAAATCGAGGCAATGCAACAGTTTGCGCATCAGGCGCCGACGCTGGTCGTGGTTCTCTCATCGCCCAAAGAATCGAGCAAGATTCCGCTCTGGGAGCAGCAGTTGTCGGCGGGTGCGGTGGCGATGAACCTGCTTCACGCGGCGCATGCCATGGGCTTTGTCGGCGGCTGGCTCACGGGCTGGCCCGCCTATAGCGACGCGGTGCGCGACGCCTTTGGTGCGGCACCCGAGCGGATTGCGGGCTTCGTCTTCATCGGATCGCCCTCGCGCGATCTCGAGGAGCGGCCGCGCCCCGATATGGACATGATCGTCAGCTACTGGCCGGGCGGCTGATCGCAATCGCGCATTGGCATTTCATGCCGGCATGTGTATTATGCCCCTATGACAGTGATAGGCGGTGAAGAAAGCCCGGTTTATCTGAGGCTTCGCGGCATGATCTCGGCGATGATTCTCGACGGAACCTATGCCGAGGGTGATCAGCTTCCATCGGTACGCGTGTTCGCGAGCGAACATGGCGCCAATCCCCTGACGGTCGCCAAGGCGTATCAGAGCCTGCAGGACAAGGGCTATGTCACGGTCAAGCGCGGCATCGGCATGTTCGTAGCCGAGGGCGCCATCGACCAGCTGCGCGTCGACGAGCGCGCGCAGTTCCTCACCGAATTCTGGCCCAAAATTCGTCAGCACATCGCCCGGCTGGGCATCGAGCCCGCCGAGCTTCTCGATCGCATCGACGCCTGAGCGCTGTCAGGCGGCGAACGCCGCCTGATCCACCGAATAGAGCAGTTCCGCACCCGCCATCGCAGACGCGGCAAGGCCCTGCGCCTCGGGCACGACCTGCCCGACATAGTAGCGCGCGGCCGCCTGCTTCATCGCGAGGAAGGCCGGGTCGCCCATGGCCGTGTCCGCGATACGGCCCTGGCGCTCCATCAGCCAGCCTGCGACCGCGACCGAAAGCATCGTCAGCAAGGGATAGCTCGCCGCCAGCCGGTCATCGGCGCCCGCGGACGCCAGATGCGCACCGACCGTCTCGACCGAATCGATCAGCGCACGCAGCCCCGCGTCCTCGGCCTCTGCGCGCATGTCGGCGATAAGCGCCTTGAGCGTCGCGCCGCCCTCGAGCCCGAGCTTGCGCCCGACCAGATCGGCCGCCTGAATGCCGTTGGTTCCTTCATAGATCGGCGCGATACGGATATCGCGATAATGCTGCGCGGCGCCGGTCTCCTCGATAAAGCCCATGCCGCCATGTACCTGCACGCCGAGCGAGGCGACCTCGCAGCCGACATCGGTGCCGTAAGCCTTGGCGAGCGGGGTCAGCAGGTCGAGCCGATTCGCGGCATCGACATCGCCGAGATGCGCGCGGTCGACCTGACCGGCGGCATAGTAGACCAGCGCGCGTGCGCCCTGCGTCAGCGCCTTCATGCGCAGCAGCATGCGGCGGACATCGGGATGCTCGATGATCGCGACGGGATCGCGCGAAGGCCCGCCGGCGCGCGCCGACTGGATACGTTCGCGCGCGTAGGACACCGCCTGCTGCGTCGCACGCTCGCCGATCTGGACGCCCTGCAGGCCGACATTGAGCCGCGCATTGTTCATCATCACGAACATCGCGGCGATGCCACCGAATTCGGGGCCGATCAGATGGCCGATGCAATCGTCATTGTCGCCGAAGCTCAGCACGCAGGTCGGCGAGGCATGGATGCCCAGCTTGTGCTCGATCGAGACGCAGCGGACGTCATTGGGCTCGGCGGGCCTGCCCTCTGCATCGAGGCGGAACTTGGGCACGAGGAACAGCGAGATGCCGCGCGTTCCCGCGGGCGCACCGGGGGTGCGCGCGAGGACGAGGTGGACGATATTGTCGGCAAGATCATGCTCACCGAAGGTGATGAAGATCTTGGTGCCCTTGATCCGATAGCCGCCATCGCCCACGGGGGTCGCGGTGGTGCGCAGCGCGCCGACGTCCGATCCCGCCTGCGGCTCGGTCAGGTTCATCGTGCCCGTCCATTCGCCCGTGATCAGCCGGGGCAGCCATGCCGCCTTCTGCTCGTCCGTACCATAGGCAATCAGCGCCTCGATCGCGCCCGGAGTCAGCATGTTGCAGAGCGAGAACCCCATGTTCGCGCTACCCAGATCCTCCATGATCACGGTTGCGAGCGCATAGGGCAGTCCCTGCCCGCCATAGGCCTCGGGGCCGTTGATGCTGCCCCAGCCGCCATCGACGAACGCCTGGTAAGCCTCACGGAAGCCCGGCGGCATGGTGACGACGCCGTCCTTCCACTGCGCGCCGATCTCGTCGCCCGCGCGGTTGAGCGGTGCATATTCGCCCTCGGCGAACTGCCCCGCCCCCTCGAGGATCGCGTCGACCATATCGGGCGAGGCCGCCGCATATTTTTCGGTGTCGGCAAGCTCCCCGATCTTCACGACATGCTCGAGCACGAAGCGCTGTTCGGAAACGGGAGCAACATAGGTCATCGGGACTACATCCTTGCGTGTGATTTGCGCGCGCTATAGCGCCACTGCATGACCGGCTCAAATGCGTCCTATCAGACCGTGACACGCCCCTACGGCAAGGCGGCGATCGACGAGGCCGCGGCACTGATCCGCCAAGGCCATCCGATCGCGATTCCGACCGAAACGGTCTATGGACTCGCCGCCGATGCGACGAATCCGGAAGCGGTCGCGCGAATCTATGCCGCCAAGGGGCGCCCCAGCTTCAACCCGTTGATCGTCCACATTCCCGATCTTGCCGCGGCCGAGGCGCTCGCGATGTTCGACGACACGGCGCACGCGCTCGCGGCCGCCTTCTGGCCGGGCCCGCTGACGATCGTGGCACCGCTCAGGCCCGATGCGCCGATCGCGTCGATCGCGACTGCGGGGCTGGGCACGATCGCGCTGCGTTGCCCAGCGCACGAAGCGATGCAGGCGCTGCTCAGGGTCAGCGGACGGCCGCTCGCCGCGCCTTCCGCGAATGCCAGCGGACGCATCAGCCCGACACGCGCCGAACATGTCAGCGCAAGCCTCGACGGGCGGATCCCGCTGATCGTCGATGCCGGCGCAACCGCACAGGGCATCGAATCGACGATAGTCGCGCCCGCGGATGGCGTGGTCCGCCTGCTCCGTCCCGGCCCGATCACGCCCGAGCAGATTACAGCCGCTGCGGGGTTCCCAGTCACGACTGCGGCCAGCGGCGCGATCGAGGCACCCGGCCAGCTCGCCAGCCATTACGCGCCCGCCAAGCCGGTGCGCCTCAACGCGACCGAGGCGCGCGATAACGAATGGCTGATCGGTTTCGGCCCGATCGCGGGCGACGCAAGCCTTTCGCCACAAGGAGACCTTGTCGAGGCGGCCGCGCGCCTGTTCGACCTGCTCCACCAGGCCGACGGGAGCAATCGAACCGCCATCGCGATTGCGCCGGTTCCGCATCACGGGCTCGGAGTCGCAATCAACGATCGCCTTGCCCGCGCAGCCGCCTGACCAGCAGAATCGCTGCGATTCCATGTGTTTCTTTACGCTTTCACAACTTTAGGTCACACTCCCCTGCCCGCCCCGAACATGCGGGGCGCCAAAAGGGGAGCGAGACATGACGATCGTTCAACGTGGCATCGCGGAATTTCTCGGCACATTCTGGCTTGTTTTCGGCGGATGCGGCAGCGCCGTACTTGCCGCAGCATTTCCCGAACTGGGCATAGGCTTTGCGGGCGTCGCCCTCGCCTTTGGCCTCACCGTTCTCACCATGGCCTATGCTGTCGGCCATATCTCCGGCGGGCATTTCAACCCCGCGGTCACGCTGGGCCTGTGGGCTGGCGGACGCTTCGCGACGGCCGACATACCCGCTTATGTGATCGCGCAGGTGCTCGGCGCCATCGCGGCCGCCTTTGCGCTCTATTGCATCGCAAGCGGCACGGCGAGCTACGACCTTGCGGTCAACGGCCTTGCCGCCAACGGCTTTGGCGAGCATTCGCCCGGGCAGTACAGCATGGCCGCAGGCTTTCTGATCGAGGTGCTGCTCACCTTCTTCTTCCTGATCATCATCATGGGTGCGACCGATGGCCGCGCACCCGCGGGCTTCGCCCCGATCGCAATCGGCCTCGGGCTCACGCTCATCCACCTCATCAGCATCCCGGTGACCAACACCTCGGTCAATCCCGCGCGCAGCACGGGTCCGGCGCTCATCGTAGGCGGCTGGGCGATCCAGCAGCTCTGGCTCTTCTGGGTGGCGCCGCTGATCGGCGGTGCGCTGGGCGGCTTCGTCTACAAGATGTTCGCTGGCGCAAAACAAGGCTGAAGCGAAAGCCTCATCACCACGGAATGCCCGGGCCGCGCGCCCGGGCATTTTTCATTGGGGTTCGCCGGGATATTCACCCGCATAAGGCTCACCGCGCTCGGCGGCTTCGCGCGCCGCCTTCTCACGCTTGCGTGCTTCCTTGCCCTCGCGCTCTTCCTGCTTGCGCATCTCGCGGCCGCGCTTTTCATCGGCCTCGGACTGGCTCGTCGTCACCGCATCCACGCCTGCACCCACAGCCTTGACGGGCAGCGTCACGATATCGACCGCGGTCTTGGCGATACAGCCGCCCAGCGCGAGCGGCAGGGCGAGCAAAACCAGAAATCTCATTACCAATTACTCCGATACGCGCGTGCATCCTAACGCACACCCGCCTGACATTGTCCTGAACGACGGAAGCGCCGGACCTATTTCCCGAACAGTTCGACCCCGAATGCCCGCACCGATGCACCGATGTCATCGCGCTCGGCCGCCAGCGCCATATTGGCGTGGATATAGCCGGCTTTGTCGCCGCAATCGAAACGGCGTCCAGCAAAAGTCAGTCCGTGAAAGGGCTGACCTCCGATCATGTTGGCCATCGCGTCGGTCAGCTGGATTTCACCACCAGCGCCCTTTTCCTGGCGTTCGAGCACGCGCATCACCTCGGGCTGGAGGATATAGCGGCCGATCACCGAGAGATTGGAAGGCGCAGTGCCCGGCCTGGGCTTTTCGACAAGCCCCTTCACCTCGGTCAGCGCGCCATCGCGCATCCCCGGCGTGATGATGCCGTACAGGTGCGTCTGGTCCTCCGGCACCTCCTGCGCGCAGATGATGTTACCGCCCGTCTTCTCATAGGCGTCCATCATCTGCTTCAGGCAGCCGGGCTTGCCGACCATCAGGTCGTCGGCGAGCAGAACCGCGAAGGGCTCATCCCCCACAATGTCGCGTGCGCACCATACCGCATGCCCAAGCCCCATTGGTTCCTGCTGGCGGACATAGGCGACCGAACCCGGTGCAAGGCGGGTCTGTTCGAGGATCTCGAGCGACTTGCCGCGCGACGCCATGGTCGATTCAAGCTCATAGGCGATGTCGAAATGGTCCTCGATCGCCGATTTCCCACGACCGGTGACGAAGATGATCTGCTCGATTCCCGCCTCGCGCGCCTCATCGACCGCATATTGGATCAGCGGACGATCGACGATCGGGAGCATTTCCTTGGGCATCGCCTTGGTGGCCGGCAGGAATCGCGTGCCCAGCCCCCCCACCGGGAACACCGCCTTACGAACGCGCTTCATCATGATCCCCCATTATGCAAGAGCCCGACGCTTTGCTGATACGCCGTGGCCCGGTCAATTACATGAATCAGGCATTCGCCGCAGCGGCCTTGAGCCGCGCTGCGTAGCTCTTGCGGAACTTCTGCAGCTTTGGCGCCACCACCGCCATGCAATAGGGATTCTTCGACCCTTCGCGCGCGAAATATTCCTGATGGTAATCCTCCGCAGGATACCAGGACGCGAGCGGTTCGATCGTCGTCACGATCGGATCGTTCCAGTCGCTCGCAGCGCGCGTGATCGCCGCCCGTGCCGAAGCCTCCTGTTCGGGCGAATGCGGAAAGATCGCCGAGCGATACTGCGTGCCGATGTCGTTGCCCTGGCGGTTGAGCTGCGTCGGATCGTGGATGTGGAAAAAGATGTCGAGCAGGTCGTCATAGCTGATGATCGACGGATCGAACGTGATCCGGATCGCCTCGGCATGACCGGTCTCGCCGCTGCACACCTGCTTGTAATCGGGGTTCACCGTCTGCCCGCCCGTATAGCCGCTCTCGACCGAGGATATCCCGATCACATCGTCGTACACCGCCTCGACACACCAGAAACACCCGCCTGCCAGCGTCGCGATTTCTTCGGCCATCATTCGTCCTTTCTCAATTCGGCTCCCAAGATAGGAAGCGCGACGCAAGGCGCAATCATCGCTCGGTATTGGCGGCCGCCTGGCGCAGCGCCACGATTTCGGCCTCGAGCATCGCGACTCGCTTTTTCCAGCGCAGATGGGTTGCGTCGGAAAAGATGCCATAGCCATGTTCGGGGCCGAAGCGCCGCCAGAAATCGGGTGCTGCCTCCATGCGGAAGCCCGCATTGGCGAGCAGCTTCAGGCTGAACTTGTCCGCCTCTATCTCGGTTTCGCGGATGCGCGCGGCATTCTTGCCGAATTTGGAGAAGAAGCCGCGCGGGATGTTCTGTGCGTCGAGACGGTCACGATGGCGCAGGATATTGTGCGCAATCTCGTGCGCCATGATCGCGGCGAATTCGTCGTCATTGGCGAAATAGCCGACAAAGGCCGAACTGATCTGCACATAGCGGCCGTCCGCCGAGGCGTTGAGTTCGGACGATGGCTCCAGTTGGAAGCGCGACGCGCAGGCGGGGACACCCGCAAAGCCGATCGAAAGCCGTTCGCCACCGCGCACGATGTCGAGGGTCACCGGCCCTGCGACAAGCGCCTCTTCGAACTGGTCGAACACCAGCGCCATCCGGTCGAAATCGCCCTTGCCGCGCAGGCTGGCAGGAACGGCTGTGGGGACGCCGTTGATCGCAAGTACCGCATCGCCGGCGCGCACGCCCGCATCCGCCGCCGGCGTGCCCGGCAGCACCGCCGCCACGCCGGGCGCTTCGCCCAGCGTGAACAGGCGCGCCGCGGCATCACGATATTCGCCGCCATATTGCTCGATACCATGAAGCAGCATGCCACTGGCGGGGATCCGCTCATCGCACAGCATCGCATTGGCCGTGACGATCCGGTAACCGATCCGGGCGGTGGCGATGTCGAGCGCGAGCAGCGATTCGAGCGTCTCGCGCGGCCGCTCGTCCGCAGGCGGAGATGCGGCGGCAAGCAACAGCGCCGGAACGATCGCCAGCGTCTTTAGGCACTTCAGGAGGGGCATGGCGAGATCATGGCACAATGCCGCGCTGCGGAACAGCCGCGTCAGGCGCTTTCGACGACGCTTCGCACTGCATGCGACCAGCCCGCGAGCCTCGTCTGGCGCACGGCCGCATCGATGTCCGGCTCGAACAGGGTGACGGCGCCGCGCAGGGCGGCGGCGGCCTTCAGCGAATCGAACAGGCCCGAACCCACACCAGCAAGCATCGCCGCACCCACTGCGGTCGTCTCGACAAAGGCCGGCCGCTCGACGGGGATTGCAAGCATGTCCGCGAGATCCTGCGCCATCCAGTCATTGCCGACCATGCCGCCGTCGATCCGCAGCGTCTGCCAGTCGGCGCCATCCGCCGCGAAGGCCGATTTGAGGTCGCTGGTCTGGTGCGCCATCGCCTCGAGCGCGGCGCGCACGATATGCGCACGCCCCGTCGAAAAACTGAGCCCCGTGATCGCGGCGCGCGCCGTCGGTTTCCACCAGGGCGCGCCGAGCCCGGTCAGCGCGGGAACGAGGTACACGCCGCCATTATCCGCAACCGAACGCGCCAGCGCCTCGCTTTCGGGCGCAGTCGCCATCAGTCCCAGTTCATCGCGCAGCCACTGGATCAGGCTCCCCGCGACGAAGACCGACCCTTCAAGCGCATAATGCCGCTCGCCCGACAGCTGCCAGCAGATCGTCGAAAGCAGGCGGTTGCGCGACTGCGGCAGCCGCCGCCCGGTATTGGTCAGTACGAAGGCGCCCGTGCCGAAGGTAGCCTTGGTCTGGCCCGGCTCGAGGCACGCCTGGCCGATCGTCGCGGCCTGCTGGTCGCCTGCCATGCCCGTGATCGGGATCGCTGCGCCGAACAGGCCGGGATCGGTCATCCCGATCGGCCCCGCACAATCGACGATCTCGGGCAGGATCGTGCGCGGCACGCCGAACAGATCGAGCAGCCCGTCGTCCCAGCCGCTCGCGCCGATCGCCATCAGCGCGGTGCGCGAGGCATTGGTCGCATCGCTGACATGCGCACCGCCGGTCAGGCGAAAGACGAGGTAGCTCTCGACCGTGCCCACCGCCAGATTGTCGCCGGCCTCGCGCAGCTGCGGCCAGTGCTCGAGCGCCCAGCCGATCTTGCTCGCCGAGAAATAGGGGTCGAGCAGCAGCCCGGTACGCGCCTGTACGCCTGGCTCCTCGCCGCGCTCCTTCAACTCCGCGCAGCGCCCGGCGGTGCGCCTGTCCTGCCAGACGATCGCGGGCGCGAGCGGTTCGCCCGTGCGCCGGTCCCAGAACACGACGGTCTCGCGCTGGTTGGTGATCCCGATACACGCGATCGCCGCGGCTCCGCCCGCCCGCTCCACCATCTCGCGCGCGCATTTGAGCGTCAGCGCCCAGATTTCGGCGGCATCGTGCTCGACGAGGCCGGGTGCGGGATAATGCTGGCTGATCGGCGCCTGCGCCTGACCGAGCCGCACGCCGTCCGCTGAAAACAGCATGGCGCGGGTCGAGGTCGTGCCCTCGTCAATGACGAGTATCTTGTCGACGGATTTCGGCATCGCCCCCATGGCCCATTTCAATCATAACTGCCGCCCGTGCGAAAGCCACGAATGGCAAGGGTGTGGCCTCAGGCCTCGCCGCGCGTCTCGATCAGTGCGGCCGCGATCGCCTCGGTCGGCGACTTGCCGCCCCACAGCACGAACTGGAAGACGGGATAGAAGCGCTCGCATTCGTCGATCGCGGTCTCGACGAGCAGTTCGACCTGTTCGAGCGAGAGGTGATAATCCTCCTGCCCGTCGAGCAGCGCGGCGTGACGGAACAGCACGATCCCGCTCGACGACCACAGCTCGAAATGACCGAGCCACAGCTGCTCGTTGATAAGCCCGAGCGTCTCGTACATGGCGGCGCGTTTTTCGACCGC
>NZ_JAKVIO010000026.1 GCF_022601895.1 Sphingomonas sp. LaA6.9
ATTCGGTGCGCTGCCATCGTTGAAAAAGAGGCCGATACCGCCCGAGCCGCCCGAGCCACCCCTGCCGTACGCAGTGACGCCATTGCCGCCGCCGCCGCCATTGCCACCCGTAATGTCGTTGGAAACCGTACCAGAGAGGCCAGTCCCCGTGATGACGGCGCCGTAGCCGCCCGCGCCACCGCCACCGCCGCCAGCACCGCGAGAACTGCTGCCACTGGAGCCATCGCCCCCGGCAGCGCCATCGGTGCCAATGGTAGTAGCGACGGGAATGCCGGCGCTGACCTGACCATGCACACCGCCGGTTCCTCCTGCTCCACTGGTGGCAGGCCCGTTGCTGACACTGCTACCGCCGGTGCCGCCGGTGCCGGCACCAGCGCCGCCGCCGCCGCCGCCGCTCGCGTCGAATGCGCCCGTAGTGCCGTTATTCCCATTGCCGCCGATACCGACAGGGTTGTCGATACCGCCGCTTGCGCCCGGGAAGCCGAACACTCCTGTTATGCCGCCGCCCGCGCCGCCATCCGCCATCGCAGGCGTGGCAAAGGTCAGCGATACCAGTACAAGCGCGGTGGAATGGAGCAGCGCGGCTGAACGGCTGCGGACAACTACATTTCGGCAAAGACCAGGACGCGTCACTCGTTACTCCCCCCAATTACTGAACCGCGCGCTCGATTACGATCGCGTTGCCGTTTCGCAGGCTACCCCTTCTGCCTCGTCGACCGGGGACGAGCCGCAAGTGCACACGAACGGTATATTTAATGTTAATTTACAAGCTACTACGATTCCCATTGTATGTGATCCCGATCACAACGCCGCGTTGTGTGAGAAAAAAACGAAAAATGGCGCGGGCCATCAGTCTCGCGTGCGCGCACGCCAGAGCCATCCGGTCTCGGGCGATATATCGACCGCCCGCAGGAATATGGCGGACGCCGCGCGCGCGACGCCGAGGCGGCGCAGGATTGGGACTGGGCCGCCGAGAGTCTCACCGGGCTAGCGGACATCCTTGGCTGCTGAGGGCCGCCCGCTCCAATCTTAATTTCCTGGCTGGAGGAAATCGGTCACTCCCTGGAACCACATCACCTCAACGAAATCGCCGCTGAGATCGACCTTCGGCAGCTCGGGTGCGCGGAGCAGGACGACCGGCACGCCTGCCCGCGGCCCAATGTCGCGATAGACGAACCGGCTGCCTCCCACCTCGATGTGGCGAGTCAGCACCTCCTTGTAGGCGATAGCATGGGCGACTGTCATCTCGATCACTCCGCACTTGAGGCGCCGGCGCCGCGGTGCACGAATTCGCTTGCCTATCGTTCGCTATCATTCCTAGATTGGAATTTCTCTATTCGTCGTGGAGAAACCCATCCTCTCTCCCCGACCAAATTTTAAACTCGCGGAAATCCAGGAAAGGCTGCGGCTGTCGCCAGTTGGCGGCGCCGCGAAGTCATGACCGAGGGCGCCCGAGCCCCCGGTCCATACCGTCGGGGACGGGTGATCGGAGGATGGTTTCCGGGCGGGATAGCCGCGCAGAGCTTCGCTGCACGTTACGTGGAACTGCCCCCATCACGGCCGTGATCCCCGCAGCGCCTTGCCCGGCCATGACGGCTCCTGCCTGATCCTCCATGCCCACGCCGATATTCCGGTGCTTGCAATCTGCGGTGACCGTGACATCGTCGTTCTCGCTGACAACAGGTATGCGCTCAACCGGCAAACGCGTTGCTTCATATTCGGACGTTTCCACAGGCGGGCCGCGGTCCGCAGCCCCGACATCCGCGGATCTGTGCGGACACGATTGCCAGTTTCGTTCGCAACAGCGTCTGACACGATAGAAGGGGAAACGCGACATGATCTATGCACTGGCCTTGCTCATCGGCGTGATCGCCGGCCTTCGCGCAATGATGGCACCGGCGGCCATCAGCCTGGCAACGGCCTATGGGGAACTGGACCTGAGCGGCACCGCGCTCGCCTTCATGGGCTGGCGCTTCACGCCCTGGATCTTCACGCTGCTCGCGTTCGTCGAACTCGTCACCGACCAGCTTCCATCAACCCCTAGCCGCAAGGTGCCGATCCAGTTCGGCGCGCGCATCCTCCTCGGGGGCCTGAGCGGCGCTGCGATCGGCGCTTCGGCGGGTGCGCTTGTCGCAGGGCTCATACTAGGCATCATCGGCGCGGTGATCGGCACCTATGGCGGGGCGGCAATGCGCGCGCGGCTTGCCGCCACCTTTGGTCGTGACCGCCCTGCCGCCTTGATCGAGGACGCAATCGCTATCGGGGGAGCGCTGCTGATAGTGGGGTGTTTGTGATGGCAAAGAAATTCGACGCGATCATCATCGGCGCGGGCCAGGCCGGGCCTTCACTCGCGGGCCGGCTGACCGGCGCAGGTATGAAAGTCGCGCTGGTCGAGCGCAAGCTCTTTGGCGGGACATGCGTCAATACGGGCTGCATGCCCACCAAGGCGCTCGTCGCCTGCGCCTATGCCGCGCACCTCGCAAGGCGTGGCAGCGATTATGGCGTGATGATCGGGGATATCGCGATCGACATGAAGCGCGTCCAGGCGCGCGCCGAGACGGTGCGCACCAATGCGCGCACCAATGTCGAGAAATGGCTGCGCGGGATGGACGGGCTGACGGTCATCGAAGGCCATGCGCGCTTCGAGTCGTCCGATACGATCCGCGTGGGTGATGAACTGCTCACCGCGCCGCGGATCTTCATCAATGTTGGCGGCCGCGCGAACGTGCCCGACATGCCCGGGATCGGCGATGTCGACTATCTCACCAACACCTCGATCCTCGATCTCGACACGCTCCCCGAGCATCTGGTGGTTATAGGCGGCAGCTATATCGGGCTCGAGTTCGCGCAGATGTATCGCCGCTTCGGTGCGCAGGTGACAGTCGTCGAAATGGGACCGCGTCTTGTCGGCCGCGAGGATGAAGACGTGTCGGACGCGGTCCGCACGATCCTTGAGGACGAAGGGATCGAGATCCGCACCGATGCCGAATGCATCAGCTTTGCACGCCATGCACAGGGCGTGGCAGTCGGCGTCGACTGCACCGCAGGTGCTCCGCAGGTGATCGGGAGCCATGTGCTGCTCGCGATCGGACGCGTGCCGAACACGCATGATCTCGGGCTCGAAAAGGCAGGTATCGCGACCGACGCGCGCGGCTACATCACCGTCGACGAGTTGCTTCAGACCAATGTGCCGGGGATCTGGGCGATGGGCGACTGTAACGGGCGCGGCGCCTTCACCCACACCGCGTATAATGATTTCGAGATCATTGCCGCCAACCTGCTCGACGGCGCGGATCGCAAGCTCTCCGAGCGCATTCTGGGCTACGCCCTCTACATCGATCCACCTTTGGGACGCGTCGGAATAGGCGAGGCAGAGGCGCGTCGCTCCGGACGCCCAATCCTCGTCGCCAAACGTCCGATGACCCGCGTCGGCCGCGCGGTGGAAAAGGACGAGACCAAGGGCTTCATGAAGGTGATTGTCGACGCCGGCACCAAGCGCATCCTGGGCGCGACGATCCTTGGCACGGGCGGCGACGAGGCGATCCACGGCGTCCTCGACGCGATGAACATGGATGCGCCCTATCCGACGCTCCAATGGGCGGTGCCGATCCATCCCACGGTTTCCGAGCTGATCCCGACCGTGCTTGGCGATCTGAAGCCGGCGGACTGACGGCCGCGGGGATCGGGGATCAGAATGGCTCCCAGTCCGCCGCGATATTCGCCAGACCGGGTATCGCATCGACAGCCATTCCCGGCAAACCGGCTGCGCGCGTCGCCCCGCGAAGATAATCGACGAACCACTCGCCATCGGGCAACCGCGCATCAGCGCCGCTCGTGACGGGCACCGCGATCAGCGGATCCAACTCGTCTCCATCAGCGTCGGCGACGAGTTCGATCGCAAAGCCCGCGTCGCCGCCATTGTCCTCGACATGCGCTTCATAATCATCGGCCAGCGTCACGGGAGGCATGAGGATAAGGGGTCCCCTTATCACGGTCACCGGCAGCGTACCCGTGAAGTCGACCCAGCCGACGGTGCGCCAGAAGCTGCCGAGCGCCAGTGGCGCCGGACCGGCCAGACGTTCAAAGCGATCAAGCTGGTCGAGGTGGAGGTGCGGGTCGCCCAGCGCAGAAGCCCGAACGCGCTGACCGGCCGCATTTTCGTTGCTGTTACCCGCCGCCGGCCCGAGCGTCTGATCGAGCGAAGCCAGCAGCTGCGCCGTCATCGCCGGATCAAGCCCAAGGCCAAGTACGGTTTCTTCGGCCGCGAGCCGCGTCGCCGACAAGGCGCGACCGGGATCGAGAGGCGGTGGCGCGCTTGTTTCAAAGACATAGCCGATCGCACGCAGTCCCGCTTCGATCCTTTGCAGATTGGATAGCGCCCGTCGCATTGTCGCATCTGCGACGTTACGCGCGTCCGCCAGATGTTCGGCGTTGAGCGCGGCCGCGCCGAGCGCCCGCAACTCGGTCCACACGCGCTCATGTTCGCCGGCTTCGTATCGCGCCAGATAGGACATCAGCTCCCCCCTTCACACAAAAAAGGGCCGGACGCTTTGCGCCCGGCCCCGATTTTCAATCTACTGACACAGGATCAGAAATCGATCGTGACACCGCCGTTGAGGTTGTGGCGCGTATTCGAGCCGATCTCTGCGGCATAGCCGACATTCAGACGTACGCCCTTGGCGATATCCGCGCCGAAGCCCGCCCCGAGGCGTGCCACCGTACGGTCACGCTCCACGCCGCTGACGGTCACCGGCCCAACCTGCGGCGTGTCCGAATAATAGCCGCTGACCGCGACGCCATCGCCGCTCAGCATGTGGCGGACGCCAACCTCGGCATAGGGCCTGAATCCACCGATGTCGTTCAGGCTGAAGGCCATCCCCACATCGCCGAACCATGCGCTCTTCTTGTCGCCTTCGACGGTCAGCGCAAACGCATTTTGCTGCTCGACCACTCCGTCACGCTTCGCCTCGACATAGGTCAGGCCAAGGCGCGGCGTGAGTGCGACGCCGCCCATTTCAAAGCCGTAGTCCGCCGACAGGTCGACGACGAGGCCACCAAGATCATAGTCGGAGCGGACCGTGCTCGAATTGGCCATCAGCGTGCGCACGGTCTTCGCCTCGGACCCGTCATAGGCAACAAGCGCGTGCAACCCGAAGCCTGAGAGATTGGCGTCGGCAAACACACCGGCGACCAGACCGTCAGTGTCGGTCGTGGCATCGAGCGACGTCAGACGCTGATCGGACGAGACGTTGCCGATGAAGCCGCCGATCCGGCTGCCCTCGCCAAAGCCGTAGCCGATGCCGCCGATGAAGCCCGTGGTCTGAACATCGGACGCCGATGCACCCGTGGTGCTTTCGCCCTTCATGTTGTTCCACTGCGCCAGCCCCTGAGCGAAGCCATACAGGCCGGTGCTCGAAGGCGCGGTGTAACGCATGTTGCGGACCGCATCGCTCAGCGTCAGGCCGTTGTCGATGGCCGCCTGCGTCGCAGAGCCATAGGCTTCGGGGGTGAGCTGGGCAAAGGCCGGGCCGTTCGAACGACCCTGCGCATCGACCAGCGTGTTGAGCGCTGCCGTGAACGCCGCGACCTTCTGACCGCCTGAGAGCAGTTCGTTGGCGTAAGCGATCGAGGCCTGGGTGTTGGTCGGGAAGGCCGTGTCATTGGCGAACTCGCCGACGATCTGGATGCGGTTACCACGCTGCGCGACGAAGCCGAAGACGCTGGTCGACTTGTTGATCGTCGTGAAGCGGCCGGTGATGCCGCCATTGGCGACCACCAGGTCCACGGCGCCGCCCGGCGCCGCGGTGAGCACCCCGGTGATGTCGATCGCGGCCCCCGTTTCGATGTTGAGCCCCCCCGAGATGTTGAGCAGGTCGCGCGGCCCATTGGTCATCTCGAGCAGCAGGTTCGAACCGGTGCGGAAGGTGACATTGCCGTTGACCGTCATCGTGCCCGGCGATGCACCCGGCGACAGCGTGCCGCGCACATCGATATTGGCATTCACCGTGCCCGACGAACCGAAGGTCGCGCCCTGGCTGACGAGGATGGCGTTCGCCGAGGTGATCGTCGTACCCGCCTGACCGATCAGACGGCCCCCGGTGACGGAGACGGTCTGATAGTTGGCGTTGCCCGTAAGCGACAGCACACCACCCGAGACATTCAGGTTCTCGAAGCCGGTCACGCCCGTGCCGTCCCAGGTCGCCGGCGCCGCCGCGGTGCCCGTGGTGTTGAAGTCGATCGTGTCGGTGCCGGCGCCGCCCTCGCGGGTCCCGGTGACCGCGTTGACCGCGGCCAGGATCAGGCGATCGTCGCCCGCGCCGAGATCGACATTGCCCGCAATCGTCCCACGAACGTCGAGGACGTTGGCGGCATCGTTGCCGGTGACCGGCGCAGTGAGCGTTGCGCCCGCCACCACCGTCAGCCGCGCGCCGAGCAGGTCGACGCTTTCAAACGTGGCGTTGGTGTCGACGCGCAGTTCACCCGCACCGCCTGCTTCGAGCTGTTCGAAGCCGGTATAGTTGAGCGAACCCAGCTGGCGCACTTCGTTGGCGGCCTGGTTGAGGACGAGGCGATCGGTGCCCGCGCCGCCATCGACCAGCCCCGCCAGCGAAGCGCCGCCGTTGAGCGTCAGCACGTTGTTGGCGCCGTCGAAGGTGGTGCCACCCGAGATCATGGCCACGCCCGCGCCGAGCGACAGGTTGCCGCCGTTGATCGCGACCGTCTGGTAGGTTGCATTGCCCGTGATGCTCAGAGTGCCGGGGCCGTTGGAAACCAGATCCTCGAAGCCCGTCACCTGCGTGCCGATCGTGCTCGTGCCGCCAGCAACGGTGTTGATCGTCAGCAGATCGTCGCCCGCGCCGCCGTTGACGGTGCCGAGGATCGACGCGCCCGCATCGAGGATCAGGCTGCTATCGCCGCCGTCGAAGTTGACCGTTTGGTTCGCCGCGATCGTTCCGCCCAGCGTCAGCGGCGACGCGCCGGCGACATTGACCGTCTCGAAGCCGTTGAGCCCGCCGGTGATTGACGAGGCCGCGCTCAGCGCAAGGTTGAGCGTGTCGGTGCCGGCGCCGCCGTCGAGGCCGCCGGACAGCGCGCCGCCCAGGCTCATCGACAGGCTGTCATTGCCGCCGCCGAGGTTCACGCCGCCCGTCAGCGCGACGTTCAGCACGACGTCCTGATCGGTGTCGTCGCCGTTGATCTGGCCGATGGTGTGGCCCGGCGTCGTACCCGGGTTGAGCGTCAGATCGGCGCCGCCCCGCAGGGAAATGACGTCGAAGCTCTGGTCCATGTTCAGCGTCAGGCGGTGGTTGCCGGTCGCGTCGAGCGATTCGAAGTTCAGCACATCGGGCAGGCTGCTCGTATCCTGCGTCATCTGAAACGCGATCGTATCCGAACCGTCACCGCCGTCGATGGTGCCGTTGACGGTGCCGCCGGCCAGCACGACGCGGTCGTCGCCCGCGCCCATCTGGAGGTTGCCGTCAATGAGGCCGCCCTGCGAGAGCGTGACGGTGTCGTTGCCGCCGCCCATGTCGACCGCGCCGCCGACGGTGCCCGAAACCTCGAGCGTCTCGACCGCGTCGGAGCCCTGAAGCACGGTCGCGCCCTGCGCGTCGAAGGTCGTGCCCGCCGCGATGCTGACGTTGGAGCCGGCGATGCCGAGCGTCGCCTGGTCGGTCGTGCCGCGGATCGAGACCGTGCCCTGCCCGCGCTGGCTCAGCGTTTCAAAGCCGCGGAACTGGTCGAAATTGACCGAGCCCGTGCCCGAAAGGTCGACGAGCAGCGTGTCGACGCCGTCATTGCCATAGGCCATGCCCGTGAAGGTCGAGGCCGCGGCATAGACGAAGGTGTCGTCGCCTTCGCCCATGCGCAGATCGCCGGTGAGCGTGCCGAAATTCTCGAACACGTCGTCGCCCGTCCCCAGATCGACATTGCCGATGATCGTGCCGCCCGCAAGGTTGCGGATATGATCCGTGGTGTCGATCGTCTGGATCGCGCCCGCAACCACGCGGTCCTCGCCGCCCAGGCCGTCGAGAATGGCCCCACCCGCGTCGGCGAAGACGCCGTCACCAATGACGGTATCGATGCCGCCGCGGATCGTGCCCGCATTGTCGAGCTGGAACAGGTTCTGGCCGATTTCATCGCCATAACCGGCCTCCATTTCGCCCGAGACGATGACCGCCGACGAGCCGGTGCCGGTCGCCTCGATCAGGCCGCCCGCATTGTTTGCGATGTGGAGGGCGCCGTAGTCGCCTTCGACATGCGCGCTCACCGCCGATGCGATCATATAGTCGGACGCGGTGCTCACGCCCCCGCCATTGGCGCGGATCGTGCCGCTATTGGTGACCTGCGTCGCGACGGCAGGCGTATATTCCTCGTCGCAATTCTCGGCATCGGGCGTAACCAGCGTGCCGTTGCCCCTGGAGATAATCGCGAGTGCGGATCCGCTCGCACCAGATGCCTCGATCATTCCGCCATTGGTCAGATCAAGTCGATGGTCGACAAGCAGGTAAGCGCCCGTGCCATTGGCGCCGGTGGCGCTGATCGAACCGGTGTTGGTAAGGCGCGCCAGCGCCTCATTGGCGCTGACCACCAGCGCGGTGCCGTCGGCGCCGCTCGAATTGATCTGGCCGCCATTGGTGAAGTTGAGGTTTTGGCCATTCTCACCCTCGCCATCTGCGCTGATGTAGACCGTTTCCCAGTTATCCGCGGTGGACGACATGGTGCCCGTATTGGCGAACGTAAAGCTGCCGCCGCCAGAGTGATAGACTTCCAGCGCCGCCTGGGTCGCGTTGATCGTGCCGGAGTTGGTGAAGCTCGCGAGACTGCCGTCCGCTGAAACACCGATTTTGTCGCTGGTGATCGTACCGCGATTGTCGAAGTTGAGGGCGTTTGCCCCGCCCTCTATCCACGCGATTTCAACCGCGGCATATTGGTCGATCGAGTTCGTGATATTGAAGTTTGCGGTGTTGATCACGGTGCCGTCGCCGAACGCGCGCAAGCCCTTGGTCTGTGTGGTCGCTGAGGTCAGCGTCACTTCGGTGCCGTCGCCCATCGCCTCGACACCGTGCAGTTCGAAATCGGCAGGCATGACGTTCGCCGCCAGATCGAAGCTGGCATCGGCTGTGAACGACCGGCCATAGGCGTCGACGCCGTCACCGCCCGTCAGCGTACCCGTGACATTCGCGGCCGCGCCATCGCGCATCAGGAAATTGTCATTGCCTTCGCCAAGGTCGAGATTGCCGTTCAGCGTGCCGCCCGAGGCGATGTACGTGTCATCGCCTCGGTCCAGAATCACATGGCCATTGATGGTGCCCGCATTGTCGACGGTCTGCTGGTTGAGATCGCCGACGATCGCCGCACCGGCGACCCCGATCAGGCTACCGGTCAGTTGCCCGCCGATCGTGCCGCCCGCCTCGTTCCTGACGGAGAACCGTCCGCCCGCGATGGCATTGCCATATTGGCTCAGGATATGGCCGTCATTGACGATGCGCGCGCCGCCCTCGGCCACGATGGCATGGCCGTACATGTTGACGGTGGCGTAATTGTTGCTGCCCTGGCGTTCGTTGGTGAAGCTGCCGCCCGCCATCCGGATGCCCGTCGAGATGTCGTCGACGGTCGGAAACTGGTTGTAATCCTCGTAAATGTCCCCGCGATTGACGATATTGCTGCCGGTGCCCTCGATGAGCGTCGCGTTATGCTGCGCGGTCACCGAGACCACACGAATGCTCGCCCCATCCTGAATAACGACTTCAGTGCCGATGCCCGCGCGCAGGGCGGTGCCGCCAACCACGCTGATATCCGCCGGGATCGACCCGCCATTGGCCAGCTCGACGCGGTCCGCATAAAAGGCGTCCACGGTGTAATCGGCGACGCCACCGAAGATCGACTGATTCAGAACGAGATTCACGCGATCCTGGCTGCCGTCGAACCATTGGCCCGTGCCGCCCTCGTGCACCACGATCGCCGAAAGATCGGTGCCCGCCGTGTTGATGTCGGTATCGACGAAGATCGTCCCATCGCCGCCCACGTTGAGCGTGTGGTTGGTCAGCGCGTTCTCTTCGCCCTGTGCGTCGAGCGAGCCCCGCAGCGTCAGCACCGTATTGGCGCCAGCGGCTTCATAGACGACCCCGCCTTCATAGCCAGCAATCGGTTCGACCACGATATTAGCGGTCTGCGTCGTGCCCGCGCGCGCCCAGAGCGTGTCGTCCCCCGCCCCCGGATCGAGCGTGCCCGTGACGACGCCGCTGGTGTCGACATTGCCCAGGCGATCCAGACGTGAGACGTCGAGTACGACGATGTCGTCGCCATCGCCCATGCGCACATCGCCCTGGACGGTGCTGCCTTCGGCCAGCCAGACGATGTCGTCTTCGGCACCCGCAGAAAGATCGATGTTGCCGACGATGCTTCCCTTGTTGGCGATATTGGCCGCGTCATAGAACGGACTGGCTGCCCGGACGATCGCGCCGCCACCGCCGGTAATGCTCGCGCCCGCATCGTTGACGACCGTCACTGTGCCGGCGCCAGAGCGATCATTCAAAAGCTGGACGGCAACAGCATCATCGGACCTTACGATGCCACGATTGGTGAGCGACGAATCCGCGCCCAGCCAGACAGCGACACCCCCCTGCGCGGCGATCGACCCGCCAGCCTCATTGGTCAGCTCCGCATAGACCAGCTCTATCGCCGACGTATTGGTGCCCTGCGCGGAGATCGTGCCGCTATTTCGGGCACCGCCATTCGAGAAAGAGACAAGAACGCTGTTAGCAATGGTGGAGCCGCCGCTGATGGTTCCGCTGTTGACGAATGTCGGGCGCTGCTGGCCAAAGGGATCGAAGCCATAGCCCTCAAGCGCCAGCCCGAAATCAAATTCGCCGCCGAACGAGATCGTTCCTTCATTGGCAAACTGGGTGATGTAGTTCGTGTCGCCGCCTTCGCCGTAAACGGAGATCAGCTCGTCCGCCGCATCGCCCGTGATATTGATCGTGCCGCGATTGGTGAAGCTCAGCCCGAATTCGCCGTCGAGATCCTGCTCCGCCTCACCGAACAGCTCGATGAACGCGCGGTCACCCGTCACGGTGCCCGTGATGTTGGCGAGATTGATCACATGGCCTTCGCCGGTGATGGTGAGCGGAGTGGTGTAATCCGCCGCGGTGATCGTCGCGGTGACGTCGCAGCCGCATAGATCAAGGCCATAGCGCTCGAAACCCGTGGGCAGCGCGCCGAACTGGACATTGCCCGTGGCGGTCATGCGGACGCCGTAGATGTCGACGCCGTCGCCGCCGTCGATCGTGCCGCTGACCCCGCCCGCGATCACATCGCCGCGGCCCTCGAAATAGAAGGCATCGTCGCCGCCACCCAGGTTGATATTGCCAGTGACCGTGCCACCGATGCGCTGGAAGAACAGATCCTCGGTATCGCCGTCGAACACCACGTCGCCGACGATCGCGCCGGCATTTTCAATGACGTTGTCATCGCCGGGCGCAAAACCGGGCGCGAGGGGAATCTGCGCGTTGCGGACATGGATCGCGGGGCCCGTCGCCGCGCGGATCACACCACCCGCCTTGTTGACGATGTTCGCGCTGAGCGCATAAATTGCGGGTCCGTCGCCGGTCGCCTCGATCACGCCGCTATTCTCGACCCCGACGAAGACCGAATTGACCGTTCCATTGGCGCCGCTGCCCGTCACCGTACCGCGATTGACCAGGTTGACGCCCTCGGCGCCGATCGCGATCGCCGACCCGCCATCGATCCGCCCGTCATTGACGACGTCCGCTTCCTGCGCACGAACTCCGCCAGTGACCGTGGCGCCCGCACGATTGCGCAGGTTGACATAGCCATTGCCATTATTGACGGCCAGGCTTTCGCCGCGAATCGCTCCTGAATTGTCGATCGAGACGCGGGTGCCGCTCTCCGAATTGATCCCGGTCCGGCCGGTGACGGTGCCGGCGCGGCCGATCACGATCTGCACGGCCGGGGCCGAGACCGCGATTGCCTCGCCCGTCTCCGAAAGCACGGAACCGTTGGTGACGAGCCTGCCGCCCGCATCAAAGACGAATCCGAAACCATCGGGCGTGCTCGACGTCAGGATCGCGCCCGCATTCACCGTCGTGACCTGGCCGTCGACGCTCGACACATAATCCTGCGTCGTCCCCGTGCACACCACGCCGCCATCGGGCGCGGTCACGCATTCGGCGCGCGCGGGCGATGCGGAGAGCACGATCGCGGCGGTAGCCGCGCTCAACAGCAGGCCCGAACGGCCGAGACGGCGATGGATCGCGCTGCGCGTGGAAGTCGCAACCGGGGCGTCGACACTGAACATCAAAATTCCTCCAAAAAACTGCTGCAAAATGAGCGCGACGACGAGCGATCCCCCCTGATCCATCGCCACGTAAGCTTGGGGCAGGTGCCATTTTTTTTGTTTATTTTCCAATGATTTAACTTCACAAAACTGTGAAGTTTCGCGCCATTTCCGGTGGATTTCAGCCGTTCGCGCTCAGCGTTCGGGGGTCCACGGGGTGAGCGCGGCAGGCGGCATTTGCCGCTGCAATTTCAACATCATATCCGGGGTGCGGACCGGGGCGCCCGTCCACCAGCGGCGCGCTCAATCCTTGGCGGCGGGCGCTGCGGCGGCTGCGTTTTCGGGGAGGCCGCCGAGCTGGCGGACGAGATTGGTGAAGGCGTCGAGATAGGCGAGCGCCACGACCTGCCCCATCTCGGTATTCTCGTAGCTGCTGCCGGCGAACCCGCCGCCCCAGCCGTCGAAATAGCCGGTGCCGCCGCCAAAGCCGATGTCGGTCTTCTTGGCGAAACCCTCGACCACGCGCTCCTGCTCGGTGGTGCGCGCATTGACCAGCGCGAGCGTGACGCTGGCTTCCTTCTTCTTCACATTGAGCGATCCGACCAGCCCGCCGAGCATCCCGGCCTTGCGGCCGAACAGCCCGCTGACGCTGCCAAGCCCCGCGGCGATCCCGCCGCCGCCCGAATTGCCGTTCTGGTTCACGATGTCGGGCACGATGAAATAGTCGGCGGCCTTGACCTGCCCCTTGCCCAGATTGCTCCCCCGCTGCAGTTCGCCCGAGGCCGCGAGATCGCGCTCCGCGAGCGCCACCGACATGCCCTTGTTGCGGTCGACGATGCCGAAGCAGCCCGATTTGGCGGCAAAGAGCTTGAGGATCGCTTCGGGTGAGGAAAGTCCGTACTGCCCCCATTGCGGCGCCTCGGGCTCGACGATCGCGATCGTCCCAATCTTCGTCGCGCAGACCGGGATCTCCGCGGTCTTCTTGACCTGCGTCTTGCGCGCCTTGGATTGCGCGGCAGCAGGCGTGGCCGGAAGCGAAACCGAAATCAGCGCCGCCACTACAAGCGAAGCGCCCGATGCGCGACATATCCCGGCAACCAAGCGCTTCATATACAACATCCCATATTGACGTGACGGGATGCGTAATGGAATTATTCAAATATTAGAACATATTTACCTTCACATATTCGTGAAAAAACACGAACATATGTGACATATGGATCATTTTTACTTGTATATTTTCCGGACTATTCAGCAATGCTCTTTCCATTGAGCAGGTCGCGAATGGCCGACGCGTAGGTCCGCCCGACGGGAACTTCGATGCCGTTGGTCAGGACGACCTTGAGCGCACCGTAACCGGCCTGGCGGATCGCGGTGATCATCGCGCGCCGAACAAGCGCAGACCTGTGCACCCGGATGAAGGCGGCCGGATCTAGGCGCCCGGCCATTCCGTTCATCGTCTCACGCATGAGATGAGCGTCCTCTCCCGCATGGAGGCGAACATAATCGCGTTCGGCGCCGATCCATTCGATCCGGGCGACCGGCACCCGGACATATTCGCCGCGCCGCTGGACCCAGAATTCGCGCTCATAGGCGGGCGCTTCCGGAACGCCATCGGCATGATCGCGCAGCGCCGCGATGACTTCGGTCATCTCGGCGATGCGGCTCTGCGCGTCGCGCGAGCGCAACGTCGTGCGCGCGCGCGCGATCGCCTCGCGCATCCGGTCAAACGCCACTGGCTTCATCAGATAGTCTACCGCGGACATCTCGAACGCCTTGACCGCATAATGGCCGAACGCGGTCACGAAGATGATCACGGGGATGTCCGGCCCCTCGAGCAGCGGCACCAGCTCGAAGCCGTTGCGCCCTGGCATCTTGATGTCGAGCAGGATGATGTCGGGCGTCGCCTTGCGGACCAGTTCCAGCGCCTCATCGCCATCGGCAGCCTCGCCGACGACTTCGACATCGACGATGTCGCGCAGCATCGTCACCAGCCGGCGCCGCGCAAGAGCCTCATCGTCGACGACCAGCACGCGCAGTCTCATTGGGCGGCGTACTGCAAGGGCATGCCAAGCGTGACGCGAAAGCCGCGTTGCGCCGTGGGGCCTGCATCGAATGTCCAGCTTTCGCCGAAGCGTGTGGCGAGCCGCTGACGGACATTGTGCAGCCCGACACCTGTGCCACCATTGATCTTGGCGGCCGCGCCGTCATCCTCGACATGAAGCATCAGCCGGTCATCGCAGCGCTTGGCGGCAATGCGCAACCGGGTCGCCTGCTTGGAAGGCGCCACCGCGTATTTGATGACATTCTCGACCAGCGGCTGCAGTATCAGGCTCGGCACGCGCGCGTCCTGAAGTTCGAGCGGAATGTCGATCTCGACCGTCAGCCGTTCGGAAAAGCGGATCTGCTCGATTTCCAGATAGAGCTTCTGGAGCGCGATTTCCTGCGACAGCGTCACGTCCTCGGCGGGATCGATCTCCAGGGTCGTGCGCAGGAACGCCGAAAGGCTCACGAGCATCGCCTCCGCTCCCTGCAGCTCACGCTCCCAGATCATCGACGAGATCGAATTGAGCGTGTTGAACAGGAAATGCGGATTGACCTGATAGCGCAGAGCATGGACCTGCGCCTGATGCGCGAGCGCCTCCACCTGCGCCAGCCGCCTTTCGCGGTCGCCCACCTCGAAGCTGTAGACCATCGCCAGATGGATCGCCGCCCAGGAGAAAAAGGAATAGAGCCAGATGAAGCTGTCCTCGAGGAACATGCGCCACTGATAGGGTCCGAAATCACGTATGGGGGCGATGAAGGCAAAGCCGATCGTCGTCACCAGGCCATAAATGGCGGCCGCGACGAGCGCCAGTGCGCCGGCGGTCAGCGCCAGGCGCCAGAAGGAATCCGCGCGACGACGCTGCAATATGCGATAGATCGCATAACACAGGAGCATCGCCACCATCGTAAAGGGGACGCGCCGCAGCGCGATGTCGAGCATGTACGTCGCGCCGGACAGCTTGGACAGCGCCATCAAGACGCAGAAATGCACGATCCAGAATGCCAGGATCGCGCGCACATATGCCCGGTGCTCGTCTGTTCCTGAAACCGCGATAGGCAACTGCGCCCAGCCCTTCCATTCGAATTCGCGGCGGACTGTCCCATCAAAGCGCCGGACTGTCGATTGCCATTCGTCAGCATATTCTTGTCGTTGGTCGTGCGCCGGCCTCATTCGACGCGGCGCAGCGTTTGTCGATCGCGAATCCCCTCCCGAAGTTCGGCCAAGCCTGTGATCTCACTGGACACGCGGATGGTACGCGTCGCAGCCAGAGAGGGAATTTGCGAGTGATGCTCGTACAAGCTGTCAGCCTGTCACCAGGCATTCCAAAGATGCCCCCGGCCCGTCGCCGGCGCGGCTGCGGACGCGGCGTGATCCTTGACGTTGCCCGGCAGTTGCTGCGCGAACGCAGTCTCGACGGACTGAGCATGGAGCTGATCGCGCAAGAGGCTGGTTATACCCGCCGCACCATCTACAACCACTTCGCGAGCATCACCGAGCTCTTCGAGGTCTCCCTGAAGACACTGATCGCCGGCCTCGAGCCGCTCGTTCCAACGGCTGTCACTGCGCGACTTCCCAGGGCGCTCGCCCTGTCGCGCTTCGCCACACAGGCATCGCGCCTCTTCGCCGATGAACGACATCTCGACCTCATGCTTTCGGTGGTCCGTGATCGCCATGCGCATCCCTGGATTGCCGCCGCCTATGACGCCGCGATCCAGAAGCCTCTCAGCGACGCGCTGATCGCATTTCTCGACGACGCAAAAACCGCAGGCTGGTTCAAGGGCGATCCTCACTGCGCCGCGTTTCAGCTCCTGTGGACGCTTCAGGCGGCTGCGACCTCGACCAGTATCTTCAACTCCCCTGAAACCGGAGCGCATAGCGGGCCCGACGCGATCGTGCGCGCCTTCCTTGTGCAACACGAACAACCCGGCGCGATCGCAGCCTGAATACCCCACGACGTCAGCGCTGGTTCGCTGAAGCACTTTGGACATAGCGTTTGACCCAAAGTGCTTCGGGTCGCCGAAGCCCCCGGCCTGTGGCCGGGGGCTGAAGTGTTTTCTGCCCCCGCCAGCCCTATGGCCCGCATTGCGCAGGCACCGCACACGAAGGAGGGGCGCCGTAGCGCCCACAGGCATCGCAAAAGAAAGAGGGGCGCCGTAGCGCCCCTCGAGTTGCAAGCGGCAAACGCCGCCCCCGAAACGGTGAGAAGTGAGAACAACACCGCTGTGAACGAGCGGCCGACCTTGCCCGACAGAAACGCGGTCGGGCCGCAATCAAATATTAGAGCATCGGCCAGACGGGAAAACAGTCCCGGCGACGTCCGGTCCAGTCGTTCGCACCAACGCGCGCGATCCTCGACAAACGGCTGAATTGCGCGACGAACGTCTATCGACAGCCGCAGGCGGCGATGAAAGAGAAGCTGCATGCTGATGCAAATGAGCACGCACAGGTCCAACCTGTTCCTGTCATCGGGAGAAGCCGCCGAACGCCGCACCGTGCTTGTGCTGATCGCGGTCTACTGGATCGGTTTTCAGATCATCTACTTTGCCTATGCAAGCTTGCGGGAACAGGAGCGTCAGCAAGGCATCGACGCATGGCTATCGGGGCTGCTGCAATATGTCATGGCTCCGTCGGAGCTCGTGGTTTGCGGGCTGGGCGCACTGCTCTGCTATGCGCTCTATCTTGCCATCAAGATGGCAAGGGGCCGGCCCTTCTGGCAGCAACTCGTTTGCGCCGTGCTGGCGATGTTCGCGGGCGCTTTTGTCTTCTCGGCGGTGGCGCAACTGACGATCGCCACGATGGCGGACGCGCCGTTCACGTTTCGGCTGTTGCTGCTCGGCGGGCTCGCATCGATCGCGCCCCTCGGCTTGTGGACGGTCACCGTGCTCGCACTGTCCTACAACGCCGAAATCCGCGACCGCGAGCGCAGGCTGGCCATGGTCGAGGCGCAGGCACATCAGGCGCAGGTCAGCGCGCTGCGCTATCAGGTCAATCCGCATTTCCTGTTCAACACGCTGAATTCGATTTCGGCGCTGATCCTCGAGCATCGCGCGCAAGACGCGGAAAGAATGGTGCTGGCGCTCGCCAATTTCTTCCGCGCGACGATCACAGCGGATCCTCTCAAGGACGTGCGCCTGGCCGACGAGATCGCGTTGCAGAAGCTCTATCTGGACATCGAGCAGATCCGCTTTGCCGATTGTCTTGCCGTGGAGATCGACATGCCGTCGATACTGGAAGGAGCACGAATGCCCGGTCTGATCCTTCAGCCCCTGATCGAGAACGCGCTCAGTCATGACCTGCGCGAACCCGGCGAAACGCTGGTTCTTAAGATTGGGGCGCATGCGGAAGGAGACCTGCTGGTGGTCGAGGTTCACGACAATGGACCGGACAACGGCACAGCCAGAGGGCGCGCGGACCTGGGCCTGCCCGATGTCCGCGAACGACTGGTCAGTCGGTTCGGCGCACGCGCGCGCATGGATGCCGGGATGGAGCCTTCGGGCTTCAGGGTGCGGCTTACAATGCCATTGGAGTTTGCATGATGACGGGCGTTTTGCGGGTTCTGGCGGTCGACGAGGAGCCGCAGGCACTGAGGCGGCTGGAGATCGCGCTGGGGCAGATGCGCGGCGTACAGATGGTCGGCACGGCCTGCAGCGGTCATCAGGCGCTGGAACTGATCGCTGCCCATCGACCCGATGTGCTGCTGCTCGATATCAAGCTGGCCGGGATGGGCGGGTTCGAAGTCGTCGAAGCGCTCAAAGGCCCCGATATGCCGCTGGTCATCTTTGTGACCGCGCTCAACGCATTCGCGCCCCGCGCCTTCGAAGTGCGCGCTGTCGACTACATCCTGAAGCCTGTCGAGTTCGAACGACTCCAGTCAGCGCTCGACAAGGCCCGTAGCCGGATGGCGGCCGCGGAAGCCTGCCAGCACGCTGAGCAACTCCAGGCGCTCCTCTCGGAACTGCGCGCGCAGGCCGCCGGGCAGGCCGCATCCCCACGTTATGAAACCGAGATATGGGCGCAGCGGCGGGGTGAATTTGTGCGCGTGCTGGTCAAGGATATCGAATGGGTCGAAGCCGATCGCGACTATGTGCACGTCCACGCCTATGGGCAGTCCTATATGCTGCGCGAAACGATGGGCAGCATACAGGATCGGCTCGATCCCGAAGCCTTTATCCGCGTTCGCCGCTCGGCACTGGTGCGCAGGGATTGTGTCGCCGCAGTACGGCTCGAGGGATATGGGCACTTCCGCGCGCGCCTGGCTTCGGGTGCCGAAATTCGTATCGGAAGAACCTATACCAAGGCCATCCGCGCGTTATTGCGCCACACCCAAGACAACGAACTGCAGGCCAGGCCCGCAAACTCGGGCGCCGCACGCGCGCTTAAGCATCTGCGAGACAATTCGGCACGCGCCTGATGGCGACGGCGCACAGGAATTACTGAACATCGCGCTTACCATTCTTCGTCGTGACAGACCGCTCGTTGGTCGCATCGCATCTGCCCTCGGTCGTACGAACGCGCCAGCGGTTCGATCAAAGCGTCGTCGAAGCGACGCCGTGGGTTACTTACCGGGGGATCAGATGAATCGACGTGGCATAGCCCTGCTTGCGACAACGCTCTTGCTTGCCGCGTGCGGCGGTGACTCCGGCGATCAGGGTGGCGGGGTTCCGCCGCCACCCCCGCCGCCCGTCGTTCAGGTGTCGATCGCGCCCGCGGACGTCGAGATCGTGCCCTCCGCCATCCAGCAGTTCGCGTGCACCGTTACCGGCAGCACCAACACACAGTGCAACTGGCGCGTTCAGGAAGGTGCGGCGGGCGGCACGATCAGTGCGGCGGGGCTCTATACGGCGCCTGCCGCTACGGGCACCTACCACGTCATTGCCGCGAGCGCTGCCGATCCGAACAGGACGGCAACCGCGACGGTCCGCGTCGCCACCCCCACCGCAGCGACAGCCTGGGTCACCGGCTATTATGCGGGCTGGTATTGGGACGTGATGTACCCGCCGCAAGAGGTCGATATGACCGCGATGACGCACTTCGTCTTCGGCCGCGTCGCGCCCGGAGGAGGTTCGCTTGGCGGCACCCCCGGCACGGTGGTTCGTGGTGCGGGCACTGCGCATGATCCCGGTCTGTCGCCCGACGGTACGCGCAGCGTCGAGGACTATCTGGTGCAGCGCGCGCACGCCGCACAGACCAGGGCGCTTCTCATGCTCGGTGGTGACGGCCCCGACGGCATCGGCTTCCTGCTCTCGACCACCGACGCGATGCGTCCCACGTTCGTCCGCAACGTCGTCGATTACCTCGTGGCGCACGACTATGACGGCGTGGACATCGACTGGGAGAACGAACTCGAGGGCAATGCCGGCATGGGCGTGAGTGCCGCCGAGGCACGACGGCGACTGATGGCACTGATCTCCGACATCCGCACCGCGGCCAATTCTCGCCCGCGCTACAGTGGCGCCAACCGCCCGGTGATCGTCACCTTTCCCGGCTATGCAGTCAGCATCAACTTCCTCGAACCCGGCGGACGGGTCGAGCAATGGCAGGCAGATGTGGCAAACATGGTCGATCAGTATAATCTGATGAGCTACGGCGCCGGCACCGCATTCAACGGCGCTGGTTGGGATTCGTGGTTCAGCGGTCCGATCTTCGGCGCCACCGGGACAACGCCCTATGACCTCAATACCAGTATCAACGCCTATGTCGCGACGGGTGTACCACGCTGGAAAATCGGTATCGGTATTGGCTTCTATGGCATCTACTACGGCCCGACGATCACCGGGCCGCGGCAGAGCACGGCGGGCAACAGCACATTCATAATCGATGACGTGGCACTTCGCTATAACGAGCTGGTTCGCAAGGGTTATCTCGACGATCGCAATGGCACCTATCATTGGGACGACACTGCCAAAGCCAGCTATCGCAGCTATGGCGCTGGTGGATATGTTCCCGCAATCGATCCGGCCTCACCGCGCGCCGGCTATCTGTCCTACGATGACGAGCGCTCGATCGCGGCAAAGGGCAGCTGGGTGCGCGAGACAGGCGTGGGCGGCACGATCCTGTGGACGATCAACTATGGCTATCTGCCACAGTCCAGAACCAATCCTCTCCTCGCCGCGACAAAGCGGGCCTTCCTGCCCCAACGACCGTAATGGGTGAGGTTCAGCCGACCGCGATCACTGTCGTCGCCAGCCGTTCAACCTCGGCGTGGTCGTGGCTGACATAGAGGATCGGCAGGCCGAGTGTGTCGCGCACGCGCTCGATCACCTGCATGATTTCCTCGCGCCGCGCCGCGTCGAGTGAGGAGAGCGGCTCGTCCATCAGCAGGAAGCGCGGGGCCGAGAGCAGCGCGCGCCCGATCGCGACACGCTGCGCTTCGCCGCCCGACAATGTGCGCGGCCAGCGGTCGAGCAGATGTCCGATCCCGAGGAAGTCGGTAACCTCCTCAAGCGATATCCAGCGCCGCGCCGGGTCGGCAACGAGCTCGCCATAAAGCAGGTTGGCTCGCACGCGGCGGTGCGGGAAGAGGCGGCCGTCCTGGAACACATAACCTGCGCGGCGCGCTTCGACCGGGCGATCGATGGCTGCGTCGTGGTCGAAGAGCGACTCGCCCGCAATGACGATATGGCCCCGGTCGGGGCGGACAAGCCCCGCAACCATGTTGAGGATCGTGGTCTTGCCCGCGCCCGAGGGGCCGAACAATGCCGTCAGCCCGGGACCGGCGCTGAATGACGCAGCGATGTCCGCAGCGCCCAGCCGCACCTCGACATCGATCTCAAAGGACATGGCCGCCCCGCCCGTGGCCCGCGCGCCGTGCGAGCAGTTCGGAGGCAACCAGCGCCGCCAGCGACAGGATCACCGAGATGATCGCCAGCCGGGTCACCATCGCCTCCGCACCCGGAATCTGCAGTGCGCCATAGATGGCGAGCGGCAGCGTCTGCGTCTCGCCGGGGATGTTCGACACGAAGGTAATCGTCGCGCCGAACTCACCGATCGAACGCGCAAATCCCAGCACCGCGCCCGCGACAATGCCCGGCACCGCGAGCGGCAGCGTGATCGTCGCAAAGACGTGCAGCGGCGACGCGCCCAGCGTCCGCGCGGCGCTCTCCAGCCGTCGGTCGACCGCCTCGATCGACAGCCGCATCGCGCGCACCGTAAGCGGCAGCGCCATGACCGCCGCCGCGATCGCGGCGCCCGTCCAGCGGAACATCACCGTGACGCCGAACCAGCTTTCGAGCCAGGCGCCAACGGGGCCGTTGCGGCCGAAAGCGAGCAGCAACAGCCAGCCCGTGACTACCGGGGGCACCACCAGCGGCAGGTGGACCAGCGCATCGAGCAGCACGCGCCCCGGGAAGCGCTTGCGCGCGAGCAGCCAGGCGATGCCGAAGGACAAAGGCAGGATCGCGGCGACCGCGACGATGCTGACCCTCAGCGAGAGCAGGATGATCCCGATTTCCTCGGCGGAGAGCATGTCAGCGCGGCTGGAAGCCAAAGCGCGCGAAGATCGCCTTGCCCTCGCGCGAAATCAGAAAGCGCCTGAAGCCCTCAACCTGCGGATGACGCGATGCCGCGAGCGTCGCGATCGGATAGGTGATCGGCGGATGGCTCGACGCCGGGAACAGCCCGACCAGCTTCACCTTTTGCGAGGCGCGCGCATCGGTCGCATAGACGATTCCGAGCGGCGCCTCACCCCGTTCGACCAGCGCCATCGCCGCCCGGACATTCTCCGCGCGCGCGATGCGATTGGCGACCGAAGGCCAGGCGCCGAGCGTCATCAGCGCCGTCTTGCCATAGCGCCCCGCGGGCACAGCATCGGGATCGGCCATCGCCAGCCGCCCGTCGCCCAGCGCGCGGGCGATCGGGAATCCGCGCGCGATCGGCAGCGTCACGCGGCTGGATGCCGGCGCGATCAGCGCCAGCCGGTTGGCGAGGAAGGAGACGCGCGTCCCCTTGCGGATCAGCCCCTTCTGCGCAACCGAGTCCATCCAGGGCTCGTCCGCCGAGACGAAGATGTCCGCGGGCGCCCCGGCCTCGATCTGCCGCGCGAGTGCCGAAGATGCCGCGAAGGACAGGACGGGGCGCGCATTCCCCTTGGCCGCCCAGGCATTGGCCGCGGCGGTCAGCGATTCCTGCAGGCTCGCCGCCGCGAGCACCAGCGGCCCGCGCTGCTGCGCCGTCGCCGGCGTGCCAAGCGCCATCAGACAGAGGATGATCAGCCTTGTCAGCAGTTTGTGCATTTCCGCCCTCGGCTCGCGTTATGCATCATCCTATACAGCGATGTGCGTGGCATGCCAGCATGCTGTTGGGTCAGGTGCTACGCGACGGTTCGGGCAGGTCGCGCAGGAGGCCGCGCAGCACGCCCCAGTCGGTGCCCTCTTGCGCATCGCCAAGCTGCGCCTCGATCGCGCGATAATGCGCGAGCACGCGCGCGCCGGCTTCGGTCAGCCTCGCGCCGCCGCCATGCCGGCCGCCCGCCGCGGTTTCGACCAGCGGCTGCGCCCAACAGCGGTTCATCGTATCCACGAGCATCCATGTGCGCCGATAGCTCATTCCCAGCGCGCGGCCGGCGGCCGAGATCGATCCTTCGCGCGTGATCGCCTCGAGCAGCGCCGCCTTGCCCGGCCCCATTGCGATCTCGTCGCCAAGCATGATCTGCGCCTTGATCTTGAGCGTGGCACCGTCGGTCATCGCTGCGTCCCTTTCGCGTCAGGTGCCGCCCGAATAGCTGAGGCCGATCCACAGCGTCCGCGGCGTCGCGCGCTCGATCACGCCACCCGAACTGCGCGCGGCCTCGATCCTCGCATTGGCAAGATTCTCGCCGCGCGCCTCGATCAGCAGCCCGTCCACCACCGCCCATGCCAGCCGCGCATCGACGGTAAAGGCGTCATCAAGCGCGATCTGGTTCTGGTCATCCTCATACTGGTCCGAGACATAGCGCAGCGTCACCGAGGCGCCCGCGTGCGCCTGTGACTGCCAGCCGAGCGTTGCGGAGGCCATGTGCTCGGGAGTCTGCGCGGGCCGCAAGCCGTCGAGCGGCAGCGCAATGCCCGACGCCTTCACCTGGCTGTCGGTCCAGGCATAGGACGCCGAAAGCCGGAAATCGGCGATCGACAGCACCGCGTCGAGTTCGACTCCCTTTGCCTCCACCGCATCGAGATTCTGCCGCTGGCGATAGAAGCCCGCCGCCGAGACGAAACCGACCCCGGGAAAGGCTCCGGGCCCGCGCGCGATCGTGACATTGGCGATCGCATCCTCGAGCCGGTTCGCAAAGACCGTCGCGCTCAGCCGCGTATTGGCAAGCGGGCGCCAGTCGATCCCCGCCTCGACACCCTTGAGCCGCTCGGGCGCGAGATCGGCGTTAGCGGCGGTCGCGTCGGCGCCGACGCGGAAGGGACGATAAAGCTCGTTGAGGGTCGGAAGCCGCCAGCCGAGATAGGCGGCGGTTCGGAGCGTGACCGCCTCCACGGGTCGGAAGGCAAGCCCCGCGCGCGCGGTCGGCTCCCAGCCCTGCCGGTCGGCGAAATCGGTGTCGGTGATCGGCGCGCCGGCAAGCTGGCGCTCGCGCAGAAAGCCGCCCGCGATCCACCAATGATCGATCCGCGCGCCGCCGGTCAGCGTCAGTGCCTCGGACAGCTCGGCCGATAGTTCGGTGAAAGCGCCCAACGTGTCGCTGCGACCGCCCGCCTCCCGCCCGCGCGTCGGATTGCCCGCGACATATTGGAAGAATTCGTGCGTCACGCCGCTCGCACGCCGCCAGTCAGAGCCAAGCCGCAGCTCGGTCGCCTCGCCCAGCGGCGGGCGCAGCTCGAAGCGCGCGCCCAGCCCCGTGGACGGGACGCTGTACTGGTCCGAGGTCTGCGTCGCAACCGAGCGGTCGGCATTGAGGCTCGCAAAGCTGCTCTGGAAATCGCGGATCTGGAGATAGCCGAGCGCCGACCAGCCCCAGTCGCCGCGCCCGACAAGCCGCACGCTCGCATCGGCGCCGTCGCTGCCATTGTCGCTGAAAGCGAAACCGCGTTCGCGGCGGTCGGTGAACAGCAGCATATTGGCCTGAAGCTCGGTCGCCGCAGAAAGCGGCACCACCGCACGCGCCGAAAGGCTCGCCTGTTCGTATGGCGCGGGGCGATCGGCGGCGCCACGGTCTTCGCGCACCACCGGAATGAAACCGTCGCCCCGCTCGTAGCGCGCGCCCAGAGTCACGAAGCCCTGCCCCAGTTGTGCGGCAAGCGACGCATCGGCCTGCACCGAATCGCGGCTGCCCCAGGCTGCGGACAGTCCCCACGGCGCGAGCGTGTCGGCACCCGCGCTCGCCAGCTCGATCGTCCCCGCCAGCGCGCCCGGCCCGGCAACCCCGCTTCCCCCGCCGCGCGTGACTCGTACCTGATCGAGCCGCTCGGGCACAAAGGCGGGCCAGCTTATCCAGCCACCAAAGGGGTCGGTCTGCGGCACGCCGTCAAGGATCAGCAGCGCGCGGCTCGACGCATTGCCCCCCAGTCCGCGCAAGGTCACGCCCTGGCTCGTCGGATTGGCCGAGCGCGCATCCGACCGGCGAAACTGCTGCAGCCCCGCGACATCACGCAGCACGTCCTCGAGCCGGTCGCTCGCGCTGCTCGTCAGCCGGTCGCGATCGATGGTGACGATGTCATAGGCGGCATCACCGGCCGCCGTTTCAAGACCGTGTCCCGTGACGATGATCTCGCCCTCGGCATGCGCGACGGCGGGGGCGGCCAACAACAGCGCGGGAAGCACGTGACGCATGAGGGGGCTCAGGCCGCCGGAGCGAAACGGTCGGGATGCGCCGCTGCAAAGGCCTCGACCTCGGCACAGGCCGCGTCGATCCGCACCAGTGCGGGATAGGCATCGAGCGGCATCGCGAAGCGCCGCGCATTGTACATCTGCGGGACGAGGCAGATGTCCGCGAGCCCCGGACGGTCGCCGCCAAGGAAGCGCGCGCCCGGCGTCGTCATCGCCTCGAGCGCCGCAAAGCCCTCGCCGATCCAGCGATGGATCCACGCAGTGCGCGCTGCCTCGTCGAGCCCGAGTTCGTTCTTCAGATATTGCAGGATGCGCAGATTGTTGATCGGATGCGTGTCCGCCGCGATCACCAGCGCCTGCGCCAGCGCCTGCGCGCGTGCGACGGCGTCGCGCGGTAGCAGCGACGGCTCGGGATTGCGCGCGTCCAGATAGTCGATGATAGCGAGCGATTGCGGGATGAAGGCGCCATCGACCTCGAGCGTGGGCACGAAGCCCTGCGGATTGCGCGCGAGGTTCTCCGCGCTGCGCTGGTCACCCGCAAGCAGGCTGATGTCGACGCGCTCATAGGCGATGCCCTTGAGGTTGAGCGCGATGCGGACGCGATAGCTCGCCGAGGATCGGTAATAATCGAACAGGCGGACGGTCATTCGCTCTCTCCCGCGGTCAGCGCCAGCAGCGCGAAGCTCGCCAGCCAGTGCTCGCCCATATAGTCGCCCGCCACATGCGGCAGGCTCGCGGCCAGATGCACGTCCGCCATATCGCGCGCAAGCATCATCATGGGGCCGTCAAGCGCGTCCCCGATCTCGCGCCAGCACCATGCGCGGCTGAGGTTGAAGCCGTCGAGATGCGCGATCTTGCCGTCGCTGCGGTCGGATACCGTCGCGGGGGTAAACAGGCTCGCGGGCGTACCCGTCGCGAGATCGGGCAAGAATGCCGCGAACCATCCGGCGAAGGCATCGCGCGGCAGCGCACGCTTCATCGCCAGCGCCTCGATCAGCGCGGAGGAGAGGAAATCGTCGCCCCCCGGCTCCCAGCCGTTGCAGCCCCGGTCCGCGCCATAATAATCGACCGCGCGCGCACGGATCAGCCCCGCGAGCGCTTTGTCATGCGTCTCGGCCCATGCGAGCGCGAGCACGAGCGCGAAGGCGGTATTGAAATGCGTCCCCGTCCGGATCGGATAGGTCAGCCTCGGTAGGAAGCCATGGAAGCGATCGGCAAAGGCGCGCGCAAGCGGCTCGAGCGCTTCGCCCCATTCGGCATCCGCGTGCCGCGCCGCCTCGGCGTGCAGCGCGAGCAGCCACGCCCAGCCATAGGGCCGCTCGAACCCGCCGGTATAGGCGCGGTCGAGATAGGCGAGCTCGCCCGCGATCTTGTGCGGCACCAGCATTTCGTCGGCGAGCGCCCTGATCTCAGCCGCCACCGGCAGATCGGGAAAGAGCCGCAGGATCCTGAGCAGCATCCAGTAGCCATGGACGCAGCTATGCCAGTCGAAACTGCCATGGAAGATCGGGTGCAGCGCGCGCGGTCCGAGCACATCCTCGGGACCGTCCATCACATGGTCGAGCTTGTGCGGATATTCGCGCCGGACATGGCCGAGCGCGAGCGCGGCGAAATGCGCCGCCATTTCGGGGGTGAGCTTGTGGGTCATCGAAACGCCAGGAAATAGATGAGGAGGAGGTTGCAGATCAGCAGTGGCAGCGCGGTACCGATCTGCGCCTTGATCACGCCGTTGCGGTCTTTCAGTTCGAGGAGCGCGGCGGGGACGATGTTGAAGTTGGCGGCCATCGGCGTCATCAGTGTTCCGCAAAAGCCCGCGAGCATGCCGACCGCGCCGATCACCGCGGCATCGCCGCCAAAATCCTGAATCAGCAGCGGCACGCCGATCGCCGCCGCCATCACCGGAAAGGCGGCAAAGGCATTGCCCATGATCATCGTGAACAACGCCATGCCCAGCGCATAGACCGCAACCGCGGCGAAGCGATTGCCATCGGGGATCACTTGCCCCGCAAGCTCGCCGATAATGTCGCCCACACCCGCAAGCGCGAAGACCGCGCCGAGGCTCGCCAGCATCTGCGGCAGCACCGCAGCCCAGCCGACCGAATCCATCAGCCGGCGTCCCTCGTTGAGCGGCGCAAGCGCGGGCGGGCGCAGCCAGGCCATCGACACGATGAGCGCAGTGAGCGCGCCCACGCCAAGCAGGATCAGCGTCACCCATTTAGGATCGAATATCCCCGATTGCCCGAAGGGCGTGTAGTTATAGGCAAGCGTGCCGAGCAGCGCGGTCACCGGGATGATCAGCGCGGGCAGGAACAGCTTGTTGCCCAGCCGCGCCGACAGCGCCTCGCGTTCGGCGAGCGTGGTCGTATGCGGCTCACCCCGGCCGAGCAGCCCGAAACCCGCAAGCCCGACGAGGCAGAGAACGAGCACGCCATTGCCGAAATCGCCAAGCCGGTTGCCCGCGAGAAAGCTCAGCGCGAGCAGCCCCCAGAACGCCGCGTTGCCGAAGCGCTTCGGATTGCTCGCGTCGAGCGCGCTCAGTAGCGCGAAGACCGCAAACATCGCGCCACCCAGCGTATAGAGCCAGTCCAGCGTGATCATGGCGCCATCTCCGTTACCGCAACGGGTTCCGGCTGCGCCATGCGCCTGAGCGTCCTATCCAGCAGCATCAGCCGCGCGCCATGGATCAGGAAGGCGAGGATCGCGGTCGGTATCGCCCAGACCGAAAGCTGGAGCGGCGCGAGCTCGATGCCATAGGTCTCGAAGGTGCCCTTGATCAGCAGGATCGAGGCGATCGCGATGAAGATGTCCTCGCCGAAGAACAACCCGACATTGTCGGTTGCGGCGGCGTAGCTCTTCACCTTCTCGCGAGTCGCATCATCAAGATTGCCAGTCTGCTGCTCCGCCGCGGCCTCGGCCATCGGCGCGACGAGCGGGCGGACGGTCTGCGCATGCCCCGCAACCGATGTGAGCCCGAGCGCAGCGGTGATCTGGCGAATACCGAGATAGGCGAGCAGCAACTTGCCCGTGGTCGCGCCCTTCAGCCCCGCGATCAGCGTGCGCGCGCGCTGCTGGAGCCCGTAACGTTCGAGGAGCCCTATCACGGGCAGCACGATCCAGATCACGCTGACATAGCGATTGTCGTTGAACGCCTTGCCCAGCGCGGCCACCACTTTGACCAGATCGAATCCCGCGGCGATCCCGGTGGCGAGCGCCGCAACAGTGACGACAAGCAGCGGGTTAAACCGCAGCACAAAGCCAATGACGACGATCGCGATGCCGATCAGCGGCAGAAAGTGCATCATGCGCGCGCTCCCTTTCTTGTCATCCCTTGATCCGGGATCCATGAACACGGACTTTTCCGGAGTGGTTCGTGTTCATGGATTCCCGCTTTCGCGGGAATGACAATCGGGGGTGCCGGGGCGGGCACCATATCCCCCACCCCCCGGCGTCTCGATCACGAAGACATCTCCCGCGGCCATGTCCGCGCCGGCGGTCGCAGCAAGCAGCTCCTCTCCACCATCCGCACGTACCACGCGATTGACGCCCGGCTTCGCATCGCCGCCCCCGTTCAGCCCGGCCGGCGCGATCCGCCGCCGGTTCGAAAGGATGCCCGCGCGCATCGGCTCGAGGAAACGGATGCGGCGCTCGACGCCGTCACCGCCGCGGTTGGCGCCGGCCCCGCCCGATCCACCGCGCACCGCGAAGCATTCGAGCAGAACGGGAAAGCGTGCTTCCAACACCTCGGGATCGGTCAGCCGGCTGTTGGTCATGTGCGTCTGCACCGCGCTCGCGCCGTCAAAGCCCGGCCCCGCGCCCGCGCCGCCTGCGATCGTCTCGTAATATTGGTAGCGATCATTGCCGAAGGTGAAGTTGTTCATCGTCCCCTGCGAATTGGCGAGCGCCCCGGTCGCCGCGAACAGCGCGTCGGTGATCGCCTGGCTCGTCTCGACATTGCCCGCCACCACCGCCGCAGGATAGCGCGGATTGAGCATCGAGCCTTCGGGAACCACCAGCTCTATGGGCAAGAGACACCCGTCATTCATCGGGATCGCATCGTCGACGAGCGTGCGGAAGACGTAGAGCGTCGCTGCGCGGCAGATCGAATAGGGCGCGTTGAAATTGTCGGGCAGCTGCGCACTCGTGCCGGTGAAATCGATCCGTGCCGATCGCGCGGAACGGTCGACGCTCACCTTCACCAAAATCGCCGCGCCATTGTCCATCTCGATACGGGCCTCGCCGTCGGAGAGACCCTCGATCAGCCGGCGCACGGCTTCCTCGGCATTGGCGATAACGTGGCGCATATAGGCGTGGATCACGCCTGCACCGTACTCTTTCGCAACGCGGCGCAGCTCGCCGGCCCCCTTGGTGCAGGCCGCGACCTGCGCCTTGAGATCGGCGATATTGCGATCGGGCTTGCGCGCGGGCCAGTGTCCCAGCGCAAGCAGTGCGCGCATCTCCACCTCGAGAAAGCGTCCCTCGTCGACGAGCAGCATATTATCGATCAGCACGCCCTCTTCATCGACGCTCCGGCTGTCGGGCGGCATGGACCCGGGTGCGATCCCGCCAATATCGGCATGGTGCCCGCGCGCCGCGACAAAGGCGTCGGGCTCGACGCCGCCCTCCAGAAAGACGGGCATGATCACGGTGATGTCGGGCAGATGCGTGCCACCGCGATAGGGCGCGTTCAGGACATAGGCATCGCCGGGCTTCATCCCGCGCCCGTCGCGCGCACCGCCCCGTGCCTGAATGATGGTGCGGATGCTGTCGCCCATCGACCCCAGATGCACCGGGATGTGCGGCGCATTGGCGATCAGCGCGCCGTCACGGTCGAACAGCGCGCACGAAAAATCGAGCCGCTCCTTGATATTGACCGAACTCGCTGTGTTCTGGAGCGCGACGCCCATCTCCTCCGCGATCGCCATGAAGAGGTTGTTGAAGATCTCGAGCATCACCGGATCCACATCGGTGCCGATCGCGGGCGCGGCCTCACGCGGCACCGCGCGCGTGAGGATCAGGTTGCCGATCGCGTCGACCTCGGCCTGCCAGCCGGGCTCGACCACGGTGGTGGCCGAAGGGTCGATGATCAGCGCGGGGCCAACAAGCCGCGTTCCCGCGCCCAGCGTCGCACGGTCATAAACGTCGGCGCCCGCATTGGGTTCGGCCCCGCCCATCGGTGCCTGCAAGCCGCCGCCCGCATCCTCGGGTTTCCCGACCGCTTCGGCGACCAGCGTCTCCACAATCACCTGCGTCTCGGGCGCGGTGAAGCCGAAGCGCGCCTGATGCTGCGTCTCGAAATCGCTTCGCATCGCATCGGGCGTATCGAACGCCACCTCGAGCGTGCTGTCGCTGCCGTCATAGCGCAGCGCGGCGCGCCTCAGCACCGTCATCGCAGCGAGCGGCAGTTGCTGCGCCGCAAGCGCGCCGGTCGCGGCTTCGGCGAGCGCATCTATGCGCGAAATGTCGCCGCCGAGCGGCAGCCCGCAGCTTTCCTCGCGTAGCACATTCACGTCCGCGAGCCCCATGCCATAGGCCGAGAGCACGCCCGCGAGCGGATGGATCATCACGCGCTCCATGCCGAGCGCGTCTGCGACCATGCACGCATGCTGCCCGCCCGCGCCGCCGAAACAGGCGAGCGTATAGCGCGTGACATCGTGCCCCCGCGCAATCGAGATCTGCTTGATCGCGCTCGCCATGTTCTCGACCGCGATCCTGAGGAACCCTTCCGCGATCGCCTGCGGCGTCATGCGCTGCCCCGTCGCCGCGGCGACCTCGTCGGCGAGCGCCGCGAACTTGCTGCGCACGATTTCGGCATCGATCGGCTGATCGCCCTGCGCGCCGAACACTGCGGGAAAATGCTCGGGCCGGATCTTGCCGAGCAGCACATTGCAGTCGGTGACGGTCAGTGGCCCGCCACGGCGATAGCAGGCCGGACCGGGCACCGCGCCCGCGGAATCGGGGCCGACCCGGAAGCGGCTGCCATCGAAGGAACAGATCGAACCGCCCCCCGCGGCGACGGTATGGATCTCGAGCATCGGCGCGCGCACGCGCACGCCCGCGACCATCGTCTCGTTGGTGCGCTCGTACGTGCCCGCATAGTGCGAAACGTCGGTCGAGGTGCCCCCCATGTCGAAACCGATGATGCGGTCAAAGCCCGCCTCGGCAGCGGTCCTGACCATGCCGACGATCCCGCCCGCCGGACCCGACAGGATCGCATCCTTGCCCTGAAAGCGCGCGGCGTCGACCAGCCCGCCGCTCGACTGCATGAACAGCAGCCGCGTCTCGGCGCCCAGCGCCGCAACGACACGGTCGACGTAACGCCTGAGCACGGGCGAGAGATAGGCGTCGACCACGCTCGTATCGCCACGTCCCACAAGTTTAATCAGAGGCCCCACCTCATGGCTCGCCGAAACTTGCGTGAAGCCGATTTCGCGCGCCTTGCGGGCGAGAGCCTGTTCGTGCGCGGTCCAGCGCCAGCCGTGCATCAGCACGATCGCGATCGCACGAAAGCCCGCGTCATATGCCGCCTGCAGCCCCACGCGCGCCGCCTCGACATCGAGCGGCTGAAGCACATCGCCCGCGGCCGTCACGCGCTCGTCGATCTCGACCGCGCGTTCGTACAAGGGCTCGGGCAGTTCGATATGTCGCGCGAAGATCTTCGGCCGCGCCTGATAGCCGATCCTGAGCGCATCGCCGAAGCCGCGCGTGATCGCGAGGACGACGCGTTCGCCCTTGCGTTCGAGCAGCGCGTTGGTCGCGACCGTTGTGCCCATCTTGACCGTCTCGATCGCGCCGCCCTCCTGTCCTGCCATCAGCCGGCGAATGCCCTCGACCGCAGCGTCGTCATAGCGTTCGGGGTTATCCGACAGCAGCTTGGCGGTCAGCAACCGCCCGTCGGGCGCGCGCGCTACAATGTCGGTGAAGGTGCCGCCGCGGTCGATCGAGAAGGCCCAGTCGCTCATCGCGCCGACAGCACCCGCGCGGTGATCGCGTCGAGCCGTGCCATCAATTGCGGATCGCGCTTGTCGGGCGCGGTCATCAGCGCGACATCAAGCACCGTGTCGATCGGCGACGCTTCGCGCACCGGCGGAAGGGCTTGCGCGAATTCGACAACCAGCCGTTTGGCCGTATCACCGTTGGCCCTCAATTGCGCGATCACCGTATCCACATCGACATGGTCCTCGCCGTCGCGCCAGCAGTCATAATCGGTGACCATGCCGATCAGCGCGTAGGGCAGTTCGGCCTCGCGCGCGAGCTTGGCCTCGGGCATCGCGGTCATCCCGATCACGTCGCAGCCCCATTGGCGATAGAGCAGGCTTTCGGCGCGCGTCGAGAATTGCGGCCCTTCCATCACCAGATAGGTGCCACCCTGATGGACATCCACGCCCGCCCTGCGTCCCGCTTCGCCGAGCATCGTCGAAAGCCGCGGGCAGACGGGCTCGGCAACCGAGACATGCGCGACCATGCCGTTGCCGAAAAAGCTCTTCTCGCGCGCGAAGGTGCGGTCGACGAACTGGTCGACGACGACGAACCTGCCCGGCGCCAGTTCCTCGCGCAGCGACCCGATCGCGGACAGCGATATGATGTCGGTGCAGCCCGCGCGCTTCAATATGTCGATATTTGCGCGCGCGTTGATGCCGCTCGGGGACAGCGGATGGCCGCGGCCGTGGCGCGGCAGGAAGACGAACTTCACGCCTGCGATGCGCCCGATGCGAAGATGGTCCGAAGGCTGGCCCCAGGGCGAGGCGACGGGGATCCACTCGGCATCCTCCAGCCCGTCGATATCGTACAGGCCCGATCCCCCGATCACGCCGATCACCCATTCGCTTGCCACGCCGTCACCCTGAATCTGTTGCGCGGCCCATGAACACTGTCGGCGCAGCAACGGCAAGGCCGCTGTTGCAATCAGCGCGCGGCGGGCATCTCCGCTATCCACTGGCGCAGTAGCGCGACCGCCTCCTCATGCACCGTCGCACGCCCCACTTCGGGCATGGCGATGCCGGGCTCGGTGCTGTTCATCCGATAGAGCAGGATCGACTGCTCGGGGTGTCCGGCCGCAATGTCGAGCGAAAGCCCGCCCGATCCGCGACCCGCCGCGACGGGCACCTTGCCGACGCCGACCGCCACGGCGCTCGCCTCATCATATGCAAGGAACAGCCCCGAATTGCTCGCGGCGCCCGCGCGGCTGTGGCAATGCGCGCAGTTGACATCGAGATAGGCGCGCGCGCGCTGGGCGACTGTGCCCGAGCGCGCATCGTCCCAACGCGGCAGGCGCGGCGCATCCGCGGGCGCACTGTCGAGCATGCCGGCGCGGTAGAGTTTCTGGAGCCGCGCGCCGTCATTGAGGTTACCTGCCCGCGGTCCGATTGGAACGATCTGGCCCGCGCTGCCATGGCATTCCTTGCACTGGTTCTGGTTGGGCACCGCATAGCTGATTTCGCGCCTCGTGCCCCGCGCATCGATCCACGACACGGGCAGCCGCGTTCCGCCGCGCTTCAGCACCGCCTCGGTGCCATCCGCATTCCAGACATAGGGCAGCGCCACCCACCCGCTTTCCCGACGCAGCAGCAATCGTGTCTCGAGGATGTGCACATTTTTGGTCGGCGCACGCATGTCGGCCGGATAGCCGAAGCTCTTGATCAGTGCGCTCCCGACGGGGAAGTCGAGCACGCCTGTTTCGGTGTACGCGATCGTCTTCCCCGGCGGCACATAGATGAAGCGGAATTTCTCGGCATAGTCCGAGAAGAGCGGCGTGTTGAGCGCATATGGCTCGACACGCGCATTGGGCGCTGTCGCCCCGGCGTCGGTGAAGAAGCGGAAGTCCGCGAGCTTCTGCGGAAGCGTATCGCCGAGGATCAGTTCGAGCGCCACGGGCGGCGGTGGCGCCGCGCTCGTGAGCGCCAGCCAGCCGAGCAGCACTCCGATCGGACGGATCACCTGGCCGCCGCCTCCATCTGCGGCGGAAGCACGACGGCCGCGGGTTCGGCGATGGGGGCGCCGCCCGAAAGGTCCACGGGTTCGGGCTTCGCTTCGCCGGCCGGCGAAGTCGGCTCGGCAAGGCCGAGCGAGAGCACGGGCACCTTTTCGCGCACCTGGATCAGCGCCTTGCCCTTGCCCGTTCCATCCCAGAGGATCGGCGGGATGCCTCCGCCAAGCGCTGCGGCAAGCTGCGCGCCGCCTTCGAAGCCCGGCGCCCAGCCGGCGCGGCCATGCTGGTTGTCGCGTACCACGATGTCGCGTGCGAGCGGATCGTAATTCTTGTCGTCAAACGGTTTCTTGTACGAAACGACCATCACGTTTGCGGTGGCGTTGTCGGCCAGCCTGTTCTCGAAGACATGGACGTTGCGGTTGGCCATCAGCATCACGCCCGTGCCTGTGGGCACGGTCGCGACGATATTGCCCTTGGGCGCAAAATTGGGCGTGTCGTTGTTCACCACGGTGTTGCGGAACACCCGCACGCTGTGTCCGCCCATCTGCGGCAGATTGGGCATGTCGAAGACAAGGATGCCGCCGGTGTTGCGCGTTGCTACATTCGCGTAGACATCGGCATTGTAGCAATTCTCGATCTCGATGCCCGCGACGTTGAACATCGCAGTTGAGTTGCGCACGACGATGTTCTTCGACTGACCGACATAGATGCCCGCGTCCGATGCCCCCTTCACAGTCACGCCGTCGACCAGCACATCGCGTGATTCGACGGGATAGACGCCATAAGCGCCGTTGGTTTCCTTCGGGCCGCCGGTCCATTCGACGCGGACATTCAGGTAAACGATCCGGTCAGCGCCCTTGGATTTGATGCCGTCGCCTTTCGAATCCTCGACCGCGAAGTCGCGCAGCACCACATCGTCGGAGGTGACGAGCAGCCCCTCGCCCGCGCCCTGTTGCCCCTTGAAGCTCAGCACGGTCTTGTCCGGTCCCGCGCCCTTCACGGTCACCTTCGCGACATCGAGCGAGAGTCCGTCGGTCAGCTCGAACCGGCCTTCACCGATCGACACGATATCGCCCGGCAGGGCTTCGATCAGTGCGGTCTGCAGGCGTTCCTGCGCGTCGGCGCCCGGCGCCACGGCAATGGTTTTCGCGAAGCAGGGGGCCGCCACCAGCGCCCCCGCGGCCACCGCGCATTTCAGTCGCATCCCCAACGGCCTCTCCTTCATGCAAAGGCTTCTTTGACCTTGGGATGCAGGTCGCTTACACGAATGTCAATGTGAGGCAGCGCAACCGCGTCGCAAGTCAGCAAGGGATTGCCAGCGTGAAAATTGCTCTTCTGTTGCCGGCGCTCCTCCTCCCCATGGCTTCACATGCGGCGGAACCTGTGACCGGCCGCTGGGTGACTGAAGGCGGCAAAGCGCTGGTCGAGATCGCCCCCTGCGGCAAGACGCTGTGCGGCAAGATCGCGCGCGTGCTCAGGCCTGTGCCTGGCAAGCCGCAGAACGACGTTAACAATCCTGACGCGCGCCTGCGCAACCGGCCGATCGTCGGGCTTTCGATCCTGACGGGCTTCACCGCAGCCGGCGCCGAGTGGAAGGGTTCGATCTACGATCCCGAAAGGGGAAAGACCTATCGCTCGGTGTTGCAGCGTAACGCCGACGGCACGCTGAATGTGAAGGGTTGCATCGCGGTGTTCTGCCAGTCGCAGACCTGGAAGCCCGCCCGCTAGCTCAACGGTCCGCCAGACTGCGCCGCATCCCGTACAGAAAATAGACGAGCAGCCCAAAGGCGTTCCAGACAAAGAACCATTTCTGCGTCTGCACCGGCAGGCTCAGAAACAGGTAGATGCACCCGGCGATCGCAGTGCCGCCGACGAGCCAGGCCGCGGGCGTGCGGAACGGCCGATGCGCGTCGGGCGCGCGCCTGCGCAGCACCAGCATGCACACCGACACCGCGATGAAGGCGATCAACGTCCCCGAATTGGCGAGCGCCGCGATCTCGTCGAGCGGCACCAGCCCTGCGATGATCGAAACGAACAGCGCGGTGATGAGCGTTATGCGCACGGGCGTGCCGCGCCTGAGCGAGATTCTGGCAAGCGCTGCGGGGAGGAAACCGTCGCGCGCCATCACGAGAAAGATGCGGGTCTGGCCATAGAGAAAGGCAAGCAGGACGGTGGGAAGCGCGATCACGGCCGCTGCGGCGACGATAGTTGCCACGCCCGGCTGGTCGATCTGCCGGAGGATCAGTGCCAGCGGTTCGGGGCTGTTGGCGAATTGCGTGAAGGGCAGCGCGCCGACCGCGGCGGCGGCGACGATCATGTAGATCAGCGTGCAGACGAGCATCGAACCGACGATCCCGATCGGCAGATCACGCTCAGGTTTCTTGGTTTCCTCAGCCGCGGTCGAGATCGCATCGAAGCCGTAAAAGGCGAAGAAGATGATCGCCGCGGCCGCCATCACGCCGCGCTCGACGCCATCGGGGTTCATGGACTTGCCGAAGCCGAAGGGCATGAAGGGTTCGAGATGCGTCGCGTTGAAATGCGGCAGCGCGACCGCAACGAACAGCGCCAGCGTCACGATCTTGATGATGACGAGCGCGGCGTTGAGCGTCGCGCTTTCCTTGGTCCCCAGCATCAGCAGGCCGGCGACGACCGCGATGATGAAGATCGCGGGCAGGTTGATGATCCCGCCGAGTTCGGGGCCCTGCGCCAGTGCCATGGGGAATCCCAGCCATGCCTCGAGCAGTGGCGCGGCATAGCCCGACCAGCCGACCGCGACGGTTGACACAACCAGCGAATATTCGAGAATCAGGCTCCACCCCACCACCCAGGCGAACACCTCTCCCAGCACGCCATAGCTGTAGGTATAGGCACTGCCCGAGGCGGGCATCATCGTCGACATCTCGGCATAGGCGAGCGCGGCGCATGCGCAGATCACCCCGGCGATCGCGAACGAGACCAGCACCGCGGGGCCGGCACGATCGGCGCCGACGCCGATCAGCGTCAATATCCCCGTCCCGACGATCGCGCCGACGCCGAGCGCCACGAGATGCGGCCAGGACAGCGTTGGGGTCAGGCGGTGTTCGTGCGGCTGGTCCTCTCCGGTGAGAATCGTCTTGCGCCGCAACAGTCTGTTCATACCCGCTCCTGATTTGCGCGAACGATAGAGAAACCCGCGCCAATGTCGAGCGCGGGTGGTCCGAACGCTTTGGCGCAGAATTATCTCAACTCATCCAGTTGACAAGAAAACCTCGTTGCAGGTCCAAGCAAATCTTGTTTCGATCTTCTCAACTAAAAAAGTAGGGAATCGTTCGACTCATAATCCGGGGGATTGAATGACTATTGCCACGCGCCATTTCCTGCTCACGGGGGCCGCCTTTCTCGCGTCCGTCGCGCCTTCGCTCGCCCATGCCGAAACACCGGCGGAAGAAGTCGAGCCTCAGGCCCGCGTCAGCGACGCTGCGGGCGAGATCGTGGTCACCGCACGACGCCGCGAGGAAACCGCCCAGGACGTGCCGATCGCAATCTCGGTCGTCGGCGGCGACCAGATCGACAATACCGGCAGCTTCAACGTGGGCCGTCTCCAGCAGCTCACGCCTACGCTGCAATTCTACACAACCAATCCGCGCAACTCGGCGGTCAACATCCGCGGCATCGGCGCGCCGTTCGGCCTCACCAATGACGGCATCGAACAGGGCGTCGGCATCTATGTCGACGATGTCTATTATTCGCGCGTCGCCTCCGCGACCTTCGACTTCCTCGACGTCGCGCAGATCGAGGTTCTGCGCGGGCCGCAGGGCACGCTCTACGGCAAGAACACCACCGCGGGCGCGATCAACATCACGACCAACCAGCCGACCTTCGATTTTGAGGGCAAGGCCGAGGTCAGCATCGGCAATCTTGATTTCAAGCAGGCCAAGGCCGCGATTTCGGGACCGCTGTCGGACACGCTGGCCGCGCGCATCGCGGTGTCGGCGACCGACCGACGCGGCACTATCTTCAATGTCACGACGGATCGCTGGATCCAGAGCCAGGACAATATCGGCCTGCGCGGCCAGTTGCTGTGGCGGCCGACCGACGATCTAGACATCACGCTGAGCGCCGACTGGAACAAGCAGGAGGCGGTATGCTGCGGCTCGGTCTTCGTCCGCACCGGCTCGACGCAGCGCCCGCTGAATCGCCAATATGCGGCGCTGGCGGCCGCGCAGGGCTATACCGTCGTCAGCACCAATCCCTTTGACCGGCTGACCGACCTCGACGCCAATCTGAACGCGGGCAACGAGATCGGCGGCGCTGCGCTGCGCATCAAATGGGATGTGGGGCCGGGAACGCTGACCTCGATCACCGCCTGGCGCTATTGGGACTGGCAGCCCGAGAACGACCGCGACTTCACCGGCCTGCCGATCGTCACCAAATCGCAGAACCCGTCGCAGCAGGACCAGTATACGCAGGAACTGCGCTACAATTACACCGGCGACCAGTTCGATTTCGTGGTGGGCGGCTTCGCCTATTACCAGCGCATCGACACCCAGGGCACCGAATCGCACGGCCCGGCGTCGAGCCGCTGGACGCTCAATCCCGGCAATGTGCCGCCGGGCTCGTCGGGCTGCGGCCCGAGCGTGAACAACCAGCTTGCCTGCACGCCGTCGGTGCTTAACGGGTTGACCGCGATCAACACGCAATATCTGAAGAACACCAGCCTCGCGCTGTTCGGTCAGCTGAGCTGGAAGGTCACCGACGAACTGACCATCCAGCCGGGCGCCCGCCTGAACTATGACAAGAAGGACGGCTTCTATCAGCGCAAGGTTTTCGCAGGCGACGGCACCCCGGTCGTGTTCGGCCCGACCGATCCGGTCACGCTCGCCCGGCTCAGCGTGTTCGCGCCGCAGGAAATCTCTCCGAGCTTCAGCGACTGGAACTTCAGCTACGACCTGACGCTCACCTATGAAGCGACACAGGATCTTCTCCTGTATGCGACCTACGCCAAGACCTTCAAATCGGGCGGCATCAACCAGAATGGCGTGCCCACCGACGCCCAGAACAATCCCATCCTCGCCGCAGCAACGGTGAAGCCGGAATCGGTCCAGCATTTCGAGGCCGGCCTGAAGAGCGAATTCTGGGATCACCGCGCGACGTTCAATCTCGCGGCGTTCCGCACCGACATCAAGAATTATCAGGCTAATGTGAACAACGGCCAGTTCGGCGTTCTCCGCGGCTATCTTGCCAATGCGGGCAAGGTGCGCACCCAGGGCATCGAGGCGGATTTCACGGTCCAGCCGAGCGAGCGCTTCAGCGCCTATGCGAGCGGCGCCTATACCGATGCCAAATATGTCCGCTTCGTCGACGCGCCGTGCCCGCCCGAACTGTCTGGCGGCACCACCGTTGGGGCAGGCCAGACACCGGGTGCGCCCGGTGTTCCGGGCGCGCTCAGCCCCGCCAATTGCGACATTTCGGGGCAGCGCCTGCCCGGCGTGTCCAAATGGGCCTTCTCCTTCGGTGCGGAGGTCAACGTGCCCTCGTCGCTGTTCGATCGCGAGGGCCAGTTCTACCTTGGCTATGACGGCAACTATCGTTCGGACTTCTCCTCGAACCCGTCACCTTCGGCTTACACCTGGATCGATGGCTATGCGCTGTCGAACTTCCGCGCTGGCTTCCGGACGGAGTCGGGGTTCAACGTCTTTGGCTGGGTCCGCAACGCGTTTGACGAGGACTATCTCGAACAGCTGAGCGTCGGCCCCGGCAATACGGGTCTGATCGTCGGCCTGCCCGGCGATCCGCGCACCTATGGCCTGACGATTTCGGCCAAGTTCTGAGGTCCGCCGCCCGCCGTCTGTGCAGGGCGGGCGCTGACCAGCCACGGGCGCGAAGTCACGCACGCGCCCGTGGCTGCCCTTGCCAAAGCCTTCTGATCGGACGAAACTCGCGCGTCTTTCCGGGCACAAGCTGGGCCCTGGACTGGAGGTCCGATGCGTATCGGTTGGGCGCTTCTCCCCCTGCTGGCGCTGGCGCTGGGCGGTTGCCGCGTGGTGGTTCGCTCGGGCGGCGGCGACATCTTCAACAACGTCCCGCGCTTCACCTCGGCGGATCGCGTTGCAACGCCCGAGGGTAGCACCGCGGCCTTCTACACTGCGACCGCGATCGACGTCGATGGCGATCGCCTGACCTTCTCGCTTTCGGGCGGCGCCGATGTCGACCGGTTCAGCATCACGAGCGCGGGCGCGCTGTCCTTCCGGACCGCGCCCGATTTCGAGGCGCCGTCCGACGCCGACCGCGACAATGTCTATGTGGTCCGCATCGCGGTCTCGGACGGGCGCACAAGCGAGACATTGACGCTCTCGGTGACCGTCACCGACGCGGTGACCGGTGCCTTTCGCGTCCGCCGCGTTGCGACGGGGTTCAGCGCGCCGCTCTACGCCATCGGCGCTCCCGGCAGTTCGAGCCGACTGCTCGTCGTCGAGCGCGGCGGGCTGATCCGTATCCTCACGCCCTCGACGGGCGCGATCGCCGGCGTGCCCTTTCTCGATGTCAGCGGCCAGATCTCGACCGATGGCGAACGCGGACTGCTTGGCCTCGCACTCGCCCCCGACTTCCAGCAAAGCGGTACCGCCTATGTCTATCTGACGAATCCCGCGGGCACGATCGAGATCAGGCGCTATCGCACCATTGCGGGCAATCCCGATCGGCTCGACCCGGCCAGCGCCGACGTCATCCTCAGCATAGCGCACCCGGGCTTCAGCAACCATAATGGCGGCTGGATCGACTTCGGACCCGATGGCTTCCTCTATGTCGCAACGGGCGACGGCGGTGGCGCCAACGATCCGAATGCCAACAGCCAGAACCGCGCCAGCCTGCTCGGCAAGATCCTTCGCCTCGACGTCAACCGCGACGACTTCCCGAACGATGCAGCGCGCGACTATGCGATCCCCGCGGGCAATCCCTTTGCGAGCGAGATCTGGGCTTACGGTCTGCGCAATCCTTTCCGCAACAGCTTCGACCGCGTGACCGGGAACCTCTGGATCGGCGATGTCGGGCAAAACGCGATCGAGGAAATAGACCTGATGCGCGCCTCCGACGGCGGCGCCAATTTCGGCTGGCCGCTGTTCGAGGGAACGATGGCGCTTGCGGGCCAGCCGGGAACGGGATTCACTTTTCCCGTCACCGAATACGGCCACGGCACCGGCGCGCTTCAGGGCAATTCGGTGACCGGCGGCTATGTCTATCGCGGCCCGGTCGAGCAATTGCAGGGGCTCTACATCTTCGGCGATTTTGTCCGCGGCGCGATATGGTCTGTGCCGATCAGCCAGCTCACGCCCGGCACGACACGGCCCAGCAGCGGCTTCACCGTCCGCACGCAGGATTTTGCGCCGCAGACCGGCAGCATCAACAATATCGCGAGCTTCGGCCTGGATCAGGTGGGCAATCTCTTCATCGTCGATTTCGATGGCGAGATTTTCGTGATCGAACCGGCTCCCTGAAAATTTGCAGTTGCCAGCAACAGCGCGGCCCGGAGCGCGCTTAGCTTCACTTAGCTTCGCAATTTTCTCACAAAACACCATCGTGATCGGTCCCTCGCGCCGCGGACCCGGACGCGGCCGCGCGAGGAACATGACAGGAACGTGCCATGTAGGACAGCGGCTGGAGCGATTGCGCGCTCAGCGATACTCCGGATCGTCCATCCACGGCGCAAAATGCGGCGTGTCGGACGATACCCGGTCGGGATAGTTCGCGGCGCGCTTTTCTAGGAATGAGGAGACGCCCTCTTTCGCATCGGCACTTGCCCCGCGTGCCCAGATCGCACGGCTGTCGAGGCGGTGTGCCTCCATCGGGTGGCTCGCGCCCAGCATCCGCCACAGCATCTGTCGCGTGAGCGCGATGGATACCGGGGCGCTCTCCGCGGTGAGTTCATGCGCCAGCGCGCGAGCCGCGCCAAGCAGGTCGTCGGGGGCGTGGAGCGATCGGACGAGGCCGCCCGAAAGCGCCTCCGCGACATCGAAGACGCGGCCCGAATAGCACCATTCGAGCGCCTTTCCGATGCCGACCAGCCGCGGCAGGAACCAGCTCGACGCCGCTTCGGGCACGATTCCGCGTCGCGCGAAAACGAAGCCGAAGCGCGCCCCGTCGCTCGCCAGCCGGAAGTCCATCGGCAAGGTCATGGTTGCACCGATCCCGACTGCGGGGCCATTGATCGCGCCGATCACGGGCTTTTTGCAGTTGAAGATGCGCAGTGTCAGCATGCCCCCGCCGTCGCGCACGCTGGGGTGGCTGTAGTCGACGTTGCCATCGGCGCCGATCGGCGAACCGGCGTCGTTCCAGCCTTCGCCCTGCGCATAGTCGAAGGTTGCGCCGCCCGCACCGAGATCCGCGCCCGCGCAAAAGGCACGCCCGGCGCCCGTCACGATCACCGCGCGCACCATATCGTCGGCATCGGCCAGGTCGAAGGCCGCAATCATCTCGCGCATCATCTCGACGGTGAATGCATTGAGCCTGTCGGGCCGGTTGAGCGTGATCGTGAAGATGCCGTCGCTGGCGTCGGTCGTGATCGTGTTGAACTGGCGCATTGTCTCTCCCTTGTCAGGTCACGCGCTGACACGCGCGCCAATTGCTTCTTCGACCTCACCAAGCCGGTCCTTGCCGAACCAGAGTTCGCCATCGACGACGAAGGCGGGCAGTCCGAATACGCCGTGATCGAGCGCAGCCTGGGTCTGGGCCATCAGCGCGTCCTTGGTGCCCTGCATCTGCGCGCGGTCGGCGATGCGGTCGACGGGGAGGCCCGCCTCGGCAAAGGCAGCGCCGAAGGTTCGGGGATCGTCCATCTTTCGCGGATCCTCCCACATATAATGCCAGGCGGCGGCGACATAGCGATCGAACACGCCTTCGGCCTCGGCCGCCACTGCGCCGCGCATCAGCATCAGCGTGTTGACCGGGAAATGCGGGTTCATGCGAAACTCGGCGAGCCGGTGCTTCACCACAAAGCGTTCCATCTCGCGGCGCTCATAGGCGAGCTTGGCCGGGATATCCGCATAGGCCATCATCGGCGACTGGTTGCCCGTGGCCTTGAAGATGCCGCCCAGCAACGCAGGGATCTGGCGAAAGCGGACGCCCGTGCGCGCCTCGATCCCGGGCAAGACGCGCCACGACAGATAGGCATTGGGGCTGCCGAAATCGAAATAGAAGATCGGATCGGTCATCGCGGCATCCTTTCACCAGGTCTCGCCAAAGGGGCGCAGGTCGAGTTCGTGCGTCCATGCGTCGCGCGGCTGGCGGTGGAGCTGCCAATAGGTCTCCGCGATCGAGGCGGGGTTCATCAGCTGTTCCTGCGGCACCTCCGCACCGCTCGACTGCGCAATCCGTTCGCGCACCCAGGCGGTGTCGACGGGGGAATCGATCACCAGATGCGCGACATGGATGTTCTTCGGGCCGAGCTCGCGCGCCATCGACTGAGCGAGCCCACGCAGCCCGAACTTGGCGGCGGCAAAAGCGGCATATCCCGAGCCACCCCTGAGCGACGCGGTGGCGCCCGTGAAGAAGATCGAGCCGCCGCCATTGGCGAGCAGATGCCGCGCCGCCTCGCGCCCCGTCAGGAAACCCGCATAGCATGCCATTTCCCAGACCTTGCGAAAGACGCGCTCGGTGGTGTCGAGGATCGGGAAATTGACATTGGCGCCGATGTTGAAGACGCAGAGTTCGAGCGGTGCGGCGGTATTGACCCCTTCCAGAAAGCCCGAGACCTCGTCCTCCTTGCGCGCATCGACGCTGTGCGCGGTGGCTTGCCCGCCCGCAGCCGCAATCTCGTCGACGAGCCCCGCGAGCTTGCTCCCGTCGCGCCGCGCCAGATGGACCCGATAGCCCTCAGCGGCGAAGCGCCGCGCGATCGCGCTGCCGATGAAGTCGCCCGCGCCGACGATCGCGACACTCGCATTGCGTTCAGCCATGGTTCTCTCCCGCATGAATTGACTCGCGCGCACGCCTCACCGAGAAAGCCCCGCATGAACGACGCGGTCAAGCTGCATGAGAGTTGGAAGACGCCTTTGTCGGGCGAATTCGAGAGTCCCTATATGGCCGGGCTCAGGCAGTTCCTCATCGACGAAAAGGACAGCGGCAAGCGCATCTTTCCCAGGGGAAGCGAATATTTCCGCGCGCTCGACCTGACCCCGCTCGATCGCGTCAGGGTCGTGATCCTGGGGCAGGATCCCTATCATGGCGAAGGCCAGGCGCATGGGCTCTGCTTCAGCGTGCGTCCCGGCGTCCGGCCGCCGCCCTCGCTGGTCAATATCTACAAGGAGCTTGAGGCCGATCTGGGCATCGCACGACCGGGACACGGCTTCCTCGAGCACTGGGCGCAACAGGGGGTGCTGCTGCTCAACAGCGTGCTGACCGTCGAGATGGCGCGGGCCGCTTCGCATCAGGGCAAGGGCTGGGAAAAGTTTACCGATGCGATCGTGCGGCTGGTCAACGACCGCGTCGAACCCGTCGTGTTCATGCTCTGGGGCGCCTATGCCCAGCGCAAGGCTTCGTTCGTCGACACGACGCGCCATCTGGTGCTCAAGGCCGCGCACCCCTCGCCGCTGTCGGCGCATAACGGCTTTCTGGGATGCCGCCATTTCTCGAAGGCCAACGCCTTTCTTGAAAGCCATGGCCGAGGCGCGGTGGACTGGACGCTGCCCGCTCCGGCCGCTGGTTAATCCGGAACGCTTGCGGAATATCAATGCGGCCGCCGCAGCGATGCTATCGAAGGTTGCGGCCTGCGCGTGAGCCCATGCGGCCCCGATAGGCGAGCAGTTTCTCGAACCGCGCGAGGATGATGCCATGGCCACGGTGTTCGGACTTTCAGATCCCACCTTCGTCATCGCGAAGGATGGCAAATTTTATCTGACGCTGAGCGTGCTCGAATATGATCCGGCGGCGATCGGCGCCAGCGCTTCGCTCAAGGCGGGTGTCGCCGCAATCGCAGCGGCTTTCAACGCCGGGCAGAAATTCGAGGCGGCCGTCGTCGCGTTCAGCATGGTCACCAGTGCCGCGCAGACGCGGCCACGCCATGTCAATGTGATCTCCATGGCGCAGACGAATCCCATCGCGCCCGACGAGTGACCATGTTCGGCGCAACCGCGGCGGGACCGACGCGGCGCCTGGCAACCGCATCGATCCTTGAACGCGCCCATCGCACGGCTGCACGCTGCGGCGTCAGCCGGCTTGCCGACATCACGCGGCTCGACCGGATCGGGCTGCCCGTCTGGCAGGCAGTGCGACCGGCCGGACGCGCGCTCAGCATCCACCAGGGAAAGGGGATCAGCGCTCTCGCCGCGAAAATCGGTGCGCTCTGCGAGGCGATCGAAAGCCATTATGCCGAACAGGCTCCCGCAGATGGCCCTTACGGCACCCTCGCGGAGCTTCCCCCCGGCACCGAAGCGCCCGCGCTGGCCGACCTCGCGCTCGATCGCGCGCATCCTCCACCGGCGGATATGGCGATGCAATGGTGCCAGGCACACAATATCGTCAGCGGCGCGCCCGCCTGCCTGCCGCACGCATTCGTCTCGCTGGATTTCACCCGCGACTGGCACTCGCGTTTCGACCGATCGAGCGGCGGTCTTGGCGCGGGCACGACCAAGGCGCGCGCGAGCGAGAAGGCGATCCTCGAACTGATCGAGAACGATGCGGTGGGCCGCTGGGAGCGCGAGGACCCGCTTTCGCGCATGGCAACTTTGCTCGATCCCGACACCGTGACGCTGCGCTGGTTCCAGGACTGGCGCGCGCATCTCGACAGTCTTGGAATGCAATTGCACCTCTGCGCGCCCGGCTCGGTGACGGGCCATCCTGTATTCCACTGCACGCTGCTATGTCATGACCGCGCTGAGGGGATCGCCATATTTGCGGGATCCGCCTGCCATGGCTCGGCCGAGACCGCGCTCTTCGGCGCACTGGCCGAGGCGATCCAGTCGCGGCTTACCTTTATCGCGGGCGCGCGCGACGACATGCTGCCCTCGCTTTATGCGTCGCGCGCCAAAGCGCCGCCGGCGATCGGGCCGGTCCCCCCACCCGCGCCCGGATTTCCGCTGGTCGCATGGCAGTCGATCGGCGAAAGACGCTCCGCGCTGCCCGATCTGGTCGCCGATCTCGGTCGCGCGGGGCTGGACCGCATCTGGTGCAAGACGCTTTCGCCGCCCGAAGCCGAAATCCGCGTCGTAAAGGCGTTCATCGGCGGGCTGGGATCATTGAGACGAACCGAACAGCCGAGCGCACGCGCATGCGCGTGATCGGCTTTGTCGGCCCCTCGCTCGGGGCGGCGGAGCGCGCGGCCTTTCCGCATATCTGCTGGCGGCCGCCTGCCGAGGCCGGCGACCTGTTGCGGCTCGTGGCCGATCCCCCCGACGTCATCTGCCTGATCGACGGCTATTTCGACCAGCGTCCGGCGGTGCGGCACAAGGAGATATTGCTGCTGCTGTCGCTGGGCGTCCGCATCCATGGCGCGAGCAGCATCGGCGCGCTGCGCGCCGCCGAGATGGATCGCTATGGCATGATCGGCATAGGCGCGATCTACGCTGCATACCGCGACGGCATTATCGATGGCGATGACGAGGTGGCGTTGCTCCATGCGCCCGCCGAACTCGACTGGCTGCCCATTTCGCTGCCGCTGGTCGATGTGCGCGCGACGCTCGCTGCGGCCCGGCAAGGCGGGATCGTCACCGATGAAGATCAGACGCGGCTGATCGACGCTGCGACGTCAATTTTCTATCAGGATCGCGACTGGGACGGGATAGTGGCAGCGTCAGACTGCGCGCAAGCCAGCGCTGCAGCCCTGCGGAGCTGGCTGAAGGCCAACCATGTCATGCAAAAAGCGCTGGACGCGCGCGCCTGCGCGGCCGCCGCCCTCGCAAAATCACCACATGCCGCCATACGCCCCGAAGCGGTCATGCCGGGCTTTGTAACGGCTTTGGCGCGTGATTGCGGGGGGACGGCGATGGATGTGCTTCAAGTGCTGCGCGAAGCAGCGCCAGAATAGTGTCGCGCTGCCCGATGTCCTGGATCGGGTGCTGGAACATGAGCCAGTCCATCAGCCGCGCATTGTCGAGCGGCTCGGCGGCCACCCAGCGGGCGGAGACGTGCCGGCGCCACTGCGCCGCCCGGTCGCCGGCATCGTCGACGCCGAGCGCCTGCGCCGCGATCAGCGCATAGAATTCGCTCGAGATGGTCCGACGCGTCACCTGCGCAAGGCTCCGCGCCGCCGCCGCATAGTCGCGCATGAGGAGGTGGAGCAGCCCCTCTTCCTCATGCGGCGCCTCGGTCGCGAATGGCGTCAACTTCTTGCATCGCTCCAGGAGCGCGACGGCGGCGTCGATATCGGCGAGAAACATCAGCGCGGTCGCGACCTGAACGAGCCGGTTGGCATTATAGGGGTTCAGCCGCAGCGCCTCATCGAGATGCGCGCGCGCGGGCACGAGTTCGCCCGCCCACAAATGGCACCAGCCATTGACCGTATGGATGTGCGAATCCCCGGGATCGAGCGCAAGCGCGCGCGCAGCGAGTTCGTGCGCGCGCGCGCGTTCGGCGCGGCCCGTGGCGCCGAGTCCGGTATAGTCGAAATCGGTGTTGTAGAGGCGGATCAGCGGCGGATAGGCAAGGCCGAAATCGGGATATCGCGCGATCATCGCCTCCCACGCATCCGCCATCGCGCGCGCGTCCGAAAAGCCTTCGATGCGCCGCATGAGCAAGCGGTTCTGGAAGTAGACATCATATGCATCGGTCGCGTGGCGCGGGAGATTGCGGAGCACATCGTCGCGCATGCTGGGCAAGGCGGCCGCGGCGATGCGGTGGAGCAGATCCTCGACATTGAACGAAGACCCGTCGAGCGCGATCCGCGCGGCGTCCGCCCAGACCACGGCCTGGTTCGCCAGCCGGCAGAGCCGCGCGTAAACCTTGACCGCACCGGGCTCGTCGACGAGCGTGAGCACGAGCTGGTAATCACGATCGCCCGTCCCCGCCATCGCCCCCCCGCCATCGGCGTTCTGCGCCGAAACCAGTCGCACGTCGCGGAAACGCGACAGGCTGAACAGGATCTCTTCGCGCAGAATCGAGGCCAGATGGGGATGGCTGTCGGCGATGCCGGCATCGTCGAAAGGGGGCACATAGAGCAGTGGCGGCTCGCCCGCGCCGCCCGGCTCGGGCGACCGCTGGTGACCGGGTTCGGCGGTCGCCACGGGTACGCTGCACCGCGACGGCAGCTCTGAAAGGATCCGCACGGGCGCGAGGAATCGATAGCCGCGTCCATAGACGGTCTCGATGAAGCGCGGCGCGCCACGCGCCTCCCCCAGCGCATGGCGCAGTTCCTTGATGACCGACGTCAGCGCCGATTCCGAGACGATCGTGCCGTCCCAGACCGTTTCGAACAGCACTTCCTTGGTAAGCAGCCGCCCGCGCTGCTCGATCAGCATGACGAGCACGCGAAAGGCCTTGTTGCCGATATGCACCGTACCGTGCGGGCCCCACACCCGTTCGTCGGTGCGATCGACAATGAACTCGCCGAACTCGAACGCCGATTCGCGATCCATCAGCCGCCCCTTCAGGCGCGCACGCGCAGCCGCGCAAGCGCCGATCTGGTCTTTCGACGCGCCTTCACTTTTTATAGCACGTCGCGCCGCCGGCGCCGAGCCGCAGAAATCCGCGACAGATTCTGTGAAGATTCTGGAAAAACGCGCCCCAGAGTCTTTCCATCCCAGGCTCAGGATGCCGGTGGGGCGATGCCCTAATCCTCATCTCAAGCGACGGCCCCCGCCAACGCTTACAAGCATCGGAGACCAGAGATGACCAGGAACAGCCCATTCAAGACCACCGTGCTTTCAGTCACCGTCGGAATGCTCGCCGTATTGGCGGCGCCCTCGGCCTCGGCACAGGAGATCAAGTTCGCCTATCGCCAGTATGAGTTGCAGACCCCTGACGGCACACGCAACGTCTACAAGCGCATGATCAAGCAGGTCCGCAACACCTGCAGCCAGTTCGGCGCAACCGCACTTGACCGCAGCATGACGCGCGGCGCGTGCGTCAAGGATCTCTCGGACCAGCTGGTCAGCAAGATCGGCGACGCGCAGCTCGCAGCGCTGCACGAGAACCGCAGCGATACCCGTATTGCCAGCCGTTAGTGACCCCGGCTTAGGCAAAAGCTGGGAGCGCGATCACCCGATCGCGCTCCCTTTTTTTGACGGGGCATTCCACCGTCATGCGCGTATCGGGCGCGCGCCCTCCATCACGGCATCGTCAAACGCTCCGCGCTGCGCTCCCGCTCGCGCGCATAATCGTTGCATTTGTTACCCATTTGACAATTTTCCAAATGCGATCATTATGACCCAATCAGGACAAGTCGCGTTTAATTCGAAGAAGAATGAGCCGCCGATCTCGATTCTACCATTGATGGGTCGCGGCGCTGACGACGGATCGGGAGGGATCATGCAACTGCGTTCGTTGAAAATGTTGATTGCCGGCGTGCTGGCGCTCGCGGCGGTGCCCGCATCTACCCAACAGGCGCCAAGCATTGCGCCCAAGCCGATCACGCCACCGGCTGCACAAGCGACGCCGCTCCCCGCACCGGCGTCGGGCGCGGCAACCTTGACCAAGGCCGATGTCGATAGCTGGCTTGACGGATATATGCCCTATGCGCTCGCGCGCGGCGAGGTCGCCGGCGCGGTCGTCGTCGTGGTCAAGGACGGTCAGGTCCTCACGCAGCGCGGTTTCGGCTATGCCGATGTCGCCGCACGCAAGCGCGTCGATCCCGAGGCGACGATGTTCCGCCCCGGGTCCGTCTCCAAGCTCGTCACCTGGACCGCGGTGATGCAGCTGGTCGAGCAGGGCAGGATCGACCTCGACGCAGACATCAACACCTATCTCGATTTCAAGATTCCGGCGCGTGACGGAAAGCCCGTGACGATGCGCCAGGTGATGACGCACACCGCAGGCTTTGAGGAAACCATCCGCGGCCTGATCAGCGTCGGCAAGCCCGATGCGCCGCTGGGACAGCTGCTCAAGCGCTGGGTGCCCGAGCGCATCTTCGCGCCGGGCACGACCCCCGCCTATTCCAACTATGCCACCGCGCTCGCCGGCCATGTCGTCGAACGCGTGTCGGGCCTGTCGTTCGACGATTATGTCGATCGCAACATCTTTGCGCGTATCGGGATGACGCGCTCGAGCTTCCGCCAGCCGCTTCCCGCGCCACTTCAGCCGCTGATGTCCAGGGGCTATGCGCTCGCGAGCGGCGATCCCAAGCCCTATGAAGTGATCGGTCTCGCGCCCGCGGGCAGCCTCGCCGCGACGGGCGCGGACATGGGCAGGTTCATGCTCGCGCATCTGAACAATGGCGGGGCGCTTCTGAAGCCCGAAACCGCGCGGATGATGCACACGACGACGTTGACCATCCTGCCCGAAGTCAATCGCATGGCGCTCGGCTTCTACGAACAGGAGATCAACGGGCTGACCGCGATCGCGCATGGCGGCGACACCCAGTGGTTCCATAGCTATCTGTGGCTGTTCCCCGAGCGCAACACGGGTGTGTATGTGTCGATGAACAGCGCGGGCAAGGACGGCGCATCGGGCGCCATCCGCACCGCATTGTTCGAAGGATTTGCCGATCGCTATTTCCCCGCGCCCTATCAGGACGCGCGGGTCGATGCAGACACGGCGAAGCAGCACGCGCAGATGCTGGCGGGAACCTATGTCAACAGCCGGCGGTCGGACTCGAACTTCTTCAAGGCGCTCGAGCTCGTCGGGCAGGTCAAGGTCGGCGTCGGCGCCGACGGCACGCCGCTCGTCAACTTCCTCACCAATCTGGGCGGCGAGCCGATCAAATGGGTCGAGATCGCGCCCTTTGTCTGGCGCGATGCCAATGGGCATGGCCGGATGGCGGCCAAGGTCGTCGACGGCAAGGTCGTGCGGCTGAGTTTCGACGAGATCTCGCCCTTCATGATGCTCGATCGCGCGCCCTGGTATCTCTCGGCCAGCTGGCTGATGCCGGCACTGCTCTTCGGCATCGGCGTGCTCGCGCTCACCGCGCTGTCCTGGCCCATCGGGGCGATCGCGCGGCGGCGCTATGGTGCGAAGCTCGCCTTCGCGGGCAACGACCTCAAGGCATATCGCCTGGTGCGCGGTTTTGCTGCGCTGGTGAGCGTGGTGCTGATCGGCTGGGCGGTGGCGCTCTCCATGATGATGTCCGACTTTGCGCTGCTCGGCGGTGCGCTCGACTGGCTCATCTGGCTGCTTCAGATTGCCGGCGTGATCGCCTTCTTCGGGATGCTCGGCATCGCCGTGTGGCACCTGTGGCTGGCGTGGAAGGGCAAGCGTGGCTGGTTCTCCAGATTGTGGAGCGTGCTGATCGTGCTTGCGGCCTTCTTCATCCTGTGGGCAGCACTCGGCTTCAAGCTCATCGGCTTCGGCACCGACTACTGAACGCTGGCGCTGGCCGTCGGACGCGGCACGCCGTGCCCGATGGCCAGCGTGGATTGACAAATCTCCAAACGGGACAATTATGTCCCAAATGGATAATTAGCAATGCGGAGAGAAGTGGGCCATGAGTAAAATGCCAGGAGCGTCGCGTCGTGCGATTCTGAAGGGTGCGCTGACCGCCGCCGCGATCGGCGGATTTCCGATGATCAACACGGGCGCCTATCAACTGTTCGCCCAGTCGTCGCGACGCTATTCGAAGCGCGCGGTCGATCTCGTGCGTCAGTCGCTCGTCATCGACATGCTGGCGCCGCTCAAGATCGACTTTCGTCCCGAATATTATGCCAGCCCCTTAAGCGAGAAGGACGCGGCCGATTTCAGGGCCAGCGGCATCACCGGCTTTCACAATGCGGTCGGCACCGGCGGCCCCGAAGCCCGCGCGGAGACGCTGGCATGGATCGCGGCGTGGCAGGGTTTTGCGGGGCGCAACGCGCATGTCTTCTCGCTCGTCGGCCGCGCCGAGGATCTCGACCGCGCCAAGCGCGAGGGCAAATGCGCCGTCATCATGGGCGTCCAGAACTCGGAGCATTTCCGGACGGTCGAAGACGTCAAGATGTTCTACCAGATCGGCCAGCGCTGTTCGCAGCTCACCTATAACAGCCAGAACATGATCGGATCGGGCAGCACCGACCGCATCGACGGCGGTGTCAGCGACTATGGCGCCGCGATCATCAAGGCGATGAACGAGGTCGGCATGCTGATCGACGTATCGCATTGCGGCGACCGGACCACGCTCGACGCGATCGAGATGTCGCCCAAGCCGATCGCGATCACGCACAGCAACTGCCGCGCGCTCGTCGATCATCCGCGCGTCAAGACCGACGAGGCGATCAAGGCACTGGGCGCAAAGGGCGGCGTGATGGGAATCACGGGCGTGCGCATGTTCGTCAGCGCCAAAGAGCCGACGGCGCTTGCCAACATCGTCGACCATATCGATCATGTCGTGAAGCTGGCAGGCATCGATCATGTCGGCATCGGATCCGACGCCGATCTCAACGGCTATGACGACATGCCCGCCGACCAATATGCCCAGCTCAAGGCGGGCTACAAGGCGAGCTATGCCTTTCGCGACAAGATCGACACCGACGGCTTCGATCACCCGAAGAAGGTCTACGACCTCACCGAGGAGCTGATCCGCCGCAGCTATTCGAACGAGAACATCGCAGCCATCCTCGGGGGGAATTTCAGGCGGCTGCTGGGGGCGACCTGGATCTGAATCCAGGTTGAAAAAACGAAGAAGGGGAAACGGGAAAATGACATCATCTTCTCGCGGCACGATGCTTGCCGCCACGACCGCGCTGTGGCTGGTGCTGCCCGCAACGGCGGCGCATGCGCTTGACGACACTGCGCCCGCAGCGCCCGACGACAATATCATCGTCGTGACTGCGCAGAAGCGCACCGAAAATCTCCAGGACGTGCCGATTTCGATCAGCGTCGTCGGCGGCGAGGAACTGAAGCAATCGGGTTCGGCGCAGCTCACCGATTTCGGCCCCTATATAGCCGGCCTCCAGGTCGACAGCTCGGGCACGCCCGGCCAGTCGACGGTGTCGCTGCGCGGCATCGCGCCGGTGGGGCCGAGCACGACGGTCGCCAACTATCTGGACGATGCCCCCGTCGGCTCGAGCGCGCTCTACGCACGCAGCGCCGAGTTCACGCTGGACCTGCTCCCCTATGATATCGAGCGCGTCGAAGTGCTGCGCGGCCCGCAGGGCACGCTCTATGGCGCGAGCTCGATCGGCGGCCTGCTCAAATATGTGACGGTTTCGCCGAGCCTCTCCGAATTCTCGGGCAAGGCGGGCGCCGAACTCTTCGGGATCCGGCACGGCTCCGACGTGGGCTATGCGGGTCAGGCGATGGTCAATGTCCCGCTGGTCGCCGACAAGCTGGGCATCACCGCCAGCTATGCCTATCGCCACACCCCCGGCTATATCGACAATGTGCAGACGGGCGCACGCGATCAGAACGAATATGATCAGCAGGGCGGGCGCGTCAGCCTGCTATGGCAGGCGAGCGAGAATTTCACGGTCCGCCTTTCGGGCCTCTGGCAGAAGATCGATACCGAGAACAATTCCACAATCGTCCAGGACCTCGCCACCGGCGAGCGCATCGGCGATGGCATGTCGAACAACAATTATCTCGACGAGCCCTTCCGCAAGACGCTGGAATATTATGCGGCGACGCTCGACTACGACCTGGGTTTCGCCGAGCTGACATCGGCCACGACTTACAGCCGCGCCAAGACGCGGCAGGTGCAGGATGCGAGCCGCCTGTTCGGCGTGCTCTTCCCGCTCTTCGGCGCGCCCGACGCGGGGCTGGCCCCGTTCACGCTGAAGCTCGATCTTGAGAAGTTCACGCAGGAAATCCGGCTGACATCGCCGACGAGCGACCGTTTCGAATGGCTGATCGGCGGCTTCTACACCGATGAGGACAGCGGCAACGAACAGGTCGTCCGTTCACTGACCTTTGACGGGACGCCGATCGCCGGGCTCGATCCGCTCGCGGTCGCCGAACTGCCCAGCACCTACCAGGAATTTGCGGTGTTCGGAAACGCGACCTACAAGTTCAGCGAGCAGTTCGACATCACCGGCGGATTGCGCTGGGCGCGCAACGAGCAGAAATTCCGCCAGATCAGCTCGGGCGCGGTTCTGCCCACCGCAAACGATCCGGGCACCTCGTCCGAAGAGGTCGTGACCTACAGCGTCAGCCCGCGCTTCCATGTCAATGAAGACACGATGATCTATGCGCGCGTCGCGAGCGGCTATCGTCCCGGCGGCCCTAATACCACGCTGCCCGGCGTAGTGCCGACGGTGGATTCGGACTCGCTCGTCAACTACGAACTCGGCATCAAATCGCTGCTGTTCGACCGGACACTGTCGATCGATGTCGCAGCCTTCTACATGGACTGGAAGGACATCCAGCTGACCGTCGACTTCAACGGCGTCAGCGGGCTTGCCAACGCGGGCACGGCGCGCAGCCAGGGCATCGAGGCGTCGATCATGTGGCAGCCCGTCAGCGGGCTCTCACTCGGCGCCAACGGTGCCTATACCGACGCGCAGCTCACCTCCGACACGCCGCCCAGCGTGGGCGGGCTCGACGGTGACCGGCTGCCGCGCATTCCGCGCTTCGCCGGGTCGCTCACCGCCGACTATGTCTTCGACGTCAGCGACAATACGACGCTGCGCCTCGGCGGCGGTCTGCGCCACACCGGCAGCCGCATTTCGACGGTGGAAAGCAATCCGGACTCGGTCACGGCCAAGGCCTATACCGCGCTCGATCTCAATGCCGCGCTCACCATCGACGAACGCTGGACGATGCGCACCTATGTCCGCAACGTCACCGACACCGACGGTGCGATCACGCGCAACATTTTCAACGACGGTCTGGGTCGGCCGGTGCAATACACCGTCGTACCCGTCCAGCCACGCACGATCGGCGTCGCGGTCGAACTTGCATTCTGAAGTACAAAGGGGATTTGATGAAACATAAGCTAATCGTCCGCGTCGCCACGGCCGCGCTGATGTTCGGCGTGGCGCCGGCGTTGGCTGCGCCACCGACCGGTTTCGACGCACGCGTCGAGGCGCTGCGCAAGCAGGTCGGCGTTCCCGGCATGGCGATCTCGATCGTCGAGCAGGGGCAGCCGACGCTGGTCAAGGGCTATGGCGTGCGCAAGCTGGGCGACGCCGCAGCGGTCGACGCCGACACCATCTTTCCGACGGGGTCGACGGGCAAGGCGGTGACCGCCGCCGCGCTTGCGCTGCTCGTCGATCAGGGCCGGATCACATGGGACGATCCCGTCATCAAGCATATTCCCTGGTTCCAGATGTACGATCCCTGGGTGACGCGCGAAATCACCGTGCGCGACCTGCTGGTGCATCGCAGCGGCCTGGGGCTGGGCGCGGGCGACCTGCTGTTCGTTCCGCGTGCCAGCCTCTCCCGCCGCGAGACCGTTAAGCGCCTGCGCCATATCAAGCCCGCGACGAGCTTTCGCAGCGGCTATGCCTATGACAACATCCTCTACATGGTCGCGGGCCAGCTCATCGAGGAGGTGACGGGGCAGACCTGGGAGGCCTTCACCAACGAGCATGTCCTAAAGCGCGCGGGGATGCAGGAATCGACCGCCGATGGCGAGGCGCGCTTCGCCACCGCCAATCGCGCCTTCCCGCATGCCCGGATGAACAGCGGCCTGCGCGGCGCAGGCGATCAGGAAGTGCTCAACGAGCGCGACGAACTGGGCCGCAACGCCGCACCCGCGGGCGGAATTGCGATGAGCGCCAGCGACATGGCGCTCTGGCTCCAGATCCAGCTTGGCAAGGGGAAGCTGCCCGGGGGCGATGCGCGGCTCTACAGCGAAGCCGTCGCGCGCGACATGTGGACGCCCGCGACGCTGATGCCGGTCTCGAAGATGCCGCCCGCGTTCAAGGACGCGGAGCCGATGTTCAAGACCTATGCGCTGGGCTGGGACGTCAGCGACTATCAGGGCGTCCGGATCATCTCGCATGGCGGCGCGGTGTTCGGCGTCCAGACGGTCGTGGTTCTGATCCCCGACCGCGACGTCGGCTTCGCGATCCAGATCAATTGCGAAGACGGCGAGATCGTGCGCGGGCTGATGTACGAGCTGATCGACCATTATCTCGGGCGGCCGGCGGCTGGCTGGCCCGAAAAATGGGTGGCCTTCAAGAAGGACCGTATCGCGGCCGGGCTCAAGGCGTTCAGCGCCAAGAGCGCCGAACCCGCCAGGGTCGGCCCGTCGCTTTCGCTCGCGCGCTATGCCGGCGATTATGACGACCCGTGGTACGGCCGGATCGAGGTGCGCCCCGCGGGCAAGGGGCTGACGATCGACTTCAAGTCGACGCCGCGCATGGCGGGCAAGCTCGAGCACTGGCAGTACGACACCTTCATCACGCGCTTCGACGACAAGACGATCGAGCCCGCCTATGTCACCTTCGGCCTCGACGCCGACGGCAAGGTGGAGCGCGTGACGATGAAGGCGGCCTCACCGCTGGCCGATTTCAGCTACGACTATCACGACCTGCACTTCGCGCCCGCAGCGGCCGCGAAATAGCTGCGTGCGGCGTCCCGATGCGTGGTTTTCGGCGTGTTGTGACGCAAATAAAAAGCCCCTTGGCGCGGTGCCAAGGGGCTGAGTTGCGTATTTGCTGTGGGAGCATGCACAGGACGGTGTGACGCTGGCCGTCCTGCTGACCACCACCAGATAACGGCTATTTGCGGCTCTTGCGGGCGGCGTAGCGCGCGTCCCGTTCGGCCTTCCTGTCAGCCTCGCTCCTGGCCGGGGCGATCGCCGCCTCGGCGGTGCGGGCCGTGGCGTCGGCTTCCAGCTGGCGCGCATCGGATGCGGCCTTCTTTTCGGCGGCGCGCTTCGCACGCTCCGCGTCTTTCGCTTCCTCGCGCCTCAGCGCCGCGGCCCTGCGCTCGGCCAGTTCGGTCTCGCTCGGTGCGGGTCTGGCGCGCAGGCGATCCAGCGCCTTTTGCCGGGCCTGACTGGAGAGCGTGATGCGCTCTTGGAAATTGGGGGCGCGATAGGCAGTCATATGTTGCTTGAAACTCCGGTGATCTGTCAGCGGCGGCGTGCGCCGCGCGGTCCGCCGAACCCCGATCCCGGAGTCCGCTCACGGTAGATGATCCGCCCCTTGTCGAGATCATAGGGCGTCATCTCCACCTGCACGCGGTCGCCGACGACGGAGCGGATGCGGTTTCGCCGCATCCTCCCCGCCGTATAGGCGATGATCCGATGATCGTTCTCGAGCCGGACGCGAAAGCGCCCGTCGGGCAGGATCTCGTCGATCTGCCCGTCGATGGTCATCAGTTCCTCTTTGGCCACCCGGCTCAGACGGCCTGGAGGTTCACCGCGGAAGCCTTGCCGCGCTGGTCGTTCTCGATGTCGTACGACACGCGCTGATCGGTCTGGAGCGTGGTCATGCCGGCACGCTCGACGGCGCTGATATGGACGAAGCTGTCATTGCCGCCGTCCTCGGGCGCTATGAAGCCATAGCCTTTGTCACTGTTGAAGAATTTGACCTTGCCGATGGGCATGAGATGTTCCTTTCGCGAAACATGAATTGTCCGCGCGCAGTCGCGCACGGAGCCAGGAAGCGTGAAAGGGAAGAGTCCGCCCGGAAGCATCGATTTCCGTCGCAGGCGACGATAGCGAACTGGATATGGGGTCGCGCGCGCGATAATCAAGCAGACGTCGTGTGCAGCGACCCGCGGGGCGCGCCTATTTTCGGATCATCCCTGTATTCACCAAGCCGCGATCGGGATTCTCGCTGAACGAACGGTCGTCTGGCGGTGGCAGCTCAAGGTGAAGCGCCGCACCCGTCTCCGCATCCAGCTTTCTGCGCGCCAGTCGCTCCTCGCGCTTCTCCGCGGTACGCGCTTCCTTGGCCCAGGCGGCCGCGGCCAGCGTGGCGATCCCCTGGACATTCACGAGAGCCGTGCCCGCAGCGAGCGCACGCTGATGCGCTTCCTGCCTGCGGCAAAATGTCGATGAAGGTTGCATCGGATGTCCTTTCCCAACGGAACGATAAGCGCTCGTCCGACGCGCCGGCCTAGGGGCCAGCCTTGTTTCACGGGCTATTCCGCGCGCCCCGCGCGCCACGGAAGTCCTGGCAGACGAACCATGTCGCAGCCACAGCGCGCGCAGACGCTCGCGAAATGGCCGCGATCCCAATGGTTGCGCGCAGGATCCGCGACATGCGTCCCGAAATGCCGGTGGAGCAGGTCAAATATTGGCAGGTTCTGCACTGCGGGCCTTCTGTTCTCGCCGCGCCGCTGCGACCGCGTCCTTGAGCGTGCTGTATCGGAACCCGTTCCAGTGAAAATAGTCGACCGGGATCCGCTCAATTCCGTAGGCCGCCATAGCTTCCACCGGGCCGTCGGCGGTCGGTCGGGGGACGGCATCCATTCTGGCGGTCATGATGTTTTCCTTGCTTCTGAGACTGATGGAGGAAGCTAGTTGACCCGTCGCTGCCGCCACCGCGTGCGGGTCACGACGCCGGTGAGGACGCGGGAGCCATAGGCACGCGCAACAACGGCTGCGTCACCGGCATTCATGAACACGACGCGCGTTCCCTGAGGGAAAAGTGGCTCGATCGCGCTGATCGCCGCGTTATGCCTGGCGGAGAGGGCGACGACGTCGTCGACGGTCGCATCGATATTCAGCGCGCGCGGCACATGAAATCCCTGAGCTGCAGGTCGGGGTGGCCATCAAGGGGCGCGCCGGACCAGATCGAGACAAGTGGAATATCGGAAGTGTGGGACACGCAAGACTCCACGCCAGAGCGGGAGCGCGAGAATCTCTCAGTCGCATCCGTGCTCGTGAACGAAGCGGTGCGATGACGGGTATATAGGAACTCAGTGTGTGTCTGACCAGTGCAGGCGCTGCGCCGGAGCCGTGACGGCCATTGGAGGCGCGTATTCTGGCCGCCCCGCATTGTTGTCGGTTGTGGGGTGCTGGTGCCATGAAAAAAGCCCCTGGGCTTGGTTGCCGAGGGGCTGTGAGTGTTGTGTTTTGGGTATTAAAAAAGCCCCGCTGGCGTGGGCCGGGGGCTGGTGAGGGGTGTCAGATGAGACCTGGTTGCGGGAGCAGGATTTGAACCTGCGACCTTCAGGTTATGA
>NZ_JAKVIO010000087.1 GCF_022601895.1 Sphingomonas sp. LaA6.9
ATGCCGCGACGGTGAAACGCCGCTTCACTCCCGTTGCAGTTCGCGACGGTGTCTATCGCTGGGAGGCCCCCGACGGATCGGTGATGATGGGCGCCAATGGTCGGCCCTGGCTGTTCGACGTTCACACGGTGGGCAACTGATGGCCGGGCCCCTCGACTATTACGAGGCGGATCTGCCGACAGCGCCGGCGCCCGTCGGCGAGGCCAAGCCGCAGCCGAGCTTCTGGAATGCGATCGCTGCGCGCTGGGACCTGCAGGACACCGAAACCGATACCGAAACCGACATGATGGTCGAGGGTTATACCGAGCTCTCGCGCGCGCTGCGCGAAGCGGGCAGCACGGAGCAGTTCGGCGCCGATGTTCGCGCCGGCGTGCCCTTCCTCAAAGGCAAAATCTGGACCGAGGCCCAGCGCCTGCGCGCGATCGATCCCAATTCACTGAAGGATTTTCCAAAGGACGAAGCCGATCTTCGCGAGCGGATGGTGCAGCGCCGCGCCGCCAAGCGCGCCAAGGCACAGGAGGTGATCCGTGCGGACGATAGCACGAGCGGCGCGATTGGCGGGTTCATAGCCGGCACCGGGCGCTCGATGCTCGACATCCCCAACCTGGCGACGCTGCCCGTGGGCGGGTTCGGCAAGACGGTGGCGAAGCGGCTGCTGACCGAGGCGGCCGCGGGCGCGTTCGTCGAGACGCTCATTCAGCCGGCGGTCGCACAGCGTCGTGCGGAGTTCGGCGAGGATTACGACGCCAGCGATTTCGCGCTCAATGTCGGCGGCGCCGCTGTTGGCCAGGCCGCGTTCGCCGGCACGCTCGAGCTGCTGTTCCGGGGCGGCGCGAAGGCGATCGACCTGCTCGATCCCGCCGACCGCAAGATGGCGCGCGCGCTTGCCGGCGCCGAGCCGGAGGCGGTGACCGAGCTCGAGGTGCTGGGCTTCGTCCAGAAGAGCTTCGGGCCCGACCGGATGACGTCGGACGAACGCGCAGCGGGCCACGTGATCACGCGCGCGACCGAGGTTGATGCGGTGAGCCCGTTCGAGCGCACGGCGGCGGGCGACCAGGAGCATTATGCGCGGCTCAACGATGCGCTGGACAAGCTGGTGACCGATCCACCGAGCCCCGCGCCGGCGGCCGCGGTGCGCGTGGCGAGCGAGGCCAGTGTTCCACGCGGTTCACGTGGAACGGGCGATGCGCGCGCGACCTTCAAGGCGAGCGTTCGCGCGGCCGAGAGTAGCGGCGACGACGGGGCGCGCAATCCGCTCTCGAGCGCGACGGGGCGCTATCAGTTCACGAATGGCACCTGGCTCAGCTTCTACAAGCGGCGCTTCGGCACCGGCGGGCTCACCGACGCGCAGATCCTCGCCAAGCGCAGCGACGGCGCAACGCAAGACGCGCTGATGGACGATCTCACTGCGTACAATGCGACCATACTTGCGCGTGCCGGCGCGCCCGAAACCGCTGGCAATCTCTATCTGCTCCATTTCGCCGGCGAAGATGGTGGCATGAAGATCCTGCGCGCAGCGGCAGACACGCCGATCGAACAGGTGCTTCCGCCCCGCGCGATCGCGGCCAATCCGTTCCTGAAGGGAAAGAGCGCCGGCGACGTCGTCGACTGGGCGCATCGGAAAATGGGTGAGGTCGCGCTCGGCGATCGGCCGCGCCTGCGTGCCGAGGCGTTCGGGGATGACGATCTGGCACTGGCGTCCGCACAACAGCGCATCGATGCAGCCGAGATGGAACGCGCTCTGCTCGACCAGGGCGCGCGCCAGGTGAACGGCCGCGATCCGCTCGAGGATCTGCCGGGGCGGATCGACGACAGCGAGATGCTGACACCCTGGGATGTCGAGCCGGTTAAGCTTGACGATCTCCCCGCAGCGGATCCGGTTATGGCGCGTCTCGATCCGGCGGAACGCGCGCGCATTGAGCATGCTCCCGCGGACCTGCGTCAGGCGCTTGCGTATCAGGCGGTTGCCCGCGCGGCCGATGCGGCCGCGGGCGTTGATGCGCGCGTCGGGACGGATCGCGTGGACGCGAATGTCGCGGCCGACGCGCAGAACGATTTCCCGATCAGCGCGCTCAATGTCCCGGCGCGCGGCAAGCCGGGTTATTCGATCGAAGCCGGCGTTGATGAAGGCCATTTCGTCACCGCCGTATTCCGTGACAAGGATGGCGTTGCCCGGGGCGGTGTGCGCATGCCTGTCAGCCTCGAGGCGCGCGAGCTGGATCCCGACTTACATAGCTATGTCGACCCGGCGTTTCGCCGACAGGGTGTCGCATCCAGGCTCTATGACACGCTGAATGACGCCGGGTTCGATGTCGAGCGCCTGAGCGGCAGTGAGGGGCTGACGCCTGACGGCGCCGCGTTCGTCAACGCCCGGCGCACACGGCGTGCAAATGAAGTCTCCGAACCGGCCACGATCGCGGGCGGCCCCGCCGAGCGCGCGCAGGCGCATGCCAAGGCGGAGCTGGCGGCGGGGGCGACACGCGCTTTCGACGATCCGTTCGGCGAGGGATCGCGGACCCAGCTCGAGAGCCTGGCGCACGATCTGGCGATGTCCGCCGAGGGTGATGCGCGCGACGTCCGCTTCCGCCTGTCCGAGGGCGGCGAGGAGCTGAGCTACGCCCAGGTGATGGAGCAGCTCGACGCCGAGGAGGCTGCGGCGAAGGCGGTGCGCGCGTGCATGGCGCCGGGAGGTGGAGCATGAGCCTCGAGCGCTGCATTCCCGACCTGGTGAAAGAGGGGAGGCTGACGGCCGAGCAGGGCGCCGCCGCGGCTGAGCTCTATGGGCGTCGCAAGCGGTTTCACAGGCGCTCGATGGGCGATGCCGCGGCCGAGGCGCTGGCGAGCGATGAAACCGCCGCCGCGCTCGAGCGCAGTGCCGCCCAGTCGCGCCGGCAGAAGCAGCTGCAGATGAAGGCGCAGCTCGACGCAATAACTAATATTGCGAAGTTCGATGGCGGATCGGGCAAGAGCCCGGGCGATGCCGCGATCGCGCTGCTCGTGCGCGACGAACGCGCGCCCTATTCGAATGTCGAATATCGCTGGAAGGAGGTGCGCGGATCCGCGCACGCGCTGATCGACGGCATCCTGCTCAAGCACCGTCGCAACCTGGTCGGCCAGGTGCGCAGCAAGGCCGAGCTTGAGGATCTGGTCCGCGAGGCGTTTGGGCAGAAGACGAGCAACCTGTCGGCGCGCGAATTCGCCGATGCCTGGGCGCAGGCATCGGAAATGCTGCGCCAGCGCTTCAACGCCGCCGGCGGCGATATCGGCAAGCTCGACAGCTGGGGATTGCCGCAAAGCCATGACAGCGTCGTGATCGCCGAGGCTAGCAAGGCGGAGTGGGTCGACTACATCACGCCGCTGCTCGATCGCCCGCGCATGATCGACGACGCGACGGGCAAGCCCTTCGACGATGAAACGCTCAGCGAGGTGCTGGGCGATGTCTATGACACGATCCGCACTGACGGCCAGATCGACCGCGTGCCCGGGGGGCAGCGCGGCGGAAAGCTCGCCAATCAGCGCGCCGATCATCGCTTCCTGCATTTCGCCGATGCGGACAGCTGGCTGCAGTACCAGGCGCGCTTCGGCAAGGGCACTGCCTTCGACGCGATGATGAACCATATCGACGGGATGAGCCGCGACATCGCGCTGATGGAGACGCTCGGCCCCAACCCCGCAGCGACCGTCCAGTGGCTGCAGGACAGCCTGACGAAGCAAGCGGCGATCGAAGGCGGCCGCGGCGATCGCCGGCTGTTCGGCCTGCGTCCGGGCAAGCTGCGCACGGATCTCGCGCGCCAGGACGTGAACATCGTTGGCGAGATCTTCGACGAGATCATGGGCAAGTACCGCGCACCGCACAATCGCGAGCTCGCGCTTACCTTTTCGGCGATCCGCAGCTGGCAGGTCTCGACCAAGCTGGGCTCGGCGGTGCTATCCACAACGAGCGACCAGGCAACGCAGATCCTGACGCGCGGCTTCAACGGGTTGCCGATCCGCCAGATGGCTTCGAGCCAGGTGAAGCTACTCAATCCGCTCGACAGCACGCACAAGGCCTTCGCCATCCGCGAAGGGCTCATCGCCGAAGAGGCGAGCCAGATCGCGTCAGCGCAGGCGCGCTATACCGGCGAGGAGCTGACCGGCGAGATTTCCCGCAACATCGCCGAAACGGTGATGCGCGTGTCTGGCCTGAACGCGGTCACGCAGGCGGGCCGGTGGAGCTTCGGGATGGATTTCATCTCGGCGCTCACCGATTACGCACCGCAAGGTTGGGACGCGCTCGAGGCGCCCTTCCGCCGCATGCTCGAGCGCTACGGCCTCGACGCTGCCGACTGGGACAAGATCCGCGCG
>NZ_JAKVIO010000027.1 GCF_022601895.1 Sphingomonas sp. LaA6.9
GCAGCAGCGCGTCCGTGCGGTGTGGCAGCATCGGTCACGATACCCTCGGCTGAACCATCGGAAACGATCCATGTCGTCGTCGCACCGGTCAAGGCGGAGAGCGCGGTCGGCATATTCGCCGAGCCGATGGCCATGCTCATTCTCGGCAAGGTCGCCGGCGCGGTAATTCCGGACGACCGGCTTAGAAAGGCCTATGGCCTGACGCCGGCGGAGGCGCGGCTCCTGAGCGCGCTCGTTGCGGGCGAACGCCTCTCAGCCTATGCCGAACGAACGCAGGTCAGCATCACAACCGCCAAGTTTCACCTCTCCGCCCTTTTCGCGAAGACCGGCGTCCGACGCCAGACCGATCTCATCCGGCTGGCACTGGCCGATCCCGTTCTGCGGCTGCACGTTGATACCGCAATGACGTGAGCGGGCAGGTGGACGAATTCGAGGACGGCAATTCTGTCGCTTCCACTTGATCGCCGCGATCACTTGGCCGGCAACGGCCGCGCGCCGAGCACAGTGAGCTATTCATCAAACCGCTCTGGAAAGCATGACGGGCAAGCCCAAACCCGTGGGTCGACGAGGTGCAAGCGCCGCCGACACGATCGGCAAAATTCCCTAAGCCCGCGAAACTTGAGCAGCCATGGCCCATGGCTAGGTGATCTTGCAGTCTGTTCTCAGGCCAGCATCCGCAATGTTGGCTCGCGCTCCCAATAGCGTCTCGAGGCTGCTGTCACGAAGCCCTTGTCGAGGGCAACGACGCCCGAATCCGCTATCACGCCTGCCTTGTCGAGTAGCGCCTGCGCTTCGGGTGTGTGACCGATAGCCTTGAGATGTCCGAATGCATCCATGACAAACTGGATTGCGGCCGCTTCCTTGAGCAAAGCCTTGCAGCCGGCTTCGGACAGTATGATTGCGACTGCATCGACCATGACAGACGGCGTCCCGGCAAGTTGCCCGTCTGCGACGAGCAGCGAGCCGTCCGATAGCTTCGCGCCGCCGACCCTGGGGGCGATGATGACCGGCTTTGCGCCCGCGTCCTTGACCAGCTTGCGCACGGACGCGACAGTCCCGGCATCCGAACCATCCGCGACGAGAATACCGATTGCTCTGCCCTTTATGCTCTCGGGCGCGCGTGGGCCGTCGACGATCCGCAGCGCCGGCGACGGATCGAGATCCCGTACGGGTGCGGCGACTGGCGATGCTTTGGGAACGGGCATGTTGAGGCCAGAGCCCACGCGTCCGGCGAGATCGGGATCGACGTTCACGAGGTTGGCAAGCATCCGCGTGCGCACATGCGCAAGCCCGACCTTGGACAGTTCGAACACAAGCGCCGAGGCAAGATGCGCCTGTTCTGGAACGGCAAGCGAGCGGAAGAACAGGCGTGCCTGACTGTAATGGTCCGCAAAGCTTTCAGGGCGGATGCGCAGCTTGTCCCCTTGTTCATACTGTTCGGCACGGCCGGGAAAACTCGAGAAACCGGTCATTGGACATTCGCGAGGCCCGCCTGCTTCGCCCGCCTCGGCCAGGCTGTTCGGCTCGTAATTGGCCCGGCCCTTGGGCTGCAGCATCTGCATGTGCCCGTCACGCTGGAAGTTTATCACCGGGCATCTTGCCGCGTTGACGGGGATCTGATGAAAGTTGGTGGATCCCAGTCGTTTGAGCTGCGTGTCGAGATAGCTGAACAGCCGTCCCTGCAGCAGCGGATCGTTTGTGAAATCGATGCCGGGCACGATGTTCGCGGGGCAATAGGCGACCTGCTCGGTCTCCGCGAAGAAGTTGTCGGGCCAGCGATCCAGCACCATCCGCCCGATCATCCGTACCGGAAGCACCTCTTCGGGAATGATCTTGGTGGGATCGAGCACGTCGAACGGCAGGCTGTCGGCGAACTTCTGGTCGAACGCCTGGATCCCCAGCTCCCATTCCGGGAAGTCGCCGCTGTCGATGGCTTCGAACAGGTCGCGGCGGTGAAAGTCGGGGTCCGCGCCTGCAATCTTCACGGCTTCGTCCCAGATCGTCGATTGCAGGCCCTGTCTGGGTTTCCAGTGGAATTTGACGAAGGTTGACTTGCCCTTCGCGTTCACCATGCGAAACGTATGGACACCGAAGCCCTCGATCGTACGCAAGCTGCGGGGGATGGTGCGGTCCGACATCGCCCACATGATCATGTGGGTCGATTCAGGCATCAGACTGATAAAATCCCAAAAGGTGTCGTGCGCGGACGCGGCCTGTGGATAGCCGCGATCCGCTTCCATCTTCACCGAATGGACGAGGTCGGGGAACTTGATCGCATCCTGTATGAAGAAGACCGGGATATTGTTGCCGACGAGATCCCAGTTACCCGCCTGGGTGTAGAACTTGACCGCAAATCCGCGCACGTCGCGCGGCGTGTCGACTGATCCTGCCCCACCCGCGACGGTGGAGAACCGGGTGAAGACGGGCGTGCGTTTGCCCTTTTCGCTGAAGAGGTCCGCCCTGGTGAGGTCGCTCAGATCCTCATAGCTTTCGAAATAGCCATGCGCTGCCGACCCGCGGGCATGTACGATGCGTTCGGGAATGCGCTCGTGATCGAAATGGAAGATCTTTTCGCGCAGGACGAAGTCTTCGAGCAGTACGGGGCCGCGCGTGCCGGCCTTGAGCTGGTTCTGATTGTCGGAGACGCGAATGCCCTGGTTGGTAGTGAGATGCGCGTCGGCATCGTCATGGCGGCCTTTTTCAGGGACATGCTGATGGAGTTCGCCTCCGTTGCCATTGTCTGTGTCGAAACCGTTGTTGCTCGCCATGATGGTAATCCTCAAAACAAGAGTCAGGAAGGAAATGCGGAGTCGAGTGCCGGTGAAGAACGCGCTGTCGCGCAGTAGCGTGGAGACCGATGGGCAAGATCGTTGCGAATGGTCGTGGCCGCGACACCGCCGTCTCCCATGGCGTGGCTGATCTGATCGAGACCCAGCACAACATCGCCAGCGGCGTAGAGACCCGGCACGCTCGTGCGCTGATGGGCGTCGACGATCAGGCAGCCCTCATCCGACAACGCCGCACCAACATCGGCAGCGCGTTCGGAACGGATCACCGATCCAAGCGCGGGATAGAGGACATCGAAAGAGAGTGTCCCCTGTGGCAAGGTCAGGTGGATCCGGTCACGATCAATCCCGATCGTGGAACAGGGGCCGGGGATCGTAATGACACCGGCCTGCGCAAGGCGGTCCGCGCAACCTTGGTCCAGCACAGCACCATCGGGTGACACAAGTGTCACATCGGCGCTGTACGAGCGCAGGAAAAGTGCTTCTCTTTCACCATGTTCGGCATTGCCAAGCACGGCAATGCGGCGATCCCGGATCTCGTAGGCATCGCAGATGGGGCAGTATCGCAACAGACCGCGGGCCAGCGCGTCATCGTGAATGGTTTCGGGCATTGAAGGACGATTGTTGACGACGCCCGTAGCGAGCAGGACCGTCCGCGCGGCAAGGCATCCATGATCGCCATAAGCCAAAAAAGCGCCGCCCTCGCCTTCGAGCCTCTCGACCATCCCGTCCAGAATCTGTGTTCCGAACTGGATGGCCTGCGACCGCATGCGGATCAGCAAGTCACCGCCTGCGATGCCATCAGGAAAGCCGGCATGGTTGTGCGTCCGAGGAATGGAGGCAGCCCTGCTGTTTCCTGCATCGATCAGGATGACGCGCAGCAGAAATCGCGAAAGATAGATGGCGGCGGTGAGACCTGCGGGTCCACCGCCGATAATGAGGCAGTCGACCACGTGGGATTCGATCCCGCTGCGGCTCGGATCATCACGAAACGCCATTGCGCCGCCTCAAAATGCCAATGCCTGCCAAGCTGCTCTGGGCGTGAAGCGCCAATCAAACGGTCACTTCGGCCAGCGTCGTCGTTTCGGGCTTTGGCAATCCCGACACCTTGTAGCGTGCCGTCAATTCGGCCTGCCGCTGAGCCAGCTGTTCGCCAAGCGCGTCCATATCGAGTCCGGCCCTGCGCGCCTGAGAGAACATGCCCTCCATGCGCTTTTCCTCTTCTTCAACATGATGTTCGATCTGTTCAGAAAGGACCTTGACCTTGGCGTCGTAGAAATCGTCGCTGGGCGTGCCCGCCTCGATCTCTGCGATCAACACTTTCGCGCCATCATGCTCGACATAGGCTTCCTTGAGCAGATCCTCGTCGATCTTGCCCTCGCAAGCCGGGTAGAAGATTTCTTCCTCGATCGTGGCGTGGACGCTCAAATCCATGCAGATCTGCATGGCGAGCATTTGTTTCTTACCGTCGCCCTTCGCGCCCGCGAACTGCTCGAAAAGGGCCTCTACTTTTCGATGATCCGCTTTCAGAAGTGCGATCGCGTCCTGCTTGCTGTCGACCATGTCACCGTCTCCTGTGAGGAGAGATGAATGGGCTCTCCGTCACTAGAGGGAACAAGTGAATGATCCCCACTGTTCCTCGGCATTTCCTGTTGCGAGTCGTTAGCATCCAGATCGAAAAGCCCGCGCCCCGTTCATGCCAGGGCGGGAAGTGAGGACCCGATCACGCACCTCGCAAGCGACGGGCGTTGGCGACGACACCCCTGTGAACGGGAGCGAGCATCTCGCCGGACAGCGTCAACATCGCAGTTAGGGCCGAGGCCGGCGCCAGGCCACTTGAGCCGCTGCCTTAGTCGGGAGGGTCTTGTAGCGGGGCGTATAGCCCTTGCGCCGGACCTGAACGAACCAGCCGTCCTTGCGCTTCGTTAGGGTCGCCATTTGTGTGTGTCACGAGTGTGTCAGGAGCGACGAAAAGCGGCGGCAAGGGTGCTCGGCTATCTTACGATAACCGCAGCATTTCCCAGATTTCCGCGAGTTCTAAATGGTCGGGGAGAGAGGATTCGAACCTCCGGCCCCTGCCTCCCGAAGACAGTGCTCTACCAGGCTGAGCTACTCCCCGACCGATCCGGCTGCGCGTGGCGCGCCGGTAAGGCAGGCGGCGGCTTATAACAGCGAAGTCGCGCGGTTCAAGCCCGCTCTTCACTTGTGGAGCGCAGCGATCATCTCGTCGATATTGGTGAACTTTTTCCGCGGAGATCTGTCGCTTGCGCGTGCAACTTCAGCCGCTTCGATCTTCTGCCAGTCGCGGAAGGTTACGATTTCAACGTTGCGAGTGGCCAGCAGCGAATCGAGTCCGGCGCGTCCGGGCTTCTGCGAATGGCCCGGCGTGTCGGCCGCGATTGCGTCGGCTATCATATAGCCGTCGGGGCGGTTGGTGCCGATCGTGCCCGTCGGCCCCCGCCGCGCCCAGCCGACCGCATAGAGGCCGGGCAATATGCGTCCGTCGACATTGGCGAAGCGGCCGCGGCCATGCTCATAGGGCACGCCCTCGATCGGCGGGGTGGTATAGCCGATGCAGCTGACGACCAGCCCGCATGGAATGGCATACCGTTCGCCCGTGCCGTGCGACCGCAATTCGGCGTCGAGCACCGTACGCTCGACAATCATCCTTTCGACCCTTTGGCCGCCCTCGATCGCCACGGGCATCGCAAAGAAATCGAAGTCGATCGTCACGGGCTTCGCCACGGGGTTTGCGGCAAAGCCGCGCAGGTGCGTCACCGATTTGCGCATGCCCGGCTCGAGCATCGCGTCGTCGCCTTGGGGCGGCAGGTCGGCGGGGTCGACGCGCGGCGCGGCGCGTTCGAGATGCGCGAGCTCGCCCAGTTCCTTGGGGGTCATCGCGATCTGGTGCGGCCCACGTCTGCCAAGCACGCTGATATGGCGGATCGCCGAGCCGCCGAGCGCGTGCAGTGCGTATTCGACGATGTCGGAATCGGCGAATTCGGCGGGGGTTTTCGCGAGTATCCGCGCAACGTCGAGCGCAACATTGCCGTTGCCGATGATGACCGCGCCCGCGGCATCGAGCGGGGGCGCGAGATCGGTGAACTCGGGATGGCCGTTATACCAGCCGACAAAGGCGGCGGAGCCGATGACGCCCGGCAGATCGCTGCCCGGTATGTCGAGCGGGCGGTCGCGCGGCGCGCCTGTTGCGAGCACGACCGCATCATAGAGCGACTGCAACTCGGCGATACTGATATCCTTGCCGACCGCGACATTGCCGACGAAGCGGACATTGTCCGACAGCGCGACCATCTCGTAGCGCTTGGCGACATTCTTGATCGACTGGTGATCGGGCGCGACGCCGAAGCGGATCAGGCCATAGGGCACGGGCAGCCGGTCTATCACATCGACGCGGACCTCGTCCCCGAAGGCCTTCTGGCACGCCTCGGCGGTGTAATAGCCCGCCGGCCCGGATCCGATTACCGCGATATGCCGCATCAACCGCCCTCCCGCTATTTTTCAGTGATCGTAACGCGGCCCCGCTACGGCGCAAGGGGCGCTGGCGGGGTGCGCATCGCACTGCTATCGAAGGGCGGTGGGAAATCTCGAAGTCATCGCGGCCATCCTGGGCGTAATCAATGTCGCGCTGGTCGTTCGGCGCAGTATCTGGAATTTCCCCGTGGCGATGGTGACGGTGTCGCTCTACGCGGTCATCTTCTTCAATGCGCGGCTTTACAGCAACGCGATGCTGCAGATCTTCTTTTTCGTCCTGAACATTTACGGCTGGTGGTACTGGGCGCGCTGCAAGGCGGAGATGGGCGAAATCCGCGTCGAGGTCATGGATCTCTGGAAGCGCCTCGTCACGCCGGTCGGGATCGCGATCATGGTCCTGCTGTGGGGCTGGCTGATGAGTACCCAGACCGATGCCGACTTTGCCTGGTGGGACGCGACAATCGCGATGATGAGCGTGGCTGCGCAGATCCTCCTGTCGCGGCGCTATATCGAGAACTGGATCCTGTGGATCGCGGTCGATGTGCTCGCGGTCGGGCTCTACTGGGTCAAGGAGCTCCCGACGACTTCGGCGCTTTATGTCGCGCTGCTTGCGCTCTCGATCTGGGGGCAGGAGGAATGGCTTCGCGCGTTGCGGGGCAAACGGCTCAAGGCGACCGCCTGAGCGGTCCTGTCACGGTGCGATGCCAAGCCCGTCGCCATTCTTTCCCGCCGCGATCCGGCGCAGCACCCTGCCGCTCTTCATGTCGATCTCGGCGACCTGGTCGCGCCCGGTCTCGGCAGCGTAAAGCCGCGATCCGTCGGGCGAGAACAGGATCGTTACCTGCGCGGCTTCGCGCGTTCCGCTGACGGTGATGGTGCGGCGGACCTTGCGGCTGGCACGGTCGATCTCGGTCAGCGTGCCCGACCCGACATTGGAGGTGACGACGGTCCGGCCATCGGGGCTCATCGTGACGCGGATCGCAACGGGGTCGACCGCCACTTCGGCGACGGGTTTCAGCGTGCCGGTATCGATCACCTGCACGCGCGGGGCGCCGAGGTCGCCGACCCACAGCTCTTTGCCGTCAGGCGACAGTGCGATTCCCTCGGGCTGTCCGCCTACCGTGATATCGCCGATCTTGGTGCGGGCATTGGTGTCGATGACGCTCACCGTACCCGCGCGGATATTGGCCACATAGGCGCGCGATCCGTCGGCGGTGATGGCGACCATATGCGATCCTTCCTGATCGGTCGCCACCGCCGCGACCTCACCCGTGTCGGGATTGGCGATGGTCAGCGTGCGGCTCCCCTCGGTCGTCGCGATCAGTCGCCCGTCACCGAGCCAGACCAGGCCGTGCGGGCGTGCATTGGGGCTGATGTCGAGTCGCTTCACCAGCTTGCCGCTCGCGACTTCGAAAATGTCGATTGTCGATCCGCCGTAAGCGACCACCGCAGCCCGGCTGCCATCGGGTGAAACAGCGATTTCGTGCGGCATTCGCGCGGTCGGCACGCGTGCGCGCTCTTTTCCCGTCGACAATGTGATGAAGCTCACTGTGTCTTCACCCTTATTGCCTATGATGAGTGTCTCGCAGCGCGCCTCCGCGGCGGCGAGCAGAGGCAATGCAGACAGGATGAGGCGCCGCATGAACTTGTCTCCCTTGGGGATATTGCCGGTCGGGCCGATGCTAGGCGGCGTGTTCGCCAAAGGAAATGGGGCGCGGAATCATTGCGCATTGCTGTGCATTGAAACGGATTGATGGTTGCGCTCGATTGACCCCGTGCAGCGTAAATATTAGGCCTGACACTCAGGTGGGAGGACTTTGGATATGTGGCGCGGATTGATGCTCAGCATTCCGCTCGTCATGGCGACATGGCAGGTGCCGGCTTTCGCGCAGGCCGACGAGCCCGCAGCCAGCGAGGAAGGCGCTCCGTGCAAATTGTCACAGAAGAAGAAGCAGGGCTCAAGCATGCTGGGCGGCATTCTGGGCGGCATTGCCGGCAGCACGCTCGGGCGCGGGAGCGTCGGCAGCTTCATCCCGTTCAACCTGGTCAGCACGACGCTGACCAACGCCATCGCGTGCAAGCTTGACAAGGACGAGCAGAAAAAGGCGGCGAAGGCGACCGATGTCGCAATCTCCAAGGGTGTCGGCGGCAGCGAGAGCTGGACGAGCACGACGCGCGAGGGGGTCAGCGGCACCTCGACCGTCACTGCGCAAGCGCAGGGTGCCGACGGCGCGGATTGCGTGACGGTCGACGACGTCATCATCGTCAATGGCGAAGAGACGATCGCTTCCAAGCGGATGTGCCGCGCGCAGGGCGGTTCGGGCTATGCGGTGGTCTGAGGCATCACGGCTGCGCCGCGCGGTCGTGGCCATTGCATCGCTGGCCCTGCTGGCGGCGGCGCCTACGGGGATGGATCCCGAAAATCCCACCTGCCCCAAGGCGCTCAACTGGACCAGCTATCCCGAGATGCGCTTCACGCTCCGCGAGGAGAAGGGGCGTCGCGTCCTGCTCGCCGAAGGCAAGATCGACACGGGCATGGTGACCCGACTTGCCGACGCGATCGAGACCAACAAGCCGATCCAGGAGATCTGGCTGCGTTCGCCGGGCGGCAGCGCGTCCATCGGCAACGAGGCGGGACGGCTCATTCGCAGCCTCAACATCGCGACGCGTATTCCCGCGACCTGGGCGTGCTTCAGCGCGTGCAACTTCGTCTTCATGGGCGGCCCTGTGCGCTGGGTCGATCCGGGCGGATTGTTCGTCGTTCACATGTTCACGCACCTGTCCGATCGTGATGCGGTGAAGGAAGACCTCGCGCGCGGCACCGACGAAGCGATCGAGACGATCGGCGATATCGAGCAGGGTTCGGCGCTGCTCGCGAGCGACGACAATGATTTCCTGATCCGCATGGGCGTCTCGCGCAAGCTGCTGACCGAGGTGATGTACCGGCAAAAGGCGATTGCGGGGCAGGGGGAGGACCGTTCGACGCGGCGCTGCCTGACGCAGGACGAGCTGTTCAGATACCGCGTCACCAACGTCCGCTGATCACCGCGGATCACAATTGCTGACAGCGCGGCGGCGCGATGCTATCGGGCGGCAAATTCCAGAAAGCCTTACACCTGTGACCGACCTTTCCAAGATCCGCAATTTCTCCATCATCGCGCATATCGACCATGGCAAGTCGACGCTCGCCGACCGCCTGATCCAGCGGACGGGAGGGCTGACCGACCGCGAGATGTCGAGCCAGGTCCTTGATAACATGGACATCGAGAAGGAGCGCGGGATCACGATCAAGGCGCAGACCGTCCGCCTCGACTACAAGGCAAAGGACGGCGAGACCTATACGCTCAACCTGATGGACACCCCCGGCCATGTCGACTTCGCCTATGAGGTGAGCCGCAGTCTCGCCGCGTGCGAGGGCGCGCTGCTCGTCGTTGACGCGGCGCAGGGCGTCGAGGCGCAGACGCTCGCCAATGTCTACCAGTCGATCGAGCACGACCACGAAATCGTCCCCGTCATCAACAAGATCGACCTGCCCGCGGCCGAGCCCGAAAAGGTCAAGGCCGAGATCGAGGAAGTGATCGGGCTTGACGCGTCGGAGGCGGTGCTCGCGAGCGCCAAGTCGGGGATCGGCATCGACGAGGTGCTGGAAGCGGTCGTCAGGAAGATCCCGCCCCCCAAGGGCGACCGCACCGCGCCCTTGAAGGCGATGCTCGTCGACAGCTGGTACGACCCCTATCTGGGCGTCGTCATCCTCGTCCGCGTGATGGACGGCGTGCTCAAAAAGGGTCAGCAGATCAAGTTCATGCAGGCCTACACCACGCACCTGATCGACCGCGTCGGCTGCTTCCGCCCCAAGATCGAGCAGCTCTCCGAACTCGGCCCCGGCGAGATCGGCTTCATCACAGCCCAAATCAAGGACGTCGCGCAGGCGCGCGTCGGCGACACGCTGACCGACGCCAAAAAGCCCACGGCGCAGGCGCTGCCGGGCTTCAAGGAAGTCCAGCCCGTCGTCTTCTGCGGCCTCTTCCCCGTCGACGCCAACGACTTCGAGAAGCTGCGCGAAAGCATCTCCAAGCTCCGCCTCAACGACGCGTCGTTCAGCTTCGAGATGGAAACGAGCGCAGCGCTCGGCTTCGGCTTCCGCTGCGGTTTCCTCGGCCTGCTGCATCTGGAGATCATCCAGGAGCGGCTGACGCGCGAATATGATCTCGACCTGATCACGACCGCACCCTCGGTCGTCTACAACATCAAGCTCAGCCACGGCGGCGGCACGATCGACCTGCACAACCCCGCGGACATGCCCGATCCCAACAAGATCGAGCAGATCGACGAGCCGTGGATCGAGGCGGTGATCTACGTTCCCGACGAATATCTGGGGCCGATCCTGAAACTCTGCCAGGACCGCCGCGGCATCCAGAAGAACCTGACCTATGTCGGCGGCCGCGCGCAGCTCACCTACGAGCTGCCGCTGAACGAGGTGGTGTTCGACTTTTACGACCGCCTGAAATCGATCAGCCGCGGCTATGCGAGCTTCGACTATCACCAGATCGGGCACCGCGCCGGCGATCTCGTGAAGATGAACATCCTCGTCAACAACGAGCCCGTCGACGCGCTGAGCATGATCGTCCACCGCAGCGCCGCCGAGGCGCGCGGGCGCCACATGTGCGAGCGGCTGAAGGATCTGATCCCCCGCCACCTCTTCAAGATCCCGATCCAGGCCGCGATCGGCGGCAAGGTGATCGCGCGCGAGACGATCGCGGCGCTGCGCAAGGACGTGACCGCCAAATGCTATGGCGGCGACATCAGCCGCAAGAAGAAGCTGCTCGACAAGCAGAAAGAGGGCAAGAAGCGGATGCGCGAATATGGCAGCGTCCAGATCCCGCAGGAGGCGTTCATTGCTGCGCTTCGGATGGGGGATGAAGGCTAGCACTTTCCTTTCACTGCCGAAGCCGAAAGAGGGCTGGGGGCGGATCAGGCGATAGCGCGGGATGTTTTCGAGCCCCGGCGTTGGTGGAGCCTGAACCGGTGCGCACCGGCTTGCCAGCTCCGCTGGTGGTGGCCAGCCCGTCCTTGTCTCCTCTACCGCCTCGTCGCGAATGCCCAGCGCAGCGTCGCCGCCATGCCGAAGGTGGCGGCGCGGGTCAGCAGGGGCGCAGCCGGGGCTTCGAGCCGCAGCATGGTGCGCACCCAGCCGGGGAGCAGGTCGACCGCCGCCAGCGCGAGCAGGCGCTGGGCCGAGGATTGCATCGCGCCCGGCGCACGCTGGGCGAGGATGAGGCGGGCGACCTCGCGGCATTCGTGGCTGGCGACAAGTTCGGGGCGCATCGCGGCGATCAGTGCGGCGGCCTCGGCGCGGGTGCGGGGGACGGGATCGGCGCCGAGCCTCAGCGCAACTTCGGCGGATTCGGCGAAATAACGGTCCTGATCGGCGCGGGTCATGCGCGGCTCGGCATAGGCGATCCGGCTTTTCAGGAAGCTCGTCGCCTCGGCGACATGTACCCATGCGAGCAGGTGCGGATCGCTGGCGTGATAGGGGGTGCCGTCGCCAAGCGTGCCGCTGACCCGGTCATGGATCGCGCGGACGCGCTCTATCGCGGCCTGTGCCGTAATGTGGTCGGCATAGGTGGTGATCGCGATGAAGCGCGCGGTGCGGCGCAGGCGCCCCAGCATGTCGTCGCGGAAGTTCGAATGCTCGAGCACGCCCGCGAGCGCTGCGGGGTGGAGCATCTGCAGCAGCAGCGCGGAGGTGCCGCCCACCATCATCGTCGTGACGTCGCTATGCACGCGCCGGATGACCGAGCCGGGCGGGAAGATCGCGTCGTCCGAGCTTTTGACGGGCGTTTCGCCCTTCGCCCGATCGTTGAAGACCGCGCGCACCTCTCCCACGATGCGCCCGCGCAGCGCATGAACGGGATTGAAGAACGTGCCGGCGGACATGGTTGGGGCTCCATCGACGCCATTATGCGCTAAACGCGCGAAGCGGGCGCGGGGTGCATTGCCGGATCATATAGATGGCCGCGCGCGTCAGCCGGTTTCGTCCGCATCCGCGCGCGCCGCCGGGCCGGCGGCGGAGATAATAGGCGCCCTCGCTCGACATGTTGATCCGGCTCGCGGCGTGGCGGACGCTGCCCGTCTCGGCGAGCGCGTCGACAAAGGCGCGCTGGCGTTCGGGCGTCCAGCCATCGTGGCGCTTGCAGAGGCGAGGGACCGGATCGAAGTGGGGGATCGGCGGGCACTGGTCGCGCGGTGTAGGAACGCGGTTCTGCATAATGTCGATAAATAGCCGATATGGTTATCTGCACGACAGTGCGAAATTTCCGGCGGGCGCGTGGGCGACGGCTGGTGGCGTTATCGGGATTTCCGGTGTCCCGGTGCTGGCACCGCCGGCACGACAGGCGTATCATCGCGGTTCGACGTCGGCATCCCGATCAGGGTCCGTCGCGTGGCGAACCCCGGATGCGGCGCGAGCCGTCACGGAAAGGTCTTGTCATGTCCATCGCCCCCCGCCTTCGCCAATATCTCGACGATCAACGCGCCGATTACGAAGTGGTCGAGCACAAGCCGACCAAGTCGGCGATGCAAAGCGCCGAGGTTTGCCACATCCCCGCCGACCGCATTGCCAAGGGCGTGCTGCTCGATACCGGCGACGACTATCTGCTCGCGGTGATTCCCGCCGATCACCGGCTCCAGCTGTCGGACCTCAAGGAAGAGCTTGGCCAGCGGCCGCAACTCGTCGAGGAGACCGCGCTCGAACAGGTGTTCAACGATTGCGAGATGGGGGCGGTGCCCGCGATCGGATCGGGCTATGGCGTCTCGACGATCATCGACGACAGCCTCGAAAACCAGCCCGATGTCTATTTCGAGGCGGGCGATCACAAGTCGCTCGTCCATATGAGCCAGCGCGAGTTCGCGCGGCTGACGGGCGCGGCGCGACATGGCAGCTTCAGCACGCACTGGTCGATGATGGACGGTTGAGAAGCCGAAGCGGCGGGAAGCACGAGGCTTCCCGCCGCCCTCCGGGGAGAGAGGGTGTTTTTAGGTGAGCCCGATTCACGCCATCGGTGGCACCGCGCAGCGCTGCCACCTCAAACGACCGGGCCCGGATATCAGGCGCCGACGGGCTTGCCGTCGGTGCGCCGTACGACGATGGTCGAGGAGCGCGGTGCCTTGCCCGCCTCGGGCCAGTTGCCCGTCGGGTGCTGGATGTTGACGAAGAAGGTCGTGAGATCGGGGGTATAGGCCAGCCCCGTGATCTCGCAGCCCGTGGGGCCGACGAGGAAGCGCGTCGACTTCTTCGATGTCTGGTCGATGTAGAACATCGCGTTGTTGCCGAAGGCCTGGTCGATCGTCGTGCCGGCGAGGCCCGAATTGCCGGGGACCGAGTGATCGGTCTGCACCCAGAGCCGGTTTTGCGGATCGATGCGGATGCCGTCGGGGCTCGACATGGTATCGCCGACGATATTGCCCGTCAGGTTAGCGCCGCCGGCCGCCAGCGAGGGATCGCCCGCGAGCAGCACGATCTCCCAGGTGAAGTTCATCGCGAGCGGCGAGTCGTTCTGTTCGCGCCACTTGATGATGTGACCGTGGAGGTTGCGCGTGCGCGGGTTGGCCGCGTCGGTGACCTGACGCCCCGAATTGTTGGTGAGCGTGCACAGGATCGACTTCTTGTCGGGCGCGACCGTGATCCATTCGGGACGGTCCATGACGGTGCCGCCCGCGACCCGCGCCGCCGACTTGGTGTTGATGAGGACATCGGCCTGGTTGTTGAAGTTGACCACGGCGGGCGTCGTCGGCCCCTGCGAGACATTGCCCGGATCGGTCGCGCCCGCGGTGAGGCCGTTCTTGCCGTGGGTCAGCTCGCGCCATTCGCCGGTGCCGTCGGCGTTGAAGCGCGCGACATAGAGCGTGCCGTTGTCGAGCAGGTCGGTATTGGCGGCGCGGGTGGTGGAATAGGCGCGGCTGGGCACGAACTTGTAGATGCAGCCCGGCGTGCCGTCGTCGCCCATGTAGAAGGCGACCTGCCGGTTCGCGTCGTCCATATAAGCGACATTCTCATGGTCGAAACGGCCCATCGCGGTGCGCTTGGTAGGTTCGGCCAGCTGGCCCTGCGGGTCGATCTCGACGACCCAGCCATAACCCTGCGCGGGCTGCGTGGGATCGAGATAATTGTCGGTCGATTCCTCGCAGGTGAGATAGGTGCCCCAGGGCGTCGCGCCGCTCGCGCAGTTGTTGAGCATGCCCTTGACGGTCGCGCCGATGATGCCCGAAGCCGGGCCGCCGACGCGGTAGGTCGTGTTGCCCGTGTAGCGCTTGTTGTAGGTCGAATTCTGGACGACCGACCATTTGCCGTTGCTGCCGCGGCGGACCTCGACCACCGAGATGCCGACCGCCGACAGCACGATCTTGCGCTGGTCCGCGGTGAGCGCGCCATAGTTGGGGCTCGCGCCGGGCGCGATTCCGGGGATGAGGATGTTGAAATCGGGAAGCTCGTGATTGATCGCGAGCAGGCCGCCCTCGTTCGGCAGGATGTGCGGCACGGTGAAATAGTGCATCCCGTCATGATTGCCGCCCGCGACCCTCTCGGTCTGGTCGGAGGTCAGATAGGTGCCCTGCGACCAGGCGACCGCGCCCGGAACGACCGCATCACCCGCCGAGAACAGCGTTTCGACGACATAGCCGTCGGGAACGGTGACGGTGTCGGCATTCGTCTTGGCGACGGGCTTGAACTCGACCGCGAAACTCGTCGGCGTCTGGGTGGGAGGCGGCGTCGGCGTGGGGGTCGGGGCCGGGCCGCCATTCTCGTCGCCGCACGCGGCGAGCAGCGACGTCGCGCCAAAGGCATAGGCGAGCGAGAGGCCCAGGCCCTGCTTCAGAATCGTGCGGCGCGCGGGGTTGGCGGCGACGATGTCCTCAAGCGAGTTGCCGGGAACGTTGAGATCAGGATTGGCCTCGCGTTGCGACGCGCGGGCCTCGTCCGTCAGATAGGACATGGAAATCACCCCTCTGGTATGGCTGGATATGGCTGCCGCAGTTTGCGCCGCGGTGCAGGCCGCTTAAGGGGTGATCATGACTCTGCGCCGTAACGACGGTGACGAATGTGTGTCAGTTCAAATGCCTGGCTGTCACAAAAGGGGGCCGGTCCCCGCTTGGGAGCGCTTGGGGACCGGCAGGGGGGATGCGCTTCTGTCCGCATTCAGGCGATTTCGAGTCGGCCGTTCATCCGGATGGGCTGGTTGAGATTGAAGAAATTGGGTGACGTCTTCATGACGGCCTGGTGGATCGCCTCAAACTGCTCGGGCGTGCCCGGTCCCGCGATCCGTACGGTGTAATCGATCTGGCGGTAGCCAGGGGGTACATTGTCGTCGAGCCCCAGAAAACCGCGCAGGTCGAGCGAGCCGCGCGTGTCGATCTCGAGCGAGGTCAGCTCGATGCCGTGAAGCGCCGCATTGGCCACGTAACCCACCATCATGCACGCGTTGAGCGCGGTCATCAGCAATTCCTGCGGATTGGGGGCGCTGTTGCCGCCGAGCAGTTCGGCGGGCTCGTCGGCGACGATCTTGAAGCGCCGCTCGACTTTCTGACCGCCGATCTCATAGCCCTCGATCACCGATTCGCTGCGCGTCTGCCCGGTCCAGTGCGTCCTGACGCGGAAGCTGACCATGGCGTTGGCGGAATCGGCGCGGATCTCCTCGACCATCTGTTCGAGCGCATCGAGATCGAGCCCATTGACTTGTGTGCGGGTCATGGTTTCGGTCATGACTATTCTCCTCCGTTGATAATTGCGGTCATGCGAATGCGGGGGCGACCGCCTCGATCCGTGCGCACGCTTCGCGCGAGAGCGTCTTGAGCGTTGCACGGAATTTGGGGTGCGCCATGCCGGAGCCGAGATAGGTCCAGCGTGCCGCCTGATGCTGATGGCCAAGAAAGGCCTCGCGCTCGCTGGTCCCGAGCGTCCGGCCGCAGGCGCGTTCGAACGCGGCGAGGTTGAACTCGGTCTGCGTCCTGAGGCCCGCGTCGAGCCATGCGCCGATCTCGAGATACTCGTCGATCGCATAGTCGATGCCGCGCGCGTCGCGGCCCTCGGCAAGCGCCTCGACCATCAGTGTGTCCAGCCGCGCGTGCTGCGCCTCTTCCATCCAGTGATGCTTCAACAGGCTCTTGAAGAGCGGGTCGAGCGCATCATCGTCGCGGACGCTGTCGACATAGTGACTCTGCGTCATCCATTCGATCTGCAGGATGACGAGCGCCACCGCGAGCGGATCGTGGCGCAACACTTCGGCCGCCACCGCCTCCGCCGGGCCGATCACCGCGCATTCGGTGGTGAAGCCCGCGACAAACGCCTCGTGGAAGCGCTTGAAGAGCTGGATGTGCTTGGCTTCCTCGCCGGCGAACTGGAGCAGTGCGCGCACGCGCCAGTCGTCGCCGCTCAGATGCGGACGCGCATGATCGAGCACGAAGGGCAGGATGAACTCCTCCACGAGCCCGAAGATGCTCAGATACTCATGACCGCGGATCTGGTTGAGGATACGCTTTTCGTCGTCGGAGAGCCCCTCCATGCCCGCAGTGCGCGCGAGCGCCTGGGGCATGAAGGGGCGGGAAAAGTCGAGCGTGGCATCGGGGCCGATCACATCGGCGATCTGCCAGGTGGCACGCTGCGACGCGGAAAGCACCGCTTCATAGCTGAAATGCTGGTACATTAGGGGGGCTCCTGTCCGGCATTCAGGCGAAGGGCAGAGCAGCGCTCGACAGAGCGATGGCGCTGCAACACATGGCGCAGATGCTGAGCGCAATCGCGCGCAGCAGGGCATTCGAATTGGCTTGCATTACTGGTCCTCCACATCGCGGCCGGGTCGCTGGCCGCGAACGGGTAAATGCGGCACGCCTGTGGGAAGCACTGTGGGAAAATACGTGTGAATTGCCGTGCACGGCAGCAAAGGTTAAATTTCCACGCATGGCAGCTTCCACCGATCCGCCGACCCTAGAGCTGACGCTTCTTGGATCGATGGCGCTCGCGCATGCGGGATCCGAGGTGCCGTTGCCCGCGTCGAAGAAGACGCGCGCGCTTCTGGCCTATCTGGCGACCAGCGATCGGCCCGTCCGTCGCGACCGGCTGTGCGAACTGTTGTGGGACGTGCCCGACGATCCCCGCGGCGCGCTGCGCTGGAGCCTTTCCAAGCTGCGCGGGGTGATCGAGATCAACTCGGACCCGCGACTGATCGCGGACCGCGAGACGGTGCAGCTGGACTGCGCCGCGATCGCGGTCGACTGGCGTGCGCTGCGCAGCCTGTCGGCGGAGGACATCCGCAAGACCGACACCGCGACCTTGCTGTCGGCCACGGCGCGGGGCGGCGAATTTCTCGAAGGGCTCGATCTGCCGCGCTGCGACATATTCCAGGCGTGGCTGGCCGCGATGCGCGAGGATGTGCGCCAATGGCGCGTCGCGCTGCTGCGCGAGACCTCGCGGCGCCAGATCGATCCCGAACGCGCGCTCGATCTGGCGCGCGAATGGACGATGCTCGATCCCTATGACGCGCTGGCGCGCGTCGCGCTGATCGAGCTGCTCGACCGGACGGGCCGGCGGATCGAGGCCGATCAGCAACGCGAGCTCGGGATCCGCAAGCTCAACGAGGGCGATGTGCCGATCCCCAATGCGATGCGCGGCGCTGTCCGCGCCACGGAGCCCGAGTCGGCCGCCGCGCCCGAGCCGCCGCCATTGCCGATCCAGCATGTCCGCTTTTGCACGGCGTCGGACGGGACCGGTCTCGCCTATTCGGTGGTCGGGGAGGGGCCGGCGCTGGTCAAGGCGGCAAACTGGCTGAACCATCTCGAACATGACTGGGACAGCCCGGTCTGGCGGCACTGGCTGCGCGCGATGCTCGATCATGGCTGCGTGGTGCGTTACGACGAGCGTGGCAATGGCCTGTCCGACTGGAACACGCCCAATATCGCCTTTGACGATTTCGTCGACGACCTCGAGAGCGTCGTCGATGCAGCAGGGCTCGAGCGATTCGATCTGCTCGGCATTTCGCAGGGCGGAAGCGTCTCGATCGCCTATGCCGTGCGCCACCCCGGGCGCGTCCGGCGGCTGATCCTCTATGGCGCCTATGCTTCCGGATGGCGTATCCGGGCGGCGCCCGGCGAAATCGAGCGGCGCGAGGCGATGCTGACACTGACGCGGCAAGGCTGGGGACAGAACAACCCCGCATTTCGTCAGATGTTCACCTCGCTCTTCTTTCCCGAGGCCTCGCACGAGGAAATGGAATGGTTCAACGAGGTTCAGCGCACGACAACCTCACCCGCCAATGCCGAGCGGCTGCAGCAGGCCTTTGGCGATATCGACGTGCGCGCGTTGCTGCCCGAGGTGCGCGTGCCGACGATCGTGCTGCACGCGCGCGATGATGCGGTGGTGCCGTTCGCCGCCGGGCGCGCGCTCGCCGCGGGCATACCGGGCGCAGAGTTCGTCGCGCTTGAAAGCCGCAATCATCTGCTGCTCGAGCATGAGCCGGCATGGCCGAAATTGCTCGAAAGGGTGCGAGAATTTCTGGCCTGAGCCCGGTTTGTGGCTGAAAGCGCCCGATCAGCGCAAAATCGAACAATCTAATTGCGGCCCCGTTTCAAAAGGAGGATAATCGGCGCAGGTCGCAGAAATGGGGGAACACAATGCTGTTCGCCATCATTGCTCCGGCTAATGCACACTCGCTCGAGTTGTGCGGTATCCTCGATGCCCTGGCCGAGGCCAATACCATGCTCCCCCCGCAGCGCGCTTACGAACCCGTCGTCCTGGCGGAACAGGCGCAGGTGATTCCCTGTCACTCGGGCATGCGCATCGCTCCCGACGGCGTGCTCGAGGATCTCGATGGCCCGGCCAACACGCTGATCGTCGTGGGTGCCTATGGCGTGCCCTTTCCCGCATCGCCCGCCGGGGCCGACTGGCTCCGGCGCGAAGCGATGGCCTGTCGGCGCTATGGCTCGGCGTGCACGGGCGCCTTCTGGCTGGGCGCGGCGGGGTTGCTCGACGGCCGGCGCGTAACGACCCACTGGGCCTATGCCGCGGAGCTGGCGAGGCAATATCCCAGGGCGCGCGTCGAGGCCGAACAGATGGTGCTGCGCGACGGCCCGCTCGTCACCGCCGGCGGGGTGACCGCGGCGATCGACATGACCCTGGCGCTGATCGAGGAGGATCACGGTCACGCGATCGCGCTCTGGGTGGCGCGGCGGCTGGCCATGTACCTGAGGCGTCCGGGCGGACAGGCGCAATATGCCGTCAACCTCGCCGCGCCCGCGGCGCTGCGCGACAATATCGAGCGCGTGCAGATGCGCGTGCGCAACCATCCCGAGGAGAATCACTCGCTGGGCGCGATGGCAAGGCGCGCCGCGATGAGCGAGCGCAACTTCTCGCGCGTGTTCCGCCGCGAAACCGGCATGAGCGCCGCCGATTTCGTGGAAAAGGCGCGGATCGACGCGGCGCGACGGATGCTCGAATCGGGACCGCCAAACGTCAATTCGATCGCGCTGAAATGCGGCTTTTCGGGTCAGGATGCGATGCGCCGCGCCTTTGTCCGGCAGATGCAGGTCACCCCCGGCGCATATCGCCGCGCCTTTCGTTCCAGCCTCGCGAGCAACCTTTAGTGCCTTAAATTGCACGGTGCTGCGGTGCCGCATTCTGGGCCACTGTGGCAAAATTGCACTAGTCTGAAATTTTCTAACGCCCTGTCATCGCGACGCAACATTTGGGGCTTCTAGGGGCGCCGGATTTGCTGCAGTGCAGCGCCAAGAACAAGTTGCGATTTCTGCAAGTGGCGTGCGTCACCAAGGGGGAATTACATGAAGAACCGTCTTTACGTCGGGCTGGCTTTGGCTGCCCTTGCCGCTCCAATGGCATTTCCGATCGCGCCCGTGCAGGCGCAGCAGATCACTTCGGGTGTCGAAGGCACCGTGACTGATGACAGCGGCGCACCCGTCGTCGGCGCCAGCGTTGCGATCACCGATACGCGCACGGGCGCGACCCGCACCGTCGTGACCGGAGCGACGGGCAACTTCAACGCATCGGGCCTGACGGTCGGCGGTCCCTACACCGTCACCGCGACCGCCGAAGGCTTCGAAGGCCAGACCGTCCAGGACATCGCGATCAACCTGCAGGGCAATGCGAGCCTGAAGTTCGCGCTGACCACGGGCGCCGGCGAGATCGTCGTGACCGCGTCGCGCGTCAACCTCACCCAGATCGCTATCGGACCCGGCCAGAGCTTCTCGACCGAAATTCTACAGACCACGCCGAGCTTCAACCGCGACGTGCGCGACGTTATCCGCATGGATCCGCGCGTCAGCCTCGACCGCGACGATGGCGGCTCGGGCCAGGACCGTATTTCGTGCCTTGGCGGCAACGATCGTGGTAACGCCTTCACCGTCGACGGCATCAGCCAGGGCGACATCTACGGCCTGAACGACACGGGCTTCTCCTCGCGAAGCTCGACGCCGGTCCCCTATGACGCGATCCGCGAAACGCAAGTGCAGTTCGCGCCCTTCGACGTCGACTATGGCCAGTTCACGGGCTGCGCCATCAACGCCGTCACCAAGTCGGGCACCAACGAGTACCAGTTCGGCGGCTTCTTCGAATATTCGGACAACGGCATGCGCGGCGACACGGTCGCCGGCCGCAAGGTCGCGCCGATCGAGCCCGACAAGCGCTGGGGTGCCTATCTGGGCGCGCCGATCATCAAGGACCGTCTGTTCGTCTTCGGCGCCTATGAGCATCAGGAAGCCGGCCAGTCGCAGGACGAAGGTCCGACCGGCGCCGACTATCCGATCGAGATGCCCGGCGTTTCCAAGGCGCAGTTCGACGCGATCCGCGAAGTCCTGAACCGCGTCTACAAGATCGACACGGGTGATCTGGTCTATAGCCGCCCGTTCGAGAACGACCGTTATTTCGTCCGCGCCGACCTGCAGATCAACGACGATCATCGTCTCGAAGCGACCTATCAGCGCCTCGAGGAATCGACGATGCGCGCGGACGATCTCGCGACGACGGGCACCTTCGCCAACACCGCAGTTGGCCGCAACACCTTCTACCTGAGCGGCACGAAGTCGAACTATTATTCAGCCCGCCTCTATTCGCAGTGGACCGACGCGCTCCAGACCGAACTTCGTTATTCGCGTTCCGAAGTCCGTGACGTTCAGGATCCTGTCGGTGGCGGCGAGGCGCAGTCGGCCAATCCGATCCCGCGCATCATCGTCGGCGTCGACAATGCGACCGGGCCGGACGGCGTGGTCGAGGCAGGGCCGGGCTTCTCGCGCTCGGCCAACGACCTGCGCACCAATGTCGACCAGTTCAAGGCGGTTGCAAAGCTCGATGCGGGCGATCACCAGATCAAGCTTGGCTTCGAACTGAACCACGCGCAGCTCTTCAACCTGTTCGTCCAGAACGCGACGGGCACGCTGAACTTCCGAAATATCGCGGATCTTGAGGCGGGCCTGCTCTCGCCGGGTCTGGGCAACAACAACACGACCAACAGCGCCGCCAACGTGGTGGGTGGCCAGGTCGAGGGCGCGTTCGGCAACTATTCGGCCACCGGCGACGTGAACGACGCTGCTGCGGCCTTCTCGCGCGACATCTGGTCGATCTATGCCCAGGACGACTGGAAGATCAACGACAAGCTCAGCGCGGTCGCGGGCGTCCGCGTCGACTGGTATAATGGCGGTTCGCCAAAGCTGAACACCGAGTTCGTGCGTCGCTACGGCATCACCAACACCACGGGCTTCAGCAACATCGATCCCGTCGTGATGCCGCGCTTTGCGCTGACCTATGACCTCGACGACTTCGCCGTGTTCAGCCGTGCGCAGGTGCGCGGCGGCGTCGGCGTCTTCGCCGGCGGCGATCCGGTTGTCTGGTTTGCCAACGCATTCCAGAATGACGGTCGTGGTTTCTCGCAGGGAACGACGCAGGACGCCGGTTGCCCCGCCGGCCAGGTCGGCGTCGTCGTCAACGGCCAGTTCACCGGCGTGCCGCAGTGCATCGTCACCTCCGGCTCGGCCTCGGCCGCGCGCGGCCTTGGTGATACCCAGTCGATCGATCCCGACATCAAGATGGCAACCGTCTGGCGCGCCAACCTTGGCTTCTCGTCGGAACTGAACTTCGCGGACAGCGGTTTCTTCAACGGATGGCAGCTCAACCTCGACTACATCTACAGCAAGTACAAGAATCCGTTCACGATCGTTGACCTCTCGCAGGTTCCCGACATCTCGAAGGGGCTGCAGGGCTATTCGATCGACGGTCGTCCGATCTACGCGGCGATCGACCCGACGCGCGCGGGCTGCACGGCCAAGTTCGTCGGCGTCAATCCGACCCCGACCTATACGAACGTCAATGCTGCCTGCTTCGGCACGTCGCGCGACGACGAACTGATGCTGACCAACGCGGGCAGCTATCACAGCCAGATCGCCTCGTTCATCCTGTCGAAGAATTTCGACGGTGGCGTGTTCACCGACGGTGGCTCGACGTACTTCAGCCTCGGCTATTCCTACACCGACGCACATGACCGCCGGAACATGTACAACTCGACCGCGGGTTCGAACTTCGACAATACCGCGGCCTTCGATCGCCAGAACCCGGCTGCGTCGCGCGGCTTCTTCGGCAGCCGTCATAACATTACAGCTCAGATGAACTTCAAGGAGGAGTTCTTCGACGATCTCGCAACGCGTCTGGGTATCACGTTCGTTGCGCGTTCGGGCCGTCCGTACAGCCTGACCTTCTCGGGCAGCGGCGTGTTCGCGGACAGCGTGTCGGGCAGCGACAACGCACTGGTCTACCTGCCGACCGGCCGTACCGACCCCAACATCGCGCCGACGTCGAACATGGCGGCGGTCGACCAGCTCGTCGCGTTCGCCAATGGTCTCGACTGCGCGAAAAAGTTCATCGGCCGTACCGTCGAGCGGAACAGCTGCTCGAACGACTGGTATTTCGACATGGACCTGACCTTCTCGCAGGAAATTCCGGGGCCGGGTCGTCTGTTCGGGCACAAGGACAAGCTCAAGCTTTATGCCACGATGGACAACTTCCTGAACTTCCTCGACTCCGACTGGAACGTTCAGCGTCGTCGCGCCTTCTACGGCGTGCAGGACATCGCGAACTCGACGGGCGTCGACGCACAGGGACGCTACATCATCAGCGGCTTCACGGGCGACACGTTCCAGGCCGACAACCAGATCAACTTCAGCTCGTCGGTGTGGCGTCTGAAGGTCGGCATCAGCTACGACTTCTGATCCCGATCAGAAGCGAAACAAACAAGGCCGCCGTCCCTGCAAAGGGGCGGCGGTTTTGCTTTGGGTGCTGTCCTACAGAATTCGCTCTCTTTATGTTCCTTGACGGCGCGCTGTCAGCGCGTCGCGGGAGCCGGACGCATCAAGATGTACGTTGGTGAGAAATTTGCGAAGTTAAGTGAAGTTAAGCGCTCAGGCCGCGTCGTCGAGCGCCTTGGCGTAGATGCTCTGGCGCGGGCGTTCGAACAGCTTCATCACCATCGGCTCGAAGAAGCTCAGGGGCGCACTTTCATAAGCGGGATCGAAGGCCGACTGGTCGTATTTCTCGCAGAATTCCGCGCAGGCCTCGAAATGCGGGTGGCCGCGATATTGCTCGCGCAGGTCGCGGTCCATGCCGAGATAATGGAAGAAATAATAGCCTTGGAAGATGCCGTGCTGCGCGGTGATCCAGTGGAGCTCCTCCGACACGAAGGGCTTGATGATCGCGGCGGCAATGTCGGGGTGGTTATACGCGCCCAGCGTGTCGCCGATGTCGTGGATCAGCGCCATGACGACATAGTCGTCGGGGCGCCCGTCGCGGTGCGCGCGCGTTGCTGTTTGCAGCGAGTGCTGCATCCGGTCGACCGGAAAGCCGCCATAATCGCCCTCGAGCAACCTGAGATGATCGAGCACGCGCTTGCCGCCATTGGCCGCAAAGGGACCGAAATGGCTGGCGATCTTCATCCAGTCTTCCTGCGTGCCATTCTCCATCGCGGTGAACTGCGCGCGGTCGTGCGTCTCGAGCGTCATGGCGTCCTCTCCGGCATGTTTTGCCCGAGAGTAGCGCCAAGCGCGTCGGGTTGCAAAATGCACCAGATCCGTTCGGGCTGAGCCTGTCGAAGCCCTCCCTTCGCCTTTGGCGGCAAGTGGCCGAAGAACAGGGCTTCGACAGGCTCAGCCCGAACGGAATTGATATGGCGTCAGCCCGGGCGGGATCTGGCGAGTATGCGCCGCCGGTTCCACAGCCATTCGCCCAGAAGCGCCGCGAGCATCGTCGCGCCGGTCAATGGAAAGAGCGCGCCCAGCACGAGCATGATCGCGGCCACACCCTGCGTTCTGCCAGCATCGCGCGCGGGGGGCGGCGCGGCGAAGCGGCGCTTCCACCAGAGGATGGGCGCGCTCAGCGCGAGCAGCAGTATCGCGATGCAGCCCGCGAGCATCACCAGCCGGTTGGCCTCGCCATATTGTTCGCCCTGATGGACCGCGATTCCCCATTCGATCGTCTTTGCGCCGCCGCCGAAATCGGACCAGCGCGCATCCTGGAGCACATTGCCGTTGCCCGCGTCGATATAGAGGACGCGCGTGTCGGCGGTCTTCGCGCTCGCGTCGGTGACGAGCCAGGGCGCGCCCGGCGCGGGCGGCATGACCATCGTCCAGCCGGGCCCGATGCCGCGCGCGGCGGCTATCGCGGCAACGTGATCGGGCCCGATATGGCCGGCGCCATGGCCGTGCGGGGCGGGGGACGCCTGCATCGACCAGGGAAGTTCGGCCGCGGCGTGGTGATCACGGTGCTCCCAGGGTGCCGGGCCGGGCGCGGCCGGGCGGCCCGTGCCCGTCGCGCTGACGACGCCCTGCAATTGCTCTCCCCAGAAGCCCGACCAGGGCATGCCCGTGACCGCGAGGAACAGGATCACTACGCCCGCGATCGCGCCCGTCGAGGCGTGGAGATCGCGCCAGAACAGACGGCCGCGCGGGGTTCCGCGCAGCGCCAGCGCCTTCTGGCCCGCGCGCGGCCACCACAGGTAGAAGCCCGTCAGGCACAGCAGGATCGTCCAGCCCGCGACGATCTCGACCAGCGCATTGCCGATGGGCCCGGTGATGACGAGGCTGTGGAGATCCTTGACGGTCTTCATCACCCCGCCCTCGGGCACATCGCCCATGACGAGCCCGAGCGCAGGATCGACGAACACCGTACGCTTTTCGCCGTCAGCGCGCTCGACGGTCATCCGCCAGCTCCCGGCGTCATCGGCGGGGCGTGCGATGCGCGTGATGCGCCCATGCGCCTGCAGGCTGACGCTTTCGACCATCGCGCCGAGCGTGATCGGGTCGCCGGTATATTGGCGCTGCGTCCACTGGCCATAGACCGCGCGCTCGACCTCGGGCTTGTAGAGATAGAGCGCGCCCGTTGCCGCCATCCAGGCGAGCACGGGCAGGATGATCAGCCCGGCATAGAAATGCCAGCGCCACACGGCGTGATAGAGGGCGGTAGTGTCCATCGGCCCGTCCTCCTTCAGAAGCGCGCACGCACGCCGCCGTAAAGGGCGCGGCGCTCCACGGGGTAATAGATCGCGGATGCAGCGGTGGCGCGAACGACCGCAGAGATGTCGCCGATCGCCTTTTCGCCCGTGAGGTTGCGCGCGTCGAAGAACAGCGTCAGCCCGTCGGTGACATTGGCCTCGGCACCGAGGCCGAACAGCGTGTAACCCGGCGCGCGCGTCGCATTGACATAATCTGCCCAGCCGCCCGTCGGCACCCATTCGACATTGGGCGTGACCGCGAAGCGTTCGGTGCCCAGCCGCAAATCGGCGCGGTAGAGGTGCTTCGGGATCACGGGGAGGCGGTTGTCGCCATAGACCGCGTCGTTCCTGAAGGCGAAGTCGTTGAGCTGATACACCTGCCGGAGCGTCGCGAATGGCGCGAGGCGGAGTTCGAGCCCCGCCTCTATCCCCTGATGACGCGTCCTGTCGGCATTGAAGGTCGCGGCGGGGATGACGCCGGGCACGACCGAATATTGCAGCATCTCGCCCCTGATGTCCGAGCGGTAGAGCGTGACGTCCCACGCGGCGAGCCCGTGCTGCCCACGCGTGCCCAATTCGATCGTCCAGGCGCGATGGGGATCGAGATCGACGAAGCCGGTGAGCCCCCCGACCTGCGTTTGCGCCAGCTCGCCATAGCCGGGCAGCTCGTGCGAGCGGCTGTAATTCGCGTAGAGCTGGATGTCCTTTGCGGGTTCGTAGAGCAGGCCGAATTTGGGAGAGAACTCGTCGAAGCTGGCGCTGCCGCTGAGCGCGGCGCTGGTGCGGTTGTCGATCGTGCGCTCGCCATGCGTCCACACGCCGCCGGCGATCAGGCTGAGCCCGGCCAGGGGCATGACGCGCAGCTCGCCATAGCTGTCGATCGTCTGCGCTTCCTGCCGCGCGGTCTGGGTGGGGGCGTCGCGGTTGCCGCCAACATTGACGAACTGGCGCGCATCGACATGGCCGAAGCGCGCGGTGGAGCCGATCAGGCCCTCGACGGGTACGCCGCCGATCTCGCCGGCAAGGTTCAGCCGCGCATAGGCGCCGTAATCCTCCGAGTTCTGGTCGATGACCTGAAAGATCGGGTGGAACAGGTTCTTGCCATTGTAGAACAGCCCGGCCTCGAGCGTGCCGCTCCCGAGATCGACCGTGGTGCGGTTCTGGAGGCGGATCGAGTCGATGTCGCGTTCCTGATCCTGCACGATATTGATCGCGTTCGACTTTTCCGGGTCGGTCAGCGCATCGCTGCGCGTGAGTGCGCCGGGCAGGTCCTGGTCGATCTGGCTCAATGTCGCGTAGAAGCGCGTTTCGATCATGTCGGTAAGGCGCAGGCCGATATTGGTGTTGAAACGCAGCGAATCGCGGCTGGCGTGCATCCGGTCGCCATCCGAGCGGTCTGTCGTGATCGCCGCCCAGACATCGGCGCGGTCATCGGCATAGCCGATGGCGGCCCTGGTGCGGATCGTGTCGAAGCTGCCGCCATCGACGCGCAGTTCGAAGCCGGGCTCGGTGCGGCCCGTGGGGGTCACCGCATTGATCCCGCCGCCGAGCGTCGAGCTGCCGAAACGCAGCGCGTTGGCGCCGCGCAGCACCTCGATATGCTGGAAGACCTGCGGGTCGAGCTCCTGGAAATCGCCATTATTGTCGGCAAGGTTGATCGGAGTTCCGTCCTGCAGCAGCGTCAGGCCGCGCATGTGGAAGCCGCGGCTGATCCCCGAGCCGCGGATCGAGAGGCGCACCTCCTGCCCGAAGCGCGGCTGCGTATAGACGCCCGGGGAAAAGGCGAGCGCGTCGCGGAGCGAGACCGCGACCTTGTCCTCATATTCGGTGGCGGCAACGGTGTCGGCCCCGCCGGGCGTGCGCGCGGTGGCGGCCTCGGCTTCTTCGACTTGCTGCGCGGTGACGATGATGGGGCCGCTATCATCGGCAAGCGAGGGGGTGGCGGTGGCGGCAAAAGCAATGAACGACGCGCCCGAAAGCGCGCGGATAAGCGACGTCATGACTGGAATTCCTCTGAACAAAGCGATTCGGCCCGGAAGTCCGGGCGCGGACGGGGTTCAGAGGGTGGCGGGCGGTCCGATGGCGGGTGGCGGCGGGGCGGCGAGGCCGCGGCCGATCGCGACCGACGCCGGCAGCGTGATCGCGGTGGCTGTGACGAAGTAGAGCGATGGCGTGAAAGCGACCGCCGGCACCGCGTCAAACGCGGCGCCGAGCCCCGCAAAGGAGCAGGGCTGATCGGTTTTCGGCTCCGATTTCTGCGGCGCCTTGTCGTGCAGGCTGCCGTCCGTGGCGACCCACGCCTCGACCAGCCCCTGACCGGTGCACAATGTGATCCGCACCGCGCCATCGGCATCGGTCGCCGGCATCCAGCCCGCGGGGACGAGCATGCGGAGCATCAGCGCACACGCGACGATCCAGAGCGCAATGGCCCTGTTCTCGCCCGTCAGTCGTGCGCGGATCGTGTTCATGGCGCGGCGCTATGCGCTCGAACACTACGGGACGCAACGGCTTCCCGTGCGCCGCGCAATCGAATAATGCGAAACACATGGCGCATATCGGCCTTATCGAAAAGCCGTTCTTCGACGACAAGAACCGGGCTTTCTGGAACCTCCAGTCGGGCGGCTGGGCGGGCTATCTCGTGCTGCGCGCCATTTCGGGCTTCTCCAACGGCTTCCCGCTCGAATTCATGGTGCCGCTGCTGATCCATGTGGTGACGGGCTATTCGCTGACGCTGATCCTCGCGGTGATCTACCGGCTCGTCATCAACCAGCGACGGATCGTTACCTGGGGCGTTTCGGTGGGCGCGGTCGTGCTCGCGACTTTGCTCTATGCGACGATCGACGCGTGGGTGTTCTCGACGATCAACCGTCCGACCACGCCGTTTTCGACGAGCGTGATCACGGGCATGCTGTTCCTCGATCTCACCATCCTCGCGGCATGGTCTTCGCTTTATTATGCGATCAACTTCTACCTGATCGTCGAGGAACAGGCCGACCAGCTCGTCAAGCTCGACAGCCAGGCAAGCGCCGCGCAGCTGGCGATGCTGCGCTATCAGCTCAATCCGCACTTTCTTTTCAATACCCTGAACTCGATCTCGACGCTGGTGCTCCTGAAGCAGACCGAGCGCGCCAATGCGATGCTGTCACGGCTTTCCTCGTTCCTGCGCTACACGCTCGCCAACGAGCCGACCGCGCAGGTGACGATCGCGCAGGAGGTCGAGACGCTGAAGCTCTATCTCGAGATCGAGAAGATGCGTTTCGAGGACCGGCTCAGGACGACCTTCACGGTCGACGAACGCGTATCAAAGGCGCGGCTGCCTTCGCTGCTGCTTCAGCCACTTGTCGAGAATGCGATCAAATATGCGGTCACGCCGCAGGAGGAAGGCGCGGACATTTCGGTCGATGCGCGGCTTGCCGGAGATCGGGTGCAGATCACCGTGTCGGATACCGGGCCGGGGTTGAACGGAGCGGTACTCAGGCCCAGCTATTCAACAGGAGTGGGTCTCGCTAACATACGTGACCGTCTCGCCCAGGCGTTCGGACCCGAGCATCGATTCGATGCCGGCTCGAAACCAACGGGCGGGTTCAGCGTTGTCATCGAGTTCCCGTTACTACTGGAAGAACAGCCGAAAGTGGCCGCATGACGATACGTACCATTCTGGTCGATGACGAACCCCTTGCGATTCAGGGGCTTCAACTGAGACTGGAAGCCCATGACGATGTTGAAATCGTCGATACCTGCCTGAATGGCCGCGAGGCGATTCGCTCGATCAAGACCAACAAGCCCGATCTGGTGTTCCTCGATATCCAGATGCCCGGTTTCGACGGTTTCTCCGTCGTGCAGGGGATGATGGAGGTCGAACCGCCGTTGTTCGTGTTCGTGACCGCCTATTCGGACCACGCGATCCGCGCCTTCGAGGCGCAGGCCACCGACTATCTGATGAAGCCCGTCGAGCCCGAAAGACTTGCCGACACGCTCGAGCGCGTGCGCCAGCGTCTGTCGGAGAAGCGCGGGCAGGAAGAGGCAGAGCGGCTGAAGGAAGTGCTCACCGAGGTGGCGCCCGAGGCCGCCGAATCGATGGGCGAGAACCACGAGACGCACGCATCGAACCGCTATGAGAAGCTGATCAACATCAAGGATCGCGGGCAGATCTTCCGCGTCGATGTCGATTCGATCGAGCGCATCGACGCAGCGGGCGATTACATGTGCATCTATACCGGCGACAACACGCTGATCCTGCGCGAGACCATGAAGGATCTCGAAAAGCGGCTCGATCCGCGCCGTTTCCAGCGCGTCCACCGTTCGACGATCGTCAATCTCGACCTTGTCAAACAGGTCAAGCCGCACACCAACGGCGAATGCTTCCTCGTGCTCGATTCGGGCGCGCAGGTGAAGGTCAGCCGGTCCTATCGCGACGTGGTGGCGCGCTTCGTCCACTGAGATATTCTTCCCCGGGTACGCGCCCGGGGAGGAGTTTCTACCCCGAAACCACCAGTGCAACCCCGATCGTCAGCAGCGCCGCGCTGATCGCGATCAGCCAGGGCTTGTGCGCGGCGCAGGTGAAGGGGTGGATCATGCCTCATCCTCCCCGGTCTTGCCGGGGGGCCGCCCGCGCGGGCGCTGTTCGGGGGCGGCGACCTTCACGCCCCGCCGCGCCAGCGCCTCACGCAGCAATATCTCGATCTCGGCATTGACGCTCCTGAGGTCGCTCGCCGCCGCGCGCTCGAGCGCCGCGAACAGCGCGGGCTCGAGACGCAGCGGGAACGCCTTTTTGGGGGGAGCGGCCAACGCCCGATATCCTTACTGGTACAGCGTTCCGGTGTTGACGACGGGCTGCGTGTCGCGCTCGCCGCACAGCACGACCATCAGATTGGAGACCATCGCCGCCTTGCGCTCGTCATCGAGGTGGACGACGTTCTTGGCGCTCAGCTGTTCGAGCGCGGTCTCCACCATCGACACCGCGCCCTCGACGAGCTTCTTGCGCGCGGCGATCACCGCCTCGGCCTGCTGGCGGCGCAGCATCGCCTGCGCAATCTCCTGCGCATAGGCGAGGTGCGTCAGGCGGCATTCGTCGATCGTGACCCCCGCGATCTGGACGCGTTCCTGCAGCTCGATCCGCAGTTCCTCGCTGACATGCTCGGCATCGCCGCGCAGCGTCACTTCCTTGTGCTCGATATCGTCATAGGGATAGCGCGAGCCGATCGCGCGCACCGCGCTCTCGATCTGGATGTGGACGAACTGCTTGTAGTCGTCGACGTCGAACAGCGCCTGCGCGCTGTCGGTGACGCGCCACACGACGTTCGAGGCGATCTCGATCGGGTTGCCGCGCAGGTCGTTCACCTTCAATTTGTCCGAGGTGATGTTGTGGACGCGTGCCGAAATCTTGGTGCGGGTGAGCCAGGGGAGAACCCAGCGCAGCCCCGTGGTGCGATCGGTGCCGCGATAATCGCCGAACAGCAGGATCGCCGCGGCCTGGTTGGGCTGGATCAGGTAGAAGCCGGACAGGATCAGGACCATCGCGATGAGCGCGACGATCATCACGGCAACGACGGTGCCGCTCTGCTGGTCGCTGGCGAACTGGATGAATCCCCACGCCTCCGCCGCGATCGTGACCAGCAGCAGGAGCAGCATCAGATAGCCGCTCTGCGTGTTTGCCGGCCGCTCGCTGCTCGCATTGAGCGACGCGGCTGATTTCCCCTCGGTCATGTCGTCCTCCATAATTATGATATCATAATTATATCGTAGACCGATTCGGTCAAGCGCAAACGGGATGCACGCCCGGTCGTCATGCCGAACTTGATTCGGCACATGAACACGGTCGTGTCAGAAGCTGCACCGTTCGCGTTCATGGATGCTGACTTTCGTCAGCATGACGGCAGGGGGATGGTGCAAAGAAAAAGGGCCGCCGGAGCATTGCCCCGACGGCCCTTTCGCCAGTCTTTGGACGCGCTTACTGGACCGTGACGGTCACCGCGCGGCGGTTGCGCGCCCAGCTTGCCTCGTCCGAACCCAGCGCTTCGGGGCGCTCCTTGCCGTACGAGATCACCGAGATGCGCGAGGCGGGGATGCCCAGCGACGCGAGATAGTTCTTCGCCGCATTGGCGCGGCGCTCGCCGAGCGCGAGGTTGTATTCGCGCGTACCGCGTTCGTCGGCATGACCTTCGATCGTCACGCGGACATTGGGATATTGCTGCAGCCACTGCGCCTGGCTCGAAAGCGTCGCCTGATCCTCGGCGTCGATGTCGAACTGGTCGAGGCCGAAGAAGATCTTGTCCGAGCTGACCTTGGCAATGAAATCGGCCTGCGATCCGGGGACGGGCGCGGTGCCCACGCCCGACTGGTCGCCCGTGTCGGGCTGTTCGGTGGCGGGCGGTGGCGGCAGCTGCTCCGGCGCCTTCTTGGCGCACGCGCCGAGCGCGACGAGGCTCGCGGCGAGGATGATCTTGCTACCCAGACGGGCCATTTCTTTCTCCTTTTACTACAAACAACACTGCCCACCCTGTCGCGGGCCTTGGTCGGGCGAAATCATTACGGGGTCAACCCGAACCCCGCATTTTCGTTCCTGTGATTACGGAAGAATCGGGCCCCATGCGGGGTCCGAGCCGTCGACGGGCGTCGGAATCCGCCGCTCGTTCACGCCGGTCAGGTCGACCTGCCACACGCTCGACGTGCCACCGCGGCCCTGGCTCGTACGGAAGAACTGGATGACGCGGCCATTGGGCGACCAGGTCGGCGCTTCGTCCTGCCAGCTGTTGGTGAGAAGCCGTTCGCCGTCGCCCGAGGGACTCATCACGCCGACACGGAAATTGCCCGCCATCTTGGTGAAGGCGATCAGGTCGCCGCGCGGGCTCCATTCGGGGGTCGCATAGCGCCCCCCGCCAAAGCTGATGCGGTGCTGGTTCGAGCCGTCGGCATTCATGATGTAAAGCTGCTGGCCGCCCGAGCGATCGCTTTCGAAGACGATCTGCGAGCCGTCGGGCGAGAAGCTGCCGCCGATGTCGATGCCCGGCGCGGTGGTGAGCCGCCGTGGCGTGCCGCCGGTAATCGGAATGCTGTAGATATCGGTATTCCCGCCAGTCGCCATCGAGAACAGGATCGTCCGGCCATCGGGCGAGAAGCGCGGCGCGAGCGTGGCGCCCTGTGCCTCATAGACGAGCCGCTGCTTGCCCGTGCCGATGTCGTAGACGAACACGCGCGGGCGGTTGTTGAGATAGCTGAGATAGACGATCTGCTTGTAGTCGGGCGAGAAGCGCGGCGTCAGCGCGATCGCCTGACCATTGGTGATGAAACGGTGGTTGGCGCCATCCGAATCCATGATCGCGAGGCGCTTGGTGCGGTTCCCCTTGGGGCCGGTCTCGGCGATGTAGGCGATGCGGCTGTCGAAGAAGGGGCTTTCGCCCGACAGGCGCGAATAGATGGTGTCGGCGCATTTGTGCGCGGCGCGACGCCAGTCGGAGGGCTGGACGACGAAGCCCTGCCGCACGAGTTCGCTGCGCAGCGCGACGTCGTAGAGATAGCAGCCCACGGTCAGGTTGCCGTCGCCATTGGCGCGCACGAAACCCTGGACGAGCGCCTGTGCGCCCGTACCGGGCCAGTAATCGAATTGCGGCGCGGTCACCTCGGGAAAGGTGATGTTCCGCACCTGTGCCGGACCGATCGGGCGGAAGAGCCCGCTGCCGCGGAGATCGGAGGCGACGACTTCGGCGACCTGCCGGCCGAGCGCATCGGTGGTGCCTGCTGCGGTAGGCGCGCTTTGCGGGGTCGGCATGGCGGGGATCGCGATGACGAGGTCATTGCCGCTTTCGTCGGTGACGTCGACGCTGAGCTGGGCGGCCGCCGGCTGAATGGCGGTCAGCAACGCTGCGGCGAAGCCAGTGGTGAGCAGCTTGAAATGGGTCATTGCGATAGCCTCTTGTCAAAACCGATCGGGCACATGGATTTCCAGGTATCGTAGAATTGCGGTGGCAGGTTCTTGAACGGCGACGCCAGCTTCACCGCCTTGATCGCGCGTTCCTGATGCAGCTGCACCAGCCCGCGGTTGGACGCGGTGACCCCGGTCGTACCCTGCGTCTCGATATTGGTGACCGCGCCGGTTTTGGAGACGGTGAGGCAGAGTTTGGTCTGCAGCTTCTCGGCGTCGGCCCCGGTCGGCGCGGTCCAGTGCGGTTTGAGCTGGCGCAGCACCTCGGCTGCGAGCGCCGACTGCACCGCCGGTCCCGCCTTTTGCGCGGGGGTGCCCGTGGCGCGCGTCTGCGTGGGTGCGTCGGTCAGTCCCGCCAGCATGTCGCGGCTGAGCCGGCTCTTGCGCTGGGGCTCGGCGGTTGCCTGCTGCTTGCTTGGCGCCTTGGGTGCGGGCTTGGCGGCGGCCTTTTCGGGCTTGGGCTTTTCCGTCGGCTTCTTCTCGGCGGGCTTGGGCGCGGGCGCCGGCTTCACTTCTGCGCGCTTCATCGGTTCGGGCTCGGGCGGCGCGGGCTGCGCCTCGGGCTCGGGCATGTCGAGCGGCGCCGGCTCGGGAGAGAGCGCGGCGGGCGGTTCGCTGATCGGATCGGGCGCGGTGCTTTCAAGCGCGACCTCGTCGGTCAGCGTAACCTCGATCGGCTTCTGCTTCAGGTTGGCGGGATTGGGCGTGGCGAGAAAGCCGACCGACAACAGGCCGAACAGCACGGCATGGCCGGCAATGGCTATCCCGAGCCCTGCCTTCTCGACGCGGTCCATCATCAGCCGGCCTGCTCCGCGCCGGTGGTGACGAGCGACACCTTGTTGAGCCCCGCGCGGTTGAGCTCGCCCATCACGCGCATCACGCGACCGTAATCGAGCCCGCGATCGGCGCGCAGGAACACCTGCGGCTCATCGCCGCCCTGCGGCGGGCGCTTCGATTCGAGGATGGTGGGAAGCTCGGCCTCCATCACCTCCTGATCGTCGACGAAGACGCGGCCTTCATTGTCGAGCGAGATCTGGATGGGCTTCCGGTCGGGCTCGAGCGCGCCCGCGCGGCTGTCGGGCAGGTTCACGGGCACGCCGGTGACGAGCAGCGGCGCGGTCACCATGAAGATGATGAGCAGCACCAGCATCACGTCCACCAGCGGCGTGACGTTGATCTCGGCCATCGGGGCGCGGCGGCCCCGGCCAGCGCGGGAGGGAAGGGGACCCATTGCCATCAGCTGGCGATCTCCAGTTCACGGCTGAGCGTGGTGTGGAAGCCATCGGCAAAGCGGTTGAGCCGCGCCTCGAGCCGGTTGATGCCGTGGCTGAAGCGGTTGAACGCGATCACCGCGGGGATCGCGGCGAACAGCCCGATCGCGGTTGCGAACAGCGCCTCGGCAATGCCGGGTGCGACGACCGCGAGGCTCGAATTCTGCTCTGCGGCGATCGCGGTGAAGCTGCGCATGATGCCCCAGACCGTGCCGAACAGCCCGACAAAGGGCGCCACCGCGCCGACGGTGGCGAGGATGTTCAATCGGTCCGAAAGCTCGTCGATCTGGTGCGCTACCGCGCTGCCCATCGCGGTGGCCAGGCGCGCGCGCGTGCCGTCGCGGTCGATCGACTTTCCGCCCGTCGAGCGGCGCCATTCGGTGAGCCCCGCGTCGAACACCTTGGCGCTCGGCAGGTCGGACTTGCTGTGCGCGTTGTGGAAGCGGTCGATATCCTCGGTCTTCCAGAAGTCGCTCTCAAAGCGGTCCGAGCCCTTGCTCAGCCTTTTCAGCTTGGCCCAGAAGCCGATGATGATCGCCCAGGTCCAGATGCTGGCAAGCAGCAGCCCGAGCATCACGCCCTTCACCACCCAGTCGGCCTGCATGAACAGCGCCACCGGGGACAGGGTGGCGGCATCCATATTCAACATGATCGATTCCATCGCGGTATCAATGTCCCTTCATATCAGCCGCTTGAACGCATAGACCCAGGCTTGCGGCTGTCGCCTGGGCTTCCCTTGCGGAGAGAGGAAGGCGGCGACGACGTCCGCTTCGGCCAATATCTCATCCCCGCGCATGACTCTCTGATGAATGCGGCACGATGCCGCGCGAACTTCCTCCACCGTGCTCGCCACCACGAGATCGTCGTCCAGCTTCGCGGGACGGCGATATCTGATCGCGAGTTCGGTGACCGCATAAACGCCCAGACCCGAATCCAGTGCCATGCGCTGGTCGATACCCGCCTCGCGCAACATGTCGGAACGCGCGCGCTCCATGAACTTCAGATAGTTGGCGTGATAGACGATCTGCCCGGTGTCGGTGTCCTCGAAATAGACGCGCAGCGCGAAGCGATGCTCGCGGCCGGCGAAATAGCCGGCATAGGGTCTGTCACGGTCAATACTCGACATGGCGACAGGCTCTAGCCGCTCGATTCCGCGCGGGCAAAGCCAATTCGGCCCGCGCGTGAAACGGTTGGACCACACCGCCGTCATCCCGGACCTGATCCGGGATCCATGAACACGGGCGTGTCAGGACTTTTGCCGTCCGTGTTCATGGATGCTGACTTTCGTCAGCATGACGAAGGTGTCTGGCGGCTTCAGCCGTCGAACAGACTCTCCTGTCCCGCCTCGGGCGGGGGATTGAGTCCGAGATGCTTCCAGCCGCGGCCGTTGAGCATGCGGCCGCGCGCGGTGCGCGCGATCAGCCCGAGCTGGATCAGATAGGGCTCGATCACTTCCTCGATCGTGTCGCGCGGTTCGCTGAGGCCGGCGGCGAGCGTTTCTACGCCCACGGGCCCGCCACGATAGATGTCGGCGATCATGGTGAGGTAGCGCCGGTCCATCGCGTCGAGGCCGAGCTTGTCGACCTCAAGCCGGTTGAGTGCCGCGTCGGCGGTCTTCGCATCGACCGTCTCGACCCCCGCGACATTGGCGAAATCGCGCACGCGGCGCAGCAGCCGGCCCGCGATGCGCGGGGTGCCGCGCGCGCGCGTCGCCACCTCGCGTGCGCCATCGGGTGCGATGCCGAGGTCGAGCAGCGCCGCGGCGCGGCGCACGACGCTTTCGAGCTCGTCGACGGTGTAGAAGTTCAGGCGCACCGGGATGCCGAAACGGTCGCGCAGCGGCGTGGTGAGCAGCCCCTGCCGCGTCGTCGCGCCGACCAAGGTGAAGCGCGGCAGGTCGATCCTGACCGAACGCGCCGAGGGCCCTTCGCCGATCATCAGGTCGAGTGCGCGATCCTCCATCGCGGGGTAGAGCACTTCCTCGACCGCGGGATTGAGGCGGTGGATTTCGTCGATGAAGAGGACGTCGCCATCCTCGAGATTGGTGAGGAGCGCGGCGAGATCGCCCGACTTGGCGATCACCGGGCCCGAAGTCGAGCGGAAGCCGACGCCCATCTCGCGCGCGATGATCTGCGCGAGCGTGGTCTTGCCGAGACCCGGCGGGCCGAAGAACAGCACATGGTCGAGCGCGTCGCCGCGCGACCGGGCGGCCTCGATAAAGACGCGCAGATTCTCGCGCGCCGCCTTCTGCCCGACAAACTCTTCCAGCGATTTGGGGCGCAGTGCTGCGTCGACATCCTCGGCGCGGCGGGCGGGGGTGATGATGCGGTCGGCGTCGGTCATCGCTCTGCACCTTCACAAACTTCCTGCTGCTCGATCCAGCGTCCCCCTGCGTCCAGACACGCGTCCACCTGCCACCAGGTCGTGCTTGGGAGGACGCCCCAAAGCAGGACCGCGCTGAGCACGACAATGACAGCGGTGGTGGCGAGGCAGCCCAACGCGGTTGTCACTTCGCTGCCTTCTTGAGCGCGAGACGGACCAGCGCGTCGAGGCTGGCGCCTTCGCCCAGTTCATCCTCGGCGGCGGCGACCGCGCTCGAGGCTTCGGCGGGCCTGAAGCCGAGATTGGAGAGCGCCGAGACGGCGTCGGAGGCGTGGCTGCCGACAGGAGCTGCGGTCGCGACGCCGCCGGGGCCGAGCGCGATGCCGCCGGTCTTGTCCTTGAGTTCGTTGGCGATGCGCTGTGCAAGCTTGGGTCCGACACCATTGGCGCGCGCGATCATTGCCTTGTCGCCGCTGGCGATCGACCGGTGGAGCTCATTGGGATCGAGTGCGGACAGGATCGCGAGCGCGACACGGCTGCCGACGCCCTGCACGCTCGTCAGCAGACGGAACCAGTCGCGCTCAGCGGCGGTCGCGAAGCCCATCAGCCGGATCGAGTCCTCCGACACGAGCATTTCGGTGTGGATCGTGACCGCGCCGCCCGTGGGGCCGAGCACCGCCAATGTGCGTGACGAGGCGCCGACCAGATAGCCGACACCGCTAACGTCGATCACCGCATGGTCCATGCCGGTGCTGACGAGTTCCCCCCTGAGGCGCGCGATCATATTTTGTTCCTACCCTGTTCCGGGGGAAAAGGGAATCGGGTTCGTTCGCCTTTTTCCCGGCTGTCATCCCGGACTTGATCCGGGATCCATGAACACCGTCACGCCAGAACTTGCACCCTTCGTGTTCATGGACCCTGAATCAAGTTCAGGGTGACGTCGAGCGTGGTCAGCGCAGGCGGTGCGCGCTCGCCATATGGTGCGCATGGGTGATCGCGACCGCAAGCGCGTCCGCAGCGTCGGCGCCCGCGATCTTTGCGCCGGGCAGGAGGCGCGAGATCATTGCGTGGACCTGCGCCTTTTCGGCCTTGCCGACACCGACCACCGCCTTCTTGACGAGGCTGGGCGAATATTCGCCGACGACAATGCCGCTGCGCGCCGCTGCGAGCAGGCAGACGCCGCGCGCCTGACCGAGCTTCAGCGTCGACTGCGGATTGACGTTGACGAACACCTCCTCGACCGCCGCGCCATCGGGGCGATGCTCGAGGAGGATATCGGTCAATGCGGCGTCGAGCGCGACGAGGCGCTCGCCCAGTGGCGCGGCGCTGTCGGTCTTCACCTGGCCATTGGCGACATGGCTGAGCCGATTGCCGACCGAGGTGATGACACCCCAGCCCGTGGTGCCGAGACCGGGATCGAGTCCGAGGATGATCATGACGGCAAAAAGGGATGCGCGCGGAGGCGCGGAGGCGCGGAGGACGTGTGTTCGAGCGAAAGACAGCGGGTGATTGACAATGCAGCCTGCGGCAGCGTTGCTCCCTCCGCGCCTTCGCGGCTCCGCGCGAACCCGATTATCCCAGTTTCTCCATGACCTCGTCGGAGACTTCGTAATTGCCCCAGACGGTCTGGACGTCGTCATCGTCCTCGAGCGTGTCGATCAGCTTGAGGAGGTTCTTGGCGTCGTCCTCGGTGACGTCGACCTTTGTCTGCGGACGCCAGGCGAGCTTCGCGCCTTCCGCGGGGCCGAGCACGGCCTCGAGCGCTTTCGCGACCTCGTGCAGCGCATCGAGCGCGGTCCAGATCTCATGGCCCTCGTCGAAGGTCACGTCCTCGGCGCCAGCCTCGAGCGCGGCCTCGAACACCTTGTCGTGATCGCCGGCGCTTGTCGGGTATTCGATCAGGCCGACGCGGTCGAAGCCGTGGCTCACTGCACCCGACGCGCCGAGATTGCCGCCATTCTTCGAAAAGGCGGTGCGGACATTGGTCGCGGTGCGATTGCGGTTGTCCGAGAGCGCCTCGACGATCAGCGCGACGCCGCCGGGGCCGAAGCCCTCGTAACGAATCTCCTCGTAATTCTCGACATCGCTGCCGCTGGCCTTGTCGATCGCGCGCTGGATGTTGTCCTTGGGCATCGACTGCGCCTTGGCGGCGTTGACCGCGAGGCGAAGGCGCGGGTTCATGTCGGGATCGGGAAGACCCGACTTCGCCGCCACGGTGATCTCGCGCGAGAGCTTGGAAAACATCGCGGAGCGCTTTTTGTCCTGGGCGCCCTTGCGGTGCATGATGTTCTTGAACTTGCTATGGCCTGCCATAAGCCTCTCTGGTTCCTGCTGGTGTCTTCAAGCGCTCAGATGCGCACCGCGGTGCCCGAAACGGTCACCATGAGCATCGAGCCCTCCTTGCCGATGACCTCGTAATCGATGTCGATCCCGATCACCGCATTGGCGCCCTTGCCCTGCGCCTCGGCCTCGAGCTCGGCGAACGCTTCGCGGCGCGCATCGCGCAGCGTGCTTTCATAGGCACCCGCGCGACCGCCGACAATGTCGCGGATTCCCGCGAAGAGATCCTTGAAGATGTTCGCGCCGACGATCACCTCGCCGGTCACGATGCCGAGATACTGGTGGACGGGCTGGCCCTCCACCGCTGCGGTCGTCGTCAGGATCATCGCGGGTTTCCCTTCCTTAGTCTATGTCGAAGACCGCCTCAGTCGAGACCGAGCGCAGCCTTGTAGGTGTCGAGCAGCGCTTCGGCTTCGGCGCGGTGATGCGCTTCCATCTTGCGAAGACGGACGATGGTGCGCATCGTCTTCACGTCGTAACCGTTGGACTTCGCTTCGTTGTAGACATCCTTGATGTCGTCGGCGATGCCCTTCTTCTCTTCCTCAAGCCGTTCGATACGCTCGATGAACAACCGCAGCTGATCTGCGGCGACATTGTCGCTCATGCTGGTGATTCTCCCAAAGATGTGGAGGGTGCTGTTAGGCGAGCGCGGCGTCTCGCTCAAGCGCCGCGCGCGTTATTCCGTCCCGCCCCTCAAGCGTTGCGCTGGATGCTTTCCTGCATCCGCGCGATCTGCTCGGGCGTGGCCTCGCCCTGGTGCTTCGCCTTCCACTCCGCATAGGGCATGCCATAGACCGCCTCGCGCCCAGCATCCCTGTCGAGCGCGCCGTCGCTCGCCTCGGCCAGCCAGTCGCCCAGGCAGTTGCGGCAAAAGCCCGCAAGGCCCATCAGGTCGACATTCTGTGCGTCGGTGCGATGGCGCAGGTGGTGGACGAGCCTGCGCAAGACCTCTGCCGCTACGGCATCGTCGATCGATTCTATGTCCAACGTTGTCACTCCAGAGTTGATCTGTCCTAAATAGCGGGTAAGGCCATATCCGCACAATCCAGCCGGAGCTCTTGTGACCACCCATATCGCCCCCCGCAGCCGCAAGGTCCGCGTCCTCGCGACGCTCGGCCCCGCAAGCAGCACGCCCGAGATGATCAAGAAGCTCTATGTGGCGGGCGCGGACGCCTTCCGGATCAACATGAGCCATGGCAGCCATGAGGGGCACGCGAAGGTGATTGCGAACATCCGCGCGCTCGAAGGCGAACTGGGCCGCGCGATGACGATTCTCGTCGACCTGCAGGGCCCGAAGCTGCGCGTCGGCAAATTCGAGGGCGGATCGGTGATGCTCGAGACGGGCAAACGCTTCGTGCTCGACCGCGACAGGGCGCCGGGTGACGCGAGCCGCGCGAACCTGCCGCACCCCGAGATCTTCGAGGCGCTCGAGCCGGGCACGCGGCTGCTGCTCGACGACGGCAAGCTGTGCCTGCGCGTGCAGAGCGTGACGCGCGAGCGGATCGAGACGCTGGTCGAGACGGGGGGCAAGCTCTCCGACAACAAGGGGCTGAATGTGCCCGACGTGATCGTGCCGATGGCCGCGCTCACCGAGAAGGACCGCAAGGATCTGAGCTTCGCGCTCGAACAGGGCGCGGACTGGATCGCATTGTCGTTCGTCCAGCGCGCCGAGGACGTCGCCGAAGCGCGGCGGCTGATCGGCGGCAAGGCCGCGCTGCTCGCCAAGATCGAGAAGCCTTCGGCGATCGACCGGCTCGACGGCATCCTCGAGCTCGCCGACGCGGTGATGGTCGCGCGCGGGGATCTTGGCGTGGAGCTTCCCCCCGAGGCGGTGCCGCCGCTGCAAAAGCGCATCGTCGAGACTGCGCGCCGCATGGGCCGTCCCGTCGTGGTCGCGACGCAGATGCTCGAATCGATGATCACCGCGCCGACGCCGACGCGTGCGGAGGTCTCCGACGTCGCCAATGCGATCTATGACGGCGCCGATGCCGTCATGCTCTCGGCCGAATCGGCGGCGGGCGCCTGGCCCGTCGAATCGGTCGCGATGATGAACAAGATCGCGACCGCGGTGGAGGCCGATCCCGGCTATGCCGAGCGCATCCATTTCACCGAGACGCTGCCCGATCCGACGACGGCAGACGCGCTTGCCGAGGCTTCGGGCAACATCGCGGCCACAGTCTCGGCCTCAGCGATCATCTGCTTCACCATGTCGGGCTCGACCGCGCGGCGCGTCGCCCGCGAGCGCCCCTCGGTGCCGCTGATGACGCTCACCCCGCAGCTCTCGACCGCAAGGCGGCTGGGGCTGCTCTGGGGCGTTCACGCGGTGCACACCAGGGACGTCGGGTCGTTCGAGGAGATGGTGGCCAAGGCCAAGCGGATGGTGCTGCGCCACGGCATCGCCAAGGCGGGCGATCGCGTGATCCTGATGGCGGGCGTTCCCTTCGGCACGCCGGGGTCGACCAATGTGCTCCACGTTGTCCGGCTGAGCGGCGACGAACTCAAGGGGCATCGCGGTTAAGCGAGAAGGGCCGCCTCCCTGGAGGCGACCCTGTCGCGGGCGATCAGAACCTGATCCCGACGCCGACCACGCCCTGGTGACGAACCACGTCGATGTCCTCGAACATGGCGTCGAGATTCACATCGTTGCTGCCGATGCTCAGATTGCCGTTATTATAGTTCGAATAGCGATATTCGACCCGGCCGAAGATCATGTCGGTCAGCTTGATTTCGGACCCGACGCCAAGCCGGAAGCCATCCAGGCCGATGCCGTCGTCAAAGGTGAACGGCGTCCCGGCCTTGGTGCCAGAACCATCGATGTCGACCTTTTCGTGCGTGTAGCCGCCCCGCAGATAGAGCAGGATGCCCGGAGAGACGACATAGCCGGCGCGCCCGCCGATATAGAAGTCGCCGCCGACATCGACGTTCGCGGTTGCGGCGACCGCCTGCCCGTCAGCCGCGATGCCCTGGAGATCGAACTGATCGCCCGATGTTGCATCACTGAACTCGACGTCTATCCCGAACGACATCGGACCGGTCTGGAAATCGTAACCCGCGGCAATCCCGTAGAGAAAGCCGCTCTGCGACTGTTTGCCGCCGCCGAAGGCATCATCGTCAAAGTCGACGCCGGTATTGTCATAGCCACCCAGCGCTTCGACCCGAAAGCCGGAGAAGTCGGTCTCGTCGCTCTGCGCCATCGCCGGAGTTGCGAGGGATATGCCAGCCAGCAGGGCGATTACACCCGGAATGGCTCGTCGGATCGACCTGCCGTCATGATCGTGCAGCGATGTGTCGTTGATACGCATGTCGCGTCTCCTGTCTGGCATGACGTTTTGCAATCCGCGTCGGCGATATGCCCGAATACCGGACGGGGTGACGACGGATCACGGGTAAAGTCAAAATGTTCCTTCAGGATTTCCGTGTTACTAAATATTATCTCCGATAATTTCCAAGTTGTTATCACGCTTAGCCAATTGCACTCTACATCTAATGTAACATGATATGGAAGGTCGATCGTATTTTTACCAATGGCATATTTGCATGGAAGTGACGTCTTGTGATTAAATGCATATGAAATTTTTCAGTATGAGATAGATGTTTAGGAGGCGTGTTGCATTATTGTGACACACGGTCGGCGTAATGTGTCGAGGCGGCGTCGGTGAAGGTGCATGTCCAGCAACCACCGCGGCATATGGCGGGTCGTGCGTGCGGGATGGGGGGCGCGTCCGCTTCGGGGCGGAGCAGGTTTCAGAGCAGGCCGAGCCGCTCCAGCTCGGTCTTCAGCGCCGCGGCGCCGGAAAAGTGATGTCCCGTCATGCCCGCATTGCGCGCGGCTTCGACATTGTCCTCGCGGTCATCGATGAAGATCGCGCTTTGGGGAGCGATGCCGAAGCGCGCGATCGCGAGGTCGTAGATCGCGGGATCGGGTTTCAGCATCTTCTCGTCGCCCGAGACGACGATCTCGCGGAAGCGATCGAAGATATGCGCTTCTGCCAAACGAAAGGGCTTCCAGAATTCGCCCGAGAAATTGGTGATCGCGAACAGCGGCACGCGATTCGCGTCGAGCGCCTCGACGATGGGCTGCATCCCCTCGACCATGCCGAGAATCGTCTCATCGAAGCGCTCGCCCCAGGCGCGGATCAGCTCCGCATGCTGGGGGTGCTCGGCGATCAGCTCGGCGCTCGTTTCGGCAAAGGGCCGGCCGGCATCGTGCTGCAGATGCCAGTCCATCGTGACGACATTGTCCATGAACGCGTCAAGCGCCTGACCATCGGGGATCAGGCGCTCGTAAAGGGAGCGAGGCTCCCAACGGTAGAGGACGTTGCCGACGTCGAAGACGACGGCCTCGACCGCCATCCCGGATCAGCCCTGGCGGGCTTTGAAGCGGCGGTTGGTCTTGTTGATGACGTAGGTGCGGCCGCGACGACGGATCACGCGATTATCCCGGTGACGGTCCTTGAGCGACTTCAGCGAATTGCGGATCTTCATGTCGAAACGCTTCCAAAACTTCGTGTTGTTCGAAAAATGAGGCGTCGCCCTATGGCGGGGGCGCGCCCGAGTCAAGCCCGGACCTTGATCGTTTCCGGCTGATTCAGCCGGGAACGTGTATCAAGGTCACAATTATCAGCGTCGAGCCTGATTCACGCTTTCGGCGGAAGCGCACGGCGCTTCCACCTCAAACGATCAGGCTCCGGCCCCGCGAATCTCGCTCAATTTGCGTTCCCAGGCGAGCGCGTGGGTGACGATGGTGTCGAGATCGTCATGCTGTGGCCGCCAGGGCAGGCGCGCAAGGATCGCGCGATTGTCCGAAATGAGGCTGTCGGGGTCGCCCGCACGGCGGCCCTCCATCCGGCGCTCGATCTTCATGTTGGTGACGCGGTCGACCGCGTTCAGAACCTCGAGCACCGAAAAGCCGCGGCCATAGCCGCAGTTGAGGATGTGGCTCGATTCGGGATCGGCGGCGAGCGCATCGAGTGCGTGGACATGCGCGGCGGCGAGGTCGCTCACATGGATATAGTCGCGCACGCCGGTGCCGTCGGGGGTGTCGTAGTCGGTGCCGAAGACCGAGACAGACTCGCGCTTGCCGAGCGCAGCCTCGACCGCGACCTTGATCAGATGCGTCGCGCCCGCGGTCGACTGGCCCGAGCGGCCCTGCGGGTCGGCTCCCGCCACATTGAAATAGCGCAGTGCGCAGAAATTCATGGGGTGCGCCTTCGCCACGTCGGCGAGCATCGCCTCGGTCATCAGCTTGGACATGCCATAGGGATTGATCGGGCGCTTGGGACTATCCTCGCGCACCGGGCTTTCCTCGGGAATGCCATAGGTCGCGGCGGTCGAGGAAAAGATGAAGTGCCTGACCCCGCCCTTCACCGCCGCCTCGATCAGCGCGCGGCTCTTCGCGGTGTTGTTGTGGTAATATTTGAGCGGGTTTTCGACCGATTCGGGGACGATGATCGATCCCGCAAAATGCATGATCGCGCCGATGCCGTGTTCGGCGATCAACCGGCCAACCAGCGCCTGATCCTCGATATCGCCCTCGGCGAGGACCGCGCGCTCGTCCACCGCCCAGCCAAATCCGGTCGAGAGATTGTCGATCACCACCACGGGCCAGCCGGCATCGAGCAGGGCGAGCACCGCGTGACTGCCGATATAGCCCGCGCCGCCGGTCACCAGGACAGGGAATTTGCCGCTCATCCGATACTCCAAAGCCTCAATGCCTGCGGTCCTATAGCCGAGCGGGCACGGCTGGCGAGATGGCAATGGTGCCGAAGGCAATTTTGAGGCAGACAATGCCGGTCAGGCGTTATCCACGCGGGATGGCTGGAGAAAATGATATGAGCAAGGTTGCGCAGCGATCGGTGAAATCCGTAATGGTCGGGGCCGCGCTCGCGCTGGCGGGGTGCGCGGCCAGCATACCGCCGGTCGAAGTGACGCGTTTCCACCTGAATCAGCCGATCGCGCCGGGCACGGTGGCGATCGACACGGCCGCGCCGGGCGTGAAGAGCCTCGAATTCACCAACTATACCAATGCGGTGGCCGCCGAGCTGCAGCGACTTGGCTTCGCCCCCGCAGCGATCGGCGCGTCCGACTATGTTGCGACCGTGGCGGTCTCGCGCGACACGCGCCAGGCGCTCGCGCAGAATTCGCCGGTGTCGGTGGGCGTGGGCGGCGCCTCGGGCAGCTATGGCGGTGGGGTCGGCGTAGGCGTCGGCTTCTCGTTCGGCGGCAAGCCCAAGGACCTGATCGTCTCCGAACTGCATGTCCAGATCAAGCGCCGTGCGGCGGGCGACGTGATCTGGGAAGGCCGTGCCCAGACCGAGGCCAAGGAGAACGCGCCCGCGGCACAACCGGGCATCGCCGCAGGAAAATTGGCCAGTGCGCTTTTCAAGGACTTCCCCGGCCGCTCAGGTGAAACTATCAGCGTGCCATGACGATTAGTATCACGAGCGATTTTGACGGCGGAAATATCGAGGTCCTGAAGATCGAGGGGGAGAGCGCCGATCTGGCGATCCGTCGCGATCACATGTCCGATTTCTTCCAATGGTTCTGTTTCCGCGTGACCGGCGCGGGGGGGCGCCGGCTGACCCTGCGCATCACCAACTGTTCCGAATCGGCCTATCCCGGCGGCTGGCCCGACTATGCGGCACGCGCGAGCGAGGATGGCGAAAACTGGAGGCAGGTGGAGACGCATTATGCCGACGGCGTGCTCACCATCCATGTCGAGCCCAGGGGCGACGCTCTCGAGCTTGCCTATTTCGCGCCCTATTCGAGCGCGCGTCATGCCGCGCTGATCGAATCGCATGCCGCAAAGCCCGGCGTGGCGCGCACGCTGCTCGGCAATTCGCTCGACGGTCGGCCGATCGAACGTCTGACGATGGGTGAGGGGCCGAAGCAGGTCTGGCTCTATGCGCGCCAGCATCCGGGCGAGACGATGGCCGAATGGTGGATCGAAGGCGCGCTCGAAAAGCTGACCGATCCCGAGGATGCGATCGCGCAGCTGCTGAGGAGCAAGGCGACGATTCACATCGTCCCGAACATGAATCCCGACGGCTCGGCGCGCGGGCATCTCAGGACCAACGCTGTTGGCATAAACCTCAACCGCGAATGGCACGCGCCGAGCGCGGAAAAGAGCCCCGAAGTGCTCCATGTGCTGAAGGCGATGGATGGCACCGGCGTCGACTTTGCGATGGACGTGCATGGCGACGAGGCGATCCCGGCGGCGTTTCTTGCGGGCTTCGAGGGGATACCTTCGTGGAACGAGAAGCAGGGCGGTCTCTACTACAGGTTTCGCGATACGCTGGCGGCGCGGACGCCCGACTTCCAGACGCGGCTCGGCTATGTCGTGGCGGCGGCGGGGCAGGCCAATCTGTCAATGTCGACACCGCAGCTTGCGGAGCGGTTCGGCGCGGTGTCGATGACGCTCGAAATGCCCTTCAAGGACAATGCAGCGGCGCCGGACCCGGAATTCGGATGGTCACCCGCGCGCAGCAAGAAGCTCGCGCATGACTGCCTCGACAACCTCGCGGAGATGATTGACCTGATCTGAGAATTGCGAACCTCCCTTCGGGGAGGGGTGTGGAGCAGGGCAAGGCGCAAGCGCCTTGCCCGGTTTTGCACGGGTGGGTGCGATTGCCGCGAGGCAATAGGGCGAGGATCCTGGCCAGGATTCCAACACTCACAAGGAAGACAGGCTCGCTTCGCCTGCACCCACCCAAACAGGGCGTCAGCCGGCGCCGAAAGTCTCGGCGAAGAAATTTTCCATCGCCTGCCAGCTCCGGCGGTCGGCATCGGGCTGATGAAACAGTCCGCGCTCGTGCATATGGACGCCCGGATCGGTAAAGGCATGTCCGGTATGGCCGTGCGCGTGCAGCTGCCAATCGACGCCCGCATCGGTCAGCTCGCTCGCCAGCGCGACGACATCTTCGGGGGGCGCGAGCGGATCGTCCCAGCCATGGAGGACAAGAATCTTCGCGGTGATCTTCGCATTGGGCCAGGGCGGCCGTGTATAGATGCCGTGAAAGCTCGCCACCCCCGCGACATCGGCGCCCGCGCGCGCAAGATCGAGGCAGCAGCGTCCACCGAAGCAGAATCCGATCGCGCCCGTGCGCGCGGCATCAACTTCATCCAGCGTCTTGAGGGTGGCATGCGCATGGAGCAGCCGCTCGCGCAACAGGTCGTGATCCGCGAGCAGCGCAACCATGTGCCCGGCAAAATCGGCATCCTCGCGCGTCTTGCGCTTGCCCTGACCGAAAAGGTCGGTCGCCAGCGCGACATAACCGAGCGCCGCCAGTCTTTCGGCGCGCTGATTGTCGAATTCCTTCTGACCGAGGACATTGGGAAAGACGAGCACGCCCGGGCGCGGCGCGGTTGTCGCATCGTCCCAGGCAAGCACGCTTTCGAATGTGCCGCCGGGGCCGTCATACACCATCGTCCGCCGCGTGATCGCCATGTCTGCCTCCTGTGCCGGGGCGACGGGTCTTGCCACGCCGTCCCGGCCAGGAGCAAGGCGGCTCAGTGGGTCGGGTGGACCAGCCGGAAGCCCACGCCGAAGCGGTTCCATGCGTTGATCGTGGCGATGAGCAGCGTCAGCCTTGCCTGTTCCTCGGGCGAGAATTCGGCGGCGAGCGCTTCATAATCCTCGTCAGGCGCGCCCGTGTCGGCGAGCAAGGTCAGGGCTTCGGTGCAGCCGAGCGCCGCGCGTTCGCGGTCGGTGTAGAGCGGCGATTCGCGCCACGCGTTCAGCAGATAGAGCCGCTCCTCGGTCTCGCCTGCCTTGCGCGCATCCTTTGTGTGCATATGGATGCAATAAGCGCATTGGTTGATCTGCGACGCACGCGTCTTCACCAGCTCGATCAGGCTGTGCTCGAGCCCCGAATTCACGGCGGCGTTCTCGAGCGCCATCAGGGCCTTCAGAACCTCGGGAGCGGCTTTGAAATAATCGAGTCGGGCTTGCATGGCCTTCAATCCTTCGCTGGAGGGACTCAAGCTGGACGAACCAGCGCACTCCTTTGTGACAGCCGGGGATGACTTTTCTCATCGGACGGCTAAGAAGCCCGCAAAATCAGTCCGGAGACATCAATGCCCCAGCTCGTCCTCATCCGTCACGGCCAATCCGCGTGGAATCTGGAAAATCGCTTCACAGGCTGGTGGGATGTCGATGTAACCGAGAAGGGCGCCGACGAAGCACGCGCCGCGGGACAGCTGATGAAGGAGAAGGGGCTCGACTTCGACCGTTGCTTCACCTCGCTCCAGACGCGCGCGATCAAGACGCTGCACCTCGCGCTCGAGGAAATGGGCCGGTTGTGGCTGCCCGTCGAAAAGGACTGGCGGCTGAACGAGCGCCACTATGGCGGGCTGACCGGGCTCGACAAGGCCGAGACCGCGGCGAAGCACGGCGCAGATCAGGTGCATGTCTGGCGCCGCAGCTTCGATGTGCCGCCGCCGCCACTGGAGGCTGGCAGCCCCTGGGACCTGTCGAACGACCGCCGTTATGCGGGCATTGCCGTTCCCAACACCGAAAGTCTCAAGGACACGATCGCGCGCGTACTGCCCTACTGGGAGGCGCGGATCGCGCCCGAGCTCAAGGCCGGCAAGCGCGTGCTGATTTCGGCGCACGGCAATTCGCTGCGTGCGCTCGTCAAGCACCTGTCGAACATTCCAGATGCCGAGATCACCGGGCTCGAAATTCCGACCGGACAGCCGATCGTCTATGAACTTGACGACGCGCTGGCTGCCACCGACCGCTATTATCTCTCCGAGCGCTGAGGCCGCGCGCTTAGCCGCGCTTGGTGCCGTACATACGCGCATCGGCGCGCGCGAGTGCGGTTTCGGTACTGTCGTCGGAGCGCAGCGTCGTCGACCCGATTGAGACCGCGAGGGGCAAAATCTTGCCTTTCAGTTCAAGCGGGTTCTTCTCGATGAGCTGTTCGAGCGACCGGGCCTTGCGCTCGGCATCGGCCTCATCGAGCTGATCAAGCAGCAGGCCGAATTCGTCACCGCCGATCCGCGCGACGACATCGGTCACACGGATATGCCGGCGAAGCAGATTGGCGACATGAATCAGCGCAGCATCGCCTGCGCCGTGGCCATGCTGATCGTTGATCTGCTTGAGGCCATCGAGATCGACGAACATCGCGACGGCCGGCGTGCCGTGACGCGCGACATGCGCCAGCACGCGACTCATCGCACGCAAGAAATAGCGCCGATTGGGAAGTGGCGTCAGCGTATCGCTGTCCGCCAGCCGTTCGAGCTCCTCCACACGCGCGCGCATATCGGCAAGCGTTGTCCGCAGGATCTCGTTCTCGTCGCGCAGCGCGCCTACATCCTCGTGCGTTTCCCGCGCACGCGAATTCAGCGGGATCGACTCCGCCATATGCAATTTCCTCCGGATTTCCCCCATGCGACCCGGTAATGTTTCCGCCTTATTATCACGTCGTCGGAATTAAAAGAAAATTAAGGTGAAATCGACTGAAGCAGCGCATCCGATTGCGCCTTTGGCCGGTGTCTACTAAGGCGCTTTGCTTCGCGGGTTTGAGCAAGGCGAACGAGAATATGGGCGAGGCGTCACCAATAGTCGGCATCATCATGGGCAGTCGCTCCGATTGGGAGACGATGCGCCACGCCGCCGAGACGCTGATTACGCTGGGCGTCGCGCACGAGACCCGCGTCGTTTCGGCGCACCGCACTCCCGACCGATTGTACGAATATGCACGATCCGCGGCCGGGCGTGGCCTCAAGGCAATCATCGCGGGCGCCGGCGGCGCGGCGCATCTGCCGGGCATGACCGCGGCGATGACGCGTATTCCCGTGCTTGGTGTGCCTGTCGAATCCAAGGCGCTGAGCGGCATGGACAGCCTGCTCTCGATCGTCCAGATGCCCGCGGGCATTCCCGTGGGAACGCTTGCGATCGGTCGGGCCGGTGCGGTCAATGCCGCGCTGTTTGCGGCCTCCATCATTGCCAATGAGGATCTCGCGCTCGCAGGGCGACTTGACGCATGGCGCGCAGCTCAGACCGATGCGGTTGCGGTGGAGCCCGAATGAACGCGCTGAAGCCGGGATCAACGATCGGGATTATTGGCGGCGGTCAGCTTGGCCGTATGCTCGCATCGGCTGCGGCGCAGCTTGGATATCGCTGCCATGTCTACGCGCCCGATGGTGATTCGGTCGCTGCGGAGGTTTCGGCGTTTTTCACGCAGGCGGCCTATGACGATGAGGAGGCGCTGTCGCGTTTTGCCGACAGCGTCGACGTCGTCACATATGAATTCGAAAACCTGCCGGTGGCACCGCTGCGCGCGCTGGCAGCAAAGGTGCCTGTGCGTCCGTCGCCCGAAGCGCTTGCGGTGGCGCAGGACCGGCTTTCCGAAAAGGCATTCGTGACCGAGCTGGGCGGGCGGACGGCGCCCTGGGCGCCCGTGTCGGACAGGGACGCACTCGGTGCCGCTATCACACGCGTCGGGACGCCCGCCATCCTGAAGACGACGCGTTTCGGCTATGACGGCAAGGGCCAGGCGCGGCTTCACTCCCCCGCCGACGCGGATGACGCCTGGAAGGCCCTGGGTGGCCGGCCCGCAATTCTCGAAGGCTTTGTGCGCTTCGAACGCGAATTCTCGGTCATCGTCGCGCGCGGAATCGATGGGCGGGAGGTGAGCTGGGATCCCGCGGACAACCTGCACGATCACGGCATTCTTTCGCACTGTGTCGTGCCCGCGGGGGGGATCGTCGAGCGTCAGGCACAGGAGGCGCGGCTGCTCGCGATGCGCGTGGCGGAAAAGCTCGATTATGTCGGCGTGCTCACGCTCGAATTCTTCGCCAGCGCCGAGGGACCGGTGTTCAACGAGATGGCGCCGCGCGTCCACAATAGCGGACACTGGACGATCGAGGGAGCGGTCACCTCGCAGTTCGAAAACCATATCCGCGCGGTGTGCGGGCTGCCGCTCGGCGATACGCGGCTCGCGGCGCGCCGTGTGACGATGGACAATCTGATCGGCGAGGCGGCTGACAATTGGGACGTGATCCTCGCGGACCCGAGCGCGCATCTCCACCTTTACGGCAAGGACGAGGCGCGGCCGGGCCGCAAGATGGGGCATGTGACCCGACTGGAATTCTGACGGGGGCTCAGCGCCCCTGGCTGCGCCAGCGCTTGATGACGCGGCCGAGGATTTCCTCCTCCCCACCACTTTCGCGCCACAGATCGGTGAAAACGGGATCGCTCGAGGCAGGACGCCGCACCTCTTCCAATGTGTCGAGCGCGACGCGTATCGGGATCGCGACGCCTTCGCCGCAGATGATCGCCTCGCGGTTGCGCAGCGCCGGGATCGAATCGAGGAAGCCCTTGGCGCCCTCGGGCATCGCTGCCTTGACGAAGGCCTGGTCGCGTTCGTTGTTGAGGCGCATCGCGATGATCGTGCCGCACTGCGAGAGCACACCTTCGGCAAGGTCCGACGGGCGCTGCGTGATGAGGCCCAGCGAGACGCCGTACTTACGGCCTTCCTTGGCGATGCGCTCGAGGATCTTGCGCACCGAGGAACCCGTTGTCACGCGGTCCGACGGGACATAGCGGTGCGCTTCCTCGCACACGAGCAGGATTGGACGTTGCGGTTCGTTGCGTGACCAGATCGCATAGTCGAACACCATGCGGCTGAGCACCGCGACCACGACGGACGTGATTTCGGAAGGGACGCCCGACACGTCGATGATCGATATCGGCTTGCCGTCGCCGGGCAGGCGGAAGATGCGGCCGAGGAAGTTCGCCATGCTGTCGGCGACGAGCATGCCGGAGAACATGAAGCTGTAGCGCGGGTCGGCCTTGATCTCGTCGATCTTGGTCTTCAGCCGCATATAGGGCCCGCTCTCGCCCGCGCGGTCCAGCTTGCCCATCTCGTTCTGGATGATGCCGGTAAGGTCGGAGAGAAGATAGGGGATAGGCGAGTCGACGGTGAGCTTGGTGATGCCCTCGGCAGCGCGGTTCTTGGCGCGCGCCGCCAGCAGACACTTGGCGAGGATGTCGCGGTCGAGCTGGCCGTCATTGCCTGTGGTGGTGATGAAGACCTCGCAATGCTCCTCGAAGTTCATCAGCCAATAGGGCATGGCGAGGTTGTTGACGTCGTAGATCGCGCCATTGGTCTTGAACGCCGCCGAATATTCGCCGTGCGGGTCGATCATGACGATATGCCCTTCGGGCGCCATGTCGCAGATGCGGTGCAGGATGAGCGCCGCCGATGTCGACTTGCCCGTACCGGTCGAGCCCAGCAGCGCAAAATGCTTGCCGAGCATCGCATCGACGAAGAGCGCGCCGCGAATATCCTTGGTGGGATAGACGGTGCCGACCTCGATATGCGGCCGATCCTCTGCGGCGTACATCTGCTGCATGTCGTCGCTCGACACGGGATAGATGCGGCAACCGGGTACCGGGTAGCGCGTGATACCGCGGCGGAAATGCGTAAGGCGACCGGTCAGGCGTGCCTCGTTGCCCTCTCCCAGAAAGTCGATGTCGGCGAAGATCAGATCGCTGTCGGCGCTGGCCAGGCGCAGGCTCTTGACGTTGGAGATCAACCATTGGTTGTTGACCTTCATCTTGATCTGGCTGCCGACCTGGCCCGCCATCGCGATGCTCGGATCGTCATTGTCGCCGAGCTTGCGCAGCATTGCGGCGTCGAGCTCGATCCGCGCGCCCGAACCGCCAACCTCGAGAACCTTTCCGATCTCGGCCGAATCATAAAGGCCCGCAGCCGCGACGCCCGTTTCGACAGGCTCCGATGCCAGCGATGGCGTGTGGCGTTCGGCGCCGTTGCCATAGCCCTGAATGCCCGCATAGTCCGTCATCTGAGATCCCCCGAAACCACCCTGAAAGGCAGTGTCCCGCTGTAGTGCGACGGGGTAAATATTTGATTGACCAGAACGCGGCGCGCCCTGCCTAGCCGCGGCGGAACAAGGCGCCCGCTGCCCATCCCAGCGTCAGCGACAGCATCACCGCGACAATGCCATAGGTGAAGGGGCTGCTCTCGGCGGCGGCCGCCACGAAGCGCTCGAACCCCGACTTGCCGATCTCGACGTCGCGGCTCGCGCCCGCAATCACGCGACCGTTCTGGATAAGGAAAGTCTCCGCAGTGTAGCGGCCGACTGGCACGCGCGCGGGAATGGCGATGCGCGCGCGATAGAGCACGCCGTCGGTGATCTCGACGGTGGTCGATTCCTGGACGAACAGGCCCGTGCGGCGACGCAGGTCGATCAGTCCGGATTCGAAGCGCTGCTGCTCGCCTGGCGTTCCGATATTGGCGGGAGACAGCTGGAGATTGTCGAGGCCCAGCTCGAAGATCGACGCGGTGCGTTCGTCCACCATTTCGTGAATGGGGCGCGACGATGCGACCGCATAAAAGGCGGGCGCCGAGCGAAATCTGGCGCTGTCCGCATTCACCCAGATTCCAGCCATCTTCTGCTTCTCGCGGACCACGATAGATTGCGTCGGGCCGCGGAGCACCACCGCGATCTCGGCGGGCTTTTCAGGGGTGCGACCGCCGGGATAGAGGATCGCACCAAAGGCCAGCAATTCGGCACCGGTGAAGCTGTAGATGATCTCGACCTTGCGCTGGGAAACGTCGGGTACGAGCACGGGTTCGTTGGCGCCGATGAGAAGCGGGGCGAACATCAGGATCGCGCGCCGCTTCATTGCAGGGCCACCGTATAGATCTCGTCGGGGCGCCAGCCGAGACCCACCGCCATGCGGACTGCGACGAGCAACACCATCACGGCAAGCATCAGGCGCAGATATTCGGGCTTCATCTTCTGCGCGAAGCGCGCGCCATATTGGGCACCGGTAACACTCCCGATCAGCAGCAGTCCGGCCAGCACGATGTCGACCGCCTTGGTGGTCGTCGCGTGCACCATCGTTGCGGCTATCGTCACGAAGAGAATCTGAAAAAGCGACGTGCCGACAACGACCTGGGTCGTCATGCCGAGCAGATAGAGCATTGCGGGGACCATGATGAAGCCGCCGCCGACGCCGAGGATGACGGTCAATATGCCCGTCAAAAAACCCAGAATCAGCGGCGCCAGCGGCGAAATGTAGAGGCCGGACCGATAGAAGCGCCAGCGCAGCGGAAGCGCTGCCACCAATGGATGATGGCGGCGCTTGCGCACCGCGAGGGGCGCGCCGGTTTTCATCGCGACGATGCTGGTCCACGCCTCCCTGGCCATCATGCCCCCGATCGTGCCGAGCAGCAGCACATAGAGGAGCGCGATGGCGGTATCGATCTGGCCCGAATCCTGAAGCAGGCGAAAAATGCCCGCGCCCGCGAGCGAGCCCAGAATGCCGCCCACAACGAGCACGCCCCCCATGTGGAAGTCGACGCCATCGCGTCGCACATGCGCAAATACGCCCGACACGCTTGCCCCGGTCACCTGCGTAGCTGCTGAGGCCGCTGCGACGGTGGGGGGGATGCCATAGAAGATCAGCAGCGGCGTGGTCAGGAAGCCGCCGCCAACACCGAACATGCCCGAGAGCAGGCCAACGAGTCCGCCGAGCCCGATAATCACGAGCGCGTTCACCGAGATATTGGCGATCGGCAGGTAGAGGTCCATTGTCCGTTCAGGCGTAGCCCTTCAGTCGCGCGGCGAAAAGCCGCGAAATTCAGAAACCGCCGTCAAGTGCGAGGGCAATGCCCGAACGCGGGGTCGCGTTGCCCGAGACGCGCTGCCGCCAGTCCAGCGAAGCGCCGATATTAGGGTTGTCGAGCCGGAAGCGCAGGCGCGGCCCGATATCGAGCCGCGACACGCCGGGTTGCGCTGCACCCCACACCCCGTCGCCCACCGCGAGACTCGAACCGTCTTGCTCGAGCACGGTCCGCATCGCGGTTGCGGCGCCATCGACAAAGCCGTCGCGCCGCTGCAGACCGACAATGCCCGCCTGGCCATAGGCTTCGAGCGCGAAATCCGCGGGCAGGGCGACGGGGCCGATGCCACCGGCCGCCATCGCGGCAAACGCGTTGCGTCCGCCCCGACCAAGCGCGATCCGCCGCTCGAAGGTCAGGGTGAGGGGACTGATTGCGCGGGCCGCCAGCCGAGACGATCCCAGCCCGCCAGCGCAATTCCCGTCATCCAGCGCGATTTCTGATTCACCGCATCCGCAAGCCGCGAGGGGAAATGCGCGCGCACCGCGACGGGCTTGCCCCCGGGCGTCGCAGGCAGCCGCACGAAGATGCCCGAACCGCCATATTCCGCGATGCGAAGGTCGAGTTCATAGTCTTCGGTCAGGCTGTCGCTGTCGAAGGGAAATCCGCCGTTGGCGAACGCAATCCGTTCAAGCGCTCGCGCGCAAAGGCGCAGCCCACTCCCGCGGACGGAACCGCGGCGCCCAGCGCTTCGCGCGCCACCACGCTTTTGCCATGCGCCTCGGCAAACTCGTCGCAATAGTGACCCGAGATCCATCGCGATCCGCGGTCGACGAGCGGCAGCACGGGAAGCTGGACAAGCACGAAGCGCTCGATGAGCGTATCGAAGATCCTGAGTTCGCCCGAGTGGACCACGTCCTCGGCATCGTGCAGGACGATCGCCTTGGCGCGGCAGCCACGTTTGCGTTCGTCTCGTTCCAGTGCGCTCCACAGGGCATTGAGGCAATCGGCTTTCGTGGTGGGCCCCGGTCGCGCGTTGATCACCATGCGTACGCGCAAGTCGCGTGCCGCGACCGAGGCAACCGCCACGATCGTCGCGGGATCATTGGGATAGACGCCGACATACAGGCGATAGTCGGGATGGTCGAAGCGCGCGAGCGCGGTCGAGAGCAACTGTGCGATCACTGTATCTTCGCGCCAGGCGGGGATGAACACTGCGAGCCAGCCGGGGTCGCGCGGTGGAGCAAGACTGGTGAGATCGGCACGCGGGCGCCGCCGGTACACGATAAGGCGCCGCCAGAGCGCATTGGCGATCCAGACCAGATCGACCAGCAGATCGTCGATGCCACCGATCAAGAACAGCACGGCCGCAAACAGCACGAGTTCGTGCGCGGTCGCGCCGGTCCATGCGGCAATTGTCGCTAAGTCCCCCATATCCGACAGCCCCGATTCGGATTTGATGAGCATCCGAAATGATTTGCTTGTTGGCAAGCCTCGACGAAAATCGCTATATCATGTGGACTTAACGCCCTGTTTAGCGTCACTCTCCGCGGCGCAAGGATGGAGAGTCGGATGCGCAATCGAGCCTGGCGTTTTGCTCTTCTGGCATTGGCACTGGCGCCCGTCGCCGCGTCGGGAGACCAGTCGGCGCAGGTTGTCCTCGCGACGCCGGGTGCGGGTGGAGGGGCGATCGAGCGCTTCACGATGCGCTTCTCCGACGACATGGTGGCGCTCGGCGATCCGCGCGCGACGGTGCCCGTGAAGGTCGGTTGCACGGTTGGCGGGCAGGGGCGCTGGATCGACCCCAAAACCTGGGTCTGGGATTTCGAGCGGGCGCTTCCCGGTGGACTGGCTTGCGACTTCACGCTCAACGATGGGCTGAAAACGCTTGCCGGGACCGCGATCAGCGGACAGCGCAAATTCACCGTCGACACGGGTGGCCCTTCGGCCCGCGCGGTGCTGCCCGGGCAATATGACGGCGACATCGAAGAGGATCAGGTTTTCCTCGTCGCCACCAATGTACAACCCGATGCCGCCTCGGTCGCCGCCAACGGCTATTGCGCTGTGGACGGTATCGGCGAGAAGATACCGCTCGATGTGCTGAAGCCCGAGGTGGTCGACGCCGTCCTGTCGGGGCTCGGCAAGGACAATTACCGCGTCACGAACTTCCTCAACGAGGCGGGGCTGCCGGAGGCGATCCCCGAAAACGCCGCCGAGCGCGGCAAGGCGTGGCAGACCATCACCGCGGTGAAATGCCGCCGTCCACTGCCCCCGGGCCGCGACATGGCGGTGGTCTGGGGCCAGAACATCACGGGTTCGGGCCGGATAGCGGGGCGCGACCAGCGCTTCGATTTCACGGTACGCAAGGAATTCGCGGCGCGCTTCGAATGTTCGCGCGTCAATCCGCAGGCAGGCTGCAACCCGGTGCAAAAGGCGTGGGTGCGCTTCTCAGCGCCGGTCTCGGTGGAGACCGCGAAGGCGATCCGGATAGAATTGCCGGGCGGGAAGAGCCTTGAGCCTAAGGTCGATAATGAAGGCGCCGCAACGGTTTCGCAGGTCGGTTTCGAGGCACCACTTCCCGCCGCGACGACCGCGAAGCTGATCCTGCCCAATGGTGTCAGGGATGAAAGCGGCCGCCCGCTCACGAACCAGCAGCGTTTCCCGCTCGAGGTGAAGTTCGACGAGGCGCCGCCGCTCGTGAAGTTCGCGGCCAATTTCGGGATCATCGAGCTGGGCGAGGGGGGCGTGCTGCCGGTGACCGTCCGCAATGTCGAGCCCGAATTGCAGGGGCGCCACATGGGCGTGACCGGTCAGAGCCTGCGCGTCGCGGGTTCGGACGGCGAGGTCGCCAGATGGCTGCGCGATATCGACGAGGCCAGCGAGAACGACTTTCGCACCGAGAAGCGGGGCGGCGAGGACGTG
>NZ_JAKVIO010000028.1 GCF_022601895.1 Sphingomonas sp. LaA6.9
GACGAACGCGTCGCTCGGGCTCCGATCGGTGACGACGAATGCCTTCACCACAAGCCCGCGTGTCGCGTCGGGCGCGCCGATGACCGCGCACTCCTTGACGTCGGCGTGCTTGAGCATCGTGTTCTCGATCTCGACCGCGCTCATCGTCCAGCCGGCGGAGATGATGACGTCGTCGGCACGGCCGCAGTGGTAGAAATAGCCGTCCTCATCGATCTTCGCGAGGTCCTTGGTGGTCTCCCAGCGGTCGCGACGCCACAGCATCAGCTCGCCGATCACGCCCGGCGCGGACGGATTGCCCTCGGCATCCTGAACCTGAAGCTGCTGGCCCGGCACCGCCTTGCCCAGCGAACCCGGCTTCACCCGATGGTCGTCGGCGCCCGGATAGTTGACCAGCACCACGCCAATCTCGGTGGTGCCGTACATGCTGCATGCCGGGACGTGGAAGGTTTCGTCGATGAACTCGAGCGTGGCCGGGTCGATCGGCTCTCCCGTATAGGACAGCTTCTTCATCGAGAAGGCGAAATCCTGCGCCTTTCCGGAGTTCTTCATCATCCGGTAGTGCGTCGCCGCGGCCGACATGTTGGTGATCTTGTAGTCCTGCAGCGCCTTCATCAGCCGCACGGGATCGAAGCGACCGGCAAAGGTGCCCGTGGACACGCCAAGCCCCAGCGGCGCCAGTGTCCCGTGCCAAAGGCCATGCCCCCAGGCGGGCGAGGACGGACAGAAGAATTCGTCGCCGGGGCGGATGCCGGTGCCATAGAGCGCGGCGAACATCAGCGTCACCAGCGCGCGGTGCGTGTGCTTGACCGCCTCGGGCAGCTCGCGCGTCGTGCCCGACGTGTACTGGAACACCGCGAGGTCGTTCGCCCTGGTTTTCGGCTCGTAGCTCGCGGGATATTGCGCGATCTCGTCGAGCAACCCGTCATCTGCCACCACAACGCGCAGGCCGTCGATCGTTCGCGCCAGTTCGGCCTTTTCAGTGTTGGTGATGAGAATCGTCGGCTTGCAGTCGTCGACGCGCAGGCGGAGCGCATCGGGACCGAACAGCGTGAACAGCGGCACCGAGATCGCACCCGTCTGCATCGCGCCGAACAGACAGACATAGAAGGGCAGCGACGGCTCGAGCATGAACGCGATGCGTTCGCCCGGCTGAATGCCATTCGCGTCGAGCCAGTGTGCGAAGCGCGCCGCGCCGGCGGCGATCTCGTCGAAGCTGAGTATCTCGTCGCGACCATCAGCATGCGCAATGCGCACCGCCGCTCGGCCTGATCCATCCGCATGTCGCGTAATGCACTCGTGCGCGATGTTGAGGTGTTCCCTGTCGCCCTCGAACAGCTCCCACAGCGCCTGCGAATTGGCATGCGCCTGGGCGTCTGCATAGCGCGTATATTCGGTAAGCTTCGTCATCGATCCACCAGTTTCGTTCTACCTGTTGAACGCAGACTCGAGCGCTCGCCGGCAACAGACATGGCAATGTCACAACGACCTTGTTGTTGTAAATATAGAATGCTATTCAATATATCGAACACCATACCCATCGCCACAGGGATGCGAGCAACTCAATCATGACACAGCATCAACGCGCCGCGTCCGCCGATCGCGAGCTCGCCAGCGCCGTAAAGGGCAGCAAGGCCCCCGCCATTTCGCGCGCGGCCGCTGTGCTTCGGCTGCTCGGCAAGAGTGCCGCACCACTCGGCGTTCAGTCGATCGCGCGGGAATTGGGCCTTGTGCCAAGCACTTGCCTCTATGTGCTGAGAGCACTTGCCGACGAGGAACTCGTCTCGTTCGATCCCGATACCAAGCGCTATGCACTCGAAGCGGGCGTACTGACGCTCGCGCGGCAATGGCTCCGCCGCAACCAGTTCAACGACCTTGCGCAGCCCCTGCTCGACCGCCTCGCCCAGACGTTCGGCGCGACCATGCTCGGCGTGCAGACCATGGGGCTCGACCACATGATCGTGGTGGCGATCTCTCAATCGGGACAGAGTTTCCAGCTCAGCACGCAGATCGGCAGCCGCTTCCCCGCACTCATCAGCGCGACGGGGCGCTGCGTCGCGGCCTTTGGCGACTATTCGGACGCCGAACTGGAAGCGCGCTTCCGCACGCTCCGCTGGGACGAGCCCCCCACCTTCGAAGAATGGAAGGAGCAGGTGAGCCTCGCGCGCACCCAAGGTTTCGCTATCGATCAGGGCAATTACATCTCGGGCGTCACCGTCGTCTCGGCTCCGGTGTGGAAGGCCCGCGGCAAGCCCAGCCACGCGCTCGTCGCCACCGGCATCGGCAGCGCATTGAAGCGCAGCGGCCTGCCCGAATTGCAGGAAGGCCTCGTATCGGCGGCGCGGTCGCTGTCCAACCAGCTGTGCGGCGACGTCTCGGCGGACTGGACATAGCGCGAATTCCTATGGACTATGACGCCCGATTAGGAGGCCGCTATGAGTGACGCCAGCAGCTCAATGATCGCCGAAGCGCGGCGTGACTGGAAAACCGACCATCTCGGCATGTACCTGGAGTCGGGCGGTGCCGAAGGTCATATCGTCGATGTCAGCGATATTGGCGGGCACAGGTTCACGACCACGCTGCTGCTCAAATATGTCGGCCGCAAGAGCGGCAAGACGATGATCACCCCGCTCATCTACGGCGATATCGGCGGCGAGGTCGTGATCGTCGCCTCCAAGGGCGGCGCCGACCACCATCCCGCCTGGTATCTCAACGTTCGCGAGAGCAAGGAACTGGAATTCCAGATCGCGACCCAGGCCTTCCGCGCGACATGGCGCGAGCCCGGCAATGCCGAGCGCCAGAAGATCTGGGACTTCATGGAAGGCGTATTCCCGCCCTACAAAGGCTATCAGGCATCCACCGATCGCCAGATCCCGCTGGTAATCATGTCGCCGATCGAGCCCGCAGAGCGCTTCGGCAGTTGATCGGCGGGTTTGTCGTGGTGTCCGGACGTTAGATTTTGCAGGCTCGACCATTCAACTGCAGCGAAATACCGCGAACTGACACCGGTATCTCGTCACCGACGCGACACTTCAACTGCCCAAAACGGAATGGTCTCTTTCCCGATCAGGCCATTTGTAGTTTTCACTGTAACGATAACCTCATCTGTGTTCCATCGCGACACGCGCGGCGAGATGCTCACGACCTTAGCAGACGCCTCACGCATTGGCTGCTCAGAACAGCCCGCCAATGCACATACCGTCATTACCAAACCTATTCGGGTTGTCTCCATGGCCCGATACTATGCCTTCCGATTACATCCGCAATGCTGGCGCGTCCGTACTGTACGGATTTTGCATCCATTTTGACGGCGGCAATGTCAAAGATGTCGTCGGGAGTGGACGCTTCAGTTCCTCCCCGAGCTTGTCTCGGGGAGGGGGACCGCGCGTAGCGCGGTGGAGGGGCAGGAGACCTGCTCCGTGCCGCTACCAGCCCCTCCACCATGCTTCGCATGATCCCCTCCCCAAGCGAGCCTGGGGAGGAACTTATCTCCGCGATTTGTCGTCGAAAGCGGTCAATAAGCCGCTGTCCTACACGTCCCCGTTCTGTCACGGTTCGGTCGGCAATCGGCTATTTGAACCGTGCAGATGACAAGCGAGGCGTTGATCGAAAAATCCGATCAGCGCGGGCGCACTGATTGAGGGGATTTTTCCCGCAGGGCTGACCTTCCTGAACTTTGAAGGCCGGCGAAGGTCCGAAACCGGGTCGAGGCGGGAACCTCCGCTATCCTTCGAACGTCGGAATAACCTTCGGGATCTGGTTGTCGGGGCCCACCGGCGAGTCATGTTCCTCGACGATGCACACGGGATTGCTGTTCGATGCGAACAGCTTTCGTTCATCCTCAAGGCGGTGCTGCAGCATCGCCGGATCGGCGAGCCCCTTCATCGCGGTCTCGAAATCGGCGCGCGTGTTCCACCAGATTTCCATGATGCAGTCATAGCCCGGATGGATCACCTCGCCCGTGAGCGGATTGGGCTCGGGGGTGATGTAGCGCCGGACGTAACGCTGCGCATTGGGCAGCGCGGGCTTGGCACCGAGCTTCTTGGAGAGTTGCGAATGCTGGTTTTCATAATAGTCCATGAACTCCTGCATGGACATGTCGTCGCGCTTTTTCAGGAAGACGACCTGCTTGATCACCGCATTGCCTCCTCTTTGAACCTTTACCCGATCGGCATCATCCTCAGCCCACGCGCAGTGCGAGCACGCTGCCCTCCGCATCGCCCGAAACGTAAAGCGTGCCGTCCGCACCCGCGGTCACGTCGGAAAAGGGGATCATCGGCCCCGCCATGTCGCCGATCGGGCCGAGGAACTTTGGCTTCACGCCCTGGGGCGCGCCAACGGGCAGGTTCGATGCGACCACGCTTTGCGCGCCCGTCGCGGCATCGACGGTGATCAACGCCTTAGCGGAGGTATCGACGACGAACAGCTTGCCGCCGCGCACCGCCAGCCCTTCGGGCCGTCCCAGCCCGTCGACGACCGTCTCGGCCTTGCCGCCCGCGAGCTTCACGATCCGACCCGCGCCCGCTTCGGCGACATAGACCGCGCCGCCCGCGTCAATCGCGACGCCCATCGGCTTGTCCATGCCACTCGCCAGTTCGCTTACCTCACCGCCCTCCGCCGACAGCACACGCCCCGTGCCATATTCGGCGAAAACCACCGCACCACCCTGCGCGACCGCGACGCCCATCAACTGATCATGGCCATTGGCGAGGAACTCGCTTTCGCCCGCGGCGGGTCGATAGCGCGCGACGCCGCCGAGGCCCGTCGTCACGACCCATTCACCCGCAGTCGTGCCGGGCGCGACGCCGCGCATATAGCCGGGACAGCCGGGATAGAAGATCATCCCAGCCAGATCGAGGCTGCCGCCCGGCCGCAGCGTGTAACCGAAGGTTCCGTCGGCGACGAAGATCGCGCCATCCGCGCCCACCGCCAGCCCCAGCGGCCATTGCAGCGATCGTGGCACGATGGAGCGCACCTTGCCGGGACTGAGGATCTCGGTGATCTCGCCCGGAATGCTCGAGACGAAGATGCGATCACCGATGAAGGTGACGTTGTCGAGACCCGGCCCCAGATCAGCCAGCACCTCGCGCGTGCCGCTGACGAGATCGAGCCGCAGCACCTGACCGCTCGCCACCTGCGTGGTGACGATCCGCCCCTTGCTGTCGAACTTCACCGAATCCGGCACGCCCAGATCGCCCGCAACGACTTCGGGCGCGCCGCCGTCGAGGTCCACGCGCCAGATCTCGTTGGTGCCCATCACCGGGAAATAGAGCTTGCCGTCGGGCCCGACCTGAAAGGCGTTTGCCATCGGCACATTGTCGACGATGACGCGTGGCGCGCCGCCATCGAGGCTGATCTCCATGATCCGCGCGCCGACGCGGCATTCCCCCGCGATCAGCCGCCCTTGATGCCAGGTGATCGGATTGGCGACGGGCATGTCGCCCTGCACGACGCGCACGTTTCCGTCAGGCGTCCGCATGCAGACGCGGCCCTCGGTGATTTCGGTGAGGTACAGGTTGCCGGCCTCGTCGAAGACGAGATCGTCGGGCGCGACGATCTCGCCCCCCATCGCGCTGATCGTCTCGATCGCGCCGCTGTCGACGTCGATCGCGCTGACCTGACTGCCACCCACTTGCGCGACATAGACGCGCCCGTCGGCCCCGGTCGCGAGCCCGTTGGCGCCGTAAAGGCGGCTGGGCGGCGTCAGCCGTTCGACCGTCCATCCTTCGGCAGCGATTGCCGAACCCGATGCCGCGTAACGGCTTGCCTGCGACGCCATGCCTTATTCGGCCGCCTGTGCGGGCGCGTAGCCGAGCAGCGACTTGGTCTCCAGATACTCGAGGAAGCCATGCTCGCCCCATTCGCGGCCATTGCCGCTGCGCTTGTAGCCGCCGAAAGGCGCGTGGAAGTCGAAGCCGCCATTGATGCTGATCCAGCCCGTGCGCATGCGGCGCGCCACCGCGCGGCATTGTTCGAGATCGCTGCCGTTGACATAGCCCGCGAGACCGAACTCGGTGTCGTTCGCGATCTCGATGGCGTGGTCGACATCATCATAGCCGATGATGACAAGCACCGGCCCGAAGATCTCCTCGCGCGCGATGACCATATCATTGGTACCCGCGAAGACGGTCGGTTTGACGAACCAGCCCTTGTCCAGCCCATCGGGGCGACCAGTGCCGCCGGCGACCAACGTCGCGCCCTCGTCCAGACCCTTCTGGATATAGTCCTGGATGATGTTGAACTGGCTCTTGGAGACGACCGGGCCCATCGCGACATTGCCCCTGGGATCGCCCACGGTGACGCCCTCTGCCGCCGCCCTGGCGGCTTCAATGGCCTCATCCATGCGTGCAGCGGGCACCAGAAGCCGCGAACCGGCGCTGCAGGTCTGCCCCGAATTGCCCATCATGCCCGCCGTCGCGCCCGCGACATTCGCGGCGAGTGTATCGTCGTCGAGCACGATGAAGGGGCTCTTGCCGCCCAGTTCGAGGCCGACGCGCTTGATGGTGGTGGCCGCGTCCTTCTGGATCTGTACACCGACCGGCTCCGAACCCGTGAACGAGACCATGTCGACATCCTCATGCGTCGAGAGCGCGGTGCCGATGACGCTGCCGCTGCCCTGAACCATGTTGAACACGCCCGCGGGCACGCCGGCCGCGTGCAGGATTTCCGCCAGGATCTGCGCGGAGAAGGGCGCAAGCTGCGGCGGCTTCAGGATCATCGTGTTGCCCGTTGCGAGCGCCGGGAAGATCTTCACGCAGGTCTGGTTCATCGGCCAGTTCCACGGCGTGATGAGCGCGCAGACACCGATCGGTTCCTTCGCGATCACCGTTGCGCCGTGCTGCTCGTCGAACCTGAAGTCCCTCAGCACCTCGATCGCGGTCTGAAGGTGGCCCGCGCCAAGACCGACGTGAAAGCCATGCGCAAGCGACGAGGGTGCGCCCATTTCTTCCATGATCGCATCGCCAAGCTCGGCCTGGCGCTTCTGATATTCGGCCTGGATCGCTCCAAGGAGATCGAGGCGCTGCTCGCGCGTGGTCTGCGACCAGCTCGCAAAGGCCTTGCGCGCCGCGGCGACCGCCTTGTCGACGTCTGCGACCGATCCGAGCGCGATGCGTCCTGCGACTTCCTCGGTCGCGGGGTTGATGACATCCGCGGTCTTGAGCTCGACCGGATCGACCCATTCGCCATCGATATAGAACTTCAGATAGTCGCGCATATCATCTCCTGGCGATCAACGGGCTTGGCGCCTCTGTCTGGAATCGGCCGCGCCGCACTCTGACAGAGCGCGGCGCGGGTTGGTCTCTTACTGCGTACCTTCGGCGTACCAGGTACGGAATTTGTCGTATTTCGGCATTTCTTCCGAATTGGCCTTGGGGTCGATCGGCACATGGATGACCGCCGGGCCACCATGCGCGAATGCGCGGGCAATGGCCGGGCCGATCTCGTCCGCGGCCGTCACATACTGGCCATAGGCGCCCAGCCCTTCGGCGATCTTGTCGAAGCGCACCTTGTTGCTCCAGTGGGTGCCGGTCTCGGCGGTGCCAAGGCCGAAGGTGCGCTTGTACACACCCACTTCGAGACCCCACTGGAAATCGACCGCCACCACGCAGACGAGCGGCAGATTGCGGCGCACCGCGACCTCGAGCTCGCCGATATGGAACAGGAAGGACGAGTCCGACGTCACCAGCATCCCCGGTCGCGTTACGCCCGTCTCCGCGATATCGGCGAGCATCGCGCCTGTGGCATAGGGCAGGCCCGTGCCGATATGCCCGTAATTCTGGTTCCAGATCACGTCGTTCGGCTTGCACTGGTTATAGGTCCAGCCGAAGATCACCGATGCGCCGCCGTCGCGGATCATGATACCGTCCTTGGGGAAGGCCTTGGTCGCCTCGACGATGAAGCGCGAGGTATGGATCGGCACATCGCCGGTGCCGTCGCTCTTGGTCAACGTTTCCGCAGCGAGACTGTCGAGTTCGGCCTGGCCGTCCTTCATGAACTTGGCGAGATCCGGACCGGCCGCACGGCCCTTGCCCAGCGCGCGGCTGAGCTGCGGCACGACGGCGCGGACGTCGCCGACCAGCGGCACGTCGATCGGACGGTTGACGCCGATCGCGGTGGGATCCTGCTGCACATAGATCCATTTGCGATTGGCTTCACCGGCATGCCAATGACGCCAGCGGCCGAAATGCACGGGTTCGCCGAGTTCGGTGGCCAGCGCGACGACGAGATCCGATGCTTCCACCGCTTCGATCGAGGCGTCGGAGAAGACGTACTGGAAAGTGCGGTCCTCGATGCCCTTGATGTAGCTGGTGCCGCCCGAGGTCTGGATGACCGGACAGTTCATCAACTCCGCCAGTTCCTTCACCGCCGCGCCCGACTTGGTGGTGTGCACCGCGTGACCGACCAGCAGGATCGGGTTCTTGGCTTCGAGGATCAGCTTCGCCGCCTCGGCGATGCGGTCGCCATCAGCGCCCTGGTTGGTCAGGCGATAGCGGTGCGGCGGAAGCACTTCCGGCACGTCGAGCTCTTCGAGGATGATGTGGCTGGGATATTCGACGTAGGTCGGCCCCGGCGTGCCCGACATCGCGACGCGGATCGCCTCGCGGATCACCTCGTCGGTCTGGTCGGCATATTCGATCGCGCCCGAATATTTGACCGAATCCTCGATCATCGGCTCCTGGCGGACGAACTGGATGCGGCCGCGGCGGACGCGGCGCTCGGTTACACGCGCGCGCTGGCCGCCGAGGAAGATGACCGGCGAATTCTCGACCTTGCAGCACTGGATCGCGGGCATCATGTTCGCGAGGCCCGGCCCGAGCGTGCCGAAGCACAGGGCGGGCTTGCCGGTGATGCGCGACGCGGCTTCGGCCATGAAACCGGCCGCCGCCTCATGGTGCGGCGAGACCACGGTCCAGCCGCGCGCTTCGGCTTCAAGGCAGAGATGGACGAAGTTCGGATCGGGAATGCCGAACAAAGTCTTGATTCCCTCGGCCTCGAACAGGTCGAGGATGCGCTTGTAGACGGGCGTGCCGCCGGCCTTCAGCTTGAGGTCTGATGTTGCCGTTGCAGGCTTGGGATCGTCGTAGCTCATCTTCTACCTCTAATATTGCGTCCCCGCACGCGGGGCTCTCGATGCGAAAGTGGAAGGCCCGATCAATCCTGATCGGGCAGCAATTGTGGCGCACCCCGGCCCATGAAGGCCGCGAGATTGCGGTGCAGGTTGATGACCTTCTGCTCCTGATGCGGATTGGGCAAAGGCCCGCGGAATCCGCTCGATTTCATGCCCTTCTGCACGAACTCCATGTTGGAGAAATCCTGCTCGAGGATAGAACCCCAGTTCGCCGCGGTCGGGTCGGCATAGACCCACTCCGTCTCCGGCTCTTCGCCCTCGGGGAAGCGTTCGAGCGCATAGCTCTCGAACACGCATTTATTGGGGTCGTCGCCGTACGGCCGCACACGGTAGCAAAGCGCGAAGGTCACGCCATGCAGGATATTCTGGTTGGGCCACAGCCCCCAGGCGAGCCCTGCCTCAGCCATGATCTCGGGCGGAATTTCAGGCCAGATCACGCCACGCGCCGCATCGTCCTTCTTCGCCGAGGCGAGCCAGTGCGCGATGCATTCCTGCGCGGTCGCGGTCTCGGGGAGTTCGTCCTTCAGCCGGCTCGCCGCATTTACCAGCGTCTCGGTGGAGGCCGAGTAGTTGATCGTCTCATAATTCTCGCGGATCAACTCATAGGTCGAGACGCGCGGATCCTCGCCCTTGCCCGCGCGCGTCGTGCCCGCGCTCTCGCTCATCTGGAACTTGGCGTCACGTGTGTCGTAGCTGCTGACCGAGTGCAGGCCATATTGCTTCGAAAGCGCGTAATAATTGCCATAGGCGAGCAACTGGGTGTGCGTGCCCGCGACATGATAGGGCTCGAGAAACGCCTCGATCGCAGTCTTCCAGTTGCACGGATAGATCGCCCATTGGCGCCATTTGTAGCGCATCTTGTCGAGCTGGAAGTGATCGAGGATCTCGCCGGCGCGGCCCATCCATTCCTTCAGGGACACGCAATCCGGGTCCATGTTGATGTAGATGTAGCCGCCCCAGGTATCGACATTCACCTCGGACAGACAGGTCATCTCGGGCGTCAGGCCGCCATGCCAGTCCTGCTGGTCGAGGATGTAGACGTTGTTGCCGTCCTGATCGAAGGTCCAGCCGTGAAAGCCGCAGACGAATTTCTTGCGGTTGTTGCCGCGCACGTCATGGACCTTGCCCGGCAGCATGTCGGGCGTACTGACCAGCTGCCGGCCGCGATGCGGGCAGACATTGTGAAACGCCTTGAGCGTCCCGTCGTCCTTGCGCAGCACGATGATTGACTCGTCGGCGACGTTGTACGTCATCCAGTCACCGGGATCGGGCAGATCGCTCTCGCGCTCGACCATCTGCCAGATCTTCGGCCAGAGCAGCTTCTTCTCGGCCAGCGCATAGTCGCGCGAAAGGAAAGCCTCGGTCGGATAGGTGACCAGCTTCTCCGCATCCATGTCTTCGGCGGTGATGCCCGTGGCAGTCAGCTCCGGCTTTTTCATGGAATCCTCCTCCAACGCGATTCCGAGCGGACAATGGCATGCATCGGCACGCTCCGACTTCCCACCTGGACAGATTTTTGATCCTCGTAGCGCAAGTAAACACCCTGCCAAAACGAAAGACACCCCCCCTGGGCCCGGTATCCCCCGGGCGATCAGGATCTGAGCTCGAGCCCTTCCAGATCGCCGCTGGCGCGCCAGTCCTCGAGCAGTTTCTGGAACGCGCCCCAGCCGGGCCCATAGCTTCGGAACAGCGCCCAGGGCGCCTTCACCTGGCCTTCGTTGGTGAAATAGCTCGGCGTGCATTCGCGCTGGAACTGGGACATGTCGATCTCCACTTCATGGAAATGCCGGACATAGGCGTCCTGCGCCTCCTTGGTCGGCTCGACGGCCTTCAGCCCGCGCTTCAGCGCCTCGCTGATGATATGCGCGCTGTGATAGCCTTGGCGCCCGAACTGCTCGGTCACGCTGGCGTTCAGTCCGCCCTGTATATAGCCGATGAAGAACTGGTTGGGGAAACCGTGCGTCATCGTGCCGTGCAGTGTCTCGGGGCCGTTGGCCCAATGATCGTAGATCGACTCGCCGCCCCTGCCCTCGACGACGTCGATGCCCCAGCGACGCTTGAGTTCGCTGGTCACTTCGAAGCCGCTGGCGCAGATCAGGCAGTCGATCTCGTACTCGACGCCATTCGCGACGAAGCCCTTGTCGGTTAACCGCTCGAGGCCCTTGGTCTCCGAAACGTCGATCAGCTTCACATTGGGCTGGTTGAAGACGCCGTAAAACTCGTTGCTCGATAGCGGTCGCTTGCACAGGAAGCGGTACCAGGGCTTCAGCGATTCCGCAGTTTCCTTGTCCTCGACCATGTTCTCGACGCGCGCGCGCAGGCGCTCCATCACGCGGTAGTCGACGACTTCGCGCCGCGCCATGAACTCCTCGGGCGCAAGCTGGGGCCACCCCTCAGCCGCCAGTTCCGCGGCAAGGTTGCGCGTGATCTCGGTCCAGATGTCGCAAATCTGGTCTTCCTCGCCCGGCGCGAAGAATTCCATCGCGGCGCGGTGGAAATTGGCCTTGCGCTCGTCCTGCCAGCCCGGCTCGAGCGACTTCGCCCAATCGGGATCGGTTGGCGGATTGGGCCGCTCGTCCACGGTCGAGGGCGTGCGCTGGATGACGTAAAGCTGCTTGGCATATCGCGCGAGATACGGAACCGCCTGGATCGCGGTCGCGCCCGTCCCGATGATCGCAACGCGCTTGTCGGCCAGCTTGTCGAGCACCGGGTTCTGATAGGTGCCACCCGTATATTCATAGTCCCAGCGCGCCGAATGGAACAGCTTCCCCTTGAACTGCTCGATGCCCGGAATGCCCGGCAGCTTGGGCATGTTGAGCACGCCACAGCCCATGATGATGAAGCGCGCGCGGAACTCGTCACCGCGGCTCGTCCCGACGCGCCAGCGGCCAATTTCCTCGTCCCAGCGCAACGAGGTGATCAGCGTGTGGAACACCGCCTTGTCGGCAAAGTCGAACTTGCGCGCGATGAGCTTGCAATATTCATAGATTTCCGCGCCATCGGCGAACTTCTTGGACGGCATGAAACCCGTCTCTTCGAGCAGCGGCAGATAGCAATAGGCGTCATTGTCGCACTGGATGCCCGGATAACGGTTCCAGTACCACACGCCGCCAAAGTCGCCCGCATGATCGATATTGCGGAAGTTGGTCACCCCCGCTTTGGTCAGGTGATAGGAAGCAAGAATCCCCGCGAAGCCCGCGCCCAGCACGACAACGTCGAGATCTTCCGAAATCGGGTCGCGCGCGACCACGGGCATATACGGGTCGACGTCGTAGCTGTGCGTCACGTCGGCGGTCGACGGCACATACTGATCCTGCCGGTCGGACCGAAGTCGCTTGTCGCGCTCCTGCCGATATTTTTCCCGCAGAGACGGAATATCGAACTCGTCGGGCGCGGGGGTCCGCGTCGGCTTGCAGGTCATGTCCACTCCAGCAATCTCCTTATTTGCCCCTTTCATAATCAACAACCCTGTTCATTTACAACTCCCGAAGAGGCCGGAGGCGACCCCGACAGCGGGCGCGCGCGGACCTCCGATCCATGTCTTTTCCACGCAAATTCAATAACAAGCTTGCCGTTCAACCAGACGATCGTGGTTCCGCAAGGCGTGCTGTATTCGCTGGAGCGATGAATCCCCCGGCGATTTGGACAAGATCAGCCGCATGCGCTTGAACGGTTGCTTTCCCGGCTGGCAGAGCATGCCGAAGTCACAGAATCGAGGATGCCGATGACGCAGCAACTGATCAATTTCGACGGACGGACGGTCATCGTCACCGGCGCCGGCGGCGGCGGCATCGGCACGGCGGTCACGCGCATGCTGGCGCAGTCGGGCGCGACCGTGATCGCCGCGGGCCGGTCGCAGGAAAAGCTCGATGCCAATATCGCGCCTTTGGTCGCGCAGGGCCTCTCGATCGTCCCGGTCCAGGCCGACGTATCGACCGACGACGGTGTCACCGCCGTGATGGAGGCAGCGCTTGCCGCGAAGGGAACGCTTTACGGCCTTGCCAATGTCGCGGGCGGTGCAGCACCCGAAACCTGGATGCGCGCCGAACGCGTGACACGCGCCGACTGGCGTGCGCTGTTCGCGCAGAATCTGGAGACAATGTTCTTCATGAGCCAGGCCGTCGCGCGCGAACTCCGCTCGCGCGGGCTGCCCGGTTCGATCGTCGGCGTCTCCTCGATCAGCGGCATGAACACCGCGCCCTATCATATCGCCTATGGCACCGCGAAGGCCGCGATCGTGGCCGCGACCCGTACGCTCGCGGCTGAACTGGCGCTCGACAATATCCGGGTAAACACGGTGGCGCCGGGCACGACGATCACGCCGGGATCTGGTGCCTATATCGACGAGGACGAGGCGCGTGACCGCGCCGCGGTCGCGATGGGACGGCGCGCACAGCCCGAGGAACAGGCCGGCGCCATCGCCTTTCTGCTATCCGACCTTTCCAGCTACATCACCGGGCAGACCATCCTCGTGGACGGTGGCCTCAATCTCAAATGGACGCATCTCGGGGCGGACAACACCTCGCTTTTTCTCAAGAACGAGGATTTCCGGGCGGCCATCCAGCGCTAACCCGTAAACGACGTGGCGCGTCAGGGCTCCAGAACCAGCGTGGTGCCCTCGACGCGCCAGCTTTTGAGCGTCGACAGAAAATTCATGCCAAGCAGGTTCATTTCACCGAGCTCCGGCGACACCGTCGCGCCGATGTCCTTCCGGACGATCGATCCGATCTCAAGCACGCCGATACGCCCACGGCGCGCCTCGACCGTCCCGTTCGCGGTTTCGACAACGACCGGGAAGCCGCCGTCGTCGATATCGACCCCCGCGGATTCAGCCGTGGCGCGCGACAGGGCGGTAATCGTCGCGCCGCTGTCGATCAGAAAGCGTACCGGTCGTCCGTTGATCGCGCCATTGGCCCAGAAATGTCCGTCCTGGGCCATGGCAATCTTGAGCGGAGCCCCCAGCGCCTCGGCATGCTGACCAAGCGCTGAAAGCCTTATCTCGCTCCATGCCACGCCGAGCTGGTGGCGGAATGCGAACAGCACGAAGAGTGCGGCGAAGATCGCGACCCAGCCCAGCACCATCTTTAGCGTGCTCTTCAGCGGCAGCCGCCGCGCCAGCAGTGAGCTCCCGACCAGAACCAGCGCACCGATGCCCCAGATAAGATTCATGTTCTGATCGTCGGTCATCCTGTCTCCAGTTCCAGCCCGTCCCACCCGGCCATCACGCCCTCGGGCAATGCCCCGCACAATGTCGCATAATCCATCGACTGATCCATATGGGTCAGCACCGCGCGGTCGGGGGCCAGTGCCGCGATCCATTCGAGCGTCTGTGCCAGATGCGGATGCGTTGGGTGTGGCTTATGGCGCAGCGCGTCGACCACCCAAAGGTCAACGCCCTCAAACAGTTTTGCCATATCATCTGTCAGGACATTGAAATCTGTGGAATATCCTATTGAGCCATTCGGCCCGTCAAAGCGCAGCCCCGCCGAGGTGACGCTGCCATGTGGCTGGTCGGTGACGCGGACGCGAATATCGCCCAGCCGCCAGTCGCTTTGGAGCCCATGCCCCGTCACGGTGGGCGGATAACCGTCCTTGCCGTCAAAGGCATAGGCGAAGCGCGTGCGCAGCGATGCCAGCGTGTCGGACCGCGCATAGCCGTTCACCGGGCGTCCACGGGCGTGGAAGAGCTGCCTCAGATCGTCGATGCCGTGGCAATGATCGGCATGGTCGTGCGTCCAGATCACCGCGTCGACATCTGCCACCCGCGCATCCAGCAGCTGCTCGCGCAGATCGGGCGAGGTATCGACAAGGATCCGCGTCGTCGCACTTTCGACGAGGATCGACGCGCGGCGCCGGCGGTTCTTCGGATTGGCCGGATCACAGTCGCCCCAGTCATTCCCGATCCGCGGCACGCCCGAGGATGTGCCGCAGCCCAGTATGCGAAGCTTCACGCAGTCGCCTTGGAAAAGAGTGCGTGGAAATTGCGCGTGGTCTGTTCGGCAAGCGCCTCGACGCTCTCGCCGCGCAGCCCAGCGAGGAAGCGCGCGGTATCGGCGACATAACCTGGCTCACATGGCTTGCCACGATGCGGCACCGGCGCAAGGAAGGGCGAGTCGGTCTCGATCAGCAGGCGATCAGCGGGAAGACGCGCCGCCGTTGCCTGCAGATCCTTCGCATTCCTGAAGGTCACGATACCCGATATCGAGATATAAAGGCCGAGTTCCAATGCGATGTCAGCGAATTCTCCGCTCGCTGTGAAACAGTGGATGACGCCCGGATAGGCTCCCTTGCCCATCTCGTCGCGCAGGATCGCGGCGGTATCGGCTTCGGCATCGCGCGTATGAACGATGAGCGGCAATCCGGTCTCGCGCGACGCGGCAATATGCGCACGAAAGCTCTTCTGCTGCTGCGCGCGGTCCGAATGGTCGTAATAATAATCGAGTCCGGTCTCGCCGATCCCGATCACCTTCGGATGCGCCGCGCGCGCGACGAGCTTGCTGGTGTCGATATCGGGATGCGTGTCGGCCTCATGCGGATGGATGCCTACCGTCGCCCAGACATCGTCCTCGCGCTCGGCGGTCGCGATGATGTCGTCCCATTCGCGCTCGCGCGTCGAGATGTTGAGCATCATGCCCACGCCCGCCGCGCGCGCGCGGTCTAGTACCGCCGCTTGGTCCTCGACCAGCCCCTTATAGTTCAGATGACAGTGGCTATCGACGAACATCGTTCATTCCCCGGCGGGCAGTTCAAGCCTCGGGAAGATGGGGCTCGGCGGCGCCAAAGTGAAGCCCGAGGCGGCGAGTGCTCGATACCATGCGCGCTCGCGGATCACCGCATAGGTGCGCGCATCGTCGGGCACGCCCATCTGGTCGAGCAGCTTTGCGGTCGCGGCCGGGATGATCGGCTGGATCGCGATGGCGACGTTGCCGATCGCTTCGTAAAGCACCGCCAGCACGGCGACCATGCGCGCGGGATCGGTCTTGCGCAGCGTCCACGGCGCCTGCGCGTCGATATACTGGTTGCAGGCGAACACCGCGCGCATCCAGCTTTCGATCGCCGCCGAGATCTCGAGCTGCCCCATATGGCGCTCGAACTCGGCGCATGCCCGGTGGACCAAATGGTAGAGATCGAGATCGTCTTGGGTCGGCTCGAAACCGTCGGCTGCGAGCTTTCCTTCGCAATTCTTCGCGATGAAGCTCAGCGTACGTTGCGCGAGATTGCCGAAACTGTTGGCGAGATCGGCATTGCAGCGCGTAACGATCGCTTCCTCGCTATAGCTGCCGTCATTTCCGAAAGTGACCTCGCTCAGCAGGAAATAACGAAGCTGGTCGACGCCGAAACGGTCGGCATATTCGGTCGGATCGACGACATTGCCGAGTGATTTCGACATCTTCTCGCCGCGGTTGAGCAGGAATCCGTGGCCGAAGACCTGCTTTGGCAGCGCGATGTTCGCCGACATCAGGAAGGCCGGCCAATAGACCGCGTGAAAGCGGACAATGTCCTTGCCGATGATATGATAGTCGGCGGGCCAGTATTTGCGGAACTCGGCCGTATCCCCCGGATAGCCGACGCCGGTCAGGTAGTTGGTCAGCGCGTCGAGCCAGACATACATGACATGGCCTTCGCTGTCGGGCACCTTCACGCCCCAGTCGAAGCTGGTGCGCGAAACCGACAGGTCCGACAATCCGCCCTCGACGAAGCGCAGCACCTCGTTGCGGCGGCTTTCGGGGCGGATGAAATCGGGGTTCGCCGCATAATGCTTCAGCAGCGGCTCCTGATATTTCGACAGACGAAAGAACCAGCTCTCCTCGGCGGTCCAGGTGACGGGCGTGCCCTGCGGCGAGAGCTTTTCACCGCCATCCCCCTCGACGAGTTCCTTCTCGTCGTAAAAGGCCTCGTCACGGACCGAGTACCAGCCTTCATAGCGGTCGAGATAAAGGTCGCCATTGGCCTCGAGCGCCTTCCAGATGGCCTGGCTTGCCGCATGATGATCGGGCTCGCTCGTCTGGATGAAGCGATCGTAGGAAATGTTGAGAACATCATCCATTTCCTTGAAATAGGATGACATTTCATTGGCCAGCGCGCCCGGCGTAACATCGCGGTCGCGCGCGGTCTGCGCCATCTTCAGACCGTGGACGTCGGTGCCCGTCATGAAGAAAACGTCGCGTCCCATCATCCGCTGGAAGCGCGCGATCGCGTCGGTCGCGATCGCTTCATAGGCGTGGCCGATATGCGGGCGGCCATTGGGGTAGGAAATGGCCGTGGTGATGTAGAAAGGCTGCTGCGTCATGGCGCTCAGCCTTTAACGTCAGAACGCCTCGGGGCAAGTCCGGCGATCAGCGTGCCGATCTGGAAAACCACGCTCTGCACGTCAAGCGAGGTGCCGACCGCGCTCGACGTCAGCGCGCGGCATTGTTCCCATAGCGCGATGGCGTCGGCGAGCGCCTGCCCCTGCCGCCGTTCGGCCGCACGCGCGATAAAGGCGGGTGCGCGCTGGAGAAACGCCTCATAGCGCATCTGCGCCGCCTTGAGAGAAAGGCTTTTGGCCAGTGCGACCCGCGTGGCATTGCCGGGATCGCCACTTGCCGCCAGATAGTCCATCGCCTCGTCGAGCCCTGCAATGTCGAGCCCGGCAAAGCCCAGCGCGCGGCCGGGCGATCCCTCGCCCGCGCGCACCAGTGCCGCAATCTCCGCCTCATCGGATTCGGGGAGCTCGTTTCGCAACACCCGCGCCATTGCGTCGCTGCCGAGCGCTGAAAAACGCAACAGCCGGCAGCGCGACCGGATGGTGGGAAGCAATCGGCCCGGGGCGTGGCTGACCAGCAGGAACACGGTCTCCGCCGGTGGCTCTTCCAGATTCTTGAGCAGCGCATTGGCCGCCGCCCGTTCGAGATCGTCGATCGCGTCGATCACCACGACGCGGCGCGAAGACATCGATGGCGTCGTCGCAAACATGCCCTGCAGCGTGCGCACCTGCGCGATCGGAATGTTGCGCGCCAACTCGCCCGTGCCGTCCTTGGCCAGACGCTCGAGCCGCTTGAAATCGGGATGGCTTCCCGCCGTCACCAGCCTGGCGGTGGGATGCTCGGCGCTCACGTACAGCCCCTCGCCGCCCGGCGGTGGCCCCGCTGCTTCGGCCAGCAGGCGCAGCGCGGCCATGTCGGCGAAGCGGGCCTTGCCGATCCCCTGCGGCCCGGTCAGCAGCCAGGCGTGGTGCAGCTTGCCGCTCGCCATCGCCTCGCAAAATGCAGCGATCTGCGTGTCATGTCCGACAAGTGACGTCATGCCGCCAATGCCTCCAGCCGCGCCATCACCTGCGCGACCGCGTCGGCCCGCACGGCATCGGGTGCGCGCGCCGCGTCGATGACCAGAGTCCGCGCGGCATCGTGTCGCGCCTGATCGAGAAAGCCCGCGCGAACACGATCGTGAAAGCCGATATCGAGATCCTCGAAACGCCCCTCATCGAGCCCGGTCTCTCCGAGCCGCGCGCGACTGCGCGCGAGCCCGACGCGTGGATCCACGTCGAGCAGAACGGTGATGTCGGGCCAGAGATCCTCGACCAGATCGCGGTGAAGCCCGCGGATCAGTTGCTCCGAGATGCCGCGCCCCGCGCCTTGATAGGCCAGTGTCGATCCGACGAATCGGTCGCACAATATCGTGCGCCCTGCGCGCAATGCGGGCCGGATGACGCGCTTTACATGCTGGATGCGCGCAGCCGTCATCAGGAGCAGTTCGGCGCCCTGATCCCAGACGGCCCCGTCGGCCGAGAGCAGCAGTTCGCGGAGCTTGAGCCCTTCGTCGGTCCCGCCGGGCTCGCGCGTGACAAGCAGATCATGGCCCAGAGCGCCAAGCCGTGCCGACAAGGCCTCGATCACCCCGCCTTTGCCCGATCCGTCGCCCCCTTCGACGACGATGAAGCGCCCACGGTCTTGCGCGCCGTCAACCATGGGTCGGGATTCTCGTGAAATGCCGCATCGCGCCTACTATCCGGTTTTTGCCCTGGACAACAAGGCGGCACTGATCGTCCTTGAGAAAGGAGCGATTTGCAGGGTTTGTGGGTCCCGGAACCCGTTTGCGGGATCGATACTGCCGCAGCATCGATCCCGCAGGATCCTTCAGGCGAAGATCGACATCAGCCCCGCCCATGCGCGGCCAAAGAAGCCGGCCTCGCCGACATCGGCCTCTGCCACCAGCGGCATCGTCTGGGGCGGGGTGTCGGGCGTTGTGACGACGAGATCGGCAATGTGCTGCCCCTTGCGGATCGGCGCCTTGATCGGCCCGTTATACACAACCGAGACCTTCATATTGGCAGCAGCCCCGCCCGGCAGCGTCACCGCAATGTCGCGCGGCGCGATCAGGCCGACCTCGCTCTCTTCGCCGAGCTGGACCTCGGCGGTCTGCACGCGCTTGCCTTTCGAAACGACGGGCTTGGAGGTCCAGGCCTTGAAGCCCCAATCCATGAAGCGCACCGATTCCTCGATACGGCCGTTGAAGCTGGTGAGCCCCGATACGACCATGACGATGCGGCGGCCATTCTGGATCGCCGAACCGGTGAACCCGTAGCCGGCTTCTTCGGTATGGCCGGTCTTGAGCCCGTCCGCGCCCGACACCCGTCCGAGCAGCGGATCGCGATTGGCCTGGGTGATCGTCTTTCCGTCGCTCAGCGTCCGCGTGTAATCGGCCTGGCTGTAGAACGCCTTGTAGAGATCGGGGAATTCCTCGATCGTCGCCTTGGCCAGCTTTGCGAGGTCGCGTGCAGACACATAGGTCACCCCCTCGTCCGGCCAGCCATTGCTGTTGCCGAAATGGCTGTTGGTGAGGCCGAGCTTCTTTGCCGCGTCGTTCATGCGCTGCACAAACGACGCCTCGGTGCCGGCGATGCCCTCGGCCAGAACGACGCACGCGTCGTTGCCCGACAGCGTCACGATGCCATGGAGCAGATCCTTGACGCTGACCTGCTCGCCGGTTTCGAGGAACATCGTCGAGCCCGCGGCGGGGCCGTGCCATTGACGCCATGTCTCGGGGCGCACCATGAACTTCTGGTCAAGCTTCAGTTCGCCGCGCTTGATCATGTCAAAAGCGACATAGACCGTCATCATCTTCGCCATAGAGGCTGGCGGGATGCGCTGGTCGGCGCCCTTCGAATAGAGGACCGCACCCGAAGACAGATCTTCCATATAGGCGATCGGCGCGGGCGTCTCATAGGGCGGTGCGGCCGCGCTGACGGGGACTGCAAGCGCGAGCGCGAACAATGAAGGAAGGATCAGGGGTTTCATCGGAACCTTTCGATGGAGTGTCGTCGAGATCATGGCACGAAATCCGGCAGAATCGCTGAATCGGGATAGCCTTTCGCACCAGCCTCGCGCAACGCCTGTTTGGCCGCGCCGTCGGTCGTGAACGGCCCGAAACGGACACGGTACACCGCACCCGCGGGATCGACATGAGCGCCGAGCCGGTCGGCCATCGCGCGGGCACGCCCAAGGCTGGCAAAGGCCGCCACCTGCACATAGCGCGGCACGCCCTCCCGGAGAGGCAGCGTCTCCGGCTTGCGCGCCCCATACCGGTTTTCCGCAGCGTTCGGGCTCGACGCTGCGACGGCGTCAACGCGGCGTATCCGCACGCGTGCATGACCATCGCCCGAAATCCCCAACAGACGCGCAGCGCCGTGCGACAGGTCGACCAGCCGGTCATTTGAAAACGGACCGCGATCGTTCACGCGGGCGATGATCGAGCGCCCGGTATCGAGCGCTGTCACTTCGATGTGGCTGAGCAGAGGCAGACTGCGGTGTGCGGCAGTGATCGCGTCGGGATCGAATGGCTCGCCGCTCGCCGTGCGCCTGCCGCGCAGCTCGTCTCCATACCAGCTGGCAGAACCCGTCGCCTCATAATGGGGCACGATCTTCCCGAGCAATCGCGGTGCCGCGCCGGTCGGAACGAATGTGGCTGTCCGGGGCGTCTGCGTTAGCTCGGCCGCCGGGACTGGTGCGTCCGCGGAAGGACCGCACCCGGCCAGCAAAGCCGGCAGGAATGCAGCGATTGCGGCGTCAGCGCGCCACTTCATCCGCGAGCAGCCCCACCGACAAGGCGTAGAAATTGGAGCAGTTATAGTCGAGGATCACGCGGTAATTGCCCGTCAGCAGATACGCGGTCTGTCCGGGGCCATCGGGCTCGAGCAACGAAGCGAGCTCGCTGTCACGCGGCACCGGATAGCCCGTCGGCCGCACACCCAACGCCTTCCATTCGGCGATCGTCTTCCATTGGCTGTGGCGGTCGTGCACCCGCGCGCAGCGCGGCGAAACCAGCTTCGAACGGATAGCGCTGCGATCCAGCGTTGACGGCACGCTTGCGGCGACGCCCCACGGCACATTTGGTCGCCATCCCGCATTGACGAAATAATTGGCGATCGAGGCGAGCGCGTCGGATTCGCTCGTCCAGATGTCCTTGCGCCCGTCGCCATCGCCGTCCTTTGCAAGGCGCAGATAGATCGAGGGCAGGAATTGCGGATAACCCGTCGCCCCCGCCCAGCTACCGACGAGCCGACTGCGCGGCACGCCCTGATCGATCATTTTCAGCGCCGAGAGGAATTCGGACGTGAACAGCTCGCGACGGCGCCCCTCATAAGCGAGACTCGCGAGCGCGCGCAGCAGGTCGAAGTCGCCGGTATAGCTGCCGTAATTGGTCTCGTGCCCGTAGATCGCGACCATGATCGCCTCGGGCACGCCCGTTTCGCGCTCGATTCGCGACAGATTGCCGCGCAACTGCTGATATTTGGCGCGTCCGCGATTGATCCGCGCCGCATCGACGTGCCGCGCCTTGTAGGGAGCGAAGGCGGGTATGGGGCTGTTGGCCGCACCGCCCGGCTGCGCGCGATCCAGTTCGATCACGCGTGGATTAAATGTTAGCGTCGGCAACACGCCGTCGAGCGTCCGGCGGCTGATTCCCTGGCGTTCGGCCTGCCCGCGAAGCCCGGACAGGAACGACTGGAAACCATCCTCGCTCTGCGCAAGCGCGGGTGTCACCACGAGATTGCTGCTCTGGGGCACCGCGGCGGACACCAGAAGAGCGGCAGAAAACAGAAAATAACGCATCGTCTTCCCCTAGCCCCTATCGATGCCATAGCCGGAGCGTCACGGGAATCCCCTTTCGTCGCGCCAGCGACACAATAGATCGCTTGCGTTACAATCTCGTTCAGACGCCTTCCCCCTTCCCCTCGGCGCATCTCGACGATATGGCCGCGCGAGAGCGGACAGGTGGCCGAGTGGTTTAAGGCAGCGGTCTTGAAAACCGCCGTGGGTGCAAGCTCACCGTGGGTTCGAATCCCACCCTGTCCGCCAGCAATTCGTTTCCAGCCATTCCCGACGGGCCGAATTACCCTAGAGAATCTAAGGCATTTTGGCCTTTCATCGTTTCCCCATATTCCTTGTTATTCCCCACAAGCCCGGATACAGTGTGGGAAATAATGTGGGATAGGCAGACATGGGCAAGCTGACAGCAACCGCAATCAAGGCGGCGAAAAAGCCGGGACGATATGGCGACGGCGACGGGCTATTCCTCGTGGTCAACAAGTCGGGCGCGGCATCCTGGGTTGTACGCGCTCAGAAGGCGGGCAAGCGCCGAGACATAGGCTTAGGCAGCGCCAAGAAGGTTTCGCTGGCTCGCGCCCGCCAATTGGCCGAATCGGCACGGACGCAAATCGAGGCGGGACTTGACCCCGTTGCCGAGCGCAAGAAGGCCGAAGGCATCCCCACATTCCGGCAAGCCGCCGCGCTCGTTCACGCCGAGCACAAGAAGGCTTGGCGCAATTCCAAGCATGGCGCGCAATGGCTTTCCACGCTCGAAACCTATGCATTCCCCACCGTTGGCGATTTGCCGGTGAACGCGGTTGACGGTCCAGCCGTGCGCGATTTGCTGGCGGCAATCTGGCTGGAGAAGAATGAGACGGCGCGGCGCGTCCGCCAGCGCATCGGTGCGATTGTCGATTGGGCCGTGGGCAAGGGCTATCGGGACGCTGCCCTGCCTATGGCGGTCATCAATCGTGCGCTCCCCAAGGTGACTAGTAAGGGCGGGCATCATGCGGCCCTTCCCTATTCCGAGCTTCCCGCATTCATTGTCCGGTTGCACGAAAGAGAGACATGGGGGCGGCTGGCGCTGGAGGCGGCAATTCTGACGGCGGCGCGCTCAGGCGAGATTCGCGGCGCGACATGGGCGGAGGTAGATTTGGAGGCGGGCCTGTGGACCGTGCCACCCGAGCGCATGAAGGCGGGCAAGCCGCATGTCGTTCCCCTGTCGCCAGCCGCCAAGCGGGTATTCGAGCGGGCGGCGGCGCTTAACACCGTGCGGGCGAAATTCATCTTTGAGGGCGCGAAGCCCGATAAGCCCATGTCCGACATGACGCTCATGAAGGTTCTGCGCGACATGGGCGAAAGCTGCACGGCGCACGGCTTCCGCTCCACGTTCCGCGATTGGGTTTCGGAGCAGACCAATTTCCCCGGCGCGATTGCGGAGCCGGCACTTGCCCACGCCATCGAAAACAAGACCGAGGCGGCATATCGGCGCGGGAATCTACTCGAAAAGCGGCGCGGCATGATGAACGCTTGGTCCGATTACTGTGACGGAGGGCGGGGCAAGGTCGTTCGGCTGGCAACAGCTAACAAAGGTTAACATCAGGCGCGGCTGAGATTTTCCCTCAACCGCGCCCAATTGTTCTCAACGTTGAAAGGACCAACAATGACGGGTGACGTGCAATTGCTAGCCTTGGCAGCGTACGAAATTGAGCGCGGGGAGCGCGGGGCATTTGCGGCATGACGAAACTGCCAACCATCCCCGACGACATGAAAATGGAGTTTGTCGGGCCGACTGTCGAGGATGACGTGCGCCGCCTGATTGTCCGTTACGGCATTGATGCCGTCCGCGATGCGGTCAAGAAACAGGCCAAGAAGAAAAGGGGTAGGCCTGAAGAAAAGGACATTCGGGAGCTGCGCCCCTTTCTGGAGCAAGACGCGCGGGCCTGGCTGGAGGGGCGTGACCCGTTTGCCGAGCGTTCAAACTATGCCATCGCGCAACAGTTTGCGAATGAGCGGCCAGGTCATAGCTACGCCGGAACAATGACCCGCATCCAGAAGAAGCTTGCACAAAAACGGAAATTCTATGTCTTTGCCATCGCGGAAGCGCTCGCTCGCGACGAGTACCCCTACAAGCAACACCTTCGAGCGCTCGAAGCGGTCGCAACCGAAAGCGACCATGAAATTTGGACCTTGGTTATAGACCGCGCGAACGGCACGCTTGCCTCATACACGCGGAAGCATGGCGAACCCGATGACTCCATCACCATGAAACAAATCGAGGAAGGGGCACGGAATGCGCTGTCCTTTCCCAATGTGAGCAAGCCTATTCGACTAGGAATACTCGGTTCAATGACGCGAAAGGCCCCGCCGACGAAGTAGTGTCGAAATTCGCGATAATTTCGACATGTCGGAAATGGGCCGAATTAAATGGTCTGTTGCCGGCTGCTAATGTGCATATTGTCCCTGTCCACACGCTGCGACGCTTGGGCATTCCGCCCTGTCTCGCCAGCCGTGCGGAGTACGAAGCATGGAAGCTGGATTTCAGACCGTTTCCCAATTTCTACAGACCTACGCCATCAGCCGAACGGAATTTTATCGGCAAGTGGCGTCGAATAAAATCAGGTTGACGAAAATCGGACGCGCCAGCCGCGTTGCCAAAGCGGACGCCGAGGCATGGGCCGGGAGCCTCCCCACTATCGGCGGGGGGCATGAAGCATGAGAATGGCAAATGGAAAGGCCGGGACCGTTGCAGCGGTTCCCGGCCTGAAAGTCGCTCGCTTCGTCAGCAAAGCAAATGCCCAATACCCGTTTTTGCCTATCGGCTCAAATGCCGATTTGGCGGCGCGCGTCATTGGCGAGCGGTTCCGATTATCACCAGCAATCGCCTGTACGATTGCCGAGCTTGTCGGCTATGGAGCACGCGCATGAAGCGGCGCATCCTGACGGCAACGGGGCCGGGCGGCGCGTTCACGGTCAAGGGGCAGGTTGCCAAGGCGTTGTCCGCGCTCTTGTCGGCTGGCGAGAGGGGCGTGACGGCGCTGGAGGTCAATTCCTGGGCCTATCGCCTTGGGGCCTATGTCCACACGCTCCGGCACGATTGCGGGCTGTCCATCGAGACGGTGCGCGAGCCGCACGATGGCGGCTGGCACGCTCGCTATGTGCTCCGCTCGCCCGTGACGATGGGGGAGGCGCTGGCATGAACGGTGCTGTCCTTTTCGAGCAGCCCTATCGCGGCGACGTGTGGCGGCTGGAGGTTGCGAGCCATGACGGGCGGACGTTCGGCAACTGGCGCAAGTGGTATTGGGATGGCGACAACCTGAAACCGACGCGCCAAGGCGTCACGATTCCGTTGGAGCGGCTATCCGAGCTGGAGGCGGCATTGAGCGCCTACAGGAGCGGAAGCGCGCCTGACGGGGCTCCTAGCGCAAAATAGGCGCATCTAGGCTGGCGGGAGCGGCTGGAGACGGTCGCTCCCCCTTTCTGCCGAGCAATCTTGAAACTTGGGAAAGGGGGCGAAAAATGCCCTTTTCAGGCTCCAGCCGCGAAGGCGCGATTGGCACAAGTCCGCCGCATCCGGAAAGTGGCACGGCGCTTGCGATATATACTAGTTCTAAGAGTGCACGGCCATTTGACGCGAAACATGGGTTTTCAGGATGGGGCGGCGCTCGAAACAGCACGGACCGCACAAGCGTTGCACTGACACTGCGACAGGCGAGCGGCATAATCGAGGCGGCGCAATTCGCCTATCGCGTGGGCCTTCTCTTCAACCGTCACGTCACAATCCATCTGGAGCGGGCGGGCGTTTCTGACAGTGAAGCGGCGGCAGCAATAGGGGCATTCCTGACCCTCGCGCGCGATTGGTTCCGCAAGCAGGGCAAGCGGACGGCATGGGCTTGGGTGCGAGAGAATGGCGACGGCAAAGGCTCGCACGTCCATATTCTTTTGCACGTCCCGGTTTGCGTGAAATGGAGCGGTTGGCGGTTGCGGCGCTGGTTGGAGCGCATCACCGGCAAACCCTATCAGGCGGGCATAATCCAGACGGCGCGCATCGGCGGAACAACACGTGCGGCGGCAACGGCTCCAGCCGCCTATCAGGCCAATCTGGCGGCGGTTGTCGCCTACGTCATCAAGGGCGCATCGCCTGACGCGGCGCGGGCGCTTGGGCTGGAGCGGTTGGAGGATGGCGGGCGCATCATCGGCAAGCGCGCGGGATGGAGCCAGAATGTGGGGCTATCAGCACGTTGTCCTAGCTCTTGAACGTTTCCGAATACACGCGCTCTGTTAGTATAAGTTAACCCGAAGCGGTTCCTCCGGTTATCTAAAATAGAGGAAAATAGACATTTTCGACGCCATTACGCGCGCCCTTTTCTAAGCGTGGCTAACCGTTTTCTAACGGCGGATACCGGTAGCGTTGTTCGCTGATAATACAGGGCGGAAACAGGCGCGGCGAACGGGCCGCTATTTGGCCCGGAGCGCGGCAACTGTGGCAAGGATGATGCTTTTCAGCATAACCGCCAGGATTGTTAGCGCCGTCATGCGCAGAATCTATCCCGATTCACCATGCGAGCCTAGGCGGCGTGGACAAATTCGATGAGCCACCACGACGGCAGCTATCCGCGATTTTGGTCTAGAATTGGCCTTTCCGGACCCGACCCAAAGTCGGACGGTCGCGCCCTCGAAAGCGGATGCAAAATCCGGACTGTCTGGACACGCCATTGCTGCCATTCCGTTGCCGTGACAGCCTTCGTAAAACTGGCCCCTTGTTCATCTAGGCCGGGATGGCAACAATCGATTAAGCGCGAGTGATAAAATTCTCACCTCCGCCTTCGTTTCAATTGCAATAAATACACTACATTCCGAAATAAACTGGGGAAATTACAAGGTCATTTTCCACGGCAAAATTTGACGGAGAGATTATCAAGAAAGTTAAACAAAGAGCTGCCAATATAACTTTGTCACTTACATAACTTTTTTCTGACAAATACAGCGCTGTATGAATAATCAAAAATATCACTAACAGAGGGTAGAAAACCACAGTCAGTAAAAATATAGTATTTATTTCAAAAAAATGCACAGAAATATAGTTTATAGATATCGGCCCAAATGCGTATATGTTCCCCCACACTAAATTCACCACAGGTTTGGTGTTTAAGTAAAAGCAAAATACTGGCAAAAAAACGCCTGAAAATAACGAAAACAGGGATAAGGCAACAATTTTATTTGTAAATGTTGAACGCATAACGCCATCCCCTCATGACGAACACAGCAGCCATATCCGCCCCTTTAAACCCATTGCTTCGGCGTCGGCTTACGCCTTCTTTGTCGGCAACTAGTAACCGCCACAGCCGCCGCGGCTACTGGTGTCGCAAGAGGCGCCAGCAGCAGCGTGCCGACTAGCAGCGCGCCACTCACCACAACTTCGATAGCGACGACAGCTCCTTTGTTTGTCATGGCAGCTATTCACGATTTTTTCCAAAAGGCCGCCTGTCGGGACACGACCCAATCTTTGCCGTTTTCCTTCTTCGGGCGAATGTTTGGATCCTGCCGTTTATTCAGCTTCGGTAGTCGGGGCACGAGAGCGTGAGATGACCTCACTACCCGCGTCCAGAAATCATTCGTGCGAGAAAGTGAGTATTCCGGCGATTTGCCGGATTATCAGCGCATAGCCGATCAAAATTCATCAATTTTTTGTCAGTTCATTCCAAACCAAGGGCTTGGCAAAGCATCTTGGCGGAAGGACTGCCCAGTGAAAAAGTTATGGGCAATTTCGACCTTCAGCGCATTGATGTTGAGCGGCTGCGGAGACTCGGCAAGGGTCAATTATCGCGTGATTGTCGAGGTGAACGATAATGGCGTGAAGCGTGCCGGTTCGAGTGTATGGTCTTACTCGATAGCCGAGAACGTGTCGCTTGGTGGTAAAAGCTATAAGTTCAAGTTTAACGGTGAAGCCGTGGCGATAGATTTGCCGGGCCGAGGAACCCTTTTCGCGCTCTCCGAGGGCAGAAGTCCCGAAGGATTTTATCGAGGTGCCGAAGTGCGCATGGCGCCCGAAGCGTTATTCCGAGATGAGTTGACGCGGGAACGCGCAGGACATCGCGGGAAAACACTCCAGCGTCATGAAAAGCTTCGCGAGATTTCCAATATGGCGGGCCGCGCTAAATCGCTGCATTGTCCAGAAGTCTTCAACCCTGTGCCAAGTTTAGTTCATGAGCCATGGAGCGATTGCCCATTCATGGTTCGATTCCGCGATATTCGCAATCCGGCTTCAGTCGAGGCGGTTGATCCGGCGGATCTGGCTGCCGCCTTTGGGAAAGGTGTGAAACTGCAACGAATTGTGATTCAGATTACGCGGGACGAAGTCACAGGGGGAATAGGCAAGAAAATGCCTTGGCTGGAGCAATGGGCGGGCAAAAGGGTTTACCTCAGCGGCAAACCATTCGGAACGTTAAATCCTGACCGACATGATTCGCTTGCGGACCAGCTCAGTGCGGGCGCCTTTAGTACTGAAATGTAATCAATAGCGCCGATCCAAACGAACCCGCTGTCGGGAGGAGCATGGTCGGCAGGTAGAAATTGAACGGCAGCTTTTTGGCGAAATGCGCACAGAGCGGACAGTCCGCTCCCCACGACTTTTCGGCCATTCGGTCGGCCAAAATGCCCTCCCGATAGCGGACGGATCATGCCGGAATTTGTCCACGCCACCTAGAGCGCCGGTGTCGCCTAACACGCTCCCCCAGCATGGGCCGGAAACAAGTCAGCTCGTAACTTGCCTCACGATCATGCACTTACGCCTGCCAAGGGGTTGCCGCCGTTTGCTAAAGTAGACGGGAATAGAATTTTCCGACGCCTTCATGCGCGCGCGTAACTAGGGCGTCGGAGTTTTTGGACGCCATTACGCGCGGGCGCGCGTAGTCAGGCGAGCATGGGTTTTGTCAGGCCCGAAAAAGAGGGCGGCGGGCGAGTTTTCGGACGCCATAAAAAGCGGGGCGTGCCGAATAAAATAACCGGCGAAAATACCGGTGACTTTGCCGTGACGTGGGAAAATGTGTGGGAAAGGCATTATAGCGTTGGAAAATAATCAATATAAATCAAATCATTAAGCGCATCTGTTAGACAGACACCCTGTCCGCCAGCGACGATCGTTGCTCGTCCGAAGCGAATCGAAAAATCCGAAAATTTCTGCTCCTCGGCGAGGGTCGGTCGGGGATATCGCCGCTATCTGGCGTGGAGCGCGTGAGAGTTGGACCATTTAGATAGTGCATGCTATCTATTGAACGCCGGAGCCGAAGATGCCTACCGGAGACCAACGCGAGAGGATCCATGACCCAGACCAATCACCAGATCGTCCGAGATTTTTTTGCGGCTATATCGCGCGGCGAAACACCCGACGCGCTGTTCACGCCCGACATGACCGGGTGGACCGCATCTTCGGGCACCTCGGAGAAGGCGCGCTTTCTGGGCGGTATCCGGCTGCTCACCACCATATTTTCCGGGCCCTACCACTACAGCATCAAATCGCTCACCGCCGAAGACGATCGCGTCGTGGCCGAAGTCCATGGCTCGGGCATGCTGGTCAGCGGCGAGGCATATGCCAACGACTATGCGTTCATCTTCCGCATCAGGGATGGGCGGATCGCGTCTGTCGCGGAGCATAGCGACGTGGCGCTGGTTCGTGAGAAGCTCCACCCGCTGCTCGCCGCGGCCATGGCAAAGGCCGGGGTATAGGCATGGCCATTGCCGGCGTAGCAGCACCACGAGTCGTCGTCGCGGGAACCGGACATGGCTTGCGCGTCCATGTTCCCGCGCTGCGAAGCGCGGGATTTGAGGTGGTTGCGCTCGTGGGCAGCGATTCCGAGCGGACACGGCGCCGGGCGGAGAAGGCCGGCATACAACACGCCTCCACTGATCTTGCCGAGGCGATAACCCAAACACGCGCAGATTGCGTGGTGGTGGCGACCACACCGCCGTCGCACGCGCCGCTGGTCCGCGTTGCGCTGGCGCATCGTTGCCACGTGCTGTGCGAAAAGCCGTTCGTACAGAATGCCGGGCAGGCGCGCGAACTGCTCGCCGCAGCCGAGGAAGCGGGCGTTGTGCACCTGCTGGGAAACCAGTTTCGCATGCTGCCCGAGCGCGCCATGATCGGCCGGGCAATTGCGGATGGTGCGATCGGTGCACCGCGACTGGTGACGATCACGCAATATGCTGGCCTGCTCGCTGACACGAGCCGCAAATGGCCGGACTGGTGGTTCGATCGGGAAGCCGGCGGCGGCTGGCTCGGATCCTCGGGATCGCACATGATCGACATGATCCGCAGCTGGCTCGGCGAGTTCGAGTCCCTGAGCGCCTCGACGCTGGTCGTCGCGGATCGCTCGGGTGCCAGCGAAGACAGCTATACCGTGCGCTTCGAAATGACGAACGGCGTGCAGGGCCTGCTCGCACAGACCGGTGGCGCCTGGGGACCCTTTGCATCGATGACCCGTGTTGCCGGTTCGAAAGGGACCGTCTGGCTGGAAGACGGTGCGGCCTGGCTCGCCGACAAGGACTCCACATCCAAACTCCCGATCCCCGATGCGCTTGTGCTGCCCCCCGAAAGCCCGAGTGACGATCCGCGCCAGCAGTTTCTCCATGTTGAACTGCCGCCGGCGCGACGCCTGTGCGAGATCTGGCGTGCACTAATAGAAGGCCGGCCATTCGACGGACCGCCACCCGCCACCTTCGCCGATGGCCTTGCATGCATGAAGGTGATCGACGCGATCCATGCCTCCGCCGCGCAGGGCGGCGCGCGCATTGCGATAGTGCCGGACTGATCCGGCACCGACCTTACCGCCCCGCCTTTCCCGAATTTGCGTTGATCCCGTCGAGCACGAACTCGATGATGGCGGTGCCAATCTCGTCGTCGCCCGCGAGACCTTCGGGGAACAGCCAGTCCTTGAACATCATGTTGGCGAGCACGGCAGCAAAAGAGACGCGCACCATCAGCCGCGGATCGACTTTCGCATCGTCGCCGACCCGGTTGCTCTGGACCGCTGCGCCGCGATCGAAATAGGTGGCAAGGCTGTCGATCGCGCCCACACCATGGGCGTCGTCCGCGCCATAGGTCTGGGTCAGGATCAGCGCCCGGAAAAGCTGCGCGTGCTCCTCGATGAAGCGCTGCAGCTCGGTGATATAGAGCCGGGCATTGTCCCTGTTTGCCCCGCCATCTGCAGCATTCGCAATATGCTCGGCATTGAACCGCTCGAAATGCGCGTTGAGCGGGCGGAACACCGCCTCTCGAAACAGGTCGGCCTTGGAGGCGAAGGTACGGAACAGCTGCGCCTCGGTGACGTCCGCGCGCCTTGCGATGGCTGCGGTCGTTGCGCCGGCATAGCCACAGCGCTTGAACTCCTCTTCGGCCGCGCGGATCAGCCGATCGGTGATTTCTTCCGATGAGCGGCGTTTCCTTCGAACGGGTTGCGGGCTGGAATTCACGATCGCTCCATCAGTCGTTTGACGCTGTCTATCACGCGCGCGGGCGCTCGCCAGCCATCGCTTGCCAATTCAATTGATAGTACATACTATCTTATTTGTCGAAGCCGAATCCAGCGGCATTCGGAAAAGGGTGAGAAAGGACCGCAGGCGTGAGCCGTCTGATACGACCGGATTCGAATTTTTCGCCGTCGAACGGCCTGCTCCGCGCGGACCAGTTCCAGATTGCCTATGCGACCAACGACATCGATGCGGCGTGCGCCATTTTCCGCAATCGCTTCGGCATCGACGCCTTTCGGCGGCTGGAAGGCCCCTTGCCGGCCGGCGGTCGTATCCGTGTCGAGCTCGCCTGGGTCGGCACGGTGATGTACGAGCTTTTGACGGCGAGCGGTCCGGGCTCCGCGCTCTACATGGACCGCGTCCCCGATAACGGCTTCGCCATCAGGCATCACCATCTGGGGCTCCTCATCCATGACGCTGCGCAATGGGCCGCGCTGGCGCGCGAAGCCGAACGTGTCGGCACACCCTTGCTCAATCTGCGTCACAATGAAGGCTTCATGCGGACATGCTTCGTCGATGCCCCCACGCTCGGCCATTACCTCGAATATATCTTCCCCGAGCCCGCGGGCCTCGAATTCCTGAACGCTGTGCCGGGCAATTGAGGATCGCCAATGACTGAAATCCGTCCCCATATTCTCGACTATCTGGGCGATCTTGAAGGCGCGGTCGCCGAACTGGGCAATACCTGGCGGCCGGACGATCCGACCTACCGCGCAGACGTTTATCGCCAGACGATGGCGAGTTTTTCCTATAGCTATTTCGCCTATTTTCATGCCGATGCCGAGCATCCCGACTGGGCGCCACTGTGGAATCCGGTGTTCACGCTCCAGCCCAACCCGGACGACATCTACACCTATAGTCCGATCCGCGGAGACCTTCGCTACCGCGTGTCGGGCAATCGCGGGACCGTGAAGATCCTCAGCTTCACCAGCCAGCGCCACATGTCGGGGATGATCGACGATATCTCGATGATCGGCGCGCACAACGAGATCGACGACAGCGAGTTCGAGGTCGATGCCAGTGGCGAGTTCGAGATCCTGTTCAGCGCGGAGCGGCCGCAGGGCCACGCGGGCAACTGGGCAAAGATCGATCCGCAAGCCACCGCGATCTTCACGCGCTTCCGCAGCTATGACTGGGAAAATGAAGTCGATCCGGTACTGTCGATCGAATGTCTCGATCCGGTGCAGCCCAAGCCACGACCGACCCGCGACCAGATTCTCGCGCGCATCCAAGAAATGGCCAAATTCCCGGCACGCAAGACGCGCAGCTATTATCGGCTGCAAAACGGCGTGAAGGAGCGCGTCGGCTTTAACGTCTTCGAGCCGATCCAGATGAAGGGCGCGCTGGCGAAACAGGTCTATTGGCCAGCGTGTTTCCGGTTCGATCCCGGGGAGGCGCTGATCATCGAGACCGAGCTGCCCGAGCACCGTCCCTATTGGAACATCCAGCTCAACGACCCGTATTTCAACGCGCTCGAATATGTCTACCGGCTCTCGAGCCTGAATGGCCATAGCGCGAAGCTGAGTTCTGACGGCAAGTTTCGTGCGGTGATCGCGCTCGAGGATCCGGGCGTCCCCAACTGGCTCGATCCCGCCGGCTATACCGAAGGCGGGATCTATGGCCGCTGGTTCAATTGCAGTTCCGCGCCGCTGCCGGTGCTCAAGCGCGTGAAACTCGCGGAACTACGAGAACACCTGCCGCCCGACACGCCCGTCGTCACGCCCGAGGAACGCGCCGAGGAACTGCGCCGGCGCGTCCGTGCCTGCCAGCGCCGGCGCCGCTGGTAAGTGGAGGATTTCATGGCAGGCTTCGAAGAACGCTTCCCGGCCCCCGACCAGTTTCGCGGTGCGTCCGACCAGTTGCACGCATTAGTGACTGCGCAGACTGGCACCGACGCTTTCGGCCCGGACGACTATCTGCCCGGGCTGGAGATATTGCTGCAGTCGATGGACGTGGATCCGCATTTCACCGAGCGCGGACGCCGCATCGCCTGGGGCGATCTCGTCAACGTGCTCGGCGCCCGGGCGCATGCCTATCGCGCCATGAAAGCCAATCCCGCTTTCGACGCGCGTCCGATCTCACGGCCCATCGTCATCACCGGCGTGCCACGCACGGGCACCACCGCGCTGCACAAGCTGATGGCGGTCGATCCGCAGTTTCAGGGGCTGCAGACCTGGCTCACCGGCGCACCGATGCCGCGCCCGCCACGCGATCAATGGAGCCAGCACCCGCAATTCCTGAAGGTCGCGGACCAGTTGCGTGCACGTTACGACGCTGCGCCTGACTCGCGCGCGGCGCACCTGATGGTGGCCGAGGAGGTCGACGAATGCTGCCTCGTCTTGCGGCAGAGCTTCGTCTCCAATCTGTGGACCTGCGGCTGGTCGGCACACAGCTATGACGCATGGTGGCAGCAGCAAAGCGAACGGCCTGCCTATGAACATCTTGCCCGCGTTCTGCAGCTCATCGGCAGCGCCGAGCCCGACAAAAAATGGCTGCTCAAGAACCCGGGGCATATCGCCAATCTCGACCTCGTCTTCGAGACGTTCCCCGACGCACTTGTCATCCAGACGCACCGCGACAGCGCCAAAGCACTGCCTTCACTGTGCGCGCTGCTGATGCAGCGCTTCCCGCTCATGGAAGAAGGCTCTGCGGCCAAGCGCGCGCGGGCCATGCTGGCGCGCGAGACTCAAAAATGGGCGGATGCCGTGCACCGCGCCGACGTGGTCCAGCAGCAGCATCCCGGTAAGATATTCGACGTGGTGCATGCCCACTTCCACCGTGATCCGATGGGCATCATCCGCCGCATCTATGCCTTTGCGGACCTGGAACTGACGCCCGAGGTGGAAGCCGACATGGTACGGCGCGCCGAAGAACGGCCCGAGCTTGCCCATGGCGTTCATCGCTACGATCTCGCGGATTTCGGCATGACCGAGGAAGCAATACGCGCGCCGTTCGGCGACTATATCGATCGCCTCGGCCTCGCGCCGCGCAAGAGCGTCGTGGCATGAGGGCGATCGTCTATCCGGGAGCCGGCGCCCCGCTCGTGCTCGAGCGCGTCCCCGATCCCGAGCCGGGGCCGGGAGAACTGGTGATCAAGGTCCACCGTTGTGGCATTTGCGGGACCGACCTGCACATGACCGAAGGGTCAGGCTTCGAGTTTCCCGCGGGGACGGTGCCGGGTCATGAATATGCCGGCGAGGTGGTCGCGATCGGCAAGGAGGTGACGGGCTGGGCCGAGGGCGACCGGTTGACCGCGCTCCCGTCGACCGGCTGCGGCAATTGCGCGGCATGCGCCCAGGGCAATCTCGTGCTGTGCCGCGATGCGCCCGGCGTGATGGGCGGTTTTGCGGACTATCTGAAGGTGCCCGCCAAGGTCGCGGTCAAGCTGCCGTCGGTCTTGTCGCTCGCCGATGGTGCGCTGATCGAGCCACTGGCGGTCGGTCTGTACGGGATGCGGCAGGTGGTGATGGACGCGCGGAGCCGCGTGCTGGTGCTTGGCGGCGGGTCGGTCGCGCTGGGGGCGATCTGGTGGGCGCGCAGGCTTGGCGCCGGCCGGATCATCGCGGCGTCGCGTTCGTTGCGCCGGGCGGAAATGGCGCTGGCCATGGGCGCAGACGCATTTGTAACCTTCGGCGAGAACGAGGCGACGGAGATCCGCGAGGCGTTGGGCGGCCCACCCGACATCGTCGTGGAATGCGTCGGCACCGCCGGATTTCTCGGCAAGGCCGTGCAGCATGTCGCTTCGCTGGGGCAGGTGCTGTCGATGGGCTTCTGCACCGTGCCCGACACACTCATCCCGGCGGTTGCCGCCACCAAGGGGGTCACGATGCGCTTCCCGGTCGGCTATGCGCTGTCGGACTTCGAACGCGTCGCGCGCGACATCGATCGCGGCCATGCCGACCCCAAAATGATGATCAGTTCGGTCGTCGCGCTGGACGACGTTCCGGCGACCTTCGACCGGCTGCGCGGTCCCAACGCGGAAACGAAAGTCCAGATCGCGCTCGACATGTAGCGTCGAAGGCACGTGCGTCGATGCACCGTTTCGTCGCAAGAGTCGCTTCCGTCCTATGATTGAGCGGCCGCGTTGATGCAAAAAGACGTCGTGATTGAGCGAGTCTCGTAGCCCCGCACACCGCAATCGGCATCCGACCCATGTCGATCCCGAGCCCTCTGGTCTCGAGAGGCTACGACTCTGCATCTGGAGCGACTGAAATGAGCAAACTGTCCTTAGTGACCCGATCGACGATCGGCCGTGCGGCAATCGGCTTCGTGGGGACCGCCATGGTGCTGCTGGGCACGCCGCTGTTGAGTCCCGAGGCATCCTCTGGAACGCCAATCTCGGCGGACATGTCGGAAGCAGCCATCGAGGGTAATGTCACGCGCCCTTCCTGAGCGATACGCGTCATGAACCGACAGGCGGCCGGCAAGCCGGCGTTCGATAACGGAGCTTGGGATACCAGTCGGTGCGCCATCCGCCGGGCGTGAGGTCGAGGACGGACCGGGGAGACGCAACTGCAAACGCCTGATCGGCATGCGCGCTTGCCCGCAGCTTCCAGCATTCCACTCAGGCACAGCCTTCAGCTCATCGCACCACACGGTGCTTGCAGCTTGACTTGCAGGGGTGCGTCACCCATGCCCGGATGGTTCGGCGACGCCTGCAGACAGGCTGTCCATGCCGCAATCCCCATCCGAGGTGTTCATTCCCTTATGCGGCTCCCACGCTTCTTCGGCCTTGCCTCCCACGATATGGCGATCGATCTCGGAACGGCGAACACCGTTGTATATCTGAGCAATAGCGGGATCGTGCTCAACGAACCCTCGGTCGTTGCCATCGAGACGCGTAACGGCGCGAAGCGCGTGAAGGCCGTGGGCAGCGACGCCAAGCTGATGATGGGCAAGACGCCTGATCACATTCAGGCGATACGTCCGCTGCGCGACGGGGTCATCGCCGACATCGATGTCGCCGAACAGATGATCAAGCATTTCATCACCAAGGCCCATGGTGGGCCCAGCCGCCTTCCCAGACGCCCAGAGATCGTCATTTGCGTGCCGTCGGGTTCGACGAAGGTGGAACGCCGCGCCATTCGCGATGCAGCCTCGAATGCGGGGGCGTCACGTGTCTATCTGATCGAGGAACCCATGGCCGCCGCGATTGGCGCTGGCTTGCCGGTCACGGAGCCGATCGGAGCGATGGTCGTCGATATCGGCGGCGGCACGACCGAGGTGGCGGTGCTTTCGCTGCGTGGTCTTGCCTACAGCAATTCGGTGCGCGTCGGCGGCGACAAGATGGATGATGCCATCTCCTCCTATATCCGGCGCAAGCACAACCTCATGATCGGCGAAGCGACCGCCGAGCGCATCAAGCACAGCATCGGCAGCGCGATCATACCGTTGAACGATGGTCCCGTGCTGCGCGTCAAGGGGCGCGATCTCGTTGCCGGCGTCCCCAAGGAGATCAGCATCACCCAGGGCGAAATTGCTGAAGCGATCACTGAGCCGGTGAGCCAGATCGTCCAGGCCGTGCGAACGGCCCTCGAGTACACGCCCCCCGAGCTCGCGGCCGATATCGTGGATCAGGGGATCGTCATGACCGGCGGTGGTGCGCTGCTCGACCGTCTCGACCAGGTACTCAGCCAGGCGACCGGGTTGCCCGTGTCCATCGCCGAAGATGCGTTGATCTGCGTCGCCATGGGCGCGGGCAAGGCATTGGAAGACCCAGCATATCGAGGCGTGCTCACGCAAGAATAGGCCCGGATGCGCCGAACGGCGTGCGATAGCGACGCGGATCGGGGAAAGACCCGATTGTCGCGCTGCTGACGCGTAGCCAGACTTCGCCGACCACAGGGATCATGAGAGCCGTTCCTGCGGACAACGGCACAGGAGGGTTTCGGGTGGCAGGGCGACAGCAGCCGGATCCGGACTTCGCGCAGTTCGACGTGTTCGAAGGCGGTCCGCCGCGACGGATTTCAGCGCTTGTCCGCCTCCCGGCCCCGCTCTGTCCCAATGTTGCGAGCCGGGTCCTCCTCGTCATCCTGATCGGCTGGGCACCGTTGGTCGCCCTCGCCTACTTCGCGGACCGGACCCTGACGCCGGGAAGCTTTCAAAGCTTCGTGCGCGATGTCGGCACACAAACACGCTATCTCGTCGCAGCGCCGCTCATGGTGCTGGGCTGGCGACATTGCGCACGACGTCTCGGCTCAATCGCGCTCCATTTCCGGGTATCCGGGGTACTCGATAATGAAGATCAACCGACGTTCGAGGAAATCCTCCGGAATGCACGCCGCTGGGTCAATTCGCTTTGGGTGGAAGCGGCGATGCTGCTCGCGATCTACGCGGTGATCCTGCCGATAAGCGTTATGCCGCCGCTGGCCCTGCTGCCCGCATGGGCCGTTGTGCCCGGCGGAGGCGCATTTTCGTACGCGGGCCTGTGGCACCTGATCTTCAGCCTGCCATTGCTGCTGCTCCTGATGCTGGGATGGCTCTGGCGCATAATCGTGTGGACCATCGTGCTCAGTCGGATCTCTCGCCTCCGCCTGAACCTTATCGCCGCACATCCCGATCAGTCGGCAGGGCTTGGCTTTCTCTGCCAGTCGGTACGCTCATTTTCCATCGTCGGTGCGGCGCTGGGTTCGATCGCTGCCGGACGTTTCGCGAATGTGCATCTCGCCGGCCAGGCCACGCCGTTCACCGATGGACTGCTTGTTGGCGGCATCGCCCTTGTGTCGATGCTGATCTTTGTGGCGCCGCTCGCCGTCTTCAGCAGTCGCCTCGCCCATGTCTGGCGGCAGGGCTCGATGATCTACGGCGCACTCGCGACCGAGCTGGGCGCGCAATTCGAGCAATCGTGGTTTGCCGACGCAAGACCCGTGGAACGTCAGATGTTGTCCGAGCCCGATTTTTCGGCCGCGACCGATCTCTATCAGGTCGTGTCAAACGTCTATGCGATGCGCTTCGTGCCAGTCGACGTCAGAAGCCTGATAATCTTGTTGGGCGCGACACTCGCCCCCTTTGTGCCCGCCATGTTCCTGTCGATGCCGACAGAGGCCGTGCTCACGGAACTGCGGGGTCTTTTCTTCTGACGCCGCAAGCGATCAGCGGCGCTCGATCTGCGCGACCGCAAGCACCGACAACAGTCCGACCGAAAGGCCGCGCAGGCTTTCCTTCGTTTCGACATCGATAAATTCGTCAGTCGAATGCGCGCGCTCACCGCTGCCGCCCGAACCGATGGTGATCGCGGGAATTCCGAGGCTGATCGGCACATTGGCGTCGGTGGACGACGCCTCATATTCGGGCGCAAAGCCCTGCGCGCGCGCCGCGGCCGCGGTGTAGGCCACGACGGCCGCGTCACGCGGCGTGACGCCAGCGGGGCGATCGCCGATCTTCTTCTTTTCGGCGGTTATCGATCCCTCGCGCGTTGAACGCGCACCGTTTTCGGCAGCGACGGCGCGATCGATCACGGTCAGGAAGCGCCGTTCAAGGCCGTCGAGTTCGGCGGCGCTTTCAGAGCGCATGTCGAACTCGACAAACACTGAATCGGGGATCGAGTTGACCGATGTTCCCCCGCCGATAACCGCGGCGGCATAGGTCGTCTTGGGCTGGGTCGGAGGCACGATCTCGTAGAGATCGGTAATCGCGCGCGCAGCTGCGGCCATGGGATTGACGATGCCGAAGGCGCTGAAGCTATGCCCACCCGGCCCCTTGAAGGTAACCCGGTAGCGCTTCGAACCCACGGCCGCATGCGTCAGTTGTGCGGGATCGATACCGTCCACCGAGTAGAATGCCGCGACGCGATCCTTGTATTTGCCCTGCGTGAAGAAATGGCGGACGCCGCGCAGGTCGCCCTGCCCCTCCTCGCCAACCGTGCCAACGAACAGGATGTCATGCCGAGTACGGATCTTCGCGGCGTCGAGCGCGCGGATCCAGGCGAGCATCGTGGCAAGCCCGCGCGAATCATCGCCAATGCCGGGGGCGAAGAGCCGCGTCCCCTCGCGGCGCACTTTCACGTCGGTGCCCGCGGGGAAAACCGTGTCGAGATGCGCCGAAACGACGATCACCTTGCCGCCCGCCGAAGACGTGCCGCGCCGGAGCCCCATGACGTTGCCCTCGGCATCGGTGTCGATGTCGGTCAGGCCGTGTTGTGCGAGCATTTCACGATAGGCCGCTGCACGCTTCGCCTCGCCAAAAGGGGGCGACGGGATTTCGGTGAGCGTTATGATTTCGCCGACAAAGCGGTCGTGTTGCGCCGCAAGCGTCTGCTCGGCTCTCTTGTAGGCGGGCAGTGCACGGATCGTGGCGATCGCCTGATCTTCGGACGTTGCTGCAGGCGCCGCTGCAGCAGGATGTGCCGCGGCGAGCGCCAGAACAATCAGGGGCTGGAGCGCAGAAATAGGACCGAACGGCCGATTTCCGCGCCCCTGCCGCACCGACTTACTTCTTGCCGAGCGTAAGGCCGCCAAAGCGCTTGTTGAAGCGCGCCACCTGGCCACCCGCGTCGAGCAGGCGCTGGTTGCCGCCGGTCCAGGCCGGATGCGCCAGCGGGTCGATTTCGAGCGTCATCGTCTCGCCTTCCGAGCCCCAAGTGGAGCGCGTCTCGTAAACGGTGCCGTCGGTCATCTGGACCTTGATCATGTGGTAGTCGGGGTGAATGCCTTGTTTCACGTCAAATGCTCCGAAAATGGCTGGTTTCCGACCAGCCTGGGGATGCGAAGGCGGCGCTCTAGACGGTTGGCCGCCGAATTACAAGCGTCAGACCGCAGGCCAGGATCGGGTCATGATGAAAACATCACGACCCATGCATCCTGGCCTGACTGAAAGCGCAGCCTCTGATTCACCGATCAGGTTGAAACCTGATCGGATCAGGCGCTGGGCGGATCCGCGATCATGGCGGTAAAGTTCGCTTCCGCGGCAACCTTGCCGTCGATCAGTGCGCGTCCGGCAAATTTGCAGACGCTCGAACGCTTCTGGACGAACTCGACCTCGAGGCGCAGCAGCACGCCCGGCTCGACGGGGGTGCGGAACTTCGCGCCCTCGATCGCCATGAAATAGACGAGCTTTCCGGAGCCCGCGAGCCCAAGCGACTCGACCGCGAGCACACCTGCGGCCTGCGCCAATGCCTCGACGATGAGCACGCCGGGCATGATCGGACGGCCAGGGAAATGCCCCTGAAAAAAGCCCTCGTTAAAGGACACCGCCTTGATCGCCGCGATCGACCGGTCGGGGATGATCTCCTCGACCCGGTCGACCAGCAGCATCGGATAACGGTGCGGCAAGGCCGCAAGCACCCGCTTGATATCAAGCGGGCCGATCGCGGCCTTTTCGGTCGTTTCCTCGTTCATGCGCGTGTGTCAGCGGCCCTGAGGCTGCGGCTGCGCCGGCTGCGCCGCCGGTGCGGGCGCGGTCGTGTTGACGCTGGGCAGCTGCTGATTGAGCTGCGCCAGAACGTCGTTGGTCACGTCGATCGAAGCAGCCGCCGCCAGCGTCGCCTGACGGTCGAGAGCGACGGTCGCGCCGCGCGCGGTCATCACCTGCGAGACGATCGGATTCAGCTTTTCCTGGATCTGCTGCGCGACATAGGCGCGGTTGCGCTGGAAAGCCTGCTCGCGATCGGACAACTCCTTCTGCGCAGCGGTCTGCTTCTGCTGAAAGGCGGTGGCACGCTGCTGGAGCGCCGCGTCAGGCTGCTTGCCGGCAAGCGCCTTCACAGCGGCTTCGAGCGACTGCGCCTCAGTCTGGAGCGGCTGGCCGAGCTGCTGCGCGCGCTGCTGGATCTGCTGAAGCTGCGTCTGCATCTGCGCCTGCGCAGCCTTGCAGGCGGTGCATTCGCGGAACACGCGGTCATTGTCGACAACCGCGATCACCGCGGGATTGAGCTTCTGCGCCTGCGCCGCGATCGGGCTTGCGACCGCGAGCGCCGACAAGGCGGTAACAATAAGATACTTCGTCATCAGAATTGTGTCCCTACGTTGAATGTGAACAATTTGGTGTCATCCCCTGGTTCCTTGACCAGCGCCTTCGCGATGTCGATGCGGAAGGGGCCGAACGGCGAATTCCAGTTTACACCGAAACCGACCGAAACGCGTGGCTTTGGCGAATCGCCGAAATAATCTTCCTGAAAGCCATTATTGTCATAGGTGAAGTTGGCCGGGCAAACGCCGGGGGCCGAGGCGTTGACAGAGTTCTGGCCCGACGCCGAGCAAGTACCCGGAAATTGGGTCAGAATTGGATCGAGCAGGCCGAAGACCGCACCCGCGTCCACGAAGACCGACGGACGCAGGCCCAGTTCGCGCGCACCCGAGCCGAGCGGAATCTCGAGTTCGGCGCGCGCCAGATAATATGCGCGGCCGCCCAATGCGTCATCGGTCTGCTGCTGCTTGTCCGTCGAAGGCTCATACTGGTTGGTGTCGCTGTTCAGCACCAGCGGACGGCGAATGATGCGCGGGCCCACGCCACGAATGTCGAAACCGCGGATCTGCGGCTCGCCGAGGAAGAAGCGGTCGGTCAGACGGATCCGGTCGATCGGATTGCCCGCATCGTCGGTGCGCGGCCCTTCGAGCGAATGAATATAGCCCCCCTCGCCGGTCAGCGAGAAGATGAAGCCGCCAAACACGTTCCAGTATTTCGATCCGCGCGCGATCGTCCGGATATATTTGACGTCGCCGCCCAGCCCCGCGAAATCCTGGCTGAGGCTGAGCCTGTGCCCCGCCGACGGGCGCAGACGATTGTTGGTGTTGTCGAAAGCGAGCGTATAGCCCAGTGCCGAGGTCGTACGCTTGCCGATCGCGTCGCAGAGATAACGGCCGGCGCGCAGCGGATCGCACTCGATGTCGCCGTCACCGTCGACGTCCGAATAGAACAGATCCTTGTCGAGCGTGACGTCGTCGAAGGTCAGGCCATAGCGCGCCTGCGCCTGCCAGAATTCGGTGATGGGCACGCCCATCCTGACCCCGAAGCCCGTGGAGAGCTGCTCATAGGTGGTGTTGCGGTCGTTGTTGCCGACATACTGGAACGAATTGTAGTCGCGGCGGAAGATATCGCCGCCGAGCGCGATATTCTTGTCCATCAGATAGGGCTCGGTAAAGCCCAGCTCGATCGACTTCGAATAGCTCGAATAGTTGATCGCGGCGCGCAGCAGCTGTCCCTTGCCGCGGAAGTTGCGCTGCGTGATCGACGTATTGATGATGAAGCGCTCAAGGCTCGAGAAACCTGCCGAGAGCTGGAGTTCACCCGTCGACTTTTCCTCGACATTGGTCTCCAGGATGATGCGATCGGGCGCCGAACCCTGCTTCTGCTCGATCTCCAGATTTTCCTGGAAGAAGCCCAGCGAGTTGATACGGTCCTGCGAACGCTTGACCTGGAAGCTGTTGAACGCGTCGCCCTCCGCCAGGCGGAACTCGCGGCGGATCACCTTGTCCTGGGTCTGCGTGTTGCCGTTGATGTCGATGCGTTCGACATAGACGCGCGGGGCATTGGCGACCTTCAGGGTCAGCCCCATCGTCTTTTCGTCCTTCTTGCGATCGAATTCGGGACGAACATCGGCGAAGGCGTAACCGAACAACCCCGCAGTCTCGGTGATGCCGTCGACCGTGTCTTCGACGGCCTTGGCGTTGTACCAGTCGCCCTTCTTGATGCGGATCAGGTTCTTGACCGTATCCGAATTGAAGTCGCGAAGCTCGCTTTCGACGGCGATGTCGCCGAATTTATAGCGATCGCCCTCTTCCACCACATAGGTGATGATGAAGTCGCGCTTGTCGGGCGTCAGTTCGGCCACCGCCGAGATCACGCGGAAATCGGCATAGCCTTCGGTCAGGTAGAACTGGCGCAGCTTCTGCTGGTCATAGGCGAGGCGATCCGGATCGTAACTGTCGCTCGAACTGAAGAAGCGATAGAAACGCGACTGCTTGGTCGCCATCTGACCGCGCAGATCGCCGTCCGAGAATTTTTCGTTCCCGAGGATGTTGATCTGGCGGACCTTGGATTTCGGCCCCTCGTTGATCTCGAAGACGATGTCGACGCGGTTCTGGTCGAGCTGGACCATCTTGGGCTCGACCGTCGCGGCGAAGCGGCCCTGACGACGATAGAGCTCGATGATGCGTGCAACGTCCGCGCGCGCCTTGGTGCGCGTGAAGATCTGGCGCGGCGCGAGCCGGATCTCGGGCCGGATCTTGTCTTCCTTGAGGCGCTTGTTGCCCTCGAGGATGATGCGGTTGATCACCGGGTTCTCGCGCACCTGGATGGTCAGTTCGCCATTCCCGCCCGGATCGAGAATCTGGACGTCGGCGAACAGTTCGGTCGCGAACAGGTCCTTGAGCGCCTGGTCGATCGTCTCGCTGCTATAGGGCGCGCCAACGCGCAGCGCGGTGTAGGAGCGCACGGTGTCGGGCTCAAGACGCTGCGCGCCGACGACGGTGATCGCGCGAATCGTCCGCGCCGCGGGCTGGGCAGGAGCCGGCTGACCCGCCGTGGGCACCGCGACAGGCGGTTTCACCGACTGCGGCGCCGCCTGTTGCGCCTGGGCAACAGCCGCCTGGCCGGCAAGAACCGTTCCGACGAGCAGGGCCGCCGACGTGCGTTTGCTGAAGCTGATTGTCTTGTTCGCTTTCACGCGTTCCCACCCTAGAAGTTTACGCGCCGTCCCCTCGACGGCCATGTTGACGCAATGCCCTGCCCGATCAGCTTCAGCCGATCAAGCCGGACAGCTTTTCCCAGACCTTGAATGACGACAAATCGTTGAATGTCACGAAGATCATGAGCGTGAGAAGCACCAGCAAACCAGAGCGGAATGCCCATTCCTGCGCCGCAGCACCCACCGGTTTCCGGCGAACCGCTTCGATCGCGTAGAAGAGCAGATGTCCGCCATCCAGCATGGGAACTGGCAACAGGTTGATGAATCCCAGATTAATCGAGATCAAAGCGATGAAGAAGATATAGTCCTCTAGGCCGCGATTCACCTGTTCGCCGGAGACCTGCGCGATCTTCAGCGGCCCCCCTAGTTCCTTCGCAGACCGCCGGCCGGTGATCACCTGACCAAGCGTATCGACCATCGTCGTCAGGATCTTGCCCGTACGATCGACGGCGACGCCCGGCGCCTCGAGTACGCCGACGGGCACAATCACTGCGCGCGGGGAATAAATGCCGAGAACACCCAGCCGATACTCGTTGCCGAACCGATCCCTCTCGATCCGGACGCCCGTCTCTATCCGGAGGCGCTGCGCGACACCGCCACGCACAATATCGACGCTGACCAGTTCATCGGGACGGTAGAGCACGAACCCTGCGATGTCGTCGAATGTCCGCATCTGTCGGCCGTTGATCGCCTCGATGCGATCGCCGATCCTCAGACCGCCCGTTTCCGCGGCCGCGCCGGCCACCAGCCGGTCGATCACGGGCGGGGTCTGGCTTTGTCCATAGGCCAGCGCAAATCCCGCGAGGATGATGAGCGCAAAGAGGAAATTGGTGATCGGTCCCGCAAGCACGATCAACGCGCGTTGCCACACGGGCTTTGCCTGAAAGGTGCGCGCGCGTTCTTCGGCGGGCAGCGCCTTCCATTCCTCGGTCGGTTCGCTCGCTGGACTCATGTCTCCCGCAAAGCGCACATATCCGCCAAGCGGCATCCAGCCGACCTTCCAGCGCGTCCCCCGCCGGTCGCTCCAGCCGAGGATTTCGCGGCCGAATCCGATCGAGAACGCCTCGGCATGAACCCCGAACCAGCGCCCCACGAAATAATGGCCAAGTTCGTGAATGAAGACGAGCGGCCCGATAACGAGCACGAACGCCAATATTGTCAGCAAGATACCGGGATTATCCGTCAAGAAGCTCTGGCCTCGATCCACTCATGCGCGAAAATCCGCGCTTCCCGGTCGATCGTGAACACTTCCTCGAGCGCAGCCGGAACCGGCGGGTCATACCGTTCCAGCGTCGCCTCGACAACCTGCACGATCTCCAGAAACCCGATCCGCCGTTCCAGGAACGCGCCGACCGCAATTTCGTTCGCGGCGTTCAGGATCGCCGATTTGGCCGGATTATCGTCAACGACGCGTTGCGCGAGCGCGATCGCCGGAAAACGGTCCAGATCGGGGGCCTCGAAATCGAGCCGTGCGATCTTCGCGAAATCAAGACTTTCGCACGGGGTGCTCATCCGCTCAGGCCAGGCGAGGCTGTGCGCGATCGGGGTGCGCATATCGGGCGTGCCAAGCTGCGCGAGCACCGATCCATCGACATACTCGACCATCGAATGGATCACCGATTGCGGGTGAACGATGATCTCGAGCCGATCGGTGCCGACCGGGAACAGGTGGTGCGCCTCGATCAGTTCGAGCCCCTTGTTCATCATTGTCGCCGAATCGATCGATATCTTGGCGCCCATCGACCAGTTGGGGTGCTTCACCGCCTGCTCTGGCGTCACCGCGGCCATCGCTTCACGCGACCATGTGCGAAACGGTCCGCCGCTCGCGGTCAGAATGATCCGGCGAACGCGATCGAGCGCATGATCCTCGAGGCACTGGAAGATCGCATTATGTTCGGAGTCGACGGGCAACAGCGTCGCCCCGTACATGGCAACCGCTCGCGTCATCAACGCGCCCGCGGAAACCAGCGCCTCCTTGTTGGCCAATGCGACAGTGCCGCCGCGCTCGACCGCGGCCATCACCGGCGCAAGCCCTGCGCAGCCCACGATCGCAGCCATCGTCCAGTCGACGGGGCGCGCGGCCGCTTCGGCCACCGCCCCGACGCCTGCGGCCGCTTCGATGCCAGTACCCGCCAGCGCGGACCTGAGCGCGTCATATCGGTTTTCGTCGGCAATCACGGCGATCCGCGCATTCGTGCGCCGCGCGGCAGCGGCCAGCCCCTCGACGTCGCTATGCGCGGTCAGCGCCTCGACGAGAAACTCATCGGGCGCGCGCTCGACAAGATCGAGCGTGGATCGTCCCACCGATCCGGTAGCGCCCAGGATTGATACGTGCTTCACAACAAGGTTTCCATCAGCACCAGCAGCGCCACCATCGGTGCCACCGGGACCACACCGTCAAGCCGGTCCAGCACGCCGCCATGACCGGGCAGGATCGTACCGCTGTCCTTTACACCCGCCTTGCGCTTCAAAGCGCTCTCATACAAGTCCCCACCCTGCGCGACACCCGCGAGCACGGCGCTCGCAAGGGCAAGCCCCAGCGGCAGCGCACCCCATTGGTGGAAGCCGAGCCCCGTCAGCAACGCCGCCGTCATGCCGCCGCCAAGCCCGGCCCAGGTCTTGCTGGGGCTTACCGCCGGCCACAATTTGGGACCACCGATCAGCCGGCCTGCGAAATAGGCGCCGATGTCGGTCGCCCAGACGATCGCCAGCGTCCAGAACGACAGCACCAGCCCGTTGTCCTGATCGCGCAGGAACAGCAGCGCGGCCGCGGGAATGCCGCAATAGGCGACACCAAGCCCGAGTTGCTGCGAACGCGCGGCCATCGTCACGAAAAAGGCGGCGCCCGCGATCAGTCCGAGCGCGAAAAAGCCCGGTCCCGCTGCGAGCGGCGACAGGATCGCGAGCGGCACGGACAGCGCGAACATCGAAAGCCGCTTCGTTTTCGCGTCGACCTTCGCCAGATCCGCCCATTCCATCATCATCAGCAGCGACATGATGCTGGTGAGCACCCACAGCGCGATACCGCCCTGAACGAGCGCGAGCACGGCGATTGCGATGAGAATGAGGCCGACCAGCGCTCTGCGAGGAAGGTCGGCAGCCCAGCCCGACTTTGGGGGTTCGGTCATAGCCCCCCGAAACGCCGCTCGCGCTGGCCGAAATGCGCGATCGCCTCGGCGAGCGCATCACGGTCGAAATCGGGCCAGAGCGTGTCGACGAACAGCAGTTCGGCATAGGCCGCCTGCCAGAGAAGGAAGTTTGAAAGCCGCTTTTCACCCGAGGTGCGGATCAGCAGGTCGAGCGGCGGGAGATCGCACGTGTCGAGCCGCGCATCGATATCCCCGGTGTCGATCGCCAGCGGGTCGATCTTGCCCGCCAAGGCGTCGGCAGCGAGACTTCGCACGGCGCGAACGAGTTCCTGTTGAGCGCCATAATTGAGCGCGATCACGAGCGTCGTCTTCGAGTTGCCCGCGGTCCGCGCCATCGCGCTGTCGATCATCGCCACAACGTCGGGCTCAAGCGCATGATAGTCGCCGATGATCCTGAGCCGAACGCCAGCTTCGGCGAGTTCATCGATGTCGTTGACGATGAAGCGACGCAACAGCCCCATCAGGTCGCTGATCTCGGTCGCGGGTCGCCGCCAGTTCTCGGAAGAAAAGGCGTATAGCGTCAGCACCTCGAGCCCGAGTTCGCCTGCCGCGCGAACAATCCGGCGGGCCGCCTCCACGCCCTGGCGATGCCCCGCGGCGCGCGGCAACAGCCGCTTTTTCGCCCAGCGACCATTGCCGTCCATGATGATCGCGACGTGACGCGGCGCGCGCCCCGCGCCTGCGGGCACCGACTGCTGCGCTGTTGCAGCCTGCTTCACTGGCCGAGAATTTCCTTTTCCTTGGCCTGTGCGGCGGCGTCGATCTCGGCGATCGTGCTGTCGGTCAGCTTCTGCACCTCGGTTTCGAGCCGCTTGCGCTCATCTTCGCTGATCTCGTGCTTCTTTTCGTCGGTCTTCAGATTGTCCATCCCGTCACGGCGGACATTGCGCGCGGCGATACGTGCCTTTTCGGCATATTGGCCGGCAAGCTTGGCGAGCTCCTTGCGGCGCTCCTCGGTCAGATCGGGGATCGGCAGGCGCAAGGTCTGCCCGTCCATGATCGGGTTGAGGCCGAGGCCGGCCGAGCGGATCGCCTTGTCGACGGGGCCGACATTGCTCTTGTCCCACACCTGCACCGAAAGCATGCGCGGCTCGGGCGCCGAGACCGTCGCGACCTGGTTCAGCGGCATATGCGCGCCGTATACCTCCACGGTCACCGGATCGAGCAACGTCGTCGAGGCGCGACCGGTGCGGAGGCCGCCCAGATCGTGCTTCAGCGATTCAACGGCGCCATGCATGCGGCGTTCGAGATCGGCCTTGTCGTAAGCGGGCATGGTTTCATCCTTCCTCGTTCTGGACGATCGTGGCAACGCCTTCGCCGGCGAGCACGCGGGCCAGATTGCCCTGCTCGCGGATGTTGAAGACCACGATCGGTATGTTGTTGTCGCGGCAAAGCGCCACCGCGCTTGCATCCATCACCTTCAGATCATCCGAGAGCACCCGGTTGAAACTGACTGTTTCATAACGCTTTGCCGTCTTCACCTTCTTGGGATCGGCGTCATAGACGCCATCGACCGAAGTGCCCTTGAAGATCGCATCGCATTTCATCTCGGCGGCGCGCAGCGCAGCGCCGCTGTCGGTGGTGAAATAGGGTGCGCCAACACCCGCGGCGAAGATCACGAGCCGCCCCTTTTCGAGATGGCGCTCGGCGCGGCGGCGGATGACCGGCTCGCACACCTTGTCCATCTCGATCGCTGACTGGACACGCGTCTGGACGCCAAGCTGCTCAAGCGCGTTTTGCATCGCGAGCGCGTTCATGACGGTGGCGAGCATGCCCATATAATCGGCCTGGGCGCGGTCCATGCCCTTGGCGGCGCCAGCCATACCGCGGAAAATATTGCCGCCCCCGATGACGAGGCAGATCTCGAAGCCCGCCTGCCTTGCCGCGGCGATCTCGCCCGCGACGCGCGCAACTGTGTCCGTATCGATGCCGAACTGGCTGTTGCCCATCAACACTTCGCCGGAAAGCTTCAGGAGGATGCGGTTGAAGCGCGGCCGTGTCATCAGCGAATGGAATCCGTTCTCAAATAGGGAAAGTGGCGCGGACATTAGTCAGGCCGCGAGGCAAAGCCAAGCGCCTGCACATAATCTTCAAAAAAGAGGCCGCCGCGATCGGCATGATCGCGACGGCCCCCTTTGATTTCAGGAAATCAGGCGACGCCAGCGGCGGCCGCGACTTCAGCAGCGAAGTCCGATTCCTTCTTCTCGATGCCTTCGCCGAGCTGGAAGCGGACATAGTCCTTCAGCACGATCGGGCTGCCGGCTTCCTTGCCGGCGGCCGCGACGACGTCGGCGATCTTGGTCTTGTTGTCCATCACGAAGAGCTGGCTGAGGAGCGCGTTTTCCTTGCGGTACTTCGCAATCGCGCCGTCGACCATCTTGGCGATGATATCGGCGGGCTTGCCCGATTCAGCGGCCTTTTCAGCGGCGATCGCACGTTCACGCTCGATCACGTCAGCAGGCAGGCCATCTTCGTTCAGCGCCAGCGGGAAGGCGGCAGCAATGTGCATCGCGATCTGCTTGCCAAGCGCCTCGAGCTTGTCGGTGGGTGCCTCGCTCTCGAGCGCGACGAGCACGCCGATCTTGCCGAGGCCGGGGGCTGCGGCGTTGTGGACGTAGGACACGACCGAACCCTTGCCGACCGACACGAGCTTCGCGCGGCGCAGGTTCTGGTTCTCGCCGATCGTGGCGATGTTGCCGGTCAGCTTTTCAGCCACCGTGCCACCCTCGGGGTGTGCGGCGCCGGCAATCGCGTCGATATCGTCACCCGCGTCGAGCGCGATGTTCGCGACGGTGCGGACGAAATCCTGGAACTGGTCGTTCTTGGCGACGAAGTCGGTTTCCGAGTTGACCTCGACGGCGACGCCCCTGGTGCCTGCAACGGCAACGCCGACGAGACCTTCGGCCGCGGTGCGGCTCGACTTCTTGGCGGCGGCGGCGAGACCCTTGGTGCGCAGCCAGTCGACCGCGGCTTCCAGATCGCCATTGGTTTCGGCCAGCGCCTTCTTGCAGTCCATCATGCCCGCGCCGCTGCGCTCACGCAGTTCCTTGACGAGTGCGGCAGTAATCTCCGCCATGAGATGTTCCTTTCAGTTCAATGGTAAAACGGGCGAGGCAAGCGCGTGACCGCGCCCTACCCCGCCCGCATTGCAGTTTCGCGAAACTCAGGCGTCGGTCTGGCGCTCGGCCTCTGCAGCCGCTTCGGCCGGAACCTGCTCGTCCTCGGTCACCGCGAGAGCGGGCTCGACGGGAGCCTCTTCCAGCGCGCCGATGTCGACGCCACGCGCCTGCTGCGCGCCCTGGTTGCCGCGGGTGGCCGCAATCGCGATCGCATCGCAGTAGAGGCGGATCGCACGGCTGGCGTCATCGTTCGCGGGAACCGGGAAAGCGATGCCGTCGGGCGAGACGTTCGAATCGAGGATCGCGACGACGGGGATGCCAAGCGTGTTAGCTTCCTTGATCGCGAGCTCTTCCTTGTTGGCGTCGATCACGAACATCACGTCGGGGATGCCGCCCATGTCGCGGATGCCGCCGAGCGACAGCTCGAACTTGTCACGCTCGCGGGTGAGCTGAAGCACTTCCTTCTTGGTCAGGCCGTGCGTGTCGCCCGAAAGCTGCTCTTCGAGCGCCTTGAAGCGCTTGATCGAGTTGCTGATGGTCTTCCAGTTGGTGAGCATGCCGCCCAGCCAGCGGTGGTTGACGTAATGCTGACCCGACTTGCGGGCTGCTTCAGCGATCGGCTCCTGCGCCTGGCGCTTGGTGCCGACGAACAGAACCTTGCCGCCGCGGGCGACGGTCCGGTCGACGAAGTCGAGCGCGCGCGCGAAAAGCGGCACGGTCTGCGACAGGTCGATGATGTGGATCCCGTTGCGATCGCCGAAGATGTAAGGCTTCATCTTCGGGTTCCAGCGGTGGGTCTGGTGGCCGAAATGCGCCCCGGCCTCAAGCAATTGGTGCATGGTGACGACAGGTGCCGCCATAGTCTTTCTCCTTCCGGTTAATCCGCTGGGAAGCAAGAACCGCAGATGGAGTGATTTCGAGTTTGGACGGAAGTCCAACAGCTCAGAAATCGCGGCCAAGGCCACTCCAGCCGCAGCACCGGTATGTGCGCTTCCCATGTGGGATGGCGGCGCGCTTAGCCCGATCGGTCGGCAAAATCAAGTGCGGGATCTGAGGCTGCGCGAATCGGGATTACCCACAATGCCTTTGCCTTGATTGCTTCTGCAGTGCGCCGCCGCTTGTTACACTCGCGTCAGGATATCGGCGGACAGCGCCGTTGCAGGAGGCGGCTGTGAATCGAATTGATCAGGGCGATCCGGCCCGCCTGTTTGTGCGCGAGACGTTTTGGCCGGTCCGGGAATGAGGCTTGCGCTGCGCAGGCACCGGGATCGCGACGCCCTCTCGGCGCCGTCCGCAGGCGTGCGCGTGGTGACCGAGATTCGTGGCCAGAGCCGCACCGCTGACGGAACGCTCGTCCAGTTTCAATATGTCCAAAGCCAGGAGAGGTGGCCCCCCGCGCTCCCCATGCTGGCGAATTCGCCGAAAATGGGCCGCACCGCCTGGCGCTATGCGCTTGTGCTGCTGGTCGTTCCGGCAGCTGTTGCCGTCCTGATCGGCGTCGTGACCGGCGGCCGCGCCAACGATCCGCAGATCGCGGACCGGGCGCGAGGTTCCGGACTGCGCATCATGCTCGACGACACTTCCAGCCCGTCCACTGCGGAACCAGCCGCGTCGCGCCAGTCGCCGGCCAGGGCCGTTCGCCCTGCGGTCGCGATCGCCACGCAAGCCAGGCCCTCGGCGCGCCCTGCCGACACCGTCGCGGCAACGCTTGGGCCGGCCATTTTGATACCGCCCTCCTCCGACATGCACTCCGCCGTCGACAAGGCGCTGGAAAGCGGCGCGGTGCAGCCCTGGCGCGAAGATAACCGGGAGGGTTTCGTCATCGCCGGCCCCGAACGCGTCAGCGACGGCCAGGCCTGCCGCGAGATCACCATACTCGCAAAAGGCGACGCACAGGGCGCAGCGGCCAGCGAGATGCGGTGCCGGCCAGCCCCGCGACCATGACTAGTCCTCGCCGCGCTTGACAATGGAACAAATAGTGAACATTATTATGAGACCCAAGCCCCATGGGATCCGCCCGCGGTGTGTTGCGTAATGCTGCGGGCGGGTGACACGGGCTGAGATTCTGGAGGTTGCAATGGCCCAATTCCTCTCGACCGCGCTGTTTCTGGCGACGTTGGCTTTCGCGATTAGCGTGATCGCCATGATGCTGCGCACGCATTTGGACGCGATCCGCCATGCGCTGGCGGGCCATTCGCTCGCCGCAACGGCCGCCGAGCAGCGGGAAATTCAGGCGAGGCTGAACGCGATCAGGATCGCGCCGCGCCAGCGCGATCGGAATATGGCTATGCCCCGGCGCCCCGCGCCGCTGCGCGCTGCCGCCTGACGCGTGCATAGCTGCGGATGCCGAAGGGTATTGCGAGCAGATAGAGGACGCTGATCACGGAAAGTGTAGCCCAGGGCGCTGACAGCAGCGCGGCGCCGAGAATACCGACCAGTGCCAGCACTTCCAGTCGGATGTGGCGACGCAGACGCAGCGACGACCAGCTCAGGGTCGCCACGTTCGAGATCATCAGAAATGCACTGAAGGCCAGCCATGGCGCAACGATATAGACTTCGCGAAAGATCGGTTCGCCCGTCCACAACGTCAGGTATAGCGGCAACATCGCCAGACCCGCGCCGGCGGGTGCGGGCACTCCGGTCAGGAAACCCGCCGATTTGTGTGGCTGATCCTTGACGTCGATATTGGCGTTGAATCGCGCGAGCCTGAGCGCGCAGCACACCGCGTGCGCGAGCGCAAAAATCCAGCCGAACTGCGGCAGATGCTGGAGTGACCAGAGATAGATGATGATCGCCGGTGAAACGCCGAAAGCGATCACATCGGACAGCGAATCCAGTTCGGCACCGAAACGGCTTTCGCCCTTGAGAAGCCGTGCGATCCGTCCGTCGATCCCGTCCAGGCATCCTGCGACAATGATCGCGGCCGCTGCCTTTTCCCATTCGCCCGCAATGCCGAAGCGGATTCCCGTCAGCCCGCAGCACAGCGCCAGTGCGGTCACCGCATTGGGTATCAGCGCGCGAAGGGGAATGCCGCGTCGTATCCGCGCTTCGGGCGAAGCATCGGTCATTGGGGAATCGCGCCCAGCGCCTGTCCTTCACCTACAACCGCCAGGATCGTCTCGCCGGCAACGATCCGCTGACCAAGCGCGACCCTGGGCGCAGTCCCTGCGGGGAGGTAGACGTCGACGCGGCTGCCGAAGCGGATCAGCCCGATGCGCTGGCCGGCCGCCACGATGTCGCCGGGCTTGACGAAGGGCACGATGCGCCGCGCAACAAGCCCGGCGATCTGCGTGAAACCGATCCTGAGACCGTTGCGATCCTCGACCAGGATGTGCTGGCGCTCATTGTCCTCGCTCGCCTTGTCGAGATCGGCATTGAGAAACTTGCCCGAGATATAGACGACATTCTTGACCGTGCCGCCGATCGGCGACCGGTTGATGTGGACGTCGAACACGCTCATGAAGATCGAGACGCGCGTCATCGGCTCATCGCCCAGCCCTTCCGGCCCAGCCATTTCGCGCGGCGGAAGGACATGCTGGATCAGCGTCACCATGCCATCGGCGGGCGCCACGATCAGCCCCTCGCCCTGCGGCACCGACCTGACCGGATCGCGGAAGAATGCGGCGACCCACAAAGTGATGCCGGCCATCGGCCAGGCAAGCGTTTCCCACGCCATCCACGCGAGGAAAAGCGTGATCGCACCCGCGATCAGGATGAATTTGCGGCCCTCGGGATGCACGCTGGGCCAGCGCCATTTGACGCCCACCGCCGTGCTCTCCGGCTTTGTCATATTTGTCATGCGCATCCTATTAGGCGGCGAATGCAACAGTTACAACGGCGGCGCGGTTGATAAGCGCGCCATCTGGTCCTACAGGCTCCCCCGAACCATCCCCGGGAGAAAGAGTGCGTCCATGGCCAAGATCAAGGTGAAAACCCCCGTTGTCGAGATCGACGGCGACGAAATGACCCGCATCATCTGGCAGTGGATACGCGAGCGCCTGATCCTCCCCTATCTCGATATCGATCTCGACTATTACGATCTCGGCATCGAGAAGCGCGACGAGACCGACGACAAGATCACGGTCGATTCCGCGAAGGCGATCAAGAAATATGGCGTCGGCGTGAAGTGCGCGACGATCACTCCCGATGAAGCACGCGTCGAGGAATTCAGCCTCAAGAAGATGTGGAAGTCGCCCAATGGCACGATCCGCAACATCCTGGGCGGCGTCGTGTTCCGCGAACCGATCGTCATCAAGAACGTTCCCCGCCTCATCCCGGGCTGGACCGATCCCATCGTCGTCGGCCGTCACGCCTTTGGCGACCAGTATCGCGCGACCGATTACCGCGTGCCCGGCCCCGGCAAGCTCCGCCTCGTCTTCGAGGGCGACGACGGCACGGTGATCGACGAGGAGGTGTTCCAGTTCCCCTCGTCGGGCGTCGCGATGGCGATGTACAATCTCGACGATTCGATCCGCGATTTCGCGCGCGCCAGCATGAACTACGGCCTCGGCCGCGGCTGGCCGGTGTATCTCTCGACCAAGAACACCATCCTCAAGGCCTATGACGGCCGCTTCAAGGATCTGTTCCAGGAAGTATTCGACGCTGAGTTCAAGGACCAGTTCAAGGAAGCGGGCATCGTCTATGAGCACCGCCTGATCGACGACATGGTCGCATCGGCGCTCAAGTGGAGCGGCAAGTTCGTCTGGGCCTGCAAGAACTATGACGGCGACGTCCAGTCGGACCAGGTCGCGCAGGGCTTCGGCTCGCTCGGCCTCATGACCTCCGTCCTGATGACCCCCGACGGCAAATGCGTCGAGGCCGAGGCCGCGCACGGCACTGTCACGCGCCATTACCGCATGCATGAACAGGGCAAGGCGACCTCGACCAACCCGATCGCCTCGATCTTCGCATGGACCGGCGGTCTCAAATATCGCGGCAAGTTCGACGGCACGCCCGACGTGACGCGCTTTGCCGAAACGCTCGAGCGAGTCTGCATCGAAACCGTCGAGCAGGGCCAGATGACCAAGGATCTCGCGATCCTCATCGGTCCCGATCAGGCATGGATGACGACCGAGCAGTTCTTCGAGGCAATCCGTGCAAACCTCGAAAAGGCCATGAGCGACTGGAAATAACCGGTGACGCGGACGGGCGGCACGCGGCTTGAGGTAAGACAGGCGAAGCTGGCCGACGTGCCGGCGATCCAGCGGCTTATCGCGCGTGCCTACCCCGAACTCCCCGGCTATACGGCCGGGGTTGTTCGCGGCCAGCTCAACAATTTTCCCGAAGGTCAGTTTGTCGCCACCTTCAACAACAAGATGGTCGGCTATTGCGCGTCGATGCGGATATCGGGCGCGATCGCGCTCAAGCCGCATGACTGGGACGAGATTACCGGCAACGGCTTCGGATCGCGCCACGATCCCACGGGCAACTGGCTCTACGGCTATGAAATGTGCGTCGATCCCAAGCAGCGGGGGCTTCGCATCGGCCAGCGGCTCTATGACGCGCGCAAGGCGCTTGCAGAGCGCCTCGATCTTTCGGGCATCGTCTTCGGCGGCCGGATGCCGGGCTATTCCCGCGTCCATCGCAAGGTCGAGGGGCCCGAGGACTATCTGAAGAAAGTCGTCGAGGGAAAGCTGCGCGATCCCGTCCTCGGCTTTCAGCTCAGCAACGGCTATGAGCCGATCGGCGTACTGAAGAACTATCTGCCAGAGGACAGGAAGTCGCTCGGCAACGCGGCGCACATGGTGTGGCGTAATCCCTATGTCGATGAAACGTCAGCGCCCGAATTCCGCGTCCCCCGCGACGTGGAAAGCGTCCGCCTGGCCACGTGCCAGCTCCAGGCGCGCGCCGTCGCGGACTTTGACGAGTTTGTCAGGAACGTCGAATATTTTGTTGATGTAGCAGCGGATTATCGGTCGGACTTCATCGTCTTTCCCGAGTTGTTCACCCTGCCCCTGCTCTCTTTCGAGACGCGCAAGCTGTCACCCGTCGAGGCGATCGACGCGCTCACCGCCTATACGCCCCGCATCGAGAAGGAACTCGCGCGCATGGCGCTCGAGTACAACATCAACATCATCGGTGGCTCGCACCCCACGCGCACCGACGATGGCGACATCCAGAATGTCGCCTATGTCGCGCTGCGCGACGGATCGACGCACGCGCAGGAGAAGATTCACCCCACGCCCAACGAGCGTTACTGGTGGAAGATCAAGGGCGGCGACGCGATCGACGTGATCCAGACCGATTGCGGGCCGATCGGCGTGCTGATCTGTTACGACAGCGAGTTTCCGGAACTTGCGCGACGGCTGGTCGACCAGGGCGCGCGCATCATCTTCGTCCCCTTCTGCACTGACAGCCGCCAAGGCTATCTGCGCGTGCGCTATTGCAGCCAGGCCCGTGCGATCGAGAACCAGTGTTTCATGGTGCTGTCGGGCAATGTCGGCAACCTGCCCAATGTCGACAACATGGACATCCAATATGCCCAGAGCTGTATCCTGACGCCCTGCGATTTCCCTTTCGCGCGTGACGGCATCGCGGCCGAGGCGACCGAGAATGTCGAGACGCTGACCATCTCCGACGTCAACCTCGCCGACCTCACCTGGGCGCGCGCCGAAGGCACGGTGCGCAACCTCAACGACCGGCGCTTCGACCTTTATCATATCGAATGGGATGCCGGGCACGGGCATGGCGGGAATATCCCGACCAGCCCGCCAACCGCGGGGTCGCACGGCGCCGGCGGGGGCTGAGCCTCGCCGCCATGCGATGTCAGGCGCCTGCACGCGCCTGTTCGATCATCCTCCGCGCAATTTCCTGTTCGCCCATGATTGTCATGTCGGCGCCCATCTTCAGCAGGTGCGTCACTTCGTCCTGCGAATGCGCGCGCGCGACGATGCGGATCGCCGGGTTCAGCCTACGCGCCTGCTCGATGATCTGGCCCGCCTCGAAACTCTCCGGAATGGCCACGAACAGGATCCGCGCATCCGCGATCTGCGCGGTTTCGAGCACGTCGGCACTGGCGGCGTTGCCACTGATCACCAGCGCCTCCTCCTCGCGGGGCAGTTCAACAAGGTCATCCTCGGATTCGATGACAGCGAAACGCTCGCCCGAATTGATCAGGCTTTCGCCCACGCCGCGCCCGACGCGGCCATAGCCCACGAGCACCACATGCCCCTTG
>NZ_JAKVIO010000029.1 GCF_022601895.1 Sphingomonas sp. LaA6.9
CGACGCCTACTGGCGTCATCGCGAAGAAGGAAAAGGGCTCCCCGAGCTGCTCTTCCCGGATCGACGACAGGATTAGATTGGCTGGCGTGCCGATGAGCGTCGTCATGCCGCCCAGAATGGTGGCGAAGGCAAGCGGCATCAGGACCGCGCCGGGCGGCAGCTTGGTGCGGCGGGCGATCTCGGTCGCAAGCGGCATCGTGATCACGAGCGCCGCGATATTGTTCATGAACGCCGAGAGCAATGCCGCCACGGCCATGAGCGTGGCCAGCTGGATCGCGAATGTTGCACGCGCTGGCACCAGCGCACGCATGAGCGCAGCGGCAATCCCCGTCAGTTCCACCGCGCGTCCGACGATGAGCACAGCTGCGACGGCGATGACTGCCGGGTCGGCGAAGCCGAGCAAGGCCTGGTCGGGCGTGACCAGTCCGGTGATGAGGCACGCAAGCAGCGTGGCCACGGCAATCAGATCGTGCCGGACCTTTTCGGAGACGAACAGGACCAGCGCAAACAACAGGATCGCTGCGCTCAGGGCGGCGTCGCCTGGCATCATGGCCCTGTCGGGGCCAACCAGGTCATATGGACCGTGCCGCCCGATCCACTCTCGACAATTCGCGCCTGAACGCCTGCCTCGACGAGCGCCGCCTCGACGGCCTCGGCGTGCGTCCGGTTCGCCGCGCTCACGCCGACCGGCAGGTTCAGCCGCTTCGCGGCCCAGACCGCCGTTTCGATTGCATCAGCGCCCGCCTCGCTGGGGGTGTCGTCGTCAAATTCCACATCGGGTAAATCGGCCGCAGGTGGCACCAGCGTCACGGTCCAGCCCGGCTCGACCGCGGCAACGCGCGCCTCGAGCGTGCGATAGCTCCCGATATCGGCTCCCGGCAGCGCGGCTGAGCGAACCTGGGCACGTTTCCCGACCCGATCGATCAGCACCGCCTCCTGATCGACCCCGGCCACCAGAGCCAATCGCTCCGCCACCCGACCCGCCGCGCGCTCCGCGATCAGCCCTCTTCCTGCCGTGACCTGCATCGCCTCGGTCTCGCTGTCCTCGGTCCGCACCTGATCGATCTCGGCCCGCACCGGGCGGCCGAGCAAACGCTGCAGCCGCGCGGCCAGAATCTGTTCGGCATCCCGACGATAGCGCGGGGTCAGCACGGTGGCGGACACCGCGATCGGTGTCGCCCGATAGTCGATCTCGACTTCGCTGAGCCGCGCATTTCGCCCGAAATGCGATCCGATCGTCTCGCGCGCTTGCCGGAGCGCAACGGTTTCCCATGCAATCTGCCTCAGCGACAGCGCAAGCGGCACGGCGAGCGCGACCAGCGTGATGATCACAATCGTCGCCTGCAGCCGCGTCTGGGTGGGCGACAGATCAGGCGCAAAGCCATAGAGCCGCGCCAGCATTGCGGCGGCGGCGGCGATGGTCATGAGATTCGTGAAGAACAGCAGCGACGATCCGACGAGTGCCGGGGCGTTCATCGTTGCAAGGCCGAATGCCGTGACACCAAGCGGAGGCATTAGCGCCGTTGCGATCGCCACGCCGACGATCGTTCCGTGGCGCCCCCTGATCATCGCATAGGTCCCGGCGAGACCCGAGAAGAGCGCCACGAGCAGGTCGAAAAGATTGGGGCGCGTGCGCGCCGCGATTTCGGGCGTAACGTTCTGCAGCGGCGAGAGCAGCACGAGTAGGGCGCAAAATCCCACGGCAAGCGCAATTCCGCCGGCCAGTGCGCGCAGCGTTCGGCGCATTTCGACTGAATCGAAGGTTGCGAGCGCAAATCCCAGCCCGATGATGGGACCCATCAATGGCGAGATCAGCATCGCACCGATGACGACGGCGGGTGAGGACAGGAGCAGCCCAAGCACCGCTATCCCCGCCGACATCAGCGTCATGAACGCAAAATGGGGCGACCACCGTGCATCCTCTCGAACCTTTTCGACCACCGCGCGATGATCGATGCCGATGAGGACATGGTTCGCCCACCAACGGCGAAGGAGCACCTGCGCGGAGCCAACGCGTCGGATCGGAATCCTGCTCGTCATTTCTTCGTTCAAGCAAAGCCTCCCGTTGGATGACTGCGATCCAACCGGGTCATAGCGCAATGCCGCCTTCCTCTGCCAATCAAGAGCTAAAAGCGATCGATGAATGCGTCGTTTCGAGCTTGATCAGAGTCCACGGTCAGTAGCGGACATCAATGGTCAGATGAACAGACGTCAACTATTGGGGCACTAAATGGCGCGTCGAACGTCCGAGATGTCGGCGGATGCCGAAGTTTGGCCGGTCTCAGATTCGGCCGTCTGGAGCAACGGGAATTTCAAGTACGTCTCCCAAGCCAGCTGCCCAAGCCTTGTTCGCAATCTCATTTTCCCATTTCAGAAACCAAGCGCGCTTTTCCGCCTCCGGACACAAATCGGTACACAAGAGGCGTCTAATCGGGTCGAATTGAGGCCAACCCGGTCCAACTGTCTGTGCTCGTGATTTCCGGGATCGAGAGGCGACGCGACCGTGGCCTTAGCCGATAAGGAGAAACGATCATGAATGTGAGCGTGCCAGTGCTTCAACCCGAATCCGACCCGGCGGCGCTGGCTTTCACGCGGCTTGGCGAAAAGGTGGATCTGCTCGAGGCCGCCATCACAGGCCTAGCCGCCAAAAGAGAGGCCACCCCCGATTACAGCGAAACCCTGGGGGAGATGGCAGGCCGCCTCGACAGGGTATACAAGGCCATCAACATACTGGGCGACAGACCGGCCATGAGGCTCACGCCTGCGGAGATGGCCAAACAGATCGAAGCGGCTGGGGCGATGGCGCGTACAGCAGATGGCACTACGATCCAACAGGCACGGAATCAGATCGACCACGCGGCGCAGCGCATGAATGCGCTTGCCGGGACAATTGCCACGATCCGCGAGCAGCACGATCACCTAAAATGGACCGCGTGCGGTGGCCTGCTGGCGGGGATGCTGATCTGGTCATTCCTGCCAGGCGTAATCCTGCGTACCATGCCTCAGGGCTGGTATCTGCCTGAGCGCATGGCGGGCCATATGATCGGGGCGCCGACAATGTGGGAGGCCGGAACACGGCTTCTACGCGCGGGCAGCCCGAAGGACTGGAATGCGTTTGTCGAGGCCACCGCGTTGCTGCGCGATAATCGCGAAAAAATCGCGGAATGCGAAAAGGAGGCGCAAGAGGCAAAGAAGCCGGTTCCATGTGCCATCAGGATCGGGTCTAGCGCTGAGCCTGCGAGCTGAATGATTGGGCAGCCTCGTCGAGTATTAGCGACAGCTAATCGGGTGTCGGCACTCGACTGGCGGGTTCAACTGGTCATCGCAACACCTTCTAATCATGCTGATGAACGAGGTGTCCTATGGTGACGTCGCGGATTTGGTTCACGTCAGCGCAGAAGGCAGAGCTATGGGAGCGCGCGGCAAACGACTAACCTTTAATGGGCAACCTCCATTCTCTCGTCAGAAGAAGGGAGTTTCGTACATCTTCAGGTAGATACTTTGATCAAACTAACAACGGGAGGCTAGCGCGACCGCCGCGATGCAGATAGAGCTTCACGGAGCGCCAGGAGAACATGCAATGGACAGTTTGACCAGAGAGCGACGCTCAGAGGTCATGTCCCGAATTCGAGGACGTAATACTAAGCCGGAGATGCTTGTCAGGCGGACTGCCCATGCGCTCGGTCTACGTTTCCGCCTGCATCGCAAAGATCTTCCCGGCACACCGGACTTGGCCTTTCCTGCCAGGAAGACCGCGCTGTTCGTTCATGGGTGCTTTTGGCATCGCCACTACGGATGTAAATTTGCCTACATTCCGAAGTCGAACGAGGTATTCTGGTCGCGGAAGTTCGCTCGGAATGTCGCACGCGACCAGGAGGCGATGAACGGGCTGCGCCGCGCGGGCTGGCGGCCGATCGTGATCTGGGAATGCGAAACAAAGCAGGCGGATCTCGCCGCACGCATCGACCGGCTGCTAAAGGAAGTGGCATGAGCCTGACGATCCGCCGCGCCAAGCTGGAGCGTCTCCGGCTGGGCAATGCACCCCGCGTGCTTGAACTCTGTTCGGGCTGCGGCGGTATGTCGCTTGGGCTGCACGCCGCCGGCTTCGAACTTGTCGGCCATGTCGAAAATGACCCTGTGGCGGCAGAGAGCTATGCGCTGAACTTTTCCTCCCCCGAAGGTGTTGATCGGGAACGTTGGGCGCTTCCGCGCGATATGGTCGAATGCAGCGCGGCCGACCTCGCCGCCGATCTGGATCTTGCGGAAGCCTCGGGCGCATTCGATGTGCTCGCTGCCGGTCTGCCATGTCAGGCCTTCGCTCGGATCGGCCGATCTAAGCTGCGATCGGTCACGGGCGACGACGACGCCTTCCGGAACGATCCGCGGGCCAAGCTCTACCGACGTTTTCTCGAGTATGTCGAAGCAGTCCAGCCGATCGCTATGATCATCGAGAACGTCCCGGACATCCTGAACTTCGGCGGTCACAACATCCCCGAGGAGATCTGCGAGACGCTCGATGCGCTGGGCTATGAGACCAGCTATACGTTGCTCAATGCCGCTTTTTATGGCGTGCCCCAGATGCGCGAGCGGCTGTTCTTGATCGCCTATGACAGGTCGCTCGGGTTGCGGCCAACCTTTCCCGACCCGACGCATGCCGCCGAGCTGCCGTCGGGATATGAAGGTGCGCGCACGGTCGCTCTCAAGTACATCCCGTCGGAAGGCTCTCATTTCCACCCCATCCCCGCACCGGGAACCGATCTTCCGGGAGCCGTGGCGGTCAGGGCGGCCCTCTCGGATCTCCCGTTCATCTCGGAGCATTTCCGCGACCCGAGGACGATGCGGCGACGCAAGCTGACCGAGCAGTTGCCCTATCGCACCAACAATGACCTGTCCGCCTATGCGCGTCGCATGCGCGAATGGGAGGGGTTCGCGACCCGCCGATCAACCGACGGTCACCTAGTGCGCCTCACGCCGCGCGACTTCGCGATCTTCCGGCGCATGCGGGTCGGCGCCGATTATCCGCGCGCCCTGCAGATCGCGGAGGAAATATTCTCCGAGCGCCTCGCCGAGCATCATCCACGGCCCCGCAAGGGCAGCAGAGCGTGGGAGGAAATCCGTAAGAGCTGCGTGCCGCCGTATGACCCCGGCAAGTTCCCGAACAAATGGTGGAAGCTGGAACCGACCTCCCCGTCGCGCACGTTAACCGCGCATCTCGGCAAGGACAGTTACTCGCACATCCACTGGGACAGCCGGCAGCAGCGGATGATCTCCGTGCGTGAGGCCGCCCGGCTTCAATCCTTTCCGGACGGCTTCCGTTTCGCGGGCGCGATGAACGCCGGCTTCCGGCAGATCGGGAATGCCGTCCCGCCGCTGCTTGCGCTGGCAATCGGCAGACATCTGCGGGGCGAGCTGGGTCAGGCACTGATGCGGGATCGACGAGATAATCGGGAGCAGAACGAGGCCGCCTGATCCGAGCACGGCGACCGGCGCGAACAACCAAACGATAGCATCTTGGTTTATTCAGGAGCGGTTCCCGTGCGATGCCGCTTTCCGAGGAGGGGGCGTAAGAGTTGAAGACGATCGAGATCGCGCCCTATGCCGGCGCCTTGCTGAAGTCCCTCCGTGGCTTCGGCTACTCTCCCGAAACCGCGCTGGCCGATCTGGTGGACAATTCCATTTCTGCCGGTGCCGATCACATCGATCTCAGTATCGACTGGAACGAGGGTGAACCCCGCATTGCGGTGCGCGACGACGGGCCGGGCATGTCCCACGATGCCCTTCTCGAGGGCATGCGTTTCGGCGGTGACGAGAACCAAGAGCGCGGCCCGGACGATCTGGGCCGCTTCGGACTCGGCATGAAGACGGCGTCGCTCTCTCAATGCCGGCGGCTCACCGTCGTTAGCCATCATGCCGGCAGCACCAGCAGCATGTGCTGGGACGTCGAGAAGGTGCTGAAGGCGAAGAACTGGTGTGTCGAGACCGGGACTTTCCCGGATCCGTTCGAGCATGTCGCCATTCCGACCGAGACCGAAGGCACACTGATCGCGCTCGAAAAGATGGATGAGCTCGGAGGCCTGTTCGGGCTCGACAAGGAAGCGTTCTTCTCGAAGATAAAGGATGCGCGAGACCATTTCGCCATGGTATTTCATCGCTTCCTCGACGGCGATGCCCGCCGCATCCGGATCACGATCAACGGCCGCGCCGTGGATGGCTGGGATCCCATGCTGCGCACGCATCCGGCAACCCGACCGCTCGGCGCGGGCCGCATCGGAATTGGGGCGCAGGCCGTGCAGGTCACTCCATTCGTTCTGCCCCATCGCGACCGGTTCGCAAACGAGGCGGAGTTCAATGCAGCAGGTGGCCCCGGTGGCTGGGCCGAACGTCAGGGGTTCTACGTCTATCGGGCCAAGCGGCTCGTGGTTGCTGGAAGCTGGCTCGGGCTTGGCGGCCACCGCGAATGGACCAAGGACGAGAGCAGCCGGCTCGCCCGCATCACGATCGATCTGCCTCAAAGCGCTGACGCCCTGTGGCGCATCGACGTGCGGAAGGCTCGCGCCCGCCCGCCTGCCGCACTGCGCGGACGTCTGTCCGCGATGGGAGGTCAGTGCCGCGACCGCGCTCGCGAAGTGTTCGCTTGGCGCGGTGGACAGATCCGCACGATGAAACCCGGGCAGGAGCCGCCGGCACCAGTCTGGAATGAGGAGCATCGATCTGGAAAGCGGAGCTACCGGATCAACCGCGAGCACCCGGTCATTGCCCAGCTGCTCGGGGGTGACGCCTCGACACGTCGCCTCGCCCGCGCCGCCATCAGTTTGATCGAGCGTTCGGTGCCGGTCGAAAGGATCTGGCTGGACATCTCGGAAAATGTCGAAGCTGCGGTCGACCTCGAGGCGGTCGACGGCTTCCTGGTCGATGATCTCGTTGCAGCGATCGGCGCTTCGAAGGCAGGTGCGAGCCCCGAGGAGGCGCTCGATGGACTACTGCGAAGCATTCGGCTGGAAGCACCCGCGCTGCGCAAGGCCGTGCTGAAAAAGCTGGGAAAGAGCGATGAGTGATACCGCCGTCCAGACTCTGACCAACATGGCGCGTCAGCTCCTGACATCGACCGACGAGCGTCCGGAAGACCGGGCCGCGATCCGGGATGCCGTGGATTCCGTCATCCCAATCGTCGCGCGACGGACGGACCATACCTTCACCGAAGACGAGATCGAACAAGCGGTCCGCGTGCTGGAGACTGCCTATGTGGTTCAGCAGGGGCACGCGGTCGCAATCATCGACCGCGAAGTCCCGCTCGAATGGTATGTGGGCGAGCGACGCAGACCCGGCCCGTTTATGGCTCGATATCTGCAGAAGCTGCAGGAGGACGACTGGCCGGTCCGCTCGGTTGAGGAGCTGCGCGACAGCACGGCGCGTGTCGTCGAACTGCTCGACGATCCTCGACGCGACGGCCCTTGGAACTGGCGCGGTCTGGTGGTCGGCGATGTCCAATCGGGCAAAACCGCGCATTATGCGGGCGTGATCAACCGCAGCGTCGACGCAGGCTACAGGGTGATCATCGTTCTCGCAGGCATGCACAATTTGCTGCGGCTACAGACACAAATGCGGCTCGAGCTCGACTTTCTCGGCTATGATACGAAGCCGGATCAGCAAGACGCCGGACGGCTGAAGGCGATAGGCGTCGGCCTCATCCCTCCGGCACTGCCCGCTGGCAGCCTGACGCTCGCTTCGCCAACAGGCGACTTCAACGTCGCGTTCGCGCGTCAGGCCAATTTCGCTCCGCTCGACCAACCATGCCTGTTCGTGGTCAAGAAGAACGCGACCATCATGCGCAACCTCAACGGATGGATTGGAAAACTGCCGGAGGAGTTCCGGCGTGCGCCGCTGCTGCTGATCGATGACGAGGCCGATCAGGCGTCGATCGATACCAAGGATCAGCCGACGCTGCCGGACGGCAGTTTCGACGGAGATTATGACCCGACTCGCATCAACGGCGAGATCCGCAGGATGCTGGGTGCGTTCAAGCGATCAGCCTATGTCGCGTATACCGCGACGCCGTTCGCCAACATCCTGATCCACGACGAACGGGCGGCAGAGAAATACGGGTCCGATCTCTTCCCTTCGACCTTCATCTTCGCGCTGACGCCCCCGGACGACTATTTCGGCCCAGCGGCGGTGTTCGGCACCAACAACGACATGGGCAGTGTCGGACTGCCGCTGACCCGCCATGTCGATCAGGGCACCGAAGGTTGGATCCCCGACCCGCACGACAGGTATCTACGCCCACGCTACCAAGGGGAGGCCGAACTTCCGCCCTCGCTCAAGGAAGCGGTGCGAGCCTTCCTGCTTGCATGCGCTGCACGGGCGGCGCGCGGGCGGCCATCGGCTCACTGCTCCATGCTCATCCACGTCTCCCGTTTCGTCGATGTCCATGATCAGGTGCATTCTCAGGTGGAGCGCTATCTTGACGACATCCGCGCCCGCATCTCCGGAGGCGACGCCGAAACGCTCGCCGAGCTCGAGACACTGTGGCGCGAGGACTTCGTGCCGACGACCGCCGACATCCGCGGCACGGTTTTCGACCGGGGAATGATATCCGTGGGCTGGCCCGAGATCCGGGCCCTCCTGTCCGATTCGAGCGACAAGATCCAGGTCATTGTCGCCAACGGCCGGTCCAAGGCCGCGCTCGACTATGACCGCTATCGTGAGACCGGCCTGTCGGTGATTGCGATCGGCGGTGACAAGCTGTCCCGAGGGCTGACACTCGAGGGCCTGATGGTCAGCTATTTCCTCCGCATCGCCAAACAGTATGACAGCCTGCTGCAGATGGGCCGTTGGTTCGGCTACCGCCGCGGCTTTGCGGACCTCTGCAGGCTCTACACCACGCCGGACATGGAGGACTGGTTCCGACACGTAGCGACCGCCAGTCAGGAACTGCGCGCAGAGCTCGTTCACATGCGACTGATGCTCCAGACCCCCAAGGACTACGGCCTCAAGGTCGAATCACACAGCGTCATGAACGTGACCGCACCCAACAAACAGAGGCATGCGGTGGAACGACCCACGAGCTTCGCAGGCGAAGGCAAGATCCAGACGGTCATGTACGCTGAGCGCGGCCTTCTTGAGCAGAACGCCACGGCCACCGACACCTTCCTCGAATCCCTGGACGCTCCGGAAACAGGCTTCCAGCGCCCCGGCGGCGCTGGAACCGCGGCGGGGCTCGTCTGGCGGAATGTTCCCGGTGATCGGGTTGCCTCCTATCTCCGGACACTTAGCTTCCCGCCCGAAAACCGCGAAATCGAGGCTCCTCGGCTTGCGGGCTATGTCGAGGAACAGCTGCGGCAGCCTACCTCCGAACTGACGACATGGACCGTATTCGTTCCGTCGGGCGACGGCCGCGATGTTCAGATCGCCGGGCAACGGCTCAGAAGCACCATCCGTCGGCCACTCGCGACGCGTCAGGTCGCCGGCCGCTACATCGTGCGATCGATTCTCAACCCACCCGACGAGGCGCTCGACCTCACAGATGCCGAATATGCTGAGGCTCTGGCCGAAACCAACCGCATCCGCGATTTTGTTGGTCAGGGGCCGTCGGACCGCCCGGCGGGCCCGGACATCCGCCGCATCCGTGGTCGCCGCCCGGAGCACGGCATGCTCATTCTTTATCCGCTCGACCCGGCTACGCCGGGAACGGTCGAGACCGAAGGGCCCGTGATCGGGGTGATGATCAGCTTTCCGGAGAGCCCCACCGCGACGCTCAGATATTATGTTGAGAATACCGTGCTGCAGAAGGATCGGCTGCGGTGACCGTCACCCAGGCCGACCTTGCATCACTTTGGTCCCGGCTTGCTGGGGCGGGAGCAGGGCAGCGACGGTTCGTGAGTCTGCGTGTCGATGGTGCGGGAATGCTCGATGTCCATGCGGCGCTGCGCACGGCCGACCACAGTCCTTGCCTCCTGTTCGACGCGCGCGACGGCCTGCCTGACGATGTCGAATTCGAGGTAGGCGGCATGCGCTGCGCACGCGCGGCGACCGATACCGGCCAGAGCTTGGTGTTGTCGCTCGAGGATTCCGGACGGCGCGACCTTTTCGCGACACTCGGCGCCGACGTGATCGGATACGCCGCCAACGTATCGGGGCCGAAGGCGCTGCCCGCCGTGCTGACGCGGCTGGATGCTTGGCGCCTGTTCCTGCGCTCCATCGGCGACGGTATGACCCGAAGCGAAATCATCGGCCTCATCGGCGAGCTTCGGATCCTCAACGATCTTCTCACCGACGATCCATCGCTGCTCACCACCTGGAAGGCACCGGATGACGGGATTCACGACTTCGAACATCTTGGCCAAGCGCTTGAAGTAAAGGCGACGACAGGCCCTGGATCACGCGTGACGATCTCCAGGCTCGATCAGCTAGACGATGGCGGACTCGACCGGCTCGACCTGGTTCATGTCCGCCTCTATGAAACGCCGCAGGGGGAAAGCGTGGACGATCTCGTGGAGCGGATAACGGCGGCGCTGCCGGATGTAGAGGCGAAACGGCAGCTTTCCAATGCACTGCTTCGGCGCGGACTGAGCCCGGACGACCGCCGGGCGCGTTCGGGTCTCCGCACGTCGCTGCAGCAGATCGTCGTCTATCGCGTCGACACAGGCGTTCCACGCATCCGGCGGGGCGACGTGCCGCCCGCCATTCTCGACGTCAGCTATGTGCTGGATCTCGGTCAGCTGGGATCCGCCGCGGAGCCATGGTCCTCGGTGATGGTTTCGCTGGCACGGAGGGGCCACTGATGGACGACCCACTTCACGGCTTTGCCGAGGCATTCGCTGCAGACATTGAGGAGGCCGTTTCCAGCCCGGACGCTCCGACGCTCTTTTCGGGAGAGATGTTCACCAAGCTGGTCCTGGAACGGCTGGAGGACGCCGAACGCCTGGAACAGGCTTTCGATCTCTATCAGGAAGGCCATACCGGCCGCGCCAGCTATCGCATCGACGGCTACGCCATCGATGATGAGCGCGGAGCGCTTGAGCTGTTTACAACGATCCACACCGGAGAGATTCCGCCGGTACGCCTGCCGACGGCCGACATCAGAAGCGCCTACGACCGCGCGCTTCGCTTCGCTCGCGCATCGATGGAAGGTCTCGCCGACAAGCTCGAACCCTCGAACACTGATGCCAGCGACCTCGCGAGACGGATCGAGCGCGAAGCCGACCGCATCAGCTCGATCAGGCTGATTTTGCTCACCGACCAGCTCACTGGCCCAACCCTGCCGGCAGACGGAGAATGGTCGGGGCGGACCATCGAGCATGACGCCTTCGACATGGTCCGTCTTCATCGGATCCTCGGCGAGGGTGAGACCCGCTCGGACATCGCGGTGGACCTGCGACAGCTCGCTGGCGCAGCGCTCCCGTGTCTTCCGGTTCGCCCGCACGCTGGCGGCTACGAAGCCTATCTGACCGTCATGCCGGGCGACATGCTCTCGAAAATCTATCAGCGTTATGGCGTCCGTCTCCTCGAACTCAACGTGCGCGCCTTTCTCGGAATTCAGGGAAGAAAGAGCGTCAACGCGGAGCTCCGGCGGACAATCGCCGACCAGCCCGCGATGTTCCTGGCATACAACAACGGCATCGTCGCGACGGTCGACGAGATCGAGTTCGACGATGACGGAGCCGGCCGGTCGCTCATCACGGGGCTGCGAGGTCTTCAGATCGTCAACGGTGGCCAGACCACGGCTTCACTTCACCGCGCCCGTTTCAAGGATCGTCTATCGCTCGACGGCGTCGAGGTTCCGGTCAAGATCATCCGCGTCACCAGCGGGGACCTTGCCGAGATGGTCGGCTCCGTCTCCCGTGCCGCAAACCGTCAGAACACGGTGCAGCAGGCCGACTTTTCGTCCAACGACCCGTTCCATCAGGAAGTCGAGGCGCTGGCAAATAACTGCTGGATCGATAGCGGTCGCGGCCGCTGGTTCTATGAGCGCGCGCGGGGCTCCTACCTCGCAGCCGAGCAGAAAGCGTCCTACCGCGCCAAGGATGAGCAGGCATTCCGGGTGCAGACCCCACGCACCCGCCGTCTGAGTAAGCTCGATCTCGCCCGATATCTCAATGCGTGGAACGGCCTGCCTTACCGAGTGTGCCTGGGCGGGCAGAAGAACTTCCAGCATTTCATGCAACGCCTGAAGGACCAGCCCCCGCCGCCGCCGGACGAGGCGTGGTTCCGGCGCCTGATTGCCACCGCCATCCTCTACCGCGCGGCGGAACGCATCATTCGTCAGATGGCCTTTCCGGCGTTCCGGTCCCAGATCGTCGCCTATCTCGTCGCAGGTCTCTCGCAGCGGACAGGCGGCCGGATCGACTTCGAGGGAATCTGGCGGCGCCAAGCGATCTCTTCGGAGCTGGAGGATCTCCTTCGAAGCTGGGCACCGAGAATCGACGAGGTCCTGCGTGCGACCGCAGGCCAGCGCAATCCCGGTGAATGGTTCAAGCGGGAAGAATGCTGGAAGGCGGTCCGGGAAGACCTCCCGGATCTTTGCGATCCCCTGCCTTTCGAGCTCGCGAACGCAGCCGCCCGGCCTGCCGGGGATGGCGTCGCAGAGAAGCACGCCGGACCTGCGCTTTCCGTCGAAGATTTCGAGCGCATCCGTCGGTGCATGGAGGTCGACAGCGCAACCTGGATGCAGGCCGCGGAACTTGGTCAGCGTAGCAAGACAATTCACTGGAAGACAGCAGGCATTCTTCGCACGCTTGCGGGATATGCCGCGGGTGGCTGGGACAAACGTCCTTCGACCAAGCAGGCGAAGCCGGCGCTCGACGCTCTGCAGGCTGTCCGGCATGCCGGTCTCCTCGGCTCGGAAGACGAGACGCCGCAATTCGACGCGGATGGAGAGCCCGGCTGATGGCGGGACGCGGCGGAAGGCCGACTTGGCCTGGCGGCATGCGACGGCGCGAAGGAGTCAACTATGACCGGCAGTTGATTCTCCGCTCGGCCCCGGGAGGCCTGCCGGCCGCTCTGCCGCTGGTGCATGTCACGGCTGCATGGCCGGCGAAGGAGATCGTCCGCAGCGGGAAACTAATCACGAAACGCTGCGACGTGTTCGAGGCCGAGCTTCTCTATTTGTTCGTCCTGCGTCCTGCCTATCGTTCGAAATTCGGGGACACGGAATCGCACCAGCTGTCCCGCTTTCCTGTCGTTTTCATTCTGCGGCCGGAAGCTGTTGCCGATCCCCGGCACGTATACCCCTTCGATACCGGCGGCGCGGCAAAGGGGGCCTTTGCCAAGCAGGCCGATCCCTACGTTCCGCTGGAGGACTATGCGGTCGCGCCCAGCCATGCCGGCGCTGTGGGCCATGTCGGATGGGCATTTGGATCCCTTGACGCCTATTTCGAGGGACGTCTCCGAGAAGGGCTGCAAGATGAGGTTCCCGCCGGCGAGAGCGTCACGAGAGGCTTCATCGATGTCGCGCGGATGGGTGTCGAAGGGAGCAACGAGCACGACAAGCGGGCCTCGACGATCGAACTGGCGGCGAGCCACAACATCGATCTGCCGGGCAATGTTGAACTCGTGATCCTGCCAAAGCAGTATCTCGAAGGAAATGTGACCCTGCTCGACGAGATCAAGGCGTTCGGCGCGGATGTTGAACTCTATGACTGGCAGCCGAACCGCGCGCCCGACGAATTCCAGAAGGACATCTTGCGCATCAGCCGAGACTGGTATCAGCACAAGGGCATCATGTGACGGACGAACTGGACGAATTCGAAGACATGCGGCTGTCAGGCTATGTGAAACTGACAGAACAGGGCTTCGCGCTTCCAGCTTACGTCGCCCGGCCGGGAGCGAACGCTTGGTACGCCGCTCTTCCTGCCGTGGAAGGTGATCACGCATCCACCATCGCCAGCTTCGAACTGCTGGACGATGAAGACATAATCCCGCTGCCTGATACCACCATCATCGTCAGTCCGGGGGCACCCTGGCAGGATGTATTCCTCTGGGGAGGACGCGTTTTCGCTGGAACGCCTAGTCAGCTATTCGACGCGTTGGCATTGTACCAGGATCAGCTTCGCGCTCTCGCTCCTCTTTCTTATCTCGATCTGGCGGTCGCCGCGGAATCTCCCGTGTCAGCGGATCTCGCGGCAGGCGCGCTCGCCTTTCTCGAGGGAAAGCTCGGCGGCGCCGCCGGCGCTGCTTCGTTCCGGGAGCTGGTCCTTCGGCCCGGCGTTCTGATCGAACTTCAACGTCAGTATCGAAAGTTTGGACCAGACCGGCTGCCGAGTCCGCTGCGTGACTTCATCCTGCGGGAACATGAACCGGGACGGTTCGAAGTCGAGCTGGTGCCTGGCACCGCGGTCGCGATCGGGGGCGGGCCCGCCGCTGTCGAGCTGCGTGCCTCGATCACCCGGTTCGGTGATATTGTCGGACTGCCACTGCGGACCGCAGGGCTTGACGAGCGCGAGCCCTCGCCGGTGCTTCCCGAGCCTCCGGCCGAGGAGCCATCGCCGCTGCTGGATTATCAGACGGTCGGGCGCAGACCATCAGCCGAGCCTTTTCGGAGCGTTCTGATCATCGCAGCGGATCGGCGCGCGGCGCAGATCGCGCGATATCTCGAGCCTCCGCTTGAGGTTAGTTTCGGTGCACGATCGATATGGGGCGCCCAAACCTACCGCATCGAGCACCTGAGAGAATTCAACGACATCCCCCGAGTCTCGCGTGACGCTGTCATCAGTGTCGTCGGGACCATCGAGCCGGATATGCCGCTGGATGACTTTGCGCTGGTGGTCTGGCTGGCCGGCAACGAAGCACTCCGCGACGATCGCGCCAATGCTGTCCTGGCCGCCGTCCGCTCGCTGAAGCCCGACACACCCTTTCTGATCGCACCGGCGCCGCCGTCCGATGGTCCATCAGTCCTCATGGAGGAGCGTGACAATTCCGAACAGCTCCTGCGGAGGTGCAATGCGATTATCGACACCACCCTTGCTCGCTCGCCGTTTTGGGCCGGCCAACCGCGTCGTTCGGTAGACCGGCGCATGGCGGATATCGTCGCGACCGTAAGCGTGGTCGCAGCGCTGGACAGCAAGCTGCGAGCTCCGCTGAGAGATGCTCGCGGTTCAAAGCAGCCCCGTGCTCTCTCTTTCCTCGGCGGACACGGCAGGTTTGATGTCGAACGAGCCACGGCCTCAGAGCTCAACGCGGCCGGCCTCGCACGCCAGCCGTACGACGAGATCCATGCGCGGGTCGGATTCGAGATGCGCGAACGGTCCAGCAAACGAATCCAGAACGCTTTCCTGGATCTTCAGCCACTTCGACCCGATTTCGAGCAATTTGCCGAGGCGGCGGTGGTCGAGGCCCTCGATCCGGGGAGACCATGGCAAGGGGCGCTCTCGGCAGGACGCGACGTTCCTGCTTCCATTCTCCGGACCATGGATCATCCCGATCTGGCCATAGTCGTTCAACCATCGGACCGGACCGGTCAGCCGATCGTCGTCACGGCGGAAGCGCCGGACCTGCGGACCTTGCGCGAAGCGGAACGCAAGGGAGCATCGGTAGTCCGATACACCGATGTCGATTCGCTGCAGGCATTGGCGGGACGAGATCGCCACATTCCGCTCCCGCGAGAGATGCGACTGCCGACGCTCCATCGCTACCCGAGGAACCGGGGCCTCGCGGCACGTGGTGTCGATACGCGGGACGTGTTCCGGTTGCCCGAAACGCAGTGGATGGAGCTCGTCGCGGCTCATCCCGCTACCGAACTGGAAGGACAGGTCAGACGGTATCTCGCGGCGATCGACACCCGTAGCGCCGAACCGGAGATTGCCTTGCCGGGGCCGGCGGTCTGGAACGCCGCCAATGCGGGCGATACCCTCGCCGAGGAACTGACTGGCAGGCTTGCGTGCTTGAGAAGCGATCGCGCGCTTTCAGGAAAACGGACCGGAGATCTGATCGCCGCGTGGTCACGGCCGGCAGATGGTGCTCGCCGCTGGGTTCTGGAAGATGGTCGCCTGCCTGTGGAAATGACCGCGCTGGATCCCAACGCGGTGCCTGCTCAGCGCCTGTTCTTCATCGACGGCGACGGCGCCGTCCCTGCGTTTCTTCTTTCCCGGCTGTTCGAAGTCTGGGCACGGGCTCTGCTTCCCAGCGCCACCAGCTGGGCCTCACGATTTCAGGTCGGCAAGACTTTTGACGCGTTCCCGTTTCCGTGGAGCTTCGCGATCCGCCCCTCCGAGAACGGCAGCCCTGCTCACCTTCGTTTTTCAGAGAAGAACCGGACTGGAGCAAAGCTTGCGGAACTGGTTGGGCGAAATGCACGCCATGTCGCTGAGGTGTCGGAAGAGTTCGGGCGGGACAAGCGTGGATTGCGCGATCATCCATTGATGCGAGAGGTGGACATGCTGCTACTTGAGGACTTCCATCTTCCGGCGGACGCCAGTGACCTAGACATCATCGAACTACTAGTCGAGCGTAATCAGGAGCGCATGTAGCTGGTCTTTCCTCAAACCTAACCCGGCAAATCAATGGCAATAACCGGTCAGGATGCGGGACCCGGTTAATCATCCCATGGAAGTAGCACCGTCGATTGTGGCTGGCGGGGCCGCGTAATCGCCATAGCTGGAAGCGCCTTGCCCTCAAGGCCGGCTTTTTCGGCCGTGTCGAGATAGTCCGCCCACCACTGCATCATGGGCCGACGGTGCTGAAGGTACAGCGCTGAGTTATAAGCGGCCCTGACGCCGCGTGGCTGATGGGCAAGTTGGTGTTCGATCCAGTCATCTTTGAACAGGCCTGTCTCGTTGAGGACCGTGCTCGCAAGACCTCGAAATCCATGGACGGTGGCTTTTCCCCGCAACCCAAGCCGATACATGATGTGGTGCATTCGATTTTCGCTGATGACCAGTGATTGAGCGCCCGCAACAGGAAAGAGAAAACGGCCGAGCCGCATATTGCCCGCCTTGCGGAAGATGTTGAGCCCATGGATTTCACGGAGCAATGTGACTGCCTGGTGCGACAGTGGCACGAGATGCTCGGAGCGCATCTTCATGCGTTCAGGGGGAATTCTCCACAAGGGTTCGGCACCATCAAGATCCTCGAATTCGGACCATTCAGCAAAGCGCGTTTCCTGGCTGCGCACCATCGTGACCATGGTCCAGCGCAGAGCCAGATGGCTGAGTCGCGAGCCCCCATCGGTACCCAGCCGCTGGAAGAATTCGGGAAGTTCGCGGGCGCTCACCTTTGGGCGGTGCTGCACTGGTTTTGGCTTGGTCATCGCTGCCGACAGATCTCGGCAGGGGTCACTCTCGCAGCGCCCATCGGGTATCGCGAAGCGGAAGATCTCGCTTACATGGTTCTTCACGCGGTGCGCCATTTCCACAGCCCCCCGCGCCTCGATCCTGCGGATCACCTCAAGGATCGTTCTGGGTGTGATCGCGCTGATCTCGGTCTTGCCGATAAAAGGAAAAACGTCGGCCTCGAGCCGGCCAACAACGAGCGCCGCATAGCGCGGTGACCAGCCAAGGGTGCGCGTCTCAAGCCATTCGCGCGCGACATCCTCGAAGCCGTTCGAAACGGGTGCCCGGAGCAGTTCCTTGTCAGCCTTGCGCTCGGCTGATGGGTCGAGCCCTCGCGCGAGTTGTTGTTTCGCCGCATCTCGCCAGGTTCGTGCGGCCTTCAGACCGACCCGGGGATAACGCCCCCCGGAAAGAAGCTTCTGCTTGCCCCCGAAACGGTAGCTGAGGCGCCAGAATTTCTTGCCATCGCATTGGACAAGGATGAAGAGTCCGCCCCCATCGGATTTCTTATAGGGTTTGTCTGCGGGCTTGAGGGCCCTGAGCGCGATGTCGGTCAGCATGGTATCCAGCTTCGAATCCCGCTGGTGGCGGGTGTGTTGGTAGGCGCTGAAATTCTACCAACAAATTGCCATTACTGTAGCTGCGCTGCAAGGGGGTGAGACGAAACGTCATGAGACGTAACTCACCTAAAACTAGCGTTTTTGAGTAGCTAGTTGGGGCCATTTGGGCGGATTTGAAACCGCCTGAAATGGCGCATTGGCTGGGGCGGCAGGATTCGAACCTGCGAATGCCGGTACCAAAAACCGGTGCCTTACCACTTGGCGACGCCCCAGCAGGATGCGAGCCGCGCTTATAGCGACGCGGACGCCGGTGGGAAGGGGGGACCGCGATTTGTGTCCGCCCCTTGTTTCGATCAGGCCACCTGCTCGACCCAGCCGTGCGGATCGGGCGCGTTGCCGCGCTGGATGTCGACGAGTGCTGTGCGCAGTCGCTGGGTAATCGGTCCCGCCGACTGGCCGCCGATCGTGAACTGGCCCTCGGCGCTCTTGACGCTGCCGATCGGCGTCACCACCGCGGCGGTCCCGCAGGCGAAGGCCTCGGTCAGCCGGCCGCTTTCCGCATCGGCGCGCCACTGTTCGATCGAATAGGGTTCCTCGCGCACGGTAATCCCCATGTCGCGTGCGAGCGTCAGCAGCGAATCGCGCGTGATGCCGGGCAGGATCGTGCCCGTGAGCGGGGGTGTCACCATCGTCCCGTCATCGAATACGAAAAAGATGTTCATGCCGCCCAGCTCCTCTACCCAGCGGCGCTCGACCGCATCGAGGAAGACGACCTGATCGCAGCCATTGCGCGTCGCTTCGGCCTGCGCGATCAGGCTGGTGGCGTAGTTGCCGCCGCACTTGGCCGCGCCGGTTCCGCCGGGTGCCGCACGCGTATATTCGCGCGTCACCCAGAGCGAGACGCTGGGTGCACCGCCCTTGAAATAGGCGCCGACCGACGAGGCGATGACCATGTAGAGATATTCGGCCGAGGGCTTCACGCCGAGGAAGACCTCGCTCGCGAACATGAAGGGGCGCAGATAGAGCGCGCCGTCCTCATTGTCGGGAATCCACGCCTTTTCGGTGCGCACCAGCGCGCGGATCGATTCGAGGAACAGTTCCTCGGGCAGATCGGGCATCGCCATGCGCCGCGCCGAGGCGTTGAAGCGACGCGCATTGGCATCGGGGCGAAAGAGTGCAGCACCGCCTTCCGGGCGGCGATAGGCCTTCAGCCCCTCGAATATCTCCTGCGCATAGTGCAGCACCGAGGAAGCGGGATCCATGGCGACGGGCTCGCGCGCGGTAATCTTCGCATCGTGCCAGCCCTTTTCCTCGCTGTAGCGAATCAGCGCCATATGATCGGTGAACACGCGACCGAAGCCGGGGTTCACCAGGCGCTTTGCCCGTTCGTCCGCGGCAACGATATGTGCGCTGGGTTCAAAGGCGAAGGTCGGGGTGGCACCGGATGACATCTGCTTCCTCTCGTCTGGACGCCGCGACTGGCTGCCCGAAAGGACGGTGTCGAACGGCTTGCGTCGGACTAGGGGCTGCGGCTAGATACGTCAATATGGCTGTCCAACCTGCAAGCGCCGCTTCCCCGCTTTTCCTGCGTGGCCCCGAAATCCGTCGCGGCGTCGAGCTGCTCTATTTCGGCTACAGCCATCTGACGCGCTCGATCGACGAACGACTTGCGCAACAGGGGCTTGGCCGCGCGCATCACCGCGCGCTCTATTTCATCGCGCGACAACCCGATCTGAGCGTGAGCGAGCTGCTGCGCTTCCTCGCGATCACGAAACAGTCGCTGGGACGTGTGCTCAATGAACTGACCGCGCGCGGGCTGGTCGAGCAGCGGCCGGGTGTCAACGACCGGCGCCAGCGCCTGCTGCGGCTGACCGAAGAGGGCGCCGCGCTCGAAGCCAGGCTGTTCGAGGCGCTGCGCGAAAAGCTGTCGGCCGCCTATGCGCAGGCGGGTCAGGGCGCAGTCGCCGGATTCTGGCAGGTGCTCGAGGGGCTTATCCCTCCGCGCGAGCGCGAGCGCGTCGCCTCGCTTCACCGCGAATGCTAGCCCTTCCGCGCCTCGGCGGCGAGTTCGACTGCGCGGTCGGCGGCTGCCTTCAATGTGCGGTGGACGAGATCGAAGATCGCGGCCTCGGCGTCGAGCACGTCGAGGCCCGCGCGCGTCGTGCCCCTGGGGCTCGCGACGCGATCGGCGAGCACCGCAGGGCTTTCGTTCGACCGCACCGCGAGCGCGGTTGCGCCTTCGACCGTCGCCAGCGCCAGCCGCGCGGCATCCTCGGATGAGAAGCCCAGCCTTGCGGCTCCGGCGGCCATCGCGTCGATGAAGCGATAGACGAAGGCCGGACCCGATCCCGAAACTGCGGTGCCCGCGTCAATGAGCGCTTCGTCATCAACCCACAGCGCGAGACCGAGGGGGGCCGCCAGCGCATCGACGCGCACGCGGGCTTTCACCGGGCCGAACAGCAGCGCAACGCCCTTGCCCAGCGCGACCGGCAGATTGGGCATCAATCGCACGACCCCGCCTGCATCGGGAAAGGCCTGCGAAAGCGTTGCGGCATCGACGCCTGCCATGATCGAGACGACCATGGTCTGCGGGCCCGTCAGCGCGGCCAGTTGTGGTGCGATCGCGGGAAATGTCTGGGGCTTGGTTCCGAGCAGAAGCGCAGCCGGGGGTGCTTCGCCTGTCGGCGGCGCAGCGAGCAGGCGAATGCCCGCGGGCGCCTCGGCACGATGCGGATCGACGATCGTGACGGCGGCGGGATCGAGCCCGGTTTCGAGCCAGCGCGAAAGCATGGCGCCCGCCATGTTGCCGCAGCCGATCAGCCAGAGCGGTCGTGAAGCATCGAAAGGATAGGTCATGCCAGCCGCTTAGGCCAAAATGAAAGCCCGCGCAAAATGCGGTGCGCTCAGCGCGCCGTTGTGTTCTGCGCCGTCCCGCCCGTGACGGCCGGCGTGGATGTGGCTGCCGTCTTCGCGCCGAGCTTCACGCTCAGCAACTGGGTCAGCCTCGTGCGGAAGCGCGCAAGCTCAGCGCCGGCGAGCTGCGACGTCTGGACGAAGGAGATCGACCTCGGGTTGATCGCGACGCCATTCCTGTAGACCTCGTAATGGAGGTGCGGTCCGGTCGAGAGACCGGTCGAACCGACATAGCCGATCACCTGGCCCTGACGCACGCGCGCACCGCCCGGCACCGCGATCCGGCTCATATGCGCATAGCCCGTGCCGATACCGCCGGAATGATTGATGCGGACATAGTTGCCATGGCCGCCATGTCTTCCGGCGAAGGCGACGATGCCATCGGTCGCCGCGTAGATCGGCGCACCATGGGGGGCACCGAAATCGACCCCCTTGTGCAGCCGCGAATAGCCGAGCAGCGGGTGGCGCCGCATACCGAATCCCGAAGTCATCCGGCCGCTGACGGGCTGCGCCATCACACCGCGCTTCTGGCCGACCCCGGCGGCATCGAACCATTCGGTGCGCCCGTCGATCGTCCACTGGATCATGCGCAGCTGTCGGCGTCCCTGATCGAGCCCCGCATAAAGCAGCTTTCCGGTCTTCGTCTCGCCCGTCTCCGCGCGCGCATGCTCGATAATCAGGTCGAACCGGTCATTGGCGCCGAGATCGTTCATCGAGATCTTGCCGCCGATCGCCTTCAGATAGGCCTCGATCGCGTGCGCGGGGACGCCTGCCGCGCGCGCCGAGGTGACGAAGCTAGCGCCGCGCACGCCCTGGATACGCAGCGGCGTGTTGTCGACCGCGATCGGAATTTGCTTCAGCGTGAGCACGCCATTGATGCGCTCGACCTGAAGGCGCAGGTCGAAACGCGCGCGAAAGGCCAGGAAATCGAGCGGGCGCGCCACGTTTCGATTGGGACGACGCCCCAGCGTCACGTCCATGCGCGTGCCGGACACGATATCGCCGGGCGAGACCACGCCCGCAACCAGGGTGGCAACCTTCGCAGCCTCGCTGTCGGCGACGCCGGCGCGCGTCAGAACGCGGGCGAAGCCGTCGCCGCGGCCGAGCGTCGCGACAAGATCGATCGAAGGGCGCTCGGGCGTGTCGGCCAGTGGCGCAACCGCATCGGTCGCTGCCATGCGACGTCCGGTATCAGCGCCCAGCGCGAGCGGCGCGATCGACAGTGCGCGCGCCTCGCTCCAGGCGTCCTCTGCCATGGCCGGCGGGCTGGCGGCGACGATGGGGTCGAAGCCGGGCGCAAGCGCCCAGGCGGCGGAGATCAGCACGGTGCAGGTGGCGAGGCCGCGGAACCATTCGCGCGATCCGATGCGCGCGCCAAGATCGGGAACGAGTTCGACATCTGCGAGCCGCGCCTCGAGCCGCTGCCATGCGCCCGGGCGCACGATCTTGCGTCCAAAGCCCGCCGGAAGCGCCTGGTCGAGCGACAGCGCGGCCGTACCGACGCCATTGCCGAATCCCTGATCGCTGCGCTGATACAAGGCTGCGCGCCCCCGAAGCCGTGTTTACCCCTCGATCCTCCATAGGACCGACCCGAGCGCCTGTCTGTGGAGCATCATGGTTAAAGTCAAATTAAGAGAGTTAACACGCCCGGCTTTCTGCGGCGAACCGTGCCTGTGGCCGTGTGAACGGCCGCGCAATCGCCGCTTGCGCTCGGCCGCATCATTTCCGATCTAGGACGTATGAGCCGTTTCGCGCGTTCGCCGGTCACCGCCATTCTGGGGCCCACCAACACCGGCAAGACCCATCTCGCCGTCGAGCGGATGTGCGCGCATTCGAGCGGCATAATCGGCTTTCCGCTGCGCCTGCTGGCGCGCGAGGTCTATGAACGCGTCGTCGCGCTCAAGGGGCCGGGCGAAGTCGCGCTGATCACGGGTGAGGAAAAGATCCTGCCCGACAAGGCGCGCTGGTTTCTCTGCACCGCCGAAAGCATGCCGCTCGACCGCGACGTCGCCTTCATGGCCATCGACGAGGCGCAACTCGGCGCCGATCCCGAACGCGGTCACGTCTTCACCGACCGGTTGCTGCGCGCACGCGGGCGCGAGGAAACGATGATCCTCGGTTCGGAAAGCCTGAAGCCGATGGTGCGCACGCTCGTGCCCGATGCCGAGATCATCGGGCGGCCGCGCTTTTCGACGCTCAGCTATGCGGGCGCGAAGAAGCTCTCGCGCCTGCCCAAGCGCTCGGCGATCGTCGCCTTCTCGGCCGAGGAGGTCTATGCGGTGGCCGAGATGCTGCGGCGGCTTCGCGGCGGCGCCGCGGTGGTGATGGGCGCACTCTCCCCGCGGACGCGCAACGCGCAGGTGGCGATGTTCCAGGCGGGCGAAGTCGACTATCTCGTCGCAACCGACGCGATCGGCATGGGACTGAACATGGATGTCGCGCATGTTGCCTTCGCGGGCTTGAGGAAATTCGACGGCCGGCGCAGGCGTCGTCTTACGCTGGCCGAAATGGCGCAGATCGCGGGTCGCGCCGGCCGCCACCAGCGCGACGGAACCTTCGGCACGCTGGGCGCCGATGATGGTGGCATCAGCTTCACGCCCGAAGAAATCGAGCGGATCGAAAACCATCGCTTCCCGCCGCTCGATCATCTCTTCTGGCGTGACGGGGCGCCTGATCTGTCGAGCCTCGACGGTCTGGTCGCCGCGCTCGAGGCGCGGCCCGGTTCGCCCGTGCTGCGCGCCGCTCCGCAGGCGGTCGACCTCGCGGTGCTGAAGCGGCTCGCCGAGGAAGGCTGGGTACGCGAGCGTACGGTGCGGCCGCAGATGGTCGCGCGGCTTTGGGCGGCGTGCGGATTGCCTGATTTCCGCAAGACGGGGGCCGAGCATCATGCGCGGCTGGTCGGCCGTGTCTTCAGGCATCTGAGCGAGGGACAGGGCCATGTCGCCGTCCACTGGTTCGCCGACGAGATCGCGCGGCTCGATACGGTGCAGGGCGATGTCGAGACGCTCTCGGGGCGGATCGCCTCGGTCCGGACCTGGGCCTATATCGCGCACCGTGCCGACTGGCTTGCCGACCCGCAACACTGGGCCGAGCGGACGCGCGCAATCGAGGAACGGCTCTCCGACGCGCTCCATGCCGCGCTGACGCAGCGCTTTGTCGATCGGCGCACGACATTGTTGATGCGCGAGATCGGCGCCGACGCGCACGCGATGCCCGTCACGATTGCGGAGGACGGCGCGGTGTCCGTCGATGACGAGATGATCGGGCGGCTCGATGGCTTCCGTTTCGAAGTCGCACCCGATGCGCGCCATGCCGATCGCAAGAAGCTGCTCGCCATGGCCGAGCGGCGGCTGGGCAGCGAACTCAGGCGGCGCGGCGAGGCGCTGGCGGCGGCCGAGGACGCGGCGTTCGCGCTGGTGACCGAACCGGGCGCGCCGGTGCGTCTGTGCTGGCAAGCCGCGGCCATCGGCACGCTGGCCGGCGGACGCACGCTGCTCAGCCCGCGCTTCGTGCCTGATCGCGCGCTGGCGACGCTCGACGAACGCACGCGCAGGGCCATCGAGACGCGTGCTCAGGCCTGGCTCGATACGCGGATCGCGCGGGTGCTGAAGCCACTGGCCGCTATCGCCGCGGCGGCGGGCAACCCCGCGACGCCGCCGCCATTGCGCGCGCTGCTCGTGCCGCTCGCCGAGGCCGGGGGCGTGATCGGGCGGAGCGCGGTCGATGCGCCGCTCGCCGCGCTTGACAAGGACGCGCGGCATCAGGCCCGCCGGCTGGGGCTGACGATCGGCACGCTCGACATCTTCCACCCGCTGCTGATCAAGCCCGAGGCGATGCGCTGGCGTGCCGCGCTGGTCGCGGTTCGCGCCGGCGGACTGGTGCCCGCGCTGCCCGTCCCCGGCGCGGCGATGCTGACGCACGCGTCGGCAATTCCCGATTTCCGCACGCTTGAAGGTCAGGCGCTGCGCGTCGATCTGGTCGAACGCATTGCCAGGGCGGCGCATGAAGCGCGCGACGGCCGCCGGCCGTTCACGCCCGATCCATCGCTCGCGATCTCACTGGGGCTGAGCGGTGACGCGCTCGCGCGGCTGATGCGGCTCCTCGGCTTTGAAGCCAGGGCCGATGCCTGGGCGTGGCGCGGGCGCGTACGCCGGCGTGAGCCGGCGGCGACACGGACCGATGGCCATTTTGCAGGACTTGCCGAACTGGTCCTGGCGCATGGCCGCTGACAGCCCGGATTCGCAGTCCGGGCAGCGGATCGATCGCTTCCTGTGGTTCGCGCGGCTGGCGAAGACGCGCAGCATTGCCCAGACGATGTGCGAACAGGGCTTCATCCGGCTCGACGGACGACGGATCGACCGCGCACATGCGCTGGTCCGGCCGGGGAATGTGCTGAGCCTTGTCGCGCACGGGTGCGTTCGGGTGTTGCGGGTAGAGGCGCTTCCCGCGCGCAGGGGCCCCGCAAGCGAGGCGGCGACGCTATACCGCGAGCTTACTCCCGCGCGCCCCGCCGAAACGGACGATTGACGCCGGCGAAACGCGGGAATAGCAGGGCCGGTACAGGAGGATTGATCCCAATGACCTATGTCGTCACCGATGCCTGCATCCGCTGCAAATACATGGATTGCGTAGAGGTGTGCCCCGTCGACTGTTTCTACGAGGGCGAGAACATGCTGGTGATCAATCCGAGCGAGTGCATCGACTGCGGTGTTTGCGAGCCCGAATGCCCCGCCGAGGCGATCCTGCCCGACACCGAGAGCGGTCTGGAAAAGTGGCTCGAGCTCAACAACACATTTTCCGCGCAGTGGCCCAATATCACGCGCAAGCGTGAGGCGCCCGAAGATGCCGACACGCACAAGGGCGAAGACGGCAAGTACGACAAGTATTTCTCGCCGGAACCCGGTCAGGGCGATTGAGGCGCAAATCCCGGACACAGTGTAAAAAAAAGTCACGCGTTGCGGCGTCCGCGGCGCGCTGACTACGTAATTTCCCCCGGATTCCGGAGGTTGCGGGCAGTCCGGACAGGCACTCGCAAGAAAAGACTGCGGGCTGGCATTTTTGTTGCGAATCTGTTAAAAGACGGCCGTCGCAAGCGCGTGCGCCGCACGCTGCTATAGGAGAATCTCACCCGCTGATCGCCGCTATGGGCCGTGCCGCCTTGCCTCGTCAGGAACGCATATCCATATTTCGGTGATCTCCCCATGGAAAGGGCCACATCAACATGGCATCCAAGGCTTTGTCCTTCGACGTCGGCGATTATGTCGTATACCCTAAGCATGGCGTTGGTCGCGTCATCGAGCTGCAGAGCACCGATATCGCGGGCATGCAGCTTGAGCTCTATGTGCTGCGCTTCGAAAAGGAGCGGATGACGCTCCGCGTTCCGACCAACAAGGCCGAGAGCGTCGGCATGCGCAAGCTGTCTTCGGACAAGACGCTCAAGGAAGCCATGGACACGCTCAAGGGCAAGCCCAAGGTCAAGCGCACCATGTGGTCGCGTCGTGCCCAGGAATATGAAGCCAAGATCAATTCGGGTGACCTGGTCTCGATCGCCGAAGTGGTGCGCGACCTGTTCCGCGCCGATGATCAGCCCGAACAGAGCTATTCCGAACGTCAGATCTTCGAAGCGGCCACCAGCCGCCTCGCGCGTGAACTCGCCGCGATGGAAGAGACCGACGAGGCGGGCGCGCAGGTGAAGATCCTCGAGGTCCTCAACAAGGCCGCGCCGCTCCACGCCAGGGACAAGTCCGAGTAAGCGGTTTTACCGGCTATGCTCCAACACCGGAAAGGGCGGTCCGAAAGGGCCGCCCTTTTCCTTTGGGCCGATCGCTGATCGGTTCAGGGGCTGGACGGCACGCGTGTTTCACTGTATTGCTGTTGCAACACAGTAGGAGTCCGACGATGCGCATGCTTTTCCTGCTTCCCCCGCTTCTCCTTGCCACCGCCTGTTCCGCCGAGGCCGACAATGGCACCCCGCTGAGCGGCGTTAAGGGCAGCCGCGCCTTTGCCGCCACCGGCTTCGATTCGGTTTCGCTGCGTGGCCCCGACAATGTCGTCGTGAAGGTCGGCGGCGCGGAGTCGGTCACCGCGGCGGGAGATCAGGCGATCCTCGACCGGCTCGAAATCGAGGTTGTTGACGGCACGCTGCGCGTCGACCGCAAGAAGAAATACGGAATGAGCTGGGGCGGAGAAAAGGGCGCGGCGACCGTCACCGTGACGCTCCCCATGCTCAAGGGAGCCAGCGTCGCGGGATCGGGCGACATGGATGTCGACCGCGTCGAATCGCCCAAATTCGATGCCTCGGTTGCGGGTTCGGGCTCGCTCAACATTGGCTCGCTCGCCGCGAGCGCGTTGGACCTTTCGATCGCGGGCTCCGGCAACGCCAACATCGCGGGCGGCAAGACCGAAGCGGTCGATGTCTCGATCGCGGGCTCGGGCAATTTTGACGCACCGGGACTGACCGCGCGCACCGCCGACATCTCGATTGCGGGGTCGGGCGGGGTCAAGGCGAACGTCTCCGAAACCGCGGATGTTTCGATCATCGGATCGGGCGATGTCGAGCTTTACGGCAATCCCAAATGCAATGTGTCGAAGATCGGATCGGGCGACGCGCGCTGCATGCCCGTCCAGTCCGCGAGCACGAAAGAGTAGTCGTCCGGCCATTGCCGCCGGCGACCTGCGATGTCACAATCCCCGGCATCTGAGGGGAGGATGGTCATGGCGCGTCTTCGGCATTGGTTGGCAGTGGCGGTGATGCTGGGAATGACCCCGGCGGCGCACGCAACCGAACGCGGCTTCACCGTCACCGATTTCGACCGCATCCGGATCGACGGACCCTATCAGATCGAGATCACGACGGGACGGAGCACCACGGCGAAGGCCAGCGGCGACAGGGACGCGGTCGAACGCGTCTCGCTCCAGGTCCAGGGCAGGACGTTGATGATCCGGCCCGATCGCAGCATCTGGGGCGCCAATGGCGCTGCCTCAGCCGGCCCTGTCACGATCCGTCTGTCGATGGGCGAACTGCGTACGCTGATGCTCTATGGCAGCGGCAGCGTGCGAATCGATCGCGCGCGCGGGCCCCGGCTCGAGCTCATGATCCAGGGATCGGGGCGGCTCGAGATCGGCGAGGTTGCGACCGATCGGCTCGACATCGGCATGACCGGATCGGGCGCCGCAAAGCTGGCGGGGCATGTAAAGTTGCTCAATGCCGTGGTGCGCGGTTCGGCCGCGCTCGACGGGGGCGCGCTGCTCGCCAACGATCTCGTGCTCAACACCGAGACCGCGAGCGAGGTGACGCTCGGCGCGCGGACCAGCGCCAAGATCCAGTCCACTGGCGCGGGCAATACCAGCATCATCGGCAGGGCTGCCTGCACGGTAACCGCAACCGGCGCAGGCGGGGTCAGCTGCGGCGATTAGTCGGCCAGACGCGCAAGCCTTGTCACCGTGCGATCGCTCGTCACATTGCCGGTGTTGATGGTCGTATTGGGCTCGAGCAGCATGACGTGGCACTCGTCATCCAGCGCTTCGGGCCGATGCTCGACGCCGCGCGGCACGATGATGAATTCGCCGGGATCGAGGTCGACATCGCGATCGCGGAATCCCATGCGCATCCGGCCCGCGATCACGAGGAACAGCTCGTCCTCGATATCGTGGTGATGCCATTCAAAGGCGCCCTTGAGCTTCACGAGCTTGACCTGGCAGTCGTTCAGGTCGCCCGCGATCTTCGGGCTCCAGTAATCGGAGAACCGCGCGAAGGCGTCGGTGAGGTTGACCTTGTTCATGCTGCTTCTCCGCGCTCGCAACCCGGTATCTGCATTCCGTCCTGTGCGCGTAAAACAGTCACGACCACCTCGCTGCGTACCGCAAAGCCCAGCGCTTCATAGAGCCCGATCGCGGCGGTGTTGGCGGCATAGGCGTGCAGAAACGGCACCTCGCCGCGCGCGAAGATACGGGCTGCGGCGGCCGCAGACAATGCCCGGGCATAGCCGCGCCCGCGCGCATCGGGATGCGTGCAGACCCCGCTGACCTCGGTGAATCCGGGCAGCCGCAGCCGCTCGCCCGCCATGGCGACAAGGCGGCCATTCTCCCGCACCCCCCAGAATCCGCCGAGCAGGTGCGTGCGCTGCTCGAAGGGTCCCGGCGCGGTCAGCCGGGCGAGCGCAAGCATTTCGGCTGCGTCGGCTTCACCAAGCGGGACCATCGGCAGATCGGGAACGGACGTGATCGGCGTGTATGCCACCATCTGGACCCCAGCCGCCGTCTTTTCCACGATCGTTCCCGCGGGCGCGGCGCTTTCGCCGGCCTGAAGCAGAAGCGCATTGCCGTGGCGGGTGACGAGCCCGGCGAGCGCGGTGAGCGATTCGGGCGTTTCGTCGCGCGCGGCCGCCAGCGGCGCAATGTCGGGCGCAAAGCTTCGGGCAAGCGCGCTCCCCACGGACAGAGGCGCCTGCAAGGTGTCGAGCGCATGCCAGACCGGGCGGTCGAGCGGATGGGGCATCATCGGTCGCCTGCAGCGTGCATATGGCGACCAGCGCGTCGGTGGAGCGGCACCGCGTCGAGCGCAGTCTCCATCGCGTCGAGCTGCGCCAGCATCGGTCCCGAATGGCCCGCGCACAGCTCCTCGACAGCGGCTTCGATCGACGGCCAGAGATCACGCTTGGAGCGTTCGATCGCCTGCTGTCCCAAGGCGGTCAGTCGTGCGGTCTTGTGCCGCTGATCGCGATGCGCATGGTTCATCTCGACCAGCCCCATGTCCACCAGCCGCGACAGCGCGCGCGTGACGCCGGGCTGGCTGATGCCGACGGCTCCGACCAGCGCGTTGACCGTCAGCGGGCCGGAACGATCGAGCGCCGCCAGCAACGGATACTGGCCGGGCTGAATCGTCAGCCCCGCACTTTCGGTGAGGCGCTGGACATCGCTCTGCAGCCGCTCGCCCAGTCGGCGCAGGCGCGTACCGAGGCAAAGATAGCCGAGCTGCCTGACGATATCGTCCATAATGATCCTTTCATCACGGTTATATATCCGGTTATGTAATCGCGCAAGCCAACGCGTTATGGCGGCGCATTGCAGTGCAGCCGATTTGCGGGGCTGGCTTATCCGCTGTTGCGCAGTGCGGTCGCGATCGCGTTGATCGAAAGCTGGATACCCTCGGCGATGCGCGGATCGCCTTCGCCCGCACGGTGACGCTTCAACAGCTCGATCTGCAGCAGGTTGAGCGGCTCGATATAGGGAAGGCGCAGCCGGATCGACTGATCGAGCGCTGGGTTCTTCTCGAGCAGCCGCGCCTCGCCGGTCGCGGCGAGCAGTCCGTCATGCGCGCGCTGCCAGCCCTCGCGGATACGCCCGAAAATTGCATCGGCGGCGTCGCGATCGGCCACCAGTCCCGCATATTGCGCGGCGATCGCCATGTCCGACTTGGCGAGCACCATCTCCATATTGGCAAGCGTCGCCGTGAGGAAAGGCCAGCTCTGCGCCATTTCGCGGAGCAGCCCCTGATCGTTGAAGCCCGTCAGCGCCTGGCCGACGCCATACCAGCCGGGCAGCATGACGCGCGCCTGCGCCCAGGAAAAGACCCAGGGGATCGCGCGCAGATCCTCGATCGCGTCGGTCTTCTTGCGGCTCGACGGGCGCGAGCCGATCTTGAGCGTCGCGATCTCCGCGATCGGGGTCATCTGGCGGAAAAAGGCCCGGAAACCATCGGTCTCATAGACCAGCCCGCGATAGGCGCGAAAGGCGTCGGCCGAGAGCGTGTCCATCGCCGCGCCGAAGCGTTGCCGGTCCTTTTCCGCAATCGCCTCGGGCGCGAGCGAGGCGAGCAGCGTCGCCGAGGCCATCGCCTCGAGATTGGCCGCGGCGCTTTCGCGCGTGCCATATTTGGCGGCGATCACCTCGCCCTGCTCGGTGATCCGGATGCGCCCGTGCACGGTGCCGCGCGGCTGCGCAAGGATCGCGGCGAAGGACGAGCCGCCCCCGCGCCCGACCGCGCCGCCGCGCCCATGGAACAGCTGCATCGCAACCCCCGCTTCGGCGAAGACGGGCGCGAGCGCGCGGCTCGCGCGGTCGAGGCTCCAGGTCGAGGTCAGATAGCCGCCATCCTTGTTGGAATCGGAATAGCCGATCATGACTTCCTGATGCCCGCGCGCGCGCGCGATCGCCGCAACGCCCGGATCGGAGAACCACCGGGCCATGACGCCGGGCGCATTCTCGAGGTCGCCGATCGTCTCGAACAGCGGCACCGCCATGATATCGGCCTGCGGCGTGTCGCCGGGCCGATACAGGCCGGCTTCCTTGAGCAGGATGTGAACCTCGAGCAGATCCGACACGTCCTGCGTCATCGAGACGATATAGTTCTGGATGCAGTCGCGCCCGAAACGCCGATGCGCCTCGGCGGCCGCGCGCACGATCGCGAGTTCGCCCGCGGTCTCCTCCGAATAGGCGAAGTGCGGGCTCGAGAGTGGCCGCGGCGTCGTCAGTTCGCGGCGCAGCAAGGCGACGCGCGCCTCCTCTCCGAGCGCCGCATAATCGGCTTCGACCCCCGCCACGCGCAGGAGTTCGGCGACGACGCGCTCATGCACCGCGCTGTTCTGGCGCATGTCGAGCGTGGCAAGATGGAAGCCGAAGGTGCCGACCGCGCGGATCAGCCGGCCAAGCGCACCGCCCGAGGAGAGCGCACCGTGGCCGCCTGCGGCAAGGCCGTGCGCCAGCGCCTTCAGATCGGCGCAGAGCGCGTCGGGGCCGTCATAGGGCTGGGCCGCGAGCGCGGCGGGCCGTGGCGGCTGCTTGCCCGTCAGCGCGACATGCGTCGCCGACAGCCGCGCATAGATGCCCGTGATCGCACGCCGATAGGGCTCGTCCTGGCGGCTCGGCGCGGTGTCGCGGCTTGCGTCTGCCAGCGCTGTCACTTCGGGCGTTGCATCGGCGAGTTCGGTCGAGATCGAAAGCTCGGCCCCAAGCATGTGAAGCGCGTCGAGATACCAGGCGATCACGGTTTCCGCCGACCGCGTGATCGCGAGGCTGAGCGAGTCCGCGGTGACGAAGGGGTTGCCGTCGCGATCACCGCCGATCCAGCTTCCCGGGCGCAGGAAGCTTTTGGGGCGATGCCCGAGCGCGCGTTCCCACCGGGCATAGAGCGCGGGGAGCACGGGCAGAAAGGTGTCGCGCAGATAGGCGAGCGCGGTCTCGACCTCGTCCGCGACATAGAGCCGTTCGCGGCGAAGCGTCCGCGTCTGCCAGAGCAGCGCGATCTGGCGATAGATCGCCTCGTCGATCAGGTCGCCTTCGGGGGTCTCGCGCGCGCCGGCGTCCTTCAGCTTCATCAGTTCGGCGATGCGGTTGCGGTGGTCGATCATCGACTTGCGGCGCACCTCGGTCGGATGCGCGGTCAGCACGGGCGCGACGAGCGCGTGCCCAAGCAGATCGAGAACCTTCCCGCTTTCGATTCCCTCCGCCTTCAGCCGTTCGAGCGCGTGCGCGACATCTGCCCCCGGCTCGGTCGCGACACCCTGACGGTCCTCCGCCAGATTGGCGAGCATCGAAAAGAGCATGAAGCCGCGCACGAACTGGAGCGTCTCGTCGAGGCTGAGCGCACCGAGCCCGCTGTCGATCGCATCGGCGCTCGCGACACCGCGGTGCCGGTCGACCGAAGAGGCGCGGATATATTCGGTGCGCCGGAACAGCGTCTCGCCGCCATAGGCGCGAATGACGTCGCCGAGGAGCTTGCCGAGATAGCGGATATCGGGGTTCTGCGTGATGGAGGGTGCGCTGGCCATAGGAAGCGATTGCTGCACCGCAGCGAGAGTTTCGTCAACCGCGCAATTCAGGTAATTTAATTGCGCACACTTGTTCCGCAGCAGGGCGTGTCCCATATGGCTGCGGCGAGGACGACCTCCCCCATTTTCCGGGCTGAAACCGTCGGGACGACCCGGCGTTTTGCAGGAGCCGCATCATGGCATGGGTCTATCTTGTCTTCGCCGGAATCCTCGAAATCGTCTGGGCCTTCGCGATGAAACAGTCGGATGGCTTCACGCGCGCTGGCGCGAGCGCGGTTACGATCGTCGCCATGATCGCCAGCTTCGCTTTGCTCTCCATGTCGATGCGCTCGCTGCCGCTCGGCACCGCCTATACGATTTGGACCGGCATCGGCGCGGTGGGCGCTTTTGTGCTGGGCGTCGTGGCGCTCGGCGAACAGGCGACGCCGCTGCGCATATTCGCGGCCGTGCTGATCGTCGCGGGGCTGGTGCTGATGAAGCTGAGCGCGGGCGAATGAACCTTCAGGCGAGCAGTTCGATGTCCCAGTAGAGCCAGTCGCGCCATGTATCGTGGAGATAGTTGGGCGGGAAGCTGCGGCCATGTTCCTGAAGGAACCAGCTCGTCGGGCGGATCGGGGTGATGTGGAGCTGCATGCCGGCCTGTTTGGGCGTGCGCCCGCCCTTTTTGAGGTTGCACGGCGCGCAGGCGGTGGCGACATTCTCCCAGGTCGTACGCCCGCCTTGCGCGCGGGGGATAACATGGTCGAAGGTGAGATCGCGCGAGACCCCGCAATACTGGCACTGGAAGCGGTCGCGCAGGAAGAGATTGAAGCGGGTGAAGGCGGGATATTCGGAAGGGCGGACATATTGCTTCAGCGCGATGACCGAGGGGAGCTTCATCGCGCTGTTGGGACTTCGAATCTCGCGCTGGTAATGATCGACGATCGTCACCCGGTCGAGGAACACCGCCTTGACCGCGGTCTGCCAGGGCCACAGGCTCAGCGGATAATAGCTCAACGGCTTGAAATCCGCGTTGAGCACGAGCGCGGGGCAACTGTCCGGATGGCGGATCAGATCGGGATGATACATGGCGTCACGCGGCCTCCCTTTGCCACACTCCCCTTGCGGAAAATGATGACATGGTCATGACACCATATGTCGCGACTCGTGGTCAACCCTTGTTTTCGGATTGCAGCGCGGAATGACCGAGATCGCCACCCGCTTCGCGCCGAGCCCGACGGGCAGGCTGCATCTCGGCCATGCCTGGTCGGCGCTGCAGGCGCATGATTTCGCGACCGAAAGGCACGGCCACTTCCTGCTGCGCATCGAGGACATCGATCCGGGCCGCGCGCGCGACGAACATGTTTCGGGAATCCTCGAAGACCTGATCTGGCTTGGCCTCGCATGGGAGGGCGAGATCGTCTTCCAGTCGCAGCGCCTCGCGCTCTACGCGATGGCGCTCGAGGATCTGAAGGAACGCGGCCTCGTCTATCCCTGCTTTTGCACGCGCGCGGAAATCGCGAGGGAGATCGCGGCCAGCGCGTCGGCGCCGCACGGCCCCGACGGGCCGCACTATCCGGGGACCTGTCGTGGCATTCCCGCCACGGTCGCGGACGCGCGCGCGGCGCATGAAGCGCATTGCTGGCGGCTCGACGTGGCGAAGGCCCGCGCCGCGGCAGGGCCGCTTACATGGACGGACGGCAATGGCATGGCACAGCGTGCGCGCCCCGAAATGCACGGCGACGTCGTGCTCGCGCGCAAGGATGCGCCCGTCAGCTATCATCTCGCGGTCACGATCGACGATGCCGAACAGGCGATCAGCCATGTCGTGCGCGGAGTCGATCTCTGGCACGCGACGCATGTCCACCGGCTGCTCCAGGCGCTGCTCGACCTGCCCACGCCCGTCTATATCCACCACGCGCTGATCGGCACGGCATCGGGCGAGCGTCTCGCCAAGCGCAACGGCGCCCCCGCGATCGCCGACCTGCGCGCCGCGGGCGCCGATCCCGGTGAACTGATAGAAGCGATGCGCGCCGGGCGCTTCCCCAACGGCTATCGCTTGTTGGATTTGCCCGATGATGCGCCTAGACAGGGCACGTCATGAGCACCGTCCTAACCATCCTCATCATCGTCGCGATGATCGCCACCATCGTCGCGCTCGTGCGCGGCGTCATCGCATTCCTGCGGACCACCGAAGCGGACCTGAAGGGTACCGGCCCCAGCGCCTCGAGCCTGAAGCAGAACAAGGCGATGCAGATGCGCATCCTGTTCCAGGCGATCGCGATCATCCTCGTCGTGCTGCTCCTGCTCCTTTACAGCGGCGGAAACTGAACGCTTGGTCAGGCTCAACAAGATCTACACGCGGACCGGCGATGACGGGACGACGGGGCTGGTCGACGGGTCGCGCACGGCCAAGCACGATCCGCGCATGCAGGCGATCGGCGATGTCGATGAGGCCAACAGCGCGATCGGCGTCGCGGTCACCGCGATCGGCGCGGGCGATCATGCAACGATGCTCCGGCGCATCCAGAACGACCTGTTCGACCTCGGCGCCGATCTCGCGACGCCCGGAGAGGACTTCACGCCCGGCGAAATGACGCTGCGCATCGTGCCCGCGCAGGTCGCGCGGCTCGAAGCGGAGATCGATGCGATGAACGCCGGTCTTGAACCGCTGCGCAGCTTCATCCTGCCCGGCGGCAATCCGGGCGCGGCCGCGCTGCACCTTGCGCGCGCCATAACGCGCCGCGCCGAACGGACCGCGGTCGCCGCGGCGCAGAGCGTGTCGTTCAATCCGCAGGCGCTCGCCTATCTCAACCGGCTGTCCGACCATCTGTTCGTGATGTGCCGGGCGTTAAACGCGGCGGGCGAAGGCGACATACTTTGGGTGCCCGGCGCATCGCGCTGAACCGTTTTACTGCTGACACGTATTGACACTGGGCATCCTTGACCCGGCACAAGATATCGCGATGCTGGAGAACATTATGGCAACACGGCTGAACCCGACCGCGCCCGATGCGCTTCCCAAGCTGTTCCGCGATGTCCGTGCGCTCAGCGAGGCGCTGGTCGCGCCGCTTTCGGATGCCGACGCCACGGTGCAGGCGATGGACGACGCTTCGCCTGCAAAATGGCACCTGGCGCACACGACATGGTTCTTCGAAACCTTCGTGCTGCGCGACCATGTGGCGGGCTACAGGCTTTACGACGATCGCTGGCCCTTCCTGTTCAACAGCTATTATGAGGCCGAAGGGCCCCGTTACGCGCGTCCGCGCCGCGGGATGATCACGCGCCCGTCGCTCGACGAGGTGCGCGGCTGGCGCGCGCACGTGAACAGCGCGCTGGCCGATGCGCTGCCCGCGCTGGGGCCGGAGGCGCGCGCGCTCGTCGAACTGGGCTGTCATCATGAGCAGCAGCATCAGGAACTGTTGCTGACCGACATATTGAGCCTGTTCGCGCTCAACCCGCTCGCCCCCGCTATCTGGGATACACCACGCGACGCCCCGGCTCCGGCGCCCGAGCCGATCCAATGGATCGAGGGCGCGCACGGCATCGTCGAGATCGGGCATGACGGAGCCAGCTTCGGCTTCGACTGCGAAGGGCCGCGCCACCCCGTGCTGCTCGCGCGCCACGCGCTCGCCGATCGCCCCGTCACCAATGCAGAGTGGCAGGATTTTATCCACGATGGCGGCTATCAGCGGCCCGATTTCTGGCTCTCGGACGGCTGGACCTGGGTCCAGCACGAAGGCGTGGAGGCACCGCTATACTGGCAGCGGCAGGACGGCGATTGGGCGCAGTTCGCGCTCGACGGGCTGCACCCCGTCCGCCCCGCCGCGCCGGTCACGCATATCAGCTATTACGAGGCCGACGCCTTTGCGCGCTGGGCCGGGGCACGGCTTCCGACCGAGGCCGAATGGGAAAGCGCCGCCGCCGCGCTCGATCCGCTGGGCGGCAACCAGCTCGATGCCGCCGGCCCCGTGCGCCCGCGCGCGGCGCGCGATGGCTCGGGGCTCAGGCAGATGTTCGGCGATGTCTGGGAATGGACCGCGAGCGCCTATCTCGCATATCCCGGCTTCCGCCCCGCCACGGGCGCGGTCGGCGAATATAACGGCAAGTTCATGAGCGGGCAGTTCGTGCTCAGGGGCGCGAGCTGCGCCACACCGCGCGGCCATGCGCGCGCCAGCTACCGCAACTTCTTCTATCCGCATCAGCGCTGGCAATTCACCGGGCTGAGGCTGGCAAAGGACATTTGAGATGCTGCTTGAGCAGGACGCCCCCGCGCTCCCCGCCGAAAAGGCCGATCCCGCGTTCCGCGCCGATGTGCTGAAGGGGTTTGCCGATACGCGCAGGCGTGCCATCCCCGCGCGATGGTTCTACGACAAGGCGGGTTCGGAGCTGTTCGAGGAGATCACCGGGCTCCCCGAATATTATCCGACGCGCGTCGAGACCGCGCTGCTGGCAAAGCACTCGGTCGAGGTCGGCGAGATTGCGGGCCCCGGTCGCGCGGTGGTCGAGTTCGGATCGGGCTCCTCGGTCAAGACGCCGCACCTTCTCCGGTCGGTGAACCCTGCGGTCTATGTGCCGATCGACATTTCGGGCGATTTCCTGCGCGAATCCGCCGCCGCGCTCGCCGCGGACTTTCCGGGCCTGAAGGTCGAGCCGGTCGAGGCCGATTTCATGCACCCGATCGACCTGCCCTTGAGCGTCGGCGCGCTCCCCAAGCTCGGTTTCTTCCCCGGCTCGACGATTGGCAACATGATCGCGCGCACCTCGGTCGACCTCTTGCGCGCGATGCGCGAATCGCTCGGCGTCGGATCGCTGCTGCTCATCGGGATGGACCGCGTGAAGGATCCCGAGATTCTCGAGCGCGCCTATGACGACGCCGCCGGCGTCACCGCGCGATTCAACCTCAACCTGCTCCACCGCATCAATCGCGAACTGGGCGGCACGATCCCCGTCGAAGCCTTCCGCCACAGGGCGATCTGGAACGATCTCTACGCGCGGATCGAGATGCACCTCGAGGCGATCCGCGACGTGACCTTCACGATCGAGGGCGCGAGTTTCTCGATGGCGCGCGGCGAGACGATCCACACCGAGAACAGTCACAAATACGGCCAGCGCGACGCGCGCCTGCTGCTCCGCGCGGGCGGCTGGACGCCGCTTCGCGAATGGACCGACCCCGACGACATGTTCGCGCTGATCCTCGCGGGCGCGCACCCGCTCAGGACGGCGCCGTAGGGGTGTTCGAGAGGCCGCTGTTGAGTCATTCCCCTCCCTTCAAGGGAGGGATTAGGGGTGGGTGTCGCCGTCAGGCGATCAAAACACGGGCTTTGAATGGCTCGCTCCGCTCGCTACCCACCCCCAGTCCCTCCCTAAAAGGGAGGGGAGGAACTCCGCTCCCCTCCGGCAAATCGCATCATTCGCTAAACAATGCACCATGAGCCAAAGCCATCAGTCGGAACACAACGCGGTTGCAGATATAGACGCTGGCATTCATTGTGAGCGGGATGGAAGCAATTGAGAACGCAGATTGGGGACGCCGAGTGGCATTTGCTGTCGCGTTGGTCAGTCTGTTGCTGTCGATCCTCACGCTTTATGTGAAGCTATATTTTTGGGGCGGGACAGAGTACGCGCCGTTCTATGTCAAAGCCGGTTTTTGGTTTTTGGTTGCCGCTGGTCCGTTAGCACTGTGGCAATCCGTGAAGCGGCCTTTCGTGTCGCTCGCTGTCGTCGTCCTTCAGCTGGGCCTGATCGGCGTCGCTTCGATCTAGCAGCACCTTAGAGGCCAAGGTCTGCTAAACACGAAATTCCGGATATCATCCCAGCGCCCCGGCCCCACCTCACTCCGCCGCCACAATCCCCTTCGGCAGATCCTCCACCCGAGGCATCTTGCCCGCGAGCGCCGCGTCGAACTGCGGCTTGTCGAGCGCGCCCTCCCATTTCGACACCACCACCGTCGCCACCGCATTGCCGATGAAGTTGGTGAGGCTGCGGCATTCGGACATGAAGCGGTCGATGCCGAGGATCAGCGCCATCCCTGCCACCGGGATCGAGGGCACGATGGAGAGCGTTGCGGCGAGCGTGATGAAGCCCGCGCCCGTCACCCCCGCCGCGCCCTTGGACGAGATCATCGCGACGCCGAGCAGCAGCAGTTGCTGGCCGATGGTGAGCTCGACATTGCACGCCTGCGCGATGAACAGCGCGGCGAGCGTCATGTAGATATTGGTCCCGTCGAGGTTGAAGCTGTAGCCCGTGGGCACGACGAGCCCGACGATCGACTTGGGGCAGCCCGCGCGCTCCATCTTCTCGATCAGGCTCGGCAGCGCGCTTTCCGACGAGGAGGTGCCCAGCACGAGCAGCAGCTCGGCCTTGAGATACGCGATCAGCCTGAAGATCGAGAAGCCGCACAGCTTCGCGACGAGCCCGAGCACGACGATCACGAACAGCAGCGAGGTGAGGTAGAAGGTGCCGACCAGCGCCGCGAGATTGGCGAGCGTGCCGACGCCGTATTTGCCGATCGTGAAGGCCATCGCGCCGAACGCGCCGATCGGCGCGACCCGCATCACGATCGCGACGAGCTTGAAGAAGGCGATCGAGACATCCTCGAGCAGGTCGAGCAGCTTTGCACCGCGATCGCCGATGAGCGCGAGGCTGATCCCGAACAGGATCGACACGAACAGCACCTGGAGCAGGTTGCCGCCGGTGATCGCCGCCAGAAAGGTGTCGGGGATGATCGCGCTCAGGAAGCCGGTGACCGTGCTGTCATGCGCCTTGGCCGCGAACTCGCTGACCTTTGAGGTGTCGAGCGTTGCGGGGTCGATGTTGAGCCCCGCGCCCGGGCGCACGACATTGCCGACGATCAGGCCGATGATCAGCGCCAGGGTCGAGAAGAACAGGAAATAGGCAAAGGCCTTGCCCGCGACACGCCCGATCGCGGCGAGGTCGCGCATCCCCGCGATCCCCGTGACGATCGTCAGGAAGATGACGGGCGCGATCACCATCTTGACCAGCTTGATGAAGGCGTCGCCGAGCGGTTTGAGCGCCTCGCCCGTCGCGGGTGCGAAATGGCCGAGCAGCACCCCCGCGGCGATCGCGACCAGCACCTGCAGATAAAGCTGCGCATACCATGGCTTGCGGGCCGGAGGCGGTGGCAGAACCTCCGCATCGGGAGCGATGATCATGTGCGTGTGCCTTTCATCCTCATCGTCGTTCCCCGGAGCATCCTACGCTGCATGAGACCCGCTCATCCTGAGGAGCCGTTGAGCCTGGCGAAACGGCATCTCGAAGGATCCTTCGAGACGGGCCTTCGCCTTCGCTCAGCCCCTCCTCAGGATGAGCGGAGAGCATTGCCGATCTCGCGCACAACGCTCTAGCCAGCGCTGCGCCGTTCGAAAAGCGGCCAATCGGCGATGCCTCGCCCACACCTCGCCGCGCCGGGCTTGCATCTGCCCGTCCGCGCCGCCATGTCCTGCCTCCATGGACAAGCCCACGCCCCCACTGAAGGCCGCGATCATCCCGGTCACGCCGCTCCAGCAGAATTGCACGCTGCTCTGGTGCACCGAGACCAACAAGGGTGCCTTTGTCGATCCCGGCGGCGACCTCGACAAGCTGAAGGACGCACTGAAACAGACCGGGGTCGAGATCGAGAAGATCCTGATCACCCACGGCCATATCGATCACTGCGGGCAGGCGGGAACGCTGGCCAAGGAGCTGGGCGTGCCGATCGAGGGGCCGCACGAGGCCGATCGCTTCTGGATCGCGCGGCTCGAGGATGACGGGCGCAAATATGGCGTCGACGGCCGCGTGTTCGAGCCCGACCGCTGGCTCGACGATGGCGACACCGTCACCGTCGGCAATCGCACCTTCGACGTGATTCATTGCCCCGGTCACACCCCCGGCCATGTCGTCTTCCACCATCCCGAATCGAAGCTCGCGATCGTGGGCGACGTGCTCTTCCAGGGCTCGATCGGGCGGACCGACTTCCCGATGGGCAATCATCAGGATCTGCTCGACGCGATCACGGGCAAGCTCTGGCCGCTGGGCGGCGACACCGCCTTCGTCCCCGGCCACGGACCGATGAGCAATTTCGCGCACGAGCGTCGTACCAACCCGTTCGTCAGCGATTCGGCGATGGCGCGCGCCTGAGAGATCAGGCGAAACGCGGATCGATCGGTGCCCCTGAAGGCTGGAAGACCACATAGATCGCCCAGAGGATCAGCGCGATCGTGACGAGATAGGTGACGAGGATCCCCCCGGCGCGTAGCGCATTGGGTGCGGGGCGCTCCATGCCGAAGGGATGCGCCAGCCGCGCGAGCGCGAGCAGCCCGCCGAGAACCCACAGTCCCAGCGCCGGGCCGGCATGAAATTCGATCAACGCCATCAGGATGAGTGCCAGCGGCACATATTCGTTGAAATTGGCGTGCGCGCGCATCCGCGCGCGCAGCAGTTCGTTGCCGCCGTCGCCGATCATGATCTTGTCGCTGACGCGCACCTTGCCCGCGCGCCACGACAGCCAGAGATTGATGATGCCGAGAATCGCGGCGTAGAGCAGCGTGACCTTGAGCATGGGCATGGTGCGTCCTTTCGTTCAGCCGACCGCCTGGATGTCCGTGACCACGGGGTCGGTGCCCCCCGCGAGATAGGGAATCGCGATCGCGTAGAGCCCGAGCCCCAGCAGCGTGAGAAAGGTGACAAGCGTGCCGACCATCCGCGCCTTGCCGACGCCGTCCATGCCAAAGGCGTGCGCGACGCGCGCCAGTATATAAAGTGCGCCGACTCCCCACAGCCAGAGCGTGGTGCCGTTGGCGAACTCGATCAGGCCGATCAGGATCAGCACGAAGGGCGTATATTCGACGAAGTTTGCGTGCGCGCGCATCCGCGCGGTGAGCTGCGGGTTGCCGCCATCGCCGATCGACACCTTCTCCGCGGTGCGCACCCGCCCCACGCGCATCGCCAGCCAGATATTGACGACCGCGGCGGCCCCCGCGATCGTAAGCGTGATCGGCAAAATCATGACGTCCCCCCTGAGTTTCGTTGCGGCTGGAAACTGTCATGCTTGCCCGTCCCAAGCAACGGCCTTGCAACTCCGCGGAGAATCGCTATACGCCCGGCTTCGCTCGCGATGAGCCCGGCCGCGATGGTCCGCGGCCTTACTAGGCTGTCGGTTGCCAGCAAGGCATCAAGGGCGTAACCGCAGATTTGTATTTTTGAAGAACTGGAACAGGTGCCGGAATGGCTGTCCCCAAGAGAAAAACCTCGCCGTCCAAGCGCGGCATGCGTCGTAGCCATGATGCGCTCAGCGTCGAGAGCTTTCAGGAATGCCCGAACTGCGGCGAACTGAAGCGCCCGCACAATCTGTGCCCGTCTTGTGGCCATTATAACGGCCGCGAGATCGTTTCGGCCGAAGGCTGACACAAACGCTTTCCGAGGAGTCGGTACCGGTGGGCAGTTCGCCGCGGATCGCAGTCGACGCGATGGGCGGCGATGAGGGCCTGGCGGTCATGCTGGCTGGCGTCGCGCGTGCGCGGCGCCAGAATGACGGCATGCGCTTCCTGCTCGTCGGCGACGAGGCACAGATCAGGGCGGGGCTCGAAAAACACCCCAATCTGAGTGCGGCCTCCGAAATCCTGCACGCGCCCGAGGTGGTAGCCGCCACCGACAAGCCGAGCCAGGCGATCAGGCGCGCCAAGACGACCTCGATGGGGCTCGCGATCGACGCGGTGAAACGCGGCGATGCGGGCGCTGCCGTGTCTTCGGGCAATACGGGCGCGCTGATGGCGATGTCCAAGCTCTCGCTCAGGACGATGCCCGGCATCGACCGGCCCGCGCTCGCGGCCTTGCTCCCCAGCCTTGGCGAAAATGACTTCGTCATGCTCGACCTCGGCGCCAATACCGAGTGCGATGCGCAGAACCTCATCCAGTTCGCGGTGATGGGCGCTGCCTATGCGCGCACCGTGCTCGAACTCGAACGCCCGCGCGTCGCGCTGCTCAACATCGGCACCGAGGAGCTGAAGGGCACCGACGAAATCCGCGATGCTTCGTCGGCGTTGCGCGAGGCGACCTATCTGCCGATGCAGTTCAACGGCTTCATCGAGGGCGACCGGCTCTCGCGCGGCGAAGTCGACGTGATCGTCTGCGACGGCTTTTCGGGCAATATCGCCCTGAAGACCGCCGAAGGCACCGCGCGCTTCGTCGGCGACCTTCTCAAGCGTGCCTTCACCAGCTCGCTGCGCTCCAAGATCGGCTTCCTGATCTCACGCCCCGCGACCGAGCTGCTCAAACACCATCTCGATCCCAACAACCATAATGGCGCGGTGTTCCTTGGCCTCAACGGCCTGATCGTGAAGAGCCATGGCAGCGCCAATGAAATTGGCGTCGCGAACGCGATCAACGTCGCGGCCAAGCTGGTGCGCGACGAGCTGACGCGCCGAATCACCGACGATCTTGACAATTTCAGAGCCCATTTGCGGCCAGAGGTAATACAGGCATGACGCGGCGCGCGGCGATTTCGGGTACAGGTTCGGCGCTCCCGGCGCGGCGGGTGTCCAATCAGGAACTGGCCGAGCAGGTCGACACCTCCGACGAATGGATCGTCGAACGCACCGGCATCCGCTTCCGCCATATCGCGGGCCCCGACGAGACGACCTCGACCCTCGCCACCGCCGCCGCGCAGCACGCGCTCGACGCCGCGGGGATGGAAGCGGGCCAGATCGACCTGATCGTGCTGGCCACCGCGACTCCCGACCAGACCTTCCCCGCGACTGCCACGCGCGTCCAGGCCGCGCTTGGCATCGACGACTGCGTCGCCTTTGACGTCCAGGCGGTCTGTTCGGGCTTTCTTTATGCGGTCTCGGTCGCTGACAGCATGATCCGCGCGGGTGCCGCGACCAACGCGCTCGTGATCGGCGCCGAAACCTTCAGCCGCATCCTCGACTGGGAGGATCGCAACACCTGCGTGCTGTTCGGCGACGGTGCGGGCGCGGTCGTGCTCACCGCCGAAGAGGGGGGCGAGCAGACCGGGCGCGGCGTGCTTGCAACCAAGCTGCACGCCGATGGCCGGCACAACGAGCTGCTCTATGTCGATGGCGGCCCGTCGACCACAGGCACCGTCGGCAAGGTGCGCATGAAGGGCCGCGAGGTCTTCAGGCACGCGGTCGTTAATCTGGCAAATGTCCTGGGCGAGTCGCTTTCGGCCGCGGGGCTCGCGCCCGAGGACATCGACTGGCTTGTCCCGCATCAGGCCAATGCGCGCATTCTCGACGCCACCGCGCGCAAGCTCGGGCTCGACCCGTCCAAGGTCGTCGTGACGGTCGACCAGCACGCAAACACCTCTGCGGCATCGGTGCCGCTGGCGCTTGACCAAGCCGTCCGCGACGGGCGGATCAAAAAGAACGACATAGTGGTGCTCGAAGCCATGGGCGGCGGCTTTACGTGGGGAGCCGCGGTGTTACGCTATTGATCTCCGTCAATTGAATCTTCGGTCACGAAACGATAGAGTGTTTTCAAAGCCGTAGAGAAGGGGATGAATATGGCTTCCGCACCGACATTGACGCGCGCCGATCTGGCAGATTCGGTCCATCGGGAGATCGGCCTTTCTCGCGCCGAATCTTCCAAGCTCGTCGAGCAGATTCTGGACCATATGTGTAACGCTCTGGCCGGGGGGCAGAACGTCAAGATCTCGGGCTTCGGCAGCTTCGTTCTGCGCGACAAGGGCGAGCGGATCGGCCGCAACCCCAAGACGGGCGTCGAGGTTCCGATCGCGCCCAGACGCGTGCTGACCTTCCGCGCCAGCCAGATGTTGCGCGATCGTATCGTCAAGGCGGGCTGATCGCGGGCATGGCGGACAAGGCCGAGGGCGCGTTTCTGACGATCGGCGAACTCGCCGACGAACTCGGCCTGCCGCAGCATATCCTGCGCTATTGGGAAAGCCGTTTTCCCCAGTTGCGCCCGCTGCAGCGCGCGGGCAAGCGGCGCTATTACCGACCCGATGACGTGGCGCTCGTACGCCGGATCAACCAGCTGCTCAACCATGAGGGCTATACCATCAAGGGCGTGCAGAAACTCCTGAGCGCGCGTGCACCCGATCAGTTCGATGCTGCGCCTGTGGTCCCTGCCGAGCGCACGCCAACCCCGGTGACGCCGATCACCGCGACGCCGATGACGCCCGAGATACTCGCCGAGCTGACCCATATGCGCGCCAGTCTTGCGCGGGCGCTCGCTGCGGCCTGACACCTGCTTCCGGTGCCGGGAGCCCCGGCCTCGCTCGCCCCCCGCCAAAGGAAGGTAGCCCGTGCGTTTTCTCATACCCCTGTTGACTGCAATGCTTCTCGTCGCGCCCGCGCGTGCCGCGGCCGATCTGGACACCGCCACCGTGCAGGCGATTGAGGCGGCTGCACGAGATTATATCGACGGCCAGCTTGATGGCGACGCGGCACGCGTAAAGCGTGGACTGCACCCCGACATGGCCAAGCGCGCAATTCGGCCCGAAAGCGCCGAGGAGAAGTTCGCGCTGCGGCGGATGACGACCGACGAGCTCGTCGAGCTCACGCAGCAGGGCGCGCTCAAGACGCCGCGCGAGCAATGGGATCGCACCATCCGGATCCTCGATGTTGCAGGCAATATTGCGACGGTGCGTGTCGAGGCGCCTTGGTTTATAGACCATCTTCAGCTGGGCAATTTCAATGGTCGCTGGATGGTGGTGAACGCGCTCTATTATCCCAAGCCCAACCGGCCGGCGCTGTCCGCGGCACCGACGCAGCGCTGAATCGGCTGAGCTAGTGACCGTGGGGCACGGGCCCCAGTTCGGCATCGAGATCGCGCGGGCGCACGAAGCGGAGCAGCCTGCCGCCATTGCTCGCGACATCGCTCCAATGTTCGACGTCGAAAGCGATCTCGGCGAGCGCGGCGGTCGGGAACTTCTCCTCGACCGCGTCGCGCAGCGCGTCACCCTGCCGGTCGGGTACGAGCATCAGCGCCAGATCCTCGAAGCCGGGATTGTGCCCGCACATCAGCAGCGCCTCCGCCCGGTCGGGCGCATCATGGACGACATCGAGCAATGTCGCCGCCGAAGCGAGATAGATGCGCCGATCCCAACTCGGCGTCATGCTGCGGCCCATGCCCTCCCACAGATAGTCGAGCGTCTCGGTGCAACGGATCGCGGGTGACGAGAGGAGATGGTCAAAGACAAGGCCTTCGTCGCGCAGATAGCGACCCATTCGCTTCGCACCCCGGATTCCGCGCGCATTGAGCGGCCGATCGAAATCGCGCGCTACGGGATCGTCCCAGCTCGATTTCGCGTGGCGCAGCAATGTCAGCGTCTTCATGCCTTCTCCGTTGGTGCGGTACCTGCGGTCTCCTGCCCCGATAGGATGACAGGGCCAAGACGGTCTTTAACGTGCGCGACCGCTTCGTCCAGCGTGACGCGGTGGATGGGCGTCCCGGGCGGAAAGGCCGAGAGCAGCCGCGAGGGCATCGCTGCCGACAGCATGACGAAAAGCCCCCGGTCATCGGCGCGCCGGATCAGCCGGCCGAACGCCTGTGCGAGTCGCGCGCGGATGATCTGGTCGTCATAGGCACTGCCCCCACCCGCAAGCCGGCGCGCCGCATGGAGCACGGTGGGCTTGGGCCAGGGCACGCCCTCCATCAGCACGAGGCGCAGCGAATGGCCGGGGACGTCGACGCCGTCTCTCAGCGCATCGGTGCCGAGCAGCGAAGCGCGCGGATCGTCGCGGAAGATGTCGACGAGCGTGCCGGTATCCATCGGGTCGACATGCTGCGCGTAGAGCGGAAGCCCCTCGCGCGCCAGGCGGTCGGCGATCCGCGCATGGACCGCGCGCAGCCGCCTTATCGCGGTGAACAGGCCGAGGGTGCCGCCTTCCGCGGCCATCACCAGTCGGCCATAAGCGCCCGCAAGCGCAGCGATGTCCCCCTTCTTGACATCGGTGACGATCAGCACCTCGGCCTGGGCGGCATAGTCGAACGGGCTCGGCGCCTCGAAGCGTGTCGCGGGCTGCGCCAGATGGAGCGCGCCGCTGCGCGCCTCGGCCACCTGCCAGTCACCGCCCCCCTTGAGTGTCGCCGACGTTACAAGCACGCCGTGTGCGGGCTTGAGCACGACCTCGGCCACGGGACGTGTCGGATCGAGCCAGTGGCGGTGGAGTCCAACATCATAGTCGCGCCCCTCGATCCGATCGACCGCGAGCCAGTCGACGAAATCGGGATCGGCGGGCCCGCCGATGCGCGAAAGCAGCGACAGCCAGCCCGAGAGCGCATCGGTGCGCCAGCCAAGGCTCGCGATCGCGCCCTCGACGCGCGCGCGCGCCTGTCCGTCGAGCCAGTCAGGGCCGTCCTCGACCAGCGCTTCCAGCCGACGGCCCAGGCGGACAAGTGGGCGCAGCAGCGCGTCGAGCGCCTCGGCCGCGGGCTGCGCTGCGGAGACGAGCGCGCCGTCGAGCTCGGCCATCTCGGTCTCGAGGCCATAGCCCGCATCTTCGCCGGCGCCGCGCGCATAGGTGGTGCCGCGCACCGCTGCGAGCAACGCCTCGATCGGCCCGAACGGAGCGCCCTCGGCAAGCCTCTGGAGCCAGCCGTCGGAGGGCAGTGCCTGCGCGGCATTGGTCGCCTCGGCGATCGCCTGACCGCCCTCCGTGTCGTAGCTCGCGACGTCGGACAATCGCGCCGAAAGCCCGCGTCGGCGCCCGCGCGACTTGCCCTCAGGGCCCGTCACCCAGCGACGGAGCTCGATCGCCTCCTGACCCGTCAGCGCGGTCGCGAACATTGAATCGGCCGCGTCGAACAGGTGATGCCCCTCGTCGAACACCAGCCGCGTCGGCCGATTGGCCGCCTCGCGTCCCCGCGCGGCATTGACCATGACGAGCGCGTGGTTTGCGATGACGATATCGGCATCGGCGCTGGCGCGGCTCGCGCGCTCGATGAAGCATTTGCGGTAATGCGGGCAGCCCGCATAGATGCACTCGCCGCGCCGGTCGGTGAGCGCGGTCGCGCCCGCACGACGGAACAGCGTGGGGAGCCAGCCGGGCAGGTCACCCCCCACCATGTCGCCATCGGCACTATAGGCCGCCCAGCGCGCGACCAGTTGCGCGAGGATCGCGGCGCGCCCGGCAAAGCCGCCCTGCAGCGCATCCTCGAGGTTGAGCAGGCAGAGATAATTTTCGCGCCCCTTGCGCAGCACGACTTTTTTGCGTCGCACGCGCGGATCGGGAAAGAGCCGTTCGCTTTCCCTGGCGAGCTGGCGCTGGAGCGTCTTGGTATAGGTCGAGATCCAGACGGGCCCGTCGGCGCGCTCGGCCCAGAGCGAGGCGGGCGCGAGATACCCCAGCGTCTTGCCGATGCCCGTTCCCGCCTCGGCGAGGATCAGTTGCGGTTCGTCCTTGCGCACGCGCGGCGTGAATGCCTGCGCCGCCGCCGCGGCGTAATCCTGCTGGCCGGGGCGGATCTCGGCGCCATGGCCGGTGAGATCGTCGAGCCGCTCGGCCACGTCTGCAGGTTCGAGCACGACCGTGCGTGGCGGCGTGCGCGGCGGTGCGTCCTCCCATTCGGGGAGCCGGGAAAACAGCCAGCGTTCGGCGCGCGCGGGTGCTTCGAGACGTTCGGCGATCACCGCGGCCCAGGGCCAGCGCATCCGAACAAGCGTCTGCGCCGCGGTCCAGGCGCCCTCGCGCTCGGTCCAGTGCGGATCGTCGCTGCGTTCCAACAGGGCTTCTGCGGCGTTGCGCAGGAAATCCGCGACCGCCGAATCGGTCTGGGGTGGCGCCAGCCCGATCGCTCGTGCGAGTCCTTTGGGCGTCGGCACCGCGAAGCGCGCGGGATGAATGAAGGCGAACAGTTCGAGCAGGTCGAGCCCCGACAGTTCGGGATAGCCCAGCCGCTGCCCGACCAGCGGCGCGTTGAGCACGATCAGCGGGGTTTCGGCGGCCAGCGCGATCGCCTCTCCACGCCCGACACCGCGCGTTTCTCCATCGGGCGTGGCGATCCAGATGCCGCCATGGCTTGCATAGAGCGCGGGATAGGGCAAAGAGGCCGCCATCCCTCCCGTTAAGCCTACACGGAACGAAAGAGCAACAGATGAGCGACCTGCGTGCAACCGCGATGGAATCAAAGGCCTGGCCTTTCGAGGAAGCGCGCAAGCTGCTCAAACGCTATGCAAACGGCGCGCCCGACAAGGGGCATGTGCTGTTCGAGACGGGCTATGGCCCCTCGGGCCTGCCGCATATCGGCACGTTCAACGAGGTGCTGCGCACGACGATGGTGCGTCAGGCCTTCGAGGCGCTGTCGGATATCCCGACGCGGCTGATCGCCTTTTCGGACGACATGGACGGCTTGCGCAAGGTGCCCGACAATGTTCCCAACAAGGATATGCTGGCAGAGCATCTGGGCAAGCCGCTGACGCGCATCCCCGATCCCTTTGGCAAGTTCGAGAGCTTCGCGCACCACAACAACGCCATCCTGCGCGACTTTCTCGACCGCTACGGTTTCGAATATGAATTCCTGTCGGCGACCGAATGCTACGCCTCGGGGCGTTTCGACGACGCACTGAAGCTCGTTCTCGGGCATTATGACGACATCATGGGGATCATGCTGCCGACGCTCCGCAAGGAGCGGCAGGCGACCTATTCGCCCGTGCTGCCGATCTCGAAAAAGTCGGGGATCGTGCTGCAGGTGCCCGTCACCGTGGTCGACGCCGGTGCCGGCATCGTGCGCTTCGAGGATGAGGGCGAGACCGTAGAGCAGTCGATCCTGTCGGGCGCGGCCAAGCTGCAATGGAAGGTCGACTGGGCGATGCGCTGGGTCGCGCTGGGCGTCGACTACGAGATGTCGGGCAAGGACCTGATCGATTCGGTGACGCAGTCTTCGCGGATCTGCCGCGCGCTCGGCGCCCGCCCGCCCGAGGGCTTCAACTACGAGATGTTCCTCGACGAAAAGGGCGAGAAGATCTCCAAGTCGAAGGGCAACGGCCTGTCGATGGAGCAGTGGCTCACCTATGGCCCCGAGGAAAGCCTCGCCTTCTACGCCTATCGCGAGCCCAAAAAGGCCAAGTCGCTCCACATGGGCGTGATCCCGCGCGCGATCGACGAATATTGGCAGTTCCGCGGCAACTGGAAGGATCAGGCGCTCAAGGAGAAGCTTGGTAATCCCGTCCACCATATCCATAACGGCCAGGTGCCCGAGGAAGCGCTCCCCGTGACCTTCGGGCTGCTGCTCAACCTCGTCGGCGTGATGGGCGAGGCGCGCAAGGAACAGGTCTGGGGCTATCTCGCCAATTACGTGGCCGACGCTGACCCTGCCAAATATCCCGCGCTCGATCGGCTGATCGACTATGCGCTCGCCTATCACCGCGACTTCATCGCACCGACGCTCAAGCGCCGTGCGCCGACCGCAAGTGAGACCGAGGCGCTGAAGGATCTCGACGCGCGCCTCGCTGCGCTGCCGGGCGATGCCGATGCCGAGACCATCCAGAACGAAGTCTACGCTGTCGGCAAGGTCGAGGGCTATGGCTTCGAATCCTTACGCGACTGGTTCAAGGCGCTTTACGAGACGCTGCTGGGGCAGGAACAGGGGCCGCGCATGGGCAGCTTCATCGCGCTCTACGGGATCGAGAACAGCCGCCGGCTGATTGCCGAGGCGCTGGCGGCGGCATGACGATCCGCGTCGCGCGCATCGACGCCGACGCACTCGACGCGCACGCCCCCGCGCTTGGGGCGATATTGCTCGATTGCGTGGCGGGCGGCGCGTCGGTCAGCTTCATGGCCGATCTGACGCGCGAACGCGCGGAAGCGTTCTGGCGTGCCAAGGCACGGCCAATCGGCGATGACGCCATCCGCCTGCTCGTCGCCGAGGCGGATGGCGAAATGCTCGGGACGGTGACCGTCGCGCGCGCAGGCGCCGACAATCAACCTCACCGTGGCGATGTGGCCAAGATGCTCGTCCATAGCCGCGCGCGCCGGCGCGGCATCGCGCGGTTACTGATGGAAGCGGCCGAGCACGAGGCGCGCGCGATGGGGCTGAGCGTGCTCGTGCTCGACACGGTGACGGGAAGCGCCGCGGAAAGCCTGTATGTAGGGCTGGGCTGGCAGCGCGTCGGCGAGATACCCGATTTCGCGCTCTATCCCGACGGCGCGCTGTGCCCGACCACCTTCTTCTACAAGCGGATCGCCTGAGCAGCCTTTCAGCGTGCCGCGGCGCGGACGCGGCGGTGCATCCGACCCTGAGGCGCGAGTTGGGCGGACAGCCGCTCTGCGTCAGCGGATGCGACGCCGGCGCGCTTCAGTGCCTCGATCAGCGCCTGCTCGGGGGCCACGGCGATATCGGGCGCAACGCCCGGACCTTCCCAGCCCTGGCCGGTGTCGGGATCATAGGTGCGTCCGACGGGAATGAATGCACTAAAGCCGGCGGGCAGCGGCACCATACCGCCAAAATGCCCCGCGCCCGCGGTCGGTTCGCCGATCAGCGTTGCGCGATGCGTGCGCTTCATCGTCAGCGCAAAATGCTCGGCGGCCGACGCGCTGCCGCCCGAGGTCAACACGTAGATTTTGGCGGAGGCCAGGGGGCTCGCCGGGCTCGTGGGCAATGCCCAGTGATCCTCGCGGACGACTTCAGGCGCGGATGCGACGCGTTTGAGCGTTGCGCGATCGTCCAGCGGCTCGTTGCCAGCCGCAACCACCGCTGCGCGCGTCTCCATAGCGACGAGCTGGGTCGGTTGCGCGAACAGCAGCGGGAACATCACGTCCATTTCGTCGAGGCCGCCGCCGCGATGCGTCCGGACGTCGATGATGAGCGTCTTCGCCGCCGCATAGTCACGGACAAATTGCCGGGTCGCGGCGACCGATTCCGGCGAGCCTGGAAAGCCATTGAAGCGGACAAACGCGACGCCGGGCGCAACCCAGCGCCCTTTTTCGACGGCGGGCGACTGAGCGGGAGCCGGCGTGGCGCCCGGCTGCGAAGCAGGGCGTGGACGATCAGGCGCGCTCGCAAAGACCCGAAGATGACCATCGGGCGCAATCGCCTGGACATCGTCGGTCATCATTTCGGCCAGCGCCTCGCGGCTCGCGAGCTTGTCATATCCCCCCGCCGCCGCTTTGGCGCGAAGCGCTGCGGCATAGCGCTTGCCCGTTTCCGGAAAGACGAAGTTTGCCTCGAGCTTCGCGGCGAATTCCTCGGCGAGCTTGCGCGCCTCAGCCGCAGTCGGCGCGGGGGCGGGTGTCTCGGCCGGCGCGACCTGCGCAACGAGCGAGGTGCCGGAGAGCGCGGCGAAGGACAGGACAAGTGGCAGGGCGAAGCGCATCAATTATTCCCCAACAGGTTGGTTACATGTTACCTATCTGCTCTGGCGCAGGGCGGCGCGCGTCCCCATCCTTTTTCCATAAACGATCAACGCGCTTCGACGAGCGGCAATCCGTCGTCGCCAGCCGTGCGGGCCGCGGGGCAACTTGCTGCCACCCCGCGGCACCATCTGCTCACTGTTTCGACGCGATCCAGTCGTCGATCTTCTTCTCGAGCACGGTCATCGGAAGTGCGCCCGTCATCAGCACCTGCGCGTGGAATTCGCGCGGATCGAACTTGCTGCCGAGCTTGTCCTGCGCGCGCTTCTTGAGCTCGGAGAATTTGAGCTGGCCGACCTTGTAGGCGAGCGCCTGACCAGGCCATGCGATATAGCGCTCGACCTCGGCGGTGGCATCGGTCCTGCCCATGCTCGAATTGTCGAGCATATACTGGATCGCCTGGTCGCGGCCCCAGCCCTTGGCATGGATGCCGCTGTCGACAACCAGCCGCATCGCGCGCAGCATCTCGTCGTCGAGACCGCCAAAGCGCTGATAGGGATCGGTCTCCATACCCAGCTCCTTCCAGAGCGTCTCGGCATAAAGGCCCCAGCCTTCTGCAAAGGCGGTGTTGCCGCCAAAGCGCATGAAGGCAGGAAGCGCCTCGTTTTCCTGCGCAAGGCTGATCTGGAAATGGTGCCCCGGCGCGCCTTCGTGGAGATAGAGCGTCTCCATGCCGGGCGTGGTGCGCGACGGCAGGTCATAGGTGTTGAAGTAGAAGATGCCCGGACGCGTCCTGGCCGGGTTCTTGGGATCGTACATTCCCTGCTCGTACGATCCGCCGGCCGCGTTCTTCTCGCGATAGGGCTCGTAAAAGCGGATTTCCAGCGGAGTCTTCGGGATCGTCGAGAACTGTTCGCCGATCCGTGCATCGACCTTCTTGCCGATCGCATAATAGCCGTCGACCAGATCCTGCTTGGTCTTGGGTTTGAACCTGGGATCGGTGCGCAGATACTGGAAGAACTCGCCCAGCGTTCCCTTGAAACCGACCTGGTTCTTGATCGCCTCCATCTCGCCGCGGATCCGCGCGACTTCGCTTAGCCCAAGATTGTGCACATAATCGGCGGTAAGTGGCAGCGTCGTGAGCTGCTCGATCGCCGACTGGTAGACCTTGTCGCCGCCCTTCATGCCGAGCATGCCGACGCTGTCACGTGCCACCGGCAGATATTCGTTCTTGAGGAAATCGCGCAGCCGCGTGTGTGCGGGGTTGATATCGTCGCGAATGATCGCGGCATATGCGCTGGTGAGACGCGCCTGGTCGGCGGCCGAAATAGCTTCGGGGAATTTCTTGACCGGGCCATAGAAGACCGAACCCTCGACGCCCTGCGCGATCAGCGTGTCGAGTTGGCCGATGACGTTGTTGACGACGAGCTTGGGCTGGACGACGCCTGACTTCATGCCTTCGCGAAAGCGCCCGATCGAGCGGTCGATCGCGACGACATATTCCTTATGGCGTTTCAGGTTGTTCTCATAGTCCGCAACCGTCTTGAAGGGCGCTGCACCCGAACCCGAGGCGAAGCCGGGATAGAAGGTGTGGAAGCCCGTGAAATGATCGATGGGGCGCACTGCGGTCAGCGCGAGCATGTCCGGAGAAAGGTTTTTCAGCCCGAGCTGGGTCTGCCATTCGAACACGTCATAGGCGATCTGGTCGGTGGGATTGAGCTTCGACCGATCGATTGCGTGAAGCCGGCGGAGATCGTCCTCAGCCGCATTACGCTCCGCGTCGAAATAGGCGTCGGTGATATAGTCGCCGAGCCGATCAGCATAACGCATGTCGCCTCGGAACAACGCGCTGATCGGGTTGCGCTTGAGGCTGGCCTCGTCGCTGTCCGCGAAAAGCTTGTGAAGCTGGGTGTGGGCATCGTTCGCAGGTGCGGCGGGCGCTGCCTGCTGAGCCGCGGCGGGGGTCACCGGCGCCAGCGCGGCGACCGAAAGCAACAGCGCGGCGCGAAGCGTATTCGAGAAAGACATTCTGTTCTCCGATCTTACCTGTGTTATCGGAGTATAACAGCGACCTGTACATGGCAAGCGGCCCCGACACATGTGCTGTGCCAGGGCCGCGGTGTATCACCAGTAGAAGTTGCGGATCACGTCCGTGACGATTCCGCGCCGGATATCGACGAGCAGGAGATCGTCATAGTTGCGCACCCAGCGCTGATAGCCGGCGGGCTTGGGCAGCCGGTAGCGCCAGGGATCGGCGATCCAGGAACGCTGCGCGTAATAGGCGGGCTTGATCCGGGTGCCGGGCCGGAAGCTCTGATAACGATAGGGCGCATGCCAGTTGCCGCGGGCGTAGAGCGCGCGATTGCTGTTCCGGTAAGTGCGCCAGTCACCCCGGCCCCAGTTGCGGTCGCGCAGATCCGCGCGATATTCGCGCCGCGCCTCCTGCACGTCGCGGCGTTCGTCGCGAACCTCGCGCGGGCTTTCGCCGCGACGGACGCTGCGGTTCAGCTCGCGCTGCTCCTCGCGAATGTCCTGGCGATCGCGCCGCAGCTCTGCCTGCGACTGCGCCATGGCGGCCGACGGCATCACGGTCGCGACCATCAGCGCTGCAATGATGAACTTACGCATGTGAAACTCCTGTCACTGTCCGGCAGCAGGTGTTGCCGTCATGGACAGGAATGCGCGATTCGACCTGAATCGGCGGCGAACGGTTTCGTCAGCGATATGAAAGCCTGTGTCGCAAATTGTAACACGCGAACAGCTACCTATATCGCGGGCTCAAGCGAAGGAGCGCGGCGATGAAAGTGCCCGGACCCGATCACCCCATCACCATCACTCCCTTTGCGGGACGCGTCCGCGTGATCGCCCAGGGCAATGTCATCGCGGATACCAGCCACGCGCTGTCGCTTGCCGAAGCCGACTATCCGGTGGCGCTCTATGTTCCGCGCGGTGACACACACATGGCTGCACTCACACCGTCGAGCCATCACACCAGTTGCCCCTACAAGGGCGAGGCCAGCTATTTCGATATCGGCGAGGCGAAAAATGCCGTCTGGAGCTACGAGGCGCCTTATCCCGCAGTGGCGGCGATCGCGGGCCATCTGGCCTTCTATCCCGACAAGGTGAAGATCGAGCGGCTGCCTCCCGGCTAGATCCAGGGCCGCTCGCGAAACCATTTGGTGACGATATATTTCGTCCCGGCGGCGACCGGGCTGCCCGCATGCAGTGTGCGCAGGTTGGGCGCACCGTCAGGGCCCATATTGTTCCATGCGAGCAGCAGTCCCGGGCGCGGATTGACCGAGATGCCCGCCATCGGAAAGTCGGTCGCGCCGCCGGCTTCGGGCATGTTGAGATAGATCATCGCGGTCCAGCTCCGCTGGCCTCCGCTCGCCTCCATCTCGGCCCAATAGGGCTGGTCGACGTGGAAGAAATCGTGGTGCGGCTTGAATTCCTGCCCCACCCGGTAGCGCTGGCCCTGGAGCGTCTCGCCATGGCGCGGATCGATTCCCAGCAGCAGGCAGACCTTGTTGTCGATCGCCTCGACCTCGTCGTCCCAGCGATCCAGGTTGCAGCTATGGCTGGTACGATAGCTGTTGTCCGCGCCTTCCGAGAACAGTGCCGAGGGCTGGCTGCCGGCGTCGATCATCGCAATGAGCCGCGCGCATTCCCCGGCGGGCAGGAAATCGGGGTACACGAACATCGCGATTCCATCGACGGGGATCGTCTGCACGCCGTGCGTCGCCGCCAGCCGCGCGGCCACGATCTCGCCGATCCGCGCGAGCCGCTGCGAAGGCGGCCCCGCCTGATAGTGGCTGTCTTCTGCCGCCGCGGTCACGGAATGCGCTTTCCCCGTACCATCACGAAATCGACCTTTTCGAGCGCGCGGACATCGGTCAGCGGATCGCCCGCGACCGCGATGATATCCGCCGAATAGCCGGGTGCAATCCGGCCGATCTCGCTCTCCATATCGAGCAGTTTCGCCGCCGTGGTGGTCGCGCTCGCCAGCGCTTCGGCCGGGGTCA
>NZ_JAKVIO010000002.1 GCF_022601895.1 Sphingomonas sp. LaA6.9
GTGGCCTTGCCATGGATCCGGAACTGCAGCGCAAGCTGCGCGCCGATCCGAAGCTGATTGCAGAAGCGTCGGAAGAAATGCTGCGCCGCTACACCTTCACGGTGCCGATGCGCATCGTCCGCAAGGAAGTCGATCTCGCGGGCGCGAAGATGATGCCCGGCGAGAGCGTCAAGCTGTTCCTTCCCGCGGCTGACCTCGACGCCAGCGAGTTCCCGCAGCCTGACACATATGATCTCAACCGCGAGAACAACGTGCATATCGCATTCGGTGTCGGCCCGCACCGTTGCCTCGGCTCGCACCTGGCGCGGGTCGAGATACAGGTGCTCTACGAGGAAATGCTGGCACACCTGCCCGAATTCAGGCTCGATCCCGACAACCCGGCGGTCTTCCACGGCGGTCATGTGATCGGCATCGAGCGGCTCAATCTGGTGTGGGACGTCTGATCATGGCCTGGCAACGCTCGCGTCCCCGGCTGGACAATGAAAACCGCGCCTTCTGGACGGGCGGCGCGGAGGGCAAGCTCAATATCGCCAAGTGCAATGACTGCGGCGGTTTCATCCATCCGCCGCGCGAAATCTGTCGGCATTGCCAGTCGGAAAATGTCGCGCCCCATGCGGTCGCAGGCACGGGCGTGGTCGATACCTATACCGTCAACCACCAGGCCTGGGCGAAGGACATGGAAGTGCCCTTCGTCATCGCGCGCGTGAAGCTCGACGACGCGCCGGGCGTCTACCTGACGACCAACATCGTGAACTGCCCGGTGGATGCGGTCGACATCGACGACCGCGTGCGCGTCGTGTTCGAGGAGCAGGACGGAATCTGGTTTCCCCTGTTCGAAAAGGCGGGCTGAGCGTGGCGCAAGAGGCATATATTACGGGCATTGGCATGTCCGAAGTCGGCGTACGCCTGACGCGCTCGGCGCTCGGCCTGACGCTCGATGCGGTCAGGGAAGCCATTGCCGATGCGGGGCTGACGCTCGACCAGATCGACGGCGTCGCGACCTATCCCGGCAAGATGCAGACCTTCATGGGTTTCTCTCCGGTCAGCTCGGACGACCTGATTGAGGTGCTTGGGCTTAAGACGCGCTGGCATATCGGTGCGGCGGAGGCGACGGCGCAGCTTGGCGCCATCGCCGAGGCCGCCAATGCGGTGAAGGCGGGACTGGCGCGCCACGTCATCTGTTTCCGCACGGTCTATGAGGCCGCGGCACTCGCCCGGCCCGAGGAATTTCCTCCGCTCGAACGCCGCAAGGACGTGTCGGGCAACTCGCAATGGGTTTCGCCCTTTGGTGCCTTTTCGGCGGCCAACTGGACCGCGCAGTTCGCGATGCGGCACATGAAGCGCTATGGCCTGACGCGCGAGCAACTGGCGCAGGTCGCGCTTAACGACCACGCCAATGCCGCGCTCAACCCGCGCGCGATCGTCAAGAAGCCGCTTACGATGGACGAATATATGTCCGCGCGGCTGATCAGCACGCCTTTCTGCCTTTATGACTGCGATCGCTTCACCGACGCGTCAACGGTGGTGATCGTCTCGGCGGGCGATGCGCTGGATGAGGTGAAGGCAACCCCGATCCGCATCGCGGCGAGCGCGGGTTCAGTTGAGCGCTATAGCTGGGATCAGGCCGAATGGGCGGGTGCCTATCCGACTGGCCGCGATCTCTGGAAGAATACCGATTACAAGCCCAAGGACGTGGACACCGTCCAGTTCTATGACGGCTTCGCCTTCCAGCCGATCACCTGGCTCGAAGGCCTTGGTTTCTGCGAAGTGGGCGAGGGCGGGCAGTTCCTTGAAGGGGGCAAGCGCATCGCGCGCGATGGCGAGCTTCCGATGAACACGGGCGGCGGCCAGCTCGGCTGGGGCCGTCTGCACGGCTTCGGTTTCGCCTATGAATCGGTGGTCCAGCTGCGCGGCGACGGCGGCGCGCGGCAGATCGCGGGCGATCCGCGGGTTGCCATTGCGACCTCGGGTGGCGGCCCGATGGCGGCGGCGCTGCTGCTGACCAGGGATTAGGCGCATGACTATCGGCGAAATCGAGGCACTGCCCGGCTTTCGCCGGCGCTTCGCGGTCTCGCCTGTCGCCGGCCGCGTGACCGCCGCAGTCGAGGACGACTATCACTGTATGGCCGTCACACTGCATCATGACGGGGAAAAGGTGACCGGGGTGGGTGCCATCATGGACCGTGCACCCTGGACGACGTGCCCCGGCGCGCCTGCGGTACTCGAAGCGACCTTCACGGGAGTTGCGCTTGCGGATGTCGCAGCGCGCGGCGAGAAACAGGCCAATTGCACGCACCTGTACGACCTCGCCGTGCTGGCTGCAGCGCATGCGGGAGACAGCACGCCCACCCGCTTCGACATACTCGTCTGCGATCCGGTCGATGGTTGTGTTGTCGCCGAGATCCGGCGCGACGGGGCGCTTGTCCACAGGATCGGGCATCGCGATGATATCGTGACCGCGCCCTCCGCGATTGCGGGGACGTCGCTGTTCAAGCTGCGGGGCTGGATCGAGACGCTGATGGAGCCCGAACGCGAGGCCGCGCGCCTGCTGCAATGGGGGGCTATCCTTGCCCATGGCCGCATCATACCGATGGAGCGCCAGTCCGACGCCAGCCGGATGCCGCCCAATTGCTATACCTTCCAACCCGATAACAAGGCCGTGGCCAAAAGGATCGGGAAAATCATCGACTTCGGCGCGGGATCGCCCGAGCCGCTGGACCATTTCGACGGAGCAAGTTTCGGATTCCGCACGCTCCGGTAAGCGGGACCGCTGACAATCATATCTGTACCGGAGCAAGGAGAGATGCGATGGACATGAACGATATGGTGTTGATCAGCGTCGACGATCACATCTGCGAGCCACCTACGCTTTTCGACAATCAGCTTTCAGGGGAACTCCTTGAGAGCGCGCCCAAGTTAAACACCGACAAGCACGGCAAGAATTTCTGGTCCTATCAGGGCAGCATCCGGCCTTCGGTCGGGCTCAATGCGGTCGTGGGCCGTCCGTTCGAAGAATATGGCATGGAGCCGACCTCGCTCGATCAGCTCCGTGCAGGCTGTTACGACGTCCATGCGCGCATCGACGACATGGATGTGAACGGCATCGCGGCCTCGATGTGCTTCGGCAACTCGATCGCATTTGACGGCCAGACCTTCCACAAGGCGCCCGACAAGAAGCTCTCATTGAGGCACATGCAGGCCTATAACGACTGGCATTATGACGAATGGTGCATGGCCTATCCCGGCCGCTTCATCCCGATAGGGATCATGCCGACCTGGGACATGGACGCGACGGTTGCCGAAATCCACCGCATCGCCGCCAAGGGCTTCCGTGCGGTGGTGATGAACGAGAACCCGACGGTGCAGGGCCTGCCCAGTATCCACAATGACTACTGGGATCCGATGTTCAAGGCGATCGCGGATACCGACCTGACGATCGCGCTGCATATCGGCACGGGCAATCCGGCACCGCATGCTTCGATGGAGACGCCGATCGAGGCATGGATATCCACCATGCCGCTCTCCGTGTCGCAAGGGCTGGCCGACTGGCTGCAGCTCGAGGAACTTCATCGCTACCCTGAGTTGCGGATCTCCATTGCGGAGGGCGGCCTTGGATGGGTGCCGTATTTCATGGAGCGCGCGGACTTCTCGAACTGGCGGCACAAGGCGTGGACGCATTCGCGCTTTCAGGACATGAAGCCGAGCGAGATGGTCAAGCGGCACTTCCTGCACTGCTTCTTCGACGACAGATACGGCCTGCAGAACCTCGAAGCCGTCGGCGAGGACAATGCCGCCTATGAATGCGACTATCCGCATTCGGACTCGCTTTGGCCCGAGACGCCCGAGCATCTGTGGGACACGGTCAAGCACCTGACCAACGCGCAGATCGACAAGGTGACGCATGGCAACGCCATCCGCTGGTTCCGCTTCGACGACTTCGCGAAGTACAACAAGCGCGAGGACATGACCGTCGGCGCCTGCCGTGCGCGGGCCAAGGCCAAACATGTCGATACCGCCCCCAAGTCCTCGGGCGGCGCGCGTCCAACCGCCGAGACCCGTCCGGTGACGTCGGGCGATGTCATGGAAATGTTCAAAAAGCACGCGGCCGAACGCGCGGCGGCCTGAAACAGGTGGAGCGCAGCTGACACCTGCGCTCCGCAACCCGATCAATTGTCCGGGTCGTGAAATCCTGAACGGCGAAAGCCAATATCGGGTCGATAGCAGATAGCGCTCTTCATCAGGCCCACAGCTCAGTAAAGCTCGTCCTTGTAGGAATGTTCGAGCGCCGCCTCGGTCCTGCGAACACCCTCCTCGTCGGGGACGCGCGGCGAGGCGAACTGGCGTGCGGCGATCGAACGGGTGTCGCCGTTCCAGGCGTCGGGCTGCCAGAGCTTCGACCGGATCAGCGCCTTGCCGCAATGGAAGAAGCATTCCTTCACGTCGACATAGGTGTAGAGCAGCGCGGGCTTGCCGCCGACCTGCATCCGCTCGAGCACTGCCGGGTCGTTGTGGAGCGTCGCTATGCCCTTCACGCGAAGCGTTTCTCGCTGGTTGGGAACGACGAAGATCAGGCCGATCTCGCCATTGTCGAGAATGTTCCTGAAGCCGAAGGTCAGCCTGTTGCCGAGACGCTCGGGAATGAGGAGATTGCCGTCCTCGTCGACCTCGACAAAGCCTTCGGGATCACCCTTTGGCGAGACGTCGACATGCCCGCTGGCGTCTATCGTGGCGACGAAAAGAAGGGGAGAACGCGCGATAAATGCCTTCATCGCGCCGTTCAATTGGGGACCCACCTTCGCCCTGACAAACTCCATCGGTTCCCCGATGACGCCCTCGAGCGAAGGCAGGTCCCTTATCCCGTAGTCATCCCGTGGCATCCGGCGACCCCACTTCGGATAAGACCCGAGCCCTTAGAAGGGCAGGTTGTAGAGCTTTACCGCGTTGTCCTGGAGGACCTTCTTCTGGATAGTCCGGTCATAGCCGCCGAGCACATCCACCAGATGCTCCTGCACGCCCGGATAGAGCGAGGTTGGGTGCGGGAAGTCCGTCTCGAACATCACCTTGTCGACGCCGATGGTCTCCAGCAGCTGCTTGGGCGCGATCTTCTCGAACCAGAAGGTGACCCAGAAATGGTCCGCGAAATATTCGAACGGCCGTTTGTGGAGCAGACCCTTCTTGATGGGCAGCATCTCGTTGAACTGATGCTCCAGCGCTTCGAGCGCGAAGGGCACCCAGCCAGCACCGCTTTCGATGAGGCCGATCTTGAGCTTGGGATGGCGGTCGAGACGACCCGAGACCATCCAGTTGCCCAGGGTTGCGGCATTGCCGATCGAGAACATCGTCGCGACCACCGACAAGGTCTGTTCGAAGCCGAAGCCTTCCCAAGTCAGTGTGTTGGGATCGATTGCGGCGTTCAGGTGGAAATTGAGCGGTGTGCCTGAGGCCTCGCACATCTCGAGGAACGGCGTCCAGTAATCGTGCATGAAACTCGGCACGCCGACGCGCTCGGGCGTGTCGGGAAGGACGAAGCCCCTGAGGCCCATGTCGATGCAGCGCCGCGCTTCCTTTTCGAGCTCCTTCTGGTCCCAGAAAGGAAGATGCGCCATGTTGAAGATGCGCTGGCCGGACACCTGCTGATATTCGGCCGAGGCATCGTTATACATCTGCACGATAGCGACCGCGAGTTCGGGGTCGCCGAGCGACATCAGCGAGCCGGCCTGGGTGACGCCCGAATTCTGGAAGGCGATCTGGGCGTAAACGCCCATGTCATCCATCGCCTGCAGCCGTTCCTTGATCAGGTGGCCGCCCGGATGCGCCTGCTCGAGCTTGGGGAAGGCGAGGCGACCCAGGAGCTTGTTGTTGTCCTTGCGGATGACGTTGCCGCCCATCGAACCGAAATTGCGGTCGCCGACATACCAGCGCTCCACGCCATCGGCGTCGAGCTTCACGTAAGGCACCTTGTCCTTGAACTTTGCTGGTGCGCGCGACGTGAAGAGGTCTGGCGCCTCGGTGATGTGCGTGTCGGTGTCGACGATCTTGATGCCCTCGAACATCGGGTTCAGACCGCCCGATTGCGAGGCATAGTCAACTTCGCGGATCACGCCGCCTTCGGTATAGCCTTCGGCGGACCAGTATTTGCGCGCGCTGCTGGCCATTTCCTTGGTATCATTATCAGCCATGCTTCTTCTCCAGCTGCGGGGTCCAGGCTGCGTTGAAGAGCGGCTGTACGCTGGCGGGCGCGGGGTTCTGTTCGTCAACGCACCGACCCACTGCGTCGGTCAGGCTTCGCAGCAACGTCGATGGGTCGATCTGGTCGGACGGCTCATAAACGAAACCGATCGCGAGCGGCTGGTTCTCAGGAAGACCAGGAAGCAGGACCGCGGTCACATCCGCGATCGACCCGAACCCTGCAACGCCGCTGGCGTATCCGAGTTCCCGGCATTGCTGCACGTGCGCCGCCATGTCGGGGAACGAGAATTTGCGCTCGGGCGCGGCTTCGGCGTTCAGGCGGCGGATCATGCCGTCGCGCCGAGGCTGGGCAACCGTTGAAAGCAGCAGCCAACCGGCCGCGGAATCGGAAAGATGCTCCTGCTGGCCGCCGCTGAAACCGGCTGGACCCGAGGTGCGTACGGGCCGCTTGCCAGGGCGCCAAGTGTAGATCTGGGCCTTGAGGCCAACCATGCCGAACACGGCGATGCCGAGGCCCGTCTGCGCAGAAAGCCGGTCGATCAGGCCGGTGAGGCGGCCGTCGCGCACCATACCCGGCTGCACGGCACAGCCAAGCATCGCGGCACGCGGGGTCGGCGAATAGGAGCGAGAGCACGGATCCTTGTAGAGCAAGCCAAGGTCCACGAGGCTCGACAGAAGTTCGGACGTGCTCGACTGGGGTCGATCGAAGCGGCGAACGATATCCATGACCGTTGCCTGCGGATGCTCATCGTCGAAGAACTCGAGCACCTCAATGACCCGTTTGGCAATCTTTGCCTTGTTGGACTCGACCAGAGCCATGCTTCCTCTCCTTCTTATATGAACAGGGTTGTTCACTAAGGAGAGGGTCGCTGTCAATAAAAAATGAGGCGCTCTCGGTTTTGTGATCGGCGCTGGCGCATAACTAGGGGTCAGCCTCTAAAAGGCGGCGCAATGCCGGGCGGTCCGCCTTGAGCGACGGAGTTCTTGGTATATCGTTGCAAAACAGCCACTTGACTGGAATGTGCGTGGCCAGAACATGCCGTCGCAAATGCGCTTCGAGCTCGTCGGTTCCAGGAGCCGCGGAACCGGGCTTGAGGCGAATCGCGGCCGCCGGGACCTGCCCGAGCCGGTGGTCGGATATGCCCGTCACGGCAGCCTCCGAGATTGCGGGGTGCAGCATCAGCGCGCGCTCCACCGACTCGGGGAGAATTTTGAACCCCCCGCGCATGATCGCGCCGTCGGCACGGCCGCGATGGAACAGGAAGCCGTCCTCGTCGATCATCGCGATGTCGGACGTGCGTATCCAGTCGGGACCGATTCGCGGGGAAATGACTTCGAGCAGTCCCTCGGCGCCGGGCGGGAGAGCCGCTCCCGTTTCCGGATCGACGACTCGCAATTGTGCGCCCGCCATCGCGCGACCAACGGTGCCGAGCTTCGTCCTTCCCCATTCGGCATGGAGGTCGGGTGTCATCGCGGCAACCGGGCCGGCAAACTCGGTCGCGCCGTAAGACAGCAGGATCGGGATGCCGTAGCGGTCCTCGAACGCCGCCTGCACCGTCGGATCGAGTGGCGCGGCCCCCGTGCCGATTGTCTTGATCGAGGAGAGATCTTCCCTCGGGATATCGGCATCGAGCACCAGTTGCACACATGAAGGGGGTAATCCTGAATGCACCGGGCGATAGCGCACGACATGGTCGCGCCAGCCTGCGACGCTGAAGCGTTCGAGCAGCACGACGCGCTGGCCCCGCATCATCATCGGCAGCGTCGAATAGATGCCCGAGATGTTGCCAAGCGGGAAGAAGAGCAGAAAGGGCGGGGACGCTTCGGGATTGTCGCCCTGCGTTTTCGCCAATGGGCTGGCGAGGAAATGCTGTTCGAGCAGGCGATAGGAGATCGCGAACTGCTTGGGCGGTCCCGTGGTGCCGCTGGTCAGGATCTCGATCTGTGGTTCAGCAGGCGCTGTCGGCTGATTGACAAAGCGCGCCCTTTCGAAGCCGGGAAGCGTCCCCGCCGTCATTCCCTCGAGCGCAACCGCCGGGAGACCTTCATGTGTCAGCGTGTCGCATATCTCGGGCGAAAGATCCTCGCGATCGGCAATGACCGCGGCTGGCTGGAGACGCTCAATGTCCCGCGCAATGCCGACGGGCGACTGGAAGGCGTAGATCATCCGGATGCTGCGCCCTTGCGCGATCAGGCCGAGCAGCGCCGCGATCGACGCCGGTCGATTGCGGGGCACGAACGCCACGGGCGCGTCGGGAGCGATGCCGCTAGCATCCAGCGCGTTCTGCACGGCTTCGGCGACGCGACGGAGATCACCCCAGTCATGCCAGCGATGCTCGAATTCAATCGCCCGAAGCGCGGGATCGCGTTGGAGTGCGGCCGCGCCAAGTTCCTGAAGGCTCGCCACCAGTCCCCCCCCTTTCGGTCGGATAGTGACGCAGCCTGCCGATGATGGCCACAAGGCTTTGCAACGCAGCCACGATGATTTGGCGATGAGGAGTAGGCGCAGCAGACACCGCGCGGTAAGCGGTCCTTCGTGACCACGTCGGACTTCCTGATCGAGCCGCGCACGCTCGTCCTGCCCTGGGCGGACGGGATCAGGCCGCTGGGCGTGATCGACCTCGATGTGGCGGGCGATGACGTCGCTCCGATAGTTCATCCACCATTTCCGCTGATCGGCGTGGGGGATAGCAGTCATCCGCTGGCCGCGCAGCTTGATGCCATTGTCGAGCCGCCGGTTGCGAGCGCCGCGCTGATCGAGAATGTCTGCGGCCAGCCCGAAGCGGCGCTGGTGGTGGTGCAGTTGCTGCGCCTCATCGAGCAGCTCGACCCTGCGCAGGCGCTGGTCGCCGAATCCATGGCCTATGGCCTGTTGCAGAGCGGTCGCGGCCATGCCGGGTGGATGGCTTCATGCTCGGCCGAGCCCATGCCTCCGGGAAAGCTGTTGGTCACGCGCAACGAGGACGTGCTCGACATCGGTATCGAGCGGCCCGATGCGAACAACGCGATCGACTGTGAGCTGCGCGATGCACTGCGCGAGGCGTTCGAGCTGGCCGTGCTCGATCCCGGCATCGGGCGCATCGTGCTGCGCGGAGTCGGCAAGGTCTTTTCGGTCGGCGCGGACCTTGCCGAATTCGGGACCACGCGCGATCCCGTCGCCGCGCATGTCATCCGCACGCACACGCTTCCTGCGCACGCGATTGTTCGATGCGCGGAAAAGCTGGAGGTGCACGTTCAGGGTGGCTGTGTGGGATCGGCGCTGGAAATGGCGGCCTTTGCGCGCAGGATCACCGCAAGCTCGCACGCGTGGTTCCATTTGCCTGAACTTGCGATGGGCGTGCTGCCCGGCGCCGGCGGCTGCGTATCGGTATCGCGGCGCATCGGGCGGCAAAGGGCTGCGCTGATGATCCTGTCGGGCAGACGGATCTCCGCCGACACCGCGCTAGACTGGGGCTTGATCGACGCGATTGTGGGCGATTGATCCGCCGACCAGCGTCAGCCTCACATCGCCTGACTGCAGACGCGTGCGCGCTTCGGACCATGGCCGATCGAGCAGGCAAAGATCGGCGGGCGCTCCGGTTTCGATGCGACGTTCCCTCTCAAGCCTCAACGGGTCAGCGAGAAAAAGCGCCAGCGCACCTTCGGGGGGCAGCGCCTCGTCGGAGCCGATCACAGCGCCGCTGGTCGTTCGGCGCGAAACCGCCGCGCGCATCGCTGCCCAGGGATCGCAGCTGCCGAAGGGCGCATCGCTTCCCGCAGCCAGGACAATGCCGGCCCGTTGGAATGCTGCAAGGCGATAGAGGAACGGCTGATCGCGCGCGTCGACATCGCGCAGATACTGATCGCCGCGCTCGGCGATGAAGTGCGGCTGGCTGACCACATGCAGGCCCATCCGCGCAATTTCCGCGACCAGATGGTCGGGGGCGACGCCCGCATGTTCGATCCGGTCTCCCGCGATCGACCCGGCGCTCTCCAGCGCGGCCAGTGCAAAGACCAGCTCGGTCTCGGTGGTGCAGTGGATGGCAACGGACCTCGCCTGCGCGTGCGCCGCGCGCATGAAGGACACGGTCTCTTCAAGGTCGGGCAGCGCCGCTTCGTGCAGGTGGAGCTTGGCGGGCCCAAGCCAAAGCGCCGCATCGAACCGCGCATCGGCCAGCGCCAAAGACCCAGCCAGCACGACGCACTGGCGGAGTGCACCGCTCACTTGCTCCCCCGCAAAATGGGCGGCCATGTTCACGTCATTTCCGGGCGACATATCGGTAAGCCCGGTGACGCCCATCGCCGCCAGTTCGGCGCTGATCTCCGCGAAAGTTGGCGGGGCGCCGGCGAGCGTGTCGCGCAGCCAGCGGTCCTCGTCGAACAGGCGGCCCGTCCAGCGGCTTCCCTCGCGCTCGAGGCCGGGAGGCGGGGGCGCGCGTTCGAGCAGTTGCGCGAGCGCAATGCTGTTGAAGAACCACATGCGCCCCGAACGGTGCTGGATGCGTACCGGTCGATCGGGCGCAAGCCGGTCGAGCGTGGCTGCATCGAGCATCCCGGCCACGGATTCATGATAGCCGATTCCGCGCAGCCAGTTTTCGCCGGGTAGCGACAGCGCGTATGTCAGGGCGGCGGCATCGTTCACCTCGGGCGGGCCGCAGCGCACCGAGGCGCGCGCGACGGCGAGCGCGGCCAGATGGAGATGATGGTCGTGCAGCCCGGGCAGGAGTGCGCCGCCGCGCGCGTCGATCACATCTTCACCTTCAACGGCCTGCAGTTCACCGATCGCTGCAATGTTTCCGGCCGCGATCCGGACATCCGCACGCCCGTGCTGCCAGATTTCGGCGTTGCGGATCAGCATGTCGGGCACTGAGTGAGCCATGCCGCATTGTCCGCGCCCAGCGCCGCGACGGGCCCTGTCGGGCGCGCGGCAAGGGCGGGGAAGGGCTGGCCGCGCCCGGCCGCCCAGCGCTGCAGCGTCCTGTCCAGCGCATTCGCGTAAGTGTTGCGTTCAACCTTCAGAGCCTCGGCGACCACAGCGCTCATCGACAGGATCAGCCGCGCCCCCGTGCCGCGCTGGCGCTGTTCGAGCGCCGCTCGCGCCGCTAATATGCCGGTAAGTGGGTCGGCGCAGGCGTCGCCTCCGAAGCCGATCGTGCCCGTGGCAGCAAACAGGGCCGCGCTGAGTCCACCGGCGACGCTGCAGTCATCGCCAAATCCGGTCCATTGCGCTGCGTCGCCTGTGATGCCGTGGCCGGTGATCGTTACCCAGACGAGCCCGGGAACTTCGCGCACCAATGCGTCAGCATCGATACCGAGCTGAAGCAGCGCACGCGGACGGGAGGCTTCTATGACAATGTCGGCACGGCGAATGAGCGCGACCAGCGCGTCGCGATCTGGTGGATCCCGCAGATCGAACGCGACGTTGGCCTTGTGCTGGTTGAGCCGCGCGAAGAGCGCTGGATCCCCGGCACGCATCATGTCCGGACGGTTGCGGCTTTCGATCTTGATGACCTCGGCGCCGGCAAGCCCGATCAGATGCGCGGCGAGCGGACCTGCCCAGAGCGATGAAAGATCCACGACCAGCGGCCGGCGGGAGGCAGGAATGGTTGCGATTCCGCGTGCGGTCACAGCAAGCGCCGGGCTCACGGGCTGCTCGTCGAGGCAGGCGATCGCGAGGCCCAGCTCGCGCCCCTTCGCAACGATTTCCTCCGCGCGCTCCTGCCGCAGTCGTGATGCAATCGCCTCGTCGTCATCGCCATCGACCGTGGCATCGCCAAAGAGCGCAGGCAGGAGTTCACGGTCGTCGGGGCGCGCGAGGTTGAGCGCGACATGCCCTTCGCGGGCCTCGAACAGCTGACAGCCTCCACCGGCGGAAACGCGCCCCGGAATCGAAAACCCGTTGAGTGCAGCGCGCTCGCCGAGCAGCGTGGCGCCTGAAAGCGCGGCAATGCCGCGAGAGCCGGTCAACACCGCGAGAGCCGTCAACTGCGCATCCGCCCAGCCGGAAAGCGGGATGGCGGATGGCGCGTTCACGTCACCCCGCAAACAGCTTCTTGACCTCGCGCCGCAGAAGCTTGCCCATTTCGTTATAGGGAAGGGCATCGGCGAACAGAATCTTTTCGGGCACGCGCGAGGATCGCAGGCGAGCGCGAACCAGTTCCTTGAGCTCGTCCTCGTGCGGGGGGAGGTGCCCTTCGCGAACGACGATCGTCAGGCCCACAGCTTCGCCCCATTCGAGTGAGGGAATGGCCACCGCGGCGGCATCGGCAATGGCGGGGTGCGTCAGCAGCACGTCCTCGATCTCTCCGGGGGAGATGTTCTCCCCGCCGCGCACAATAACATCATCGGCGCGCCCCGAGAGGAAAAGATAGCCTTCCTCATCGATCCAGCCCGCATCGCGCGTAGGGAACCAGCCCTGTGCGTCGAGTGCGCTGCGTTCCTTGTATTCGCCCGAAACCTGATCGCCGCGGACATAGATTTCGCCACGCTCGCCGGCGGGCAGTAGCCTGCCGTCCTCGTCGCGGATCTCGATCTCGACGGTGGGCAGCGGCCTGCCGACCGAGGCCAGCCGCGCGCGCGCAACGGGATCGTCGGATGCATGCGCGGCACGGTGTTCGTCGGGCCCGAGCAGGGCGATAGTGGAGCTCGTCTCGGTCAGGCCGTAGGCATTGGTGAAGCCCGTGTCGGGAAACAGATCGAGCGCACGGTGGATCAGTTCGAGCGGCATCTTTCCGCCGCCATAGGCGATCGCGCGCAGCGACGACATGTCGGGCCTGTGCCCCTTGTCCATCGCGTCGATGATGCGCGAGAGCATCGTTGGTACGACGAAGGCATTGCTTGCGCCCTCGGCCGAGGCGAGGTCGAGCCAGGCGGCGGGGTCGAAAGCGGGGAGCATCAGAATGCGGCGTTGCGCGTAGATCGAGCTCAGCAGCGCGGCAATGCCCGCGATATGATAGGGCGGCACGCTGACCAGAGCCGCATCCTCTTCGGGCGCCGAAGCGAACTCGACCGTGCCCAGAATATAGGAGACCAGATTGGCGTGCCGAAGGATGGCGGCCTTTGGTGCGGCGGTGGTGCCGCTGGTGAAGAGCTGGATCGCGATGCCTTCGCCCTCATCGCCCTCGGTCGCGGCATCGGCGCTGCGATCGAGCGCAGCCGTGACGAATTCGGCGCGGGAAAATGCTGTGTTGCTGTCCGAAGGGCACAGTCGTTTCACGCGTGCGGTATCGCCGATGATGACCGCAGGCGTGATCCGGTCGAGCAACGCGGCGAGATCCGCGTCGGCCAGTCGGTAGTTGAGCGGCACATAGGGCACGCCCGCGAGCGCGGCGCCGAACAGCGCCATGGCGGCGGCCTCGCTGCTCTCGTCCAGCAGCGCAACGTGCTCGCAGCCGCTCTTGCGGATCAGTTCTGCAGCACCGCGCGCGCCCGCCAGCAATTCGGCATAGCTCCAGCGTTTGCCATCGCAGACCAGGCCAATGCGGTCGGGGGCGGCATCGGCCGCCATTTCAAGAAACAGGGCGATGTTCATCTGAGCGGCGTCAGTCCGAAGCAGGAAGCGGCTTGGCGTCCTTGATGCCCAGCGCTGTGCCGTTCACCGACAGCGAGCCCTTGCCGGGCTTGACGCACAGCAGCTCGAACTTGCCATCGGCGTCGACATAGCGCTTGCCCATCAGCGTGCCGGCAGAGAAATCCGCATTTGGTACGCCCAATGTTTCGGGGTTCGCATCGCCCATGGGCGCGCCGCCGCATTCGATCGTGCCTTCGCCGCACCGGATGACCATCACCTCGGTGTCGCAGACGGCGCTTTTCAATTTCGATCCGGGTTTCATTCTGCAATTCCTTCCGGCCAATCAGGCGATGGCGCCCTTGGCCTTTAATTCCTCGATACGGTCCCACTCAAGGCCCAGCTCCATCAGCACCAGCTCGGTGTGCTCGGACGCCTGGGGCGATCGCGTGGTCTCCAGCGGCTGGCCGTCAAACTGGACGGGCCCGCGAACAAGGCGGAGCGGCTTGCCGCCGTCAGCGCCTTCAACCTCTACGATCATGTCATTGGCTATCGTCTGCTGGTCGGTCAGCAGGTCCTTGAAGCTCTGGATTGGCGCCCATTGGCCCTTCATTGACTTCAGATGCTCGCGCCAATAGTCAAAGGGCTTGGACGCAAAGGCCTTGACGAGAATGTCGCTCGCGGCGCCTGCATTTTCGATCAGCGAGTGCACGTCCTTGAAGCGCGGGTCATTTGCTGCCTCGGGGACGCCCATATGCTTGAACGTGTCCTCGATCAGCCCTGTCGGGCTGACCATGCACAGGTTGATCGTGCCGCCATCAGACGTGTGAAAGTTGCCCATGAAGGGGTTGCGCAGCGAACCGCCCGATGTGGGCATCCCGTTTCGCGTGAGGATGTCGGTTTCCATCACCTGCGAAATAAGCGCGCCCGACGCCCACCAGGCCGCGCTCAGCAGCGAGACATCCATTTCGACGCCTTCGCCCGTCTTTTCCCGGTGAAGCAGTGCGCCCGAAATGCCGCCCGCGATGAACATGCCGCCGATCGAATCGCCAAAGGCGGGGATGCCCTGGGTGAGCGGTCCGGGCAATTGCTCGGGGGTCATGGCATGGGCGATGCCGCTCCTGGACCAGAAGCAGGTGCCGTCGAAGCCGCCGATCTCGCGCTCGGGCCCCTTGTTTCCCAGCGCGCTGCCGCGCGCATAGATGATGTTCGGGTTCACCGCGCGGATATGCTCGACGTCGAACTTGTTCTTCTGACGCACCTGCGGAAGATAGTTGGTCAGGAAGACATCGGCGGTCTTGGCGAGCTCGTAGAGCACTTCCTGCCCTTCGGGCGTCGACACGTCGATGCCGACGCTGCGCTTGCCACGATTGGGATGTTCGAACAGTGTGTGCCGCAGGGGATCCAGCGTTACGCCGCCCATGTTGAGGAAGCCGCGTTGCGTGTCGCCGCGCACAGGGTGCTCGACCTTGATGACGTCCGCGCCCCAGTCGGCGAGGATCGCGCCGGCAGCGGGCACAAAGGTAAACTGAGCCACTTCCAATACGCGGACGCCCTTCATGACCTGGGTCATAGTATCCCTTCATCCCCCTGGCGCCGCCTGGGCGCGAATAACAGGGGGCAGAAACTAGAAGCTGGCACCGGCGCCGCAACCCCGTAATTGGGCGAAATGCTGGGCTATCGCTAGCACGATACACAATGACGCGCCAACGCCGTGGCGATATCCTGATTGCGTTGTCGACCGCGGGTTGAGAAGCGTCACGTCTCCGCCAATAGCCGCTAGAAATCCAGTCTTGGGAGAAACGCTGTGAAAATCGACTCTTCGCTTTCGGCTGTCGTCACGGGTGGCGCATCAGGACTTGGATTGGCGACCGCCAGGGCGTTGCGCGAAGCGGGCGTGAAGGTCGCGATCTTCGACATCAACGAGGAGAATGGCCAGAAGATCGCGGATGAGATCGGGGCGCTCTTCTGCAAGGTCGACATCATGTCAGAGGAAAGCGCGCTTGCGGGCTTCGAGAAGGCGCGCGCTGTCAATGGCCAGGAGCGCGTCCTTGTTCACTGCGCCGTCGTCTCCAAGGGCGGCAAGACGGTGAGCAAGGACAAGGAAGCGGGCGGCTTCAAGCGCCTGTCCACCCAGGACTACTCCATTTCGGCAGAGGGCGTTCTCGTGGCGAGCTATCGCATGGCGTCGATCGCTGCGCTCGGCATGGCCGGACTCGATCCGCTCGAAGATGGAGAGCGCGGCACTATCGTCCTTACCTCAAGCGCCGCGGCGCAGGACGGCCAGATCGGTCAGGTAGCCTATGGCTCGCTGAAGGCTGGCGTGAATGGTCTCGTCCTGCCGATGGCGCGCGATCTCATGGACCTCGGCATCCGTGTCAATTCGATCATGCCCGGCATTTTCGCGACGCCGCCGATGCTGCGATTCAAGGACATGAACCCCGCAATGTGGGACGGGCTCAATCAGTCGGTTCCTTTCCCCAAGCGTCTTGGCAAGCCCGAGGAGTTTGCCAGCCTTGCGGTGGAACTGGTGCGCAACAGCTACATGAACGCACAGACCATCCGTATTGACGGCGCCATTCGTATGCCGCCTCGCTGAGACCTGCATAATCTGAACGGCGGCCCAGCGAGCACCCGCCCCGGATGCCGGGGCGGGTATTGTGCGCTTGCGAAAAGCGCATTCGCACTTGCAAAAAATAATACTAAGCTAGCTTGACATTTTCATCGTAATAGCTAAACTAGGTTAGTGTTTAAGAGAATGCCCGTTTTGGCAACACGTCTTTCTTCAAGAGGTCGGACATGAAAACGCTTATCAAGATCACCCTTCCGCTTTCGCTCCTTGCCGCTGGCGTACTCCCGCAGGTCGCGGCTGCAAATGACGCGGTTCAGCTTTCGTCGCTCAACGTCGCGGCATTTGAAGGCAAGATGCTCTACGGCCCCAAGGGCGAGCGTCTCGCGGCCGTTTACCGCGTGACCCAGGACGGCGTTGCCCAGATCATCCTCAACGGCAAGATGGTCAGCGTTCCCGCTGCGACCCTCACGGCCGCTGATGGCAAGCTGAGCACGAGCCTCACCAAGCGCGATCTTCTCACCTCGCGCTGAGGTTACGGCACGCGTCGGGCGGGAAACCGCCCGAGCGGACCGAATAGGTCGGAAATACAAGAAGGGCCGCCAGACATCTGGTGGCCCTTTTTTCGTGTTTCAGCTCGAAACCAGCGGCTTGACGCAGGATTTGCCGATATTTTCGGACAGCGCATCAAGAAGCTCGTTCAGGCGCTGAAGGTCGTCCTCGCTGAAACCTGCGAAGGCGGCGTCCTCGTTGACGCGTGCAATGCCGGCCAATTGGGAAGTGATCGCCTGTCCCGCCTCGGTCAGGAAGATGGCATGGGCGCGTCGGTCATCATCCTTGGCGCGACGTTCAAGCACGCCGTCCGCACAAAGACGGTCGATCAATCGGCCTGCGGAGGCTTCCGAAATCTCGAGAGCATTTGCGATGATGCGCTGCGTGACCCCGGGTCTGCGCGCTACCACCGCGATAACGGTCCACTGCGAGCGGGTGACACCGAGCCGAACGACGCTCTGGTCGAAATGCGCGCGCAATTGCCTGGCGATGACGGTCAGCTTGAGCGATGCATTTCGTTTCAGATCGGTCGGTTCTTCGAACATCCCCCCGCTCATCTTTCCTCCCCTGGCGCGGCTATCATAGCGCCGCCGCGAACAAACGGAAGCGTCATCGCCGCGCGACTGGGGCAGCCGATCAGACACGTTCGATGATGATCGCGGGCGCCATGCCACCAGCTGCACACATGGTGATCAGCCCGTAGCGGCCATTGGTGCGCTCAAGCTCGTCGAGCGCGGTCCCGATCAGGATTGCACCGGTCGCCCCAATCGGGTGGCCGAGCGCGATCGCACCGCCATTGGGATTCAGCTTTGCGCGGTCAATGTCCATGTCGCGGATGAATTTCTCGGTCACGGTGGCAAAGGCTTCGTTCACTTCCCAGACGTCGATATCGTCCTTGGTCAGGCCGGCCTTTTCGAGCACCTTTCTGGCCGCGGGGACGGGAGCGTTCAGCATGAGCGTCGGGCAATCGCCGATATTCGCGGTGGCGACTATGCGGGCGCGCGGCTTAAGCCCGGCCTTTTTGACATAGGCTTCCGACGCCAGCAGGATCGCGGCCGCACCATCGACGACGCCTGAAGACGTGCCGGCATGGTGGAGGGGCTCAATCTTCAGGTCCGGATATTTCTGGTTGATGAGCTCGCGGAAGGTTGGGCCATCGGGCCGCGAAGGCATGTCCGCAAACATGGCGAAAGCGGGCTTCAGTTGCGCCAGCTGCTCCGCGGTCGTGTCAGGTCGCGGATACTCCTCATGGTCCAGAATCACATTGCCATCGTCATCGAGAACGGGGACGACGGATTTGGCGAAGCGTCCTTCCTTGAGCGCGATCGCCGCGCGGCGTTGGCTCTCAACACCGAAGGCGTCCAGCTCCTCGCGCGTAATACCCTCCATGGCGGCGATTGCATCTGCGCAGACGCCCTGGTTGGATTGAGGGTGCTTGTCCTGCAGCCGCATATTGCCGGTGCCGAGCCCGCCAGGCGACTTCACGCCTGCCTCGCGCAGCGACTGGCCGTACCAGGTCACATAGGACATCATCTCCGTGCCGCCCGCGATCACGAGATCCTCCATGCCCGACATCACCTGTGCAGCCGCGAGGTTGGTCGCAGTAAGACCGCTGCCGCAGAAGCGGTCAAGCGTGACCCCCGACGCCTTGATGTCATAGCCGGCATCGAGTGCGGCCATGCGCCCCATGTCGCCACCTTGCAGCCCCATCTGGGCGCTGGTGCCCCAGATCACGTCATCGACGTCAGCGGTGTCGAGGTTGTTGCGGTCCTTGATCGCTTTCAGAACGGTCGCCGCTATGTGCTGGGGGTGCATGTGCGATAGTGCGCCCTTGCCCATCTTGCCGATGCTGCGGGGGGTGCGGACGGCGTCAACGATATAGGCCTCGGCCACTTCTCATCTCCTGATCTGACTACGCGCGCGCGCGGTTCTTTAAGGGCTGGCTATTACACGGTGGTAAGGTGCACGCCACTGCTTCGCCAATCGTGTGGGCGATTGATCGCACGATGCCGCCGCGCGAAGGCGTGTGGCAGCGGCGATAACCGCCCGGATCCGGGGGCAAAGCCGGCCCGACGACCTGGAATGGCGGGATGCGCGGCGTGCTTCCCTCCTTCGGAATTGGCGGATAGGAGAGGGGAAAGGGGCAATCGGAGGAGCGTGCAATGGAGGCACCCGGCGGCAGCGAAAGCGCGCGGCGTGGCGGTGCTTTTCAGCCGCTGCGTGAGCCCGTCTTCCGTCGAATCTGGTTTGCGAGCGTTCTGTCCAATTTTGGCCAGCTCATCCTTGGCGTGGGTGCAGCATGGGAAATGACACGCCTGACCACGTCTGCCAGCATGGTCGCGCTGGTCCAGACCGCTATGATGTTGCCGCTCATGCTGGTGGCGGTGCCGGCGGGCGCTGTCGCCGACATGTTCGACCGGCGTCGGATCGCCATGGCGGGACTGGGTTTCTCGATCGCCAGCGCCATCGTGCTGACCGCGCTTGCCTGGTTCGGACTCACGTCCCCATGGGTCTTGCTGGGCTTCTGTGCGCTGATCGGGGCAGGGGTGGCACTCTATTCGCCGGCCTGGCAGGCATCCATCAGCGAGCAGGTGCCAGCCGATGAACTACCCGCCGCGATTGCGCTGGGTTCGATCAGTTATAATGTCGCGCGCAGCTTCGGCCCGGCGGTGGGTGGCCTGATCGTTCTGGCTGCGGGAGCGCAAGCGGCTTTCGCAATAAATGCGGTATGTTATATTCCATTGTTCGCTGCATTCATGATCTGGAACCGCAGGCACGTGCCGTCGCGCCTGCCGCCCGAGCAAATCCATCGCGCGATCGTTTCGGGGGCACGCTACGCCTTTCATGCCGGTCCAATTCGGATCGTGCTTTTGCGAGCGTTCCTGTTCGGACTTGCCGGCGCATCCGCAGCGGCGCTGGCGCCGCTGATCGCCAAGGACCTTCTGGGCGGCAACGCCAGCACCTATGGCATTCTGCTTGGTGCAAGCGGCGTGGGTGCGGTGGCTGGCGCGCTGATGGTGAGCCATCTTCGCACGCATTTCGGAACCCAGCCGACCACGGGATTCATGGCCGTGGTTGGAGGGCTGGCGCTGGTTGTGACTGGCTTCAGCCGTTCGGTCCCGCTCACCTGCCTCGCGCTGTTCGTGGCGGGCGGGGCGAATATCCTCACCATCGCGCTGCTGAACGTATCGGTGCAGCTTGCCGCCCCGCGATGGGTCACTGCGCGCGCGCTCTCGCTGTTCTCCTCCGCTCTGACCGGAGGCATCGCGATTGGCGCTGTGATATGGGGCGCAGTGGCAAACACATGGTCGGTCGATGTGGCGGTTGTGGCATCGGGCGCCGCGTTGTCCGTCATGCCGTTTCTGTCGTTGCTGCTGCCACTACCAGAAGCAAGCCAGGCCGATGTTGAGCCGGTCAAACTGGCGAACGAGCCCGAAGTCGGGCTCGCGCTCACGTCGCGCTCGGGGCCCGTGGTCATCGAGATCGACTATGACGTCGATCCGGCACAGGCACGCGCCTTCTACGATGCGATGCTCGCGGTGCAGCGCACACGCTTGCGCAACGGCGGTTTCAACTGGTCGCTCGCGCGCGATATCGCCAATCCGGCGCTCTGGACCGAACGATACCAATGCCCGACATGGGGCGACTATCTGCGCATGCGTGACCGGATCACGCAGGCGGACATCGATGCGCAAGCGCTGGTCCGCTCGTTTGACCGCAAGGCCGGCGAAACACGCGTCCGGCGCCGGCTCGAACGGCCATTCGGCTCGGTGCGCTGGCAGGCGGACTCGCCGGATCCGCAGCAAGGTACGATCGACTATATCGGCCCCTGACGCTGGTTTGGCAGCCTCAGCCAGTCTGTCGATTGATCGCGATTTTCGATGAATGGCCAAGAAAATCGAAAAAGGACGGATGCGGCGCGCAGTCTAACATGCGCGCCAGCAATGAGAGCGTCCATATGTGGGCGTCCAGCAAAAGGGGAGGCGTAAAATGGCCAGAATGCGGCTGCACACCACAACATCCTTTATCGGCCTCGCCGCTCTGCTGTCCTTGATTCCGCAAGCAGCCCTTGCGCAGTCCGCCGACGCAACGGCTGCGGAGGAGGAAGGCGACATGATCGTCGTCACCGCGCAACGCCGCTCCGAACTTTCGCGCGATGTGCCGATCGCCATCACGACGATCACCGAAGATCAACTCACCAGGTCCGGTGCCACCTCGCTTTCCGACATTTCCAATGTCACGCCGGCACTGCGCTTCGACGCCGCCGCCACGTTCGTGCAGCCGACGATCCGCGGCGTCGGCACCGCCGTCACGAGCTCGGGCGGTGGCGCCAATGTCGGCATCTATGTGGATGGATTCTACTCGCCCAATCCGCTTGCCGCGGATTTCCAGCTCATGAAGCTGCGCAGCGTGCAGGTGCTCAAGGGACCGCAGGGCACGCTCTTTGGCCGCAACACCACGGGCGGCGCGATACTGCTCACGACAGCGGAGCCGTCATCGGATGCCAATGGCGAATTCGAAGTAAGCTACGGCCGCTTCGATACGTTGACGGTGCAGGGCTACGCCACGGGCGGCGTCATCGAGAATGTTGCGATGGATATCGAAGGCCTGTTTCGGCGCGGTGGCGGCTTCGTCCACAATATCACGACCGGCCGCGATGACGACGGCGAGTTCAGCAACTGGTCGGTCCGTACCGGCCTCAAGGTGGACTTCACCGACAGCATGTCGCTGGTGCTGCGTTACCAGCACACCGACAATGATGATCCGACCCTGATGAATACCAACATCTATGTCGGGGATGATATCGGCGGTGCAGGCTCCAATTTTCCCTCGAGCCTCTACGCCACCGATCCGGACGAGGTCGCGACATCGGGACCGAGCGAATTCCGCTTCAACGGCGATGTTCTGCAGGCGACGTTCCGCGCCGACCTCGGCTTCGGCGATCTTACCTCCTACACGCAGTATCGCGACGAGGAGTCGCTGATCGTCGAGGATCTCGACCACACGGCGGCGCCGGTCTTCCTTCTGCACATCCCCGTTCGGAACAAGACATTCTCGCAGGAACTGTTGCTGACCTCAAAGCCGGGTACTCCGCTTCAATGGACCACCGGCCTCTTCTATTTCAGCAACAAGGATATATGGCGCACCCGCTTCGGCACGCCGACACCCGCAAACCCGCTTGCGAGCATCGCGCTCGGCGGGTCCGGTACCACGACCAAAACCTATGCCGCCTTTGCCGATCTCACCTATGAAATCACGCCGCAGCTCTTCGTGACGGCGGGTGCGCGCTACAGCCACGACGTCGTCGATGATCCCTATTACATTGCGCCCTTTTCCGGTGTGCAAACCTTCGTCCCGAACCTGAAAGACGACAAGGTCACGCCGCGTTTCGTGCTGCGCTACAAGCCCAGCGAGGAATCGAGCATCTATGCGTCCTTCACCATGGGCTACAAGGCGGGCATCCTTGATGTAGGCGGTGCGACCGGCAATATCGTGAAGCCGGAAGACATCAAATCCTATGAAGTCGGCTACAAATACGCCGATGGCAATTTGTCGGCCGACGTGTCGGCCTATTATTACGACTATGATAATCTGCAGGTCTCGCTGTTCAGGGGCAATCCGCCGTCAGCGCAGATCGTCAATGCGGCGCGGTCGGAAATCTACGGCCTGGATGGCCAGCTCAGCTACCGCTTCAACGAGCATTTCGACATCAATGTCGGCGCCGCCTACACCCATGGCCGCTACAAGCAGTTCCCCGATGCGCCGATCTACACGCGATGCACTGTGCAGACCTGTGCGGCGCAGGGGATTTCCTTTCTCGTTGTCCCGACCGATCTCGGCGATGTGACAATGCAGCGCACGCCGGAGTTTACCGGCAATCTTGGCATGCGCTACCAGACCGAACTCGCGGGTGGCGAGCTCGTGCTCTCGGGCAATCTCTACTACACCTCGAGCTTCTTTCACGGGCCTTCCGGCATCCAGTTCAAGGAAGATGGCTATGAGGTGCTGGCGCTCCGCGCCCAGTGGACCGATCCGTCGGACAAGTTCACGCTTGCGGTGTACGGCGATAACGTGACCGACAACCGCTACCGGACACAGGTGCAGTACAATAATTTCGGCATCGGCAGTGTCTGGAGCGCGCCCGCGACCTGGGGAATTCAGGCCGGGGTCAAGTTCTGACGCCCCTGCTATTGATGGTCGGTCGAGCGGAGAGGGAAACAGCGATGGATACCAGGACCTGGAAGGTCATCCAATGGGCGACGGGCAATGTCGGTTCTCGGGCGCTACGCACGGTGATCGAGCATCCGCAGCTCGAACTGGTCGGGCTATGGGTGAGCTCGCCCGAAAAGGTAGGCAAGGACGCGGGCGAACTTGCTGGCATCGCGCCCTGCGGCGTCAAGGCAACCAGTTCGGTAGACGATCTCGTGGCGACCAAGGCCGACTGCGTGCTGTATATGCGCCAGGGCACCGATATCGACGAGCTCTGCCGTCTGCTCGCCTCGGGCAAGAATGTCGTCACGACGCGCGGCGACTTCCATCATCCCCGATCGATGGATCCTGATGTTCGCGCGCGGATCGAACAGGCGTGCGAGGCGGGGAACAGTTCGATCTACAGCACGGGGTCGAGCCCCGGCTTTGTGACCGAGGCGCTGGCGATCCCGCTATTGTCGCTGTCCCGGCGGCACGATTGTCTGACGATCGACGAATATGCCGACATGTCGAGCCGCAACTCGCCCGATCTGCTGTTCAACATCATGGGCTATGGCGTCTCGCCGGGCCAGTTCGACCAGCGCAAGGTCGAGTATGTGAAGCACGACTTCGCGGCCTCCATGGCGCAGATTGCGGACGCGATCGGCCTCGAAGCCGACGAATGGGACGCTGTCGGCGAAATGTCGGCGGCCAACAACACCGCGGAGATCGCCGCGGGAACGATCGAAGCCGGTACCGTTGCTGCGCAGCGCATCACGATCACCGGCCTGCGGAATGGCAAGCCCGTGCTGCGCTTCCGCGCCAACTGGTATTGCTCGCGCGACATCGAACATCCCGAATGGGAACTGCGCGAGTCAGGATGGCGCATCCGCGTCGAGGGGGACACGCCGCTCGACGTGGGCATCACCTTCCCGGTCAAGCCGGAGGACTATGCCGCGTTCACACCGGGGCTGACCGCACATCGTGCCGTCAATGCTATTCCTGTCATATGTGAAGCAGCGCCGGGGATCCGAACGACCGTGGACCTGCCGCATGTGATCGCCAAATTCTGAACGGCGCGCGGGATGCCGCCAGCTTCCGGAGACATAAGGCATGAGCACGATCCGCTTTGACGGCCGCACGGTCATCATAACCGGCGCTGGCGGGGGATTGGGACGCGCCTATGCGCTCGAAATCGCAGCGCGGGGCGGGGCGGTCGTGGTCAACGATCTGGGTGGATCGGTCGCTGGCGGCTCTGGCGCGTCTTCCGCAATGGCGGAAGAGGTTGTGGCCGAGATCAGGGCGGCGGGCGGCAAAGCCGTCGCCGATGCCAGCGACGTCGCATCGGCGGAAGGTGGACAGGCAATGGTGCAGGCCGCGCTCGATGCGTTCGGGCGAGTCGATGCCGTCATCGCAAACGCAGGCAATATGCGCTTCGGTCCCTTCGAGGAGCTGACGGCCGAAGACTTGGATTCGCTGCTGGCTGTCCATGTGCGCGGGTCGTTCAACGTCGCGCATGCTTCCTGGTCGCACATGAAGGCGCAGGGCTTTGGCCGGATCGTCTTCACGACCTCTTCGGGCGGAATGCTGGGTTTGCCGCAACTGTCCGCCTATGGTGCGGCCAAGGGCGGGGTCATGGGGTTGATGCACGGCCTTTCCGAGGAAGGGCGGCCGCACGGGATTCTCTGCAATGCGGTCATGCCCAATGCGGCGAGCCGGATGGCGGCAGCCATGGGCCCCGGAACACTCGGTGCAAACCCTTGGGTCGAGACGCTCTATCCCGCCTTTGATCCGCGCTACACGGCTGGGCTCGTGGCATTTCTGGCGCATGAATCCTGCACCTCGACCCATGCGGTCTATTCGGCTGCAGGCGGGCGCATCGCGCGCATGTTCGTCGGCGCGACCAAAGGCTGGAACGGGCCGCTGGAAGCGCCGCCAACGGCCGAAGATGTCGCTGCCCATTTCGACGAGATCGGCGATGACACAAGGGGCTACGCGATTCCCGCAAATGCCTTTGACGAGTTCCGCATCGTCGCTGAGGGGCGGGCTCAGTAGCCCGCCACAAGTTCCTCGCTGACTTCCCACAGCCTGCGCGCGGTGTCGTCATCCTGCGCGGTCTGGGAAGGGGACAATGCCTCGCGCCGGTGGAAATAGAGTCCGCTGCTCTGCCCCGGTTCCTCTGCGCTCGCCAGCCAGACCAGCGTGTCGGCGGCCTCCTCGGGCGTAGAGGCGCGATCCCTGATCGACTCCATATAGGCCTTCATCGGCGCATCGCAGTGGTTCGCGAAATTGCTGTCGACCACGCCCGGATGCATCGCGTGCGAGATGATGCCGTAATCCGCCACGCGCCGCGCGAGTTCGCGTGCGAAGAGCACATTGGCAAGCTTGGCATGGCAATAGGCCGACCCGCCGACAAAGCCTTCGGAAAATGTCAGGTCGTGCCACTTGATCGCAGGGCAATGCTCATGTCCCGTGGACGACACCGCGACCACGCGCACCGCACCCGGCGCTGATTGCGCGGCCGCCGCTTTTAGAAGCGGCATAAGCTTCCTGGTCAGCAGGAAGTGGGCGAGATGGTTGCCCGCGAACGTGGCCTCATGCCCTTCGGGCGTGATCACCCGCTCGGCGCATACACCCCCGGCATTGTTGAGCAGCGCATCGACGCGCGGCGTAGTTCGTGCGATTTCGTTCGCCGCGCGCGCGACATCGGCGAGGAGCGAAAAGTCGGCGCGGATCATGGTGAAATCGGCACCGGACAGCGCCCGCAACTCGGCTTCTGCCTTGGCGCAGCGCTCCGGATCACGTCCCACACCGATCACGCGCCAACCCTTTTCAAGCAGCTGGCGGGCGGCCGCCTTGCCGACGCCGGCGCTTGCGCCTGTGACGACGGCAACGCGTTTTTCGGTGGAAGCGTTCATGCGACGGCTCCCCGCATCATCGGGGGACGACGCCCAAGCGTCAGGAACAGGAGCGCGCCTATCAAGGTGGTACAGGCGCTGAGCATCAGGAACGGTGCGTAGCTGTCCCACTGGCTGAGCGTGTAGCTGAGCGTCAGCGCGCCAATCGCCGAGCCGCCGGCGATGGCGGCACCCACCAACCCCAGCACCAGACTGAACACCCCAAGGCCGAAGCGGCGTGAGACGAGATAGGCGGCGATGTCGCCTTCCGCGCCCTGTGCCATTCCCATCAGCGCGACCGACAGGGCGAGGACCAGCGTCGCATCGAATGGAGAGGCCATGAGCATCATCCCGATCGCGGGCGTGCCTAAAGCCAGCGCGGCGACATGATGCGGCTGCACCCGGTCGAGCGACAGCCCGCAGGCAAAGCGGCCCGCGATCACGCCCATGGCGTAGATCGAAACGAGCCAGGTAGCGGTCTGCGAAGCCGCGCCGCTGTCCATCAGGACCAGCTTCATCTGCGCCGAGGCCAGGCCCTGCGGAATGTTCACCAGCACCATGCCGACGATCAGTACCCAGAAGGCCGGGTTGCCGAGGATCAGCCGGTAGTCGTTGCCGTGGCTTTCCACGGACTCGTGCACGACCTGCCTTTCGCCGACATGGGCAGGCGTCATCGACACCGCCAGCAGACCGAAGGCGAGCGTTGCGGCGCCGAGCACAAGATAGGCGGTCCGCCAGCCTTCCGCGTCTATCAGCCAGTCGAGTGCCGGAGCGAAAATGGCTCCGACGAGCGGTGGGCCAGTCATCACGATCGAGAAGGCAAGACCACGCGCGCGCTCGAAACGTTCCGCGACGATGCGAGTGTAAACGGGCGAGGTGGTGAGCGTTCCGACCACGATCTGAAGCACTGCGATCGCGAAGAACGCGCTGATGTCGCCGGGCTGGAAGGCATAGGCAACATAGGCGATCGGGCCGGTGAGCACACCGACCGCGGAGATCGTACGTACGCCGAACCGGTCGGTCAGGCGCCCGGTGATCGGCTGCATCACGATCATCAGAAGGCCGAAGCTGGCGAGCAGCGCGAACTGCGACCTGGCCCAGCCGAATTCGCCGATCAGCCGGGGCGCAAAGATGCTCGCGGTATAGGCGTTGAGGCCGATGCCGAAGCCGAGGCCCATGGTGGCAGCGAGCAGGGGCCGCCAATGTGTTCGCAACTCACCCCAATAGGCCGAAGCCATCCTCTCCTCCTCTTTTCTTGTTCAGCGTGGCCGGACCCCGTTGAGGAACAGGCGGACGGCAGTTCCAATCCAGTCTTCGATCTCGTCCTGGCGCATGGCTTCACCCGAGGCGAGAAGACGGACGGGGCCGCCGACCACCATGCTCATGAAGACATTGGCTGCCATTTCGGGGCGCTCCACGCAAACCGCCCCGGCGCTATCGTGTCGGCGGAACAGATCGGTGAGGAAGTCGATCACCGGCTTTGCGCCCTGCTCGTAGGACAGCGTGAATATCTCGGGAAAGCGGTATGACTCGGTGTTTATGACGCGCCGCAGCTTCAGCCCCTGGGGTGTCATCAGATCGGCAATGCGCGTCCGGGCAATAGCAGTGAGCGTCCGCTCTAGATCGTCGCTCGCCAGCGCATGCAATGCCGCGGGCGACATCCGGGTACGCTCGATCGCCCGCTCGACCGCTGCCAGGAATAGTGACGCCTTGTCCTCATACCGGGCGTAAATCGTGCGCTTGGTCATGCCGACCGCGGCGGCCACGCCCTCCATCGTCGTCAGCTCGAAACCCTTGTCGAGAAACATGTCGAGAGCGGTGTCGAGCAGTTCGGCGTGGCGCGCCTGCGCCTGTTCGCGGGTCGGGCGACCGGCGCGGCTTCTTGCCTCTGCGGCGATGGTTTCGATGCTTGCGTCCATGTTTGGGCTTGCGCTCTCTGCCGAATCGTGAATAATGAAACGTATCAGGTGCTATTAATGCAATTTCGCAGAAGCGGCAAGGAGCAAGTGATGGGTGAGGCAGCGGATCGGCTTACCGGGCTGGCGAGTTCGGACTACAGGTTCAACATCCCCTATCAGGAACTGCGCGCGCTCCAGGTCGAGGCGCTCAACGAGCGGTTTCAGGAGAACAAGGGCACGATCAAGCTGCTTGCCCACCGCGCCCGTGAGGCAGGTCTTTCGGAGCTGAACTCGGTCGAAGACGCGGTGCAGCTGCTGTTCCCGCATACCGCGTACAAGAGTTACCCGGAGAACTGGCTGCTCGAGGAGCGCTGGGACAAGCTGACCAAATGGCTCAGCACGATTTCCGCGCATCCGATCCGCCCGATCGACATGGAGGACATAAGCGACGTCGATGACTGGATCGACCGGCTTCAGGCGGTTGGCCATTTCATTTCGTGCTCAAGCGGCACCACCGGCAAGTCCGCGATGCTGATCGCCTCGCAAAAGGACATGGACTGGTCGAAGGCCGACACGGTCAACGTCTTTTCGTGGGGATCGGGCGTGCAGCCGAGGCGTGACCGCAAGATCATGGGCCTTGCGCCCGTGGCCAAGGTGCCGAAGAACGAGATCATCGGCGAGGCGCAGCGCCAAGCCTTTGGGGATCCGACGAAGGAAGCCTTCCAATATCCCGTACCCGCGATCACCGTCGGTTCGCTGACGCGCATGGTGGTGCTCCGCAAGGCGATAGCCGACGGCACCGCCCGCCCCGGCGACATTGCCGAGTTCGACGAGACCTCGCGCCAGCGGCAGGAAGCGATGGACCGTGCGGTCGACATCGCCGCTGACGCGATGATCGAGCATCGGCACGACAAGCTCTACATCGCGGGCATGTGGAACGCGCTCTACCAGGTTGCGAGGGCCGTGCGCGAACGCGGCTACAGCGCGAAGGACTTCGACCCCGACAACTGCATCTATATCGGCGGCGGATTGAAACGCGCGCAACTGCCCGAGGACTATCAGCAATTCGTCCACGAGACCTTCAACATTCCCGAGGGTCGTCACTTCCAGAACTACAGCATGCAGGAACTCAATTCGGGCATGCCGAAGTGCCGCGAGGGCAATCGCTACCATGTGCCGCCGTGGATCGTGCCGATGATCCTCAACAAGGACGGCGACGCGCTGCTGCCCCACGATTATGATGGCGAGGTGGAAGGCCGCGCCGCGTTCTTCGACCTTTCGCTCGACGGGCGCTGGGGCGGAGTGATCACGGGGGACAGGATTTCGCTCGATTACGGCCCGTGCAGCTGTGGAAGCGCTGGTCCGTCGATCCGCGACAATATCGCCCGCTACGCCGACCTGGAAGGCGACGACAAGATCGGCTGCGCGGGCACCGTCGATGCTTATGTGAGAGGTGTGGCATGAACGTCCTGGAAAAGAAGCCCGAGGCAGCGCCCCCCGTGGAGCAGCCGATCCCGGTCAACCATTTCGTCCGCGGCAAGCTGGTGTCGGGCAATGCGATCACGCACCGCTCACGCGACCTCGGTGTCGACTTCGTCACGCCCGAGATCGACCTCAACGCGCTCGTTGCTCCGCGTTCGGAACTGCCGCCGTTGCTCGACGTGCCGACCAGCGAGATCATCGACTTTCTCGTCGAGGCCGGCCAGCGGATGGATTTCGAGACCAATCCCTATCTGCAGGAGGCGCTCGAGCATACCGTCAAGGTCAATCCGCTGCCGCGGCGCGTGGTGGAAAACCTGTTCCGCCGCGCCAAGCATTTCCTGACGCCGGAGGGCTTGAGGTGCAGCATCGAATCGAGCTTTCTCAATCCCGCGGCGCTCGATGGCTGGGTCGAACGCACGGACATGCATGGCAACAAGGGCGCGCTGCGCGCCTTTCCGCCGCGCATGGTCCACATGCTCGCGGGCAATTCGCCGACGGGGTGTATCTCGTCGATCGCGCAGGGCGCGCTGGTGAAAGCGATCAACGTCTTCAAGATGCCCTCGAGCGACCCGTTCACCTGCGTCGCGATGCTGCGCACCATGGCCGATGTCGATCCCGATCATCCCGTCGTCCGTTCGATGTCCGCGGTCTATTGGCGCGGCGGTGATGAGCGGATCGAGGGCACGCTCTATCGTCCCCAATATTTTGACAAGATTGTCGCCTGGGGCGGGGGCGACGCGATCCGCAACGTCATCAAGTATATCGGTCCCGGCATCCAGATGGTGTCCTTCGACCCCAAGACCTCGATCTCGATGATCGGACCCGAGGGATTTGAAAACTCCGAAGTGATCGACGAGATCGCCGATGCCGCCGCGACCGACGTTGCGACGATGAATCAGGAGGCGTGCCTCGCCAGTCGCTTCATCTTCGTCGAAGGCGAGCGCGAGGGTGTCGAGGTATTCTGCGCCCGTTTGCAGGAACGGCTCGGCGTCGATCGCGAAACGACCTCGGCATTGGCGCATCCGCTGCCCGTGGAGGTGCGCGACGAGATCGAGATGCTCCAGCTTATGGACGATGAATGCACGGTCTGGGGCAAGCCCGATGGACGCGGCCTCGTGATCCTGACCAGCGAGCCCGTCGATTTCCATCCGAGCAACAAGACCGCGAACGTCGTTCATGTGAGCTCGCTCGATGATGCGATCCGCTATGTAAATGTCGCGACGCAGACGATCGGCATGTATCCGCCTGAACGAAAGCGCGCGATGCGCGACCGGCTGGCCAGTGCGGGCGCCCAGCGTGTGGTCCGGCTCGGCGGGGCAGCGAAGCACGTCATGGGCGGCGCGCATGACGGAATGCTGCCGCTTCAGCGCTTCGTGCACTGGATGAGCGACGAGGACGCCTGAGCGATATCTGGCCACGCCGGCCACGGTTTGGGCCAAAATATTTTACAGCGACACGTCGCCGCGCGATCACTTGCTGAAATATCGGCAAGTGGGAGAAGCGGATCATGACGGTGAGTCTGTCGGGCAAGGTGGCTCTCGTCACCGGAGCATCGTCGGGGATCGGCGAAGCAGCCGCACTCGCGCTCGCGGAAGCGGGTTCAACCGTCGCCGTCTCCGCACGGCGCGCTGACCGGCTCGCGGCTTTGGTTGCGCGGATCGAGGCTGCAGGCGGCAAGGCCCTGGCACTGCCCGGCGACGTCGCGGTGGAGGCCGAAGCGACCAAAACGGTCGAGGATACTGTCGCCCGCTTGGGGCGTATCGATATCCTCGTCAATTCGGCGGGCGTCATACAGTCGGGAGGCGTCGAAAGCCTGCCGCTGGACGAATGGCGGCGCGTCATCGACATCAATCTGCTCGGCACGCTCTACACCTGCAAGGCCGCGATCGGCCCGATGAAGGCGCAGGGGGCCGGGGACATCATCAACATCTCCTCGACCGCGGGCCGTCGCGCCGCCGGACTGTTCGGTCCCTATTCGACGAGCAAGTTCGGGCTGACCGGCTTCACCGAGGGACTGCGGCAGGAGGTCGGCGGCGCCGGCATCCGCGTCGCCATCGTAGAGCCGGGGGCGACCGAGACCGAAGTCGCGGGTGGTATCGGCGATCCCGCCATGCGCGCCGCCATGCAGCAGCATGTCGGCAAGGAGGGGGCGATGAAACCGTCCGACATCGCCGACGCGATTGTTTTCATTGCGTCACTGCCGCCGCGCGCAAATGTCTCCCAAATCCTGATAAGGCCGACCATCGACACGGCGGCCATGTAACGGCTGCGTTCCTGAAGGACCCGAGCCCCGAAAAAGAAGCTCTGGCCTGGCGGGGGAGGAGAGCATCATGGCAGAAACTATCCCCGCAGACGGCGTGGTAGTCACCAGAGCCGAGAGTGAGATCCCGCCAGCGGGCGCAATCGCCTCAGGAACGACGGACAGCCTTCCGGCTTTCCCGTATCGCGCTTACGTTCTGTTTGTATCGGTGCTCGTCGGCGCCTGCAGCACGCTGGATCGACAGATCCTTACCATGCTGGTCGAACCTATCCGCAAGGAGTTCGAGCTAAGCGACCAGCAGGTCGGACTGATTACCGGGCTTGCCTTCGCGCTGGTCTATGTCCTCGCCGCCATTCCCGCCGCGCGTCTGGCCGATCGCTGGTCGCGGCGCGGGGTCGTGGCGCTCGCGGTATCGGCATGGAGCTTCATGACCGTCGTCTGCGGCTTCGCCCAGAGTTTCGTTCAGTTATTTCTCGCGCGCGTAGGAGTCGGACTTGGCGAGGCGGGCGGCAGTGCACCGATTCAGGCGCTTATCAGCGACTATTTCCCGCAAAAGCAGCGTGGAACGGCACTCTCCATCTATCTGCTGGGGTCGCCTATCGGGATGGGCGTCGGGCTTGCCTTTGGTGGCTGGGCGCTCGCCGAATATGGCTGGCGCTGGGCGTTCATCCTTGCGGGCGTTCCCGGCCTCATCATTGGCCCGCTGGTCTATTTCACGATCCGCGAAGTCCGCGCCGGGCTGGCTGATGGCGTCAGGCAGACCTTCGCCCAGCCGCCCTTTGGAGAAACCATCCGCACGCTCTGGAATATCCGGACGCTGCCGCTGATGATGCTGGCGGCCACGATCCAGGCGCTGATCGGCATGGGAATGCACGCCTGGATCCCGGCCTTTGTCGAGCGATCGCATGGTCTGGGTTCGGTCGAGATCGGTGCCAAGCTGGGTCTGTATGTGGCGACGGGCTCGATCCTCGGGCATATCTGCGGCGGACCACTTGCCGACATTCTCGGCCGCCGCGACATACGCTGGCATCTCTGGACCCCCATCATTGCCGGGCTGCTCGCCGTAAGCGCCGCCGCCTTCGCCTTTACCGGGCCCGTCGAATACGCGTTCCCGCTGTTCGGCATACAGGTTTTCCTGACCGGGCTCTTTGCCGCGCCGATGATCTATATCTGCACCACGCTGGCGCCGGTTTGGGCGCGGGCGACTTCGGCCGCCTGCTCGATGTTCATCATCAACCTGATCGGACTTGGACTTGGCCCGGTGGCAATCGGCAAGCTGAGCGACTTGCTGAGGCCGAGCTATGGCGATGAATCACTGCGGATGGCGTTGCTGTGCTCGCTCGTCGTCGTGATCCCGGCGGCAATCTGCTTCCTGCTCGCCAGCCGCACGTACAAGGCCGATTTCGAGGCCGCCCGCATCCGGCTCGGCCAGGCATCGCTGCCGGCAATGGGCCACTGAACGAAGGAAACCGCACCATGCCCGCATACATGATCTTCACGCGCGAAGGCCCGGTTTTCGATCAGGCCGAAATGGACGCCTACAGCGCGAGCAATCGCGCCCAGGCGGGCAATTTCGTGGAGAAATACGGGCTGAAGCCGCTTGCCGTATACGGCGCAATGGAGGCGCTGGAGGGTGAGGCGCCCGACGGTGTCATCATTCTTGAGTTCCCTAGCGCTGACGACGCGCGGGCCTGGTACAATAGTCCGGAATATCAGGCCGCCGCTGAGCATCGGAAAAAGGGTGCGAATTACCGCGCCATACTGGTGGAAGGACTCTGATATATGGCGACATTCGTACTGGTGCATGGTGGGGGACATGGCGGTTGGTGTTACCAGTTCGTCGCGCGGTTGCTCCGGGCCGAAGGCCATGAGGTCTATACGCCGTCGCTGACCGGCCTTGCCGAACGCGAGCATCTGCTTTCACCCGATATCGACCTCGACACGCAGATCACCGATGTCGTGAAGCTGCTTCACTTCGAGGACCTGCGCGACGTCATCCTCGTCGGCCACAGCTATGGCGGCATGGTCATTACCGGCATTGCGGATCGCGCAGCCGACCGGATCGGCCATCTGGTCTATCTCGATGCGGCCAACCCGGTGAACGGCCAGTCTCTTGTCGATGTCGCGGGTCCGTTCATGCTGCTCGCGCGGCAGATGGGGCGCGTGGTCGACGGAGTGGAGCTGGTGCTTTTTCCGGGCAATGATCCGATGAGCTTCTATGGCGTGACCGATCCTGCACTCATCGAGTGGATGAAGCCCAAGCTCACGCCGCACCCATGGAAATGCTTCGAACAGAAGCTGGAGCTCCACAACGAGGATGCGCTCTGGGCGATCCCGCAATCGCACATCATCTGCACATCGACCATCGAGGGACGCGATATCGAAGCACTCAAGGCAAGGAGCGACGGCCGTGTATGGGACATCGATACGGGCCATGACCTGATGATTACCGAGCCGGACGCAGTCACCGGCTATCTGCTCAAAATCGCAGCGCTTTGAACGACGAGGGGAAACAATGAAATATATCGTCGCGCTATCGATTGTTGCCGCTGCCGCAGGGGCTGCAGCAGAACAGCCCGCGCAGCGGCCTGCAGGGTCAATGCTGGGCAAGGGCTATCTCGAATCGGGACCCATGCCGGACAGCACTGTCCTCTCGCCCGCTCCCCCCGTGCCGGGTTCGGCGGCCGAGGCGCGTGACGTTGAGGCAGCCAATGCTGCGCTTCCGCTGAGGGGCAGCACTCGCTGGGCGTTGGCGACTGCTGATGCGGACCTGTTCAGCCCCAAGTCGACAATACCGCTGTCCTGCGCGGCGGGTGTCGAGATCAGCGCCCAAACCACGCCAAAGCTGGAAAAGCTGCTCCGCAAGACGACGGCCGATCTCGGCCTGTCGACGGCGGCGATCAAGAAAGCGCATCAGCGCTCACGCCCCTTCATGGTCAATGGCGAGCCGACCTGCACGCCCGACTGGGAACCGATGCTGCGCAAGGACGGATCCTATCCGTCGGGCCACAGCGCCATTGGTTATGGCTGGAGCCTGATCCTTGCCGAGCTGATGCCCGAACGCGCCGCCCGGATCGTTGCACGCGGACGTGCCTTTGGCGACAGCCGTCGCATCTGCAATGTCCATTGGCTGAGCGATATCGAGGAAGGTCGCGTGGCGGCGGCGGCGACGGTCGCGCGATTGCATTCGAATCCCGTTTTCCAGAAGGACCTGAAGGCCGCGCGCGCGGAACTGAAGAAGGTGAAGGCACAGCCGTCCAATTGCGATGCGGAATCGCAGGCGCTCAACGCAGCGCCGTGATTCACGCCGAAAGATACGAGGGAGTTGAGTAAATGAGCGATATCAAGCCACGCATCCTGCACCTGCCGCGCGCAGAGTGGACGGACGACGCACGTGAAGTCTTTGCCTTCTGGGGCGAGCCCAATGCGTGGGAAGAGGGCTCGAAAACCAACGTCATGATGGTGATGGCCAACCACCCCGATCTGGGCAAGGCCTACAACATCTGGGGCAAGCACCTGCTGATGTCGAACACACTGGGGACGCGCTACCTCGAACTCGTCATCCTGCGCGTCGCCTGGCGCGTGAAGTCCGCCTATGAGTGGCACAATCATGTGGGTTATGGCCTGAATGCGGGCCTGACGCTCGACGAGATCGCGGCGATCCGCGACTATCCGCAGGGCGGTAACTGGAACGAGCAGGATGCAGTCATCCTGCGTTCGGTCGACGAACTGATCGATGACGGCACGCTGAGCGATGTGACATGGGAAACGCTCGGCAAATATTTCGACAAGCGCCAGAAGATGGATCTGGTCTTTTCGATCGGCCACTATGTCATGACCAGCTGGGCATTGTCGGCCTTCGGCGTCGACATCGAGGGTGGCGCCGACCGGATCGGGTTCGATCTCAAGACCGCATCAGGCAAGGTGCCGGGCAAGACCTACAAGCCCGGCGAGACCGAGGACTGGACCGACAGCCGCGGGTACTGAGTTGGTCGCGCAGCACTGCAGTGGCACGCGGTGTCGGAGCGAGGATATCGGCCCTGACCATGCCGACCATTATTCCGACGCCCTTCGATATGAGCGCGGGCTATGGTTGATCGCCCACCGTCGCATTCGGCACGACTGGCAGGCTCCGGACAGCCTGTTTCGCGAGGCAGTTGCGCGGACGCGTCGAGGCGCGGATCATGCCGTGGCCGTATCGTGCCAACGATATCGGGAAGGCGCAATCCGCTTTCCGGATTGCCCGATCGCGTTGGCGCGATAGGCACGGAGGAAGATAACTGCATCGACCTCTACGAAGGGACCAACTGACCATGGCTACCGAGATCCTGCTACCCAAGATCGGCTTTTCGATGACCGAGGGCCAGATTGCCGAATGGCTTGCCAGCGATGGCGCGCAGGTGACGGAGGGTGAGCCGCTGTACCTGCTTGAGGCCGACAAATCGACCAATGAGGTCGAAGCACCTGCGAGCGGCACGCTGCGCATCATCGCGGAAGCGGGCGAAATATACGAGGTTGGCACCGTTCTCGGCACCATCGAATAAGGCGGCGCTTCGTGACGTTGCGTGTCGGGATTGTCAGCGCGGCCTGGGGCGCCTTCGCGCACCTTCCCGCCTGGCGTGCCATTCCGGATGTCGAGGTGACGGCGATCTGCACCTCCCGGCAGGTAACCGCCGAGGCGGCGGCGGGTCGGCTCGGGCTGCCGCGCGCCTTCTGGAACGCCGAGGAGATGTGCGCCGATCCCGATATCGATATCGTCGATCTCGGTACGCGTCCCAGCGTCCGCAAGCCGATGGTGCTGGCGGCGCTGGCGAACGGTAAGCACGTCTATAACGCCAGCCCGCACGCCCCCGACTGGACGGGCGCGAAGGAAATCGACGCCGCGTGGCGCGCGAGCAGCAGCATTGGCGTGGTCGATGCCTTTTCCGAATGGATTCCCGCCAACCGGCAGATGCTGGCGATGGTGGAGGATGGCTATCTGGGCCGGCCACTCGGCGGCACGTGCCACTTCACCATTTCGCTGTTCAATCAGCCAATCAAGCAATTCCCCTATAACTGGTTCGCTCAAGGAGGGCAGGGCGTCTCGGCGGTCCGCAACAACGGCAGCCATGCGCTCTACATGTTGCTCCGGCTGTTTGGTCCCGTCGAGGAACTGGTGGCCGATGACAGCCAGATCCTCAAGCAGTGGGTGTTCCCGGATGGGGATGTTATCACCCCCGAGACGACCGATCTTGCCAATGTCATCCTTCGCTTCGCGGGCGGCCTCGTCATGCAGATGCAGATCAGCTGGAGCATGCCGCTCCATGACGGCTGGCTGATCGACGTGTTCGGCGAAAAGGGTCGTCTCGTTTCTTCATCGCCCACATTCCCGACCGCGCGAGACTGCACCCTTCGCGGCGGGCAACTGGGAGGGGCGCTGGCGGAGATCGAGATCCCTGACCGGTTCAGGACCGTTCAGGGCATCGGGCTCGACTGGCAGAGCGAGCCGCAGCCGAGCTTCCCGATGGCACTGTCGATGCACAATATGGTCGAAGCTATCGAAGGTCGCGCACATGGCGCACCCGATTTCGCGCAGGCGCTCGAGGTGGAGCGCATTCAGGAAGCGATCCGGCTGTCGAGTCTCGAGCGGCGCTGGGTGAGGGTTTCGGACATCGTCTGAAGGCATCACCGAGTCACTTTGACATGATTATGTCAAAGTGACATGATCGTTTCATGCAAAGTCGGTTCGATTCCCTCAATCCGCTTGTCGTGCTGGTCGATGAGACCAGCCGGCTGAGCGGGCGTCTGAAAAGCGTCTTCGCCGATGTCCGGCGGTCGGTCGGGCTCGGGGAGTCCGAAATGATGGTGCTTGCCGCGGTGGTGGAAGCCGAACGGGCGCCCACCGTACCGCAGATCGGGCGATCGCTTGGACATCCGCGGCAATTGATCCAGCGCGCGGCCAATGCGCTGATCGTCGAAGGGCTGATCGACACCGTGGCCAATCCCGACCACAAGCGCGCGACCTTGTTGCGCGCAACCGAGCGTGGCGTGGCTCTGAAGCGCCAGGCCGATGCGCGCGCCGATGCCATCGCACGCTCGCTGTCCACAACTCTGGACCTCGAAAGCGCGCGGGACGTCGCGCACGCGCTGGGCGCCATCCGCCGGCAACTCGAAGCCGAGCTGCGCATCAGGGAGGATTGATGTCGAAGATCGAACATAATCTCGACGCGCTCGCGAACATTCCGCGTCTCACCGAATGGCTCGACGCGCATGTTCCCGAGCTGGGCAAAGGCCCGCTCAGGACCGCGTTGCTCCATGGCGGCCAGTCCAATGTCGTGCTCACGCTCGATCGTGGCGAAGGGTCGATGGTGCTGCGCCGTCCGCCCGCCGTGCCGCCGCCGGGCGCCGAGAACGGCGTGCTGCGCGAGGCACGCATTCTGACGGCGCTCAACCAGACCGAGGTGCCGCATCCCGTGTGTCACGCCTCGTGCGATGACCCGTCGGTGATCGGCGCGCCCTTTTACGTGATGGAGAAGGTCGGCGGCTGGGCGCCGAACCTGCGCGACGGGAAGATCCACAACGCGCCGCCCTTCGATAAGATGCCCTATACCTATGGCATTCCCTTCGCGATCGTCGACGGGCTGGTCGCATTGGCCAACGTCGATTACGAGGCGATCGGGCTTGGCGACTATGGCCGGCCGGGCAATTTCCTCGAACGCCAGGTCGATCGCTGGGTGGGGCAGCTTGCGTCCTACAAGGATCGCTACGGCTATGCGGGTCGCGATCTGCCCGGCTATGCCGAAACCGAGGCATGGTTGCGCGCCAATGTGCTGAAGAAAGAGGTGCGCGGCATCATCCACGGCGATGTCGGCACGCCCAACATGATGTTCCGTCCGGGCCCGCCGGCAAGGCTGGTGGCGATGCTCGACTGGGAGCTGTCGACGATCGGCGATCCGATGCTCGATATCGGCTGGTTCACCGGATCGATGCGCGACGAGCGCGAGCCCGACCGCGTTCAGGGAACGGGCCTCTACGATGCCACGCAGTTTCCGACGCAGCAGGAACTGGCGCGTTATTATTGCGCGGGCACGGGGCGCGACATGGCCGATTTCTACTATTTCTCGGTGCTCGCCAAGTTCAAGTCGGGCTGCCTCATGGAATACAAGGTCGCGCAGGCGGAGGCGGGGCATTTGCCCAAGGAAACCGGCCGCTTTTTCGCAAATATCGTGCTCGCCTGCTTTCGCGACGCCGCAGACATGATCCGGAGGATGCCATGATCGATTTTTCCGTCGAACCCGAATTTCAGGAAAAGCTCGACTGGATGAACCGCTTCGTCCGCGACGAATGCGAGACGATGGACCTGCTCTTTCCCGGCGCGGGCACCATGTATGACATGAGTAACACCAAGGCGCGCGCGCATCTGGAGCCGCTGCGCGACCAGGTGAAGGCAAAAGGCCTCTGGGCCTGCCACCTTGGCCCCCATCTTGGCGGTCCCGGCTATGGCCAGGTGAAGCTGGCGCTGATGAACGAGATTCTCGGGCGTTCGAGCTGGGCGCCGACCGTGTTCGGCACCGCCGCGCCCGATACCGGCAATAGCGAGATCCTCGCCATGTTCGGCACCGAGGAGCAGAAGGCGAAATATCTCCAGCCGCTGCTCGACGGCAAGATCTGCTCGGCCTTCTCCATGACCGAGCCGCAGGGCGGCGCGGATCCCACGCACTTCACCTGTGCCGCGCGGCGCGACGGCGACGAATGGGTCATTTCGGGCGAAAAGTGGTTCATCTCCAACGCGCGCTACGCCGCCTTCCACATCGTCATGGCGGTGACCAATCCCGACAACGCGCCGCACGAGCGGATGAGCATGTTCATCGTCGATGCGCAGACGCCGGGTATCGAGATCATCCGCAATTGCGCGGTGTTCGGCGAGCCGGTCGAGGACGGAAGCCATGCCTATATCCGCTATAACGACGTGCGCGTCCCGCTCGACGCCATGCTAGGCGAGCCGGGCGGAGGCTTCCGGGTGGCGCAGGCGCGTCTTGGAGGTGGTCGCATCCATCATGCGATGCGTACAGTCGGCCGCTGCCAGCGCGCGATTGACATGATGAAGGAGCGCGCGGTCTCGCGCCAGACGCGCGGGAGAAAACTGGGCGATCACCAGTTCGTCCAGGGCGCCATCGCCGACTCGGTGATCCAGCTCGAGCAGTTCCGCCTGCTGGTGCTCAAGGCCGCATGGATGATCGACGAGGTCGAGGCGGGCCGGCTGCCGCATGGCGCGGCGCGCCAGCATATCGCGATGTGCAAGGTCGCGACCGAGGCGGTCATGCACGACATCATCGGGCGCGCGGTGCGCCTCCACGGCAGTCTTGGTCTCACCGAGGAAACATGGCTGGCGCAGTTCTGGGCGGGCGTGCAGAGTCTGGCCTTCGCCGACGGCCCGACAGATACGCACCGTTCGCAGCTTGCGCGTAACCTGCTCCGCGACGTGACACCCGTGGAAGGACATTTTCCCAGCGACCACACGCCCACGCGACTGGCGGAAGCGCTGCGGCGTTATCCAGACGCACGATGACCCCCGACCCGCTCTTCGACTTCGCCGGAAAGGTCGCGCTCGTCACCGGCGGCTCGCGTGGCCTCGGGCTGGCGATGGTGCGCGCCTTTGCCGAGCGCGGGGCCGACGTCATCATCGCCAGCCGCAAGCTGGAGAATTGCGAGGCGGCGGCGCAGGAGATGCGCGCGCTGGGCGTCCGCGCGCTCGCCATTTCCGCGCATGTCGGCAAATGGGCCGAATGCGACCGGCTGATCGAGGAGAGCTATGCCGCCTTCGGCCGCGTCGACATCCTCGTCAACAATGCCGGGATGAGCCCGCGCATGCCCAGCCACGAGGTGACCGAACAGCTCTTCGATTCGGTGCTGGGCCTCAACTTCAAGGGCCCCTTCCGCCTCGCCAGCCGGATCGCGCAGCGCATGGCGGAGGGGGAGGGCGGCTCGATCATCAATATCTCGTCGTCGGGCGCGCTGATGCCCCTGCCCGAGGTCGTCCCCTATGGCGCGGCCAAGGCGGCGCTCAACGCCATGTCGGTCAGCCTCGCGCATGAATACGGCCCCAGGGTGCGCGTCAACACGCTCTCGCCGGGGCCGTTCCTGACCGATCAGGCGAGGGATCGGGGGACGGCGGATGCGGCCATTCCCCGCAATGCCCGCGGCGTGGCGGCGCCCCCGCAGGATATCGTCACCGCCGCACTGTTCCTCGCGAGCCCTGCCTCGGCGAATGTGACCGGAGCGCTGATCCGCTGCGACGGCGGGCAACGTTAGGACGGAGAGACGATGCGCAGTCTGTTCGATCTCACCGGAAAGGTGGTCCTGGCAACCGGAGGCATGAGCGGTATCGGGCTCGGCTTTCTCCAGGGCTGCGCCCGGCAAGGCGCCGCGGTCGTGATCTGGGACCGGCGGACCGAAGACGCGGCGGGGATCGTCGAGCACCTCCGCGGGCTCGGCGCTCCGGCAGTCCATGTCGAAACCGTCGACGTGTCCGGGGAGGGCGCTGTGACCGCCGCCTTCGCTTCGACCGTTGCCGCGATGGGGCGGGTCGACTGCGCGTTCGCGAATGCCGGGATCAGCAGCCGGGCGCCGTCCTTCGCCGAGCTCGGCAGCGAGACCTGGCATCAACTGCTCGACATCAATCTGCACGGCGCCTTCTACACGCTCAGGGCCGCCGTCCGGCACATGAAGGAACGCGCGCAGAACGGCGATCCCGGCGGTTCGCTCGTCGCCTGCGGAAGCCTGTCGATCTTCCACGGGCTGCAGGGCATGGAGCATTATGCCGCCGCCAAGGGCGCGCTGCTCGCGATGATCAAGGGGCTGGCGGTCGAAATGGGCCCGTTCGGCGTGCGCGCGAACATGCTCGTCCCCGGCTTCATCCTGACCGGCCTGACCGACGGCAATCCCGAAACGCAGAAGATCATCGAACGCTTCTCGGCGATCACGCCGCTCGGCCGGCCGGGCGAACTGTCGGACATAGAAGGCCCCGCCGCCTACCTCGCCTCCGACGCCTCGAAGTTCCAGACCGGCCAGGCGCTGGTGATCGACGGCGGGCGGCTGGTGAAGAATATCTGACTTGGGCGATGCGACCTTAAGCCCCTCCCTTGAAAGGGAGGGGCGGAGATTCGCGTTCAGGCACCCGCCCGAAACTTGCGCGGCGTCGTGCCCGTCCAGCGCTTGAAGGCGCGGCCGAAGCTGGTCTGTTCGCCGTAACCAAGCCGCTCGGCCACCTCGTCGAGCGGCATGCGCGTTTGCTTGAGGTAGATCCGGGCAAGATTTTCGCGCTGCGCTTCAACCAGATCGGAAAAGCTGACTTCGTGCACCGCCAGACGCGCCTGCAGCGTGCGCACCGAGAGACCGAGCTTTTCCGCGCAACGTTCGATCGAGCAATTTCCAGCGGGCAGCGCGCCACGCACATAGCTTGCAGTGCGCTCGACGATATTGGCGCGGTTCACGAGCTTGACCCGGGCCAGATAGCCCCCCAGCAGGCGGAAGATTAGCCGGTTGGCGCTGGCAATGGGCTGGTCGAGCGCCTGCACCGGAAAGCCGATCGCATTGCGCTCGGCCCGGTTCAGGACATGGCAGGCGACGAGGCTCTCGATCTCGGGCACGTCGCGCGGGCGCGCATCGACCGCCAGATGGACATAGGCGGGCTTGAAATGGTTTCCGCCAACGGTGCGCAGCAGCTTCAGCATCAGCATCAGCGCCTGGTAATTGGCCTGATCGTTGACGCCCATGTCGGTCTTCACGTTCCAGCGCAGTTCGGCGGTATGGAGTCCCTCGACCAGTTCCAGATCGGCTTCGGGTGAATGGACGATGGGAATATAGTCGACAAGACAGCCAACCGCCGAGCGCAGGTCGGGCGCAGCGCGGCACAATGCGGTGACGCAGCCGAACACGTCGGGATCCTGGAGATGCGCGAGCCTCAGCCCGAAGAGCGGATCGTCGAACAAGGTGCTGCAATATTCAAAGACGTCGACGACCTGCTGGCAGCCGATATGGCTGTCGGGATCGACCAGCGTGCGCGGTTCCAATCCGTGGCGCTCGAGGATGCGATGCGCGTCGCTCCCGCGGATGCGTGCATAGTCCGAAAAGCCCGTCAGATTGGCGGCGCGCATCTGTCCGCTCGCCGGGATCGCGTCCAGCGGTCCTTCAAGCCCGAAGAAATATTCACTCTCGTCCACCGGCGCGCCTCTTTCAGCCTGCGGCAGGATCATCGCCGCGCGCAGCCTAGCGGGCAAGGGCGGTGGCGTCCATTGTCGAGGGGGCTGCGTCAAATGCCAATACGCCGGGGACCCGCTGTGGCAGCGTCGCGCACAAACGGGGATATGTCGGGAGAGTGCCATGGCAGACGCAAATGCGGCCGAGCTGAAGAAGGAAGCGGAGCAGTTCGTCCGCTACGAAAAGGACAAGGCCACCAAGATCGCGACGATCACCTTCGATCGCCCCGGCAAGTCCAACACCACGACGATCGGCATGCGGCTGCTGTTCGGCGAATATGTCCACAAGGCCAATATCGACGATGACGTGAAGGTGCTCGTCATTCGCGGTGAGGGCGAGGATTTCGGCACGGGGGGCGACATTGCCGAACATGGCGACCTCTACCTCAACCCCGACGAGAACTCGAACTTCCTCGCCGACCTCGAGATCGACGATCCGGATGTGAAATACCCGCCGGCGGGAAGCTTCCGCTATCTTCATGGGCTGACCGATCATTATGCCAAGGGCCGCGCGGGCAATCGTCCGCTGCAGGAATTCAAGAAGATCAGCATCGTCGAGGCCAAGGGCTATTGCTATGGCTGGCACTTCTACCAGGCGGCCGACGCCGACCTCGTCGTCTGTTCGGACGACACGCTCTTCGGCCATCCGTCCTTCCGCTATGCCGGCTGGGGACCGCGCCTGTGGACCTGGCTGGAAACGATCGGCGTGCGCAAATTTTCGGAAATGCTGTTCACCGGACGGCCCTTCACCGCGAAGGAAATGGCGGACAGCAATTTCGTGAACAGCGTCGTGCCGCGCGACCAGCTCGAAGCGGAGACCGCGAAATACGCCAAGGCGTGCTCGATCACGCGGCCGCTCGACGTGGTGGTGGTGCAGAAGACCTTCATCGAACTCTACAAGCAGTATCGCGGCGAATATATGGGGAGCCTGCTCACCGGCTTTGTCGAAGGCGTGCTGCCCGCGATGAAGAACGACGTCGAGGACGATGTGAACCTCGGCAACGGCGTGTTCGACAAGGGCATCAACAATGTCGTGAAGGATCGCGACCTCGCCTATCCGGCCGAATGGCGACTGAGCCGGGGCGGGCGCGCCAGGCCCTGAACCGACGACGTGTTGATTAGCTGCGCGAAATGTCGACCAGCCTGCATGATCGGCATGGCAGCGTTTTTCGAGCGGACTAGCATGGGCATCAGATGAAGCCGGCGGCGAACCCGTTGCCCCGCAACAATTTCGGGGCGACGCCGCGGCAGGAGAGGCGAATATGGCCGACACACTTTTCGCGCTCGACAAGCGCAACTATCAGCAATGCCAGACGCTGTTTCGCGGGCAACGCGACCAGGAATATTATGCCGGCGATTACTGGATCGAGGACGCGAGCGTCATCGACGTGCGCGCGGAACGCAAGCCTGTCGGCCCCTCGTCGATCATCCTGCTGCGCTCGGCAACGCGGCTCTTCTTTCGCCGGACGCGCCAGCACATCCGGCAGGACGCAACCGATCTGTCCGTTCTCTGGTTCGTGAAGCGCGGCGGGCTGGCCATTTCGAGCCAGTGCGGCAACCGCACCGCGCATCCGGGCGATTTTGCGATCACCCGCTCGATGTCGCCCTTCTTCATCGAGTGCCAGCCCGACGAAGCGGGTGTGCACGAAGTGCTCCATGTGACCGTGCCGACACACATCCTGCGCGCGCACATCCCGCATGACCTCAGCACCGGTCTGTTCATGCCGATGGATCGGCGCGAACTCGTCATCGCGGAGAACATGCTCACCGATCTTTTCAGGGACGATGGTGATCTTGGAGCGGACACGGCCCGGACGCTTCTCGACGCCGCGCTGACGGTGATCGGCCATGCCGTTCGTGCCGATGAAACGGCCATACCCACACGGCAGACCGTCACTGACCGGCGACTGGAAGAGGTGCTGCGCTTTATCGAGGTGCATCTGGCCGATCCCGAACTTTCCACCGCGATGGTGTCGAAAGGGTGCGGGATTTCGCCGCGCTACCTGTCGTCGCTGCTGCGGCTCAAGGGGACGACCTTTTCCGAACTGGTATGGGAGCAGCGGCTGGAAAAGGCGAAGAGCTGGCTCTCCAGTTCCAATCCGCGCGACATCTCGATCAGCGAGATCGCCTATGGCGTCGGCTTCAAGAGCGCGGCGCACTTCAGCCGCATGTTCAAGCGCGTCTTCGAGATCAACCCGCGCGAATTCCGCGGCGGTCTTGGCGAGGAAATCGTGCACGCCGACTATCAGCGCTACACCGAGAGCGGCGGGCTGCTGCAATAGAGCGCGCCGGGGGGCAAACGTCTCGTCCAGCGCAGGCAACGGCAATTGCCGCAGCGACGCTATAGCGGGCTGATGGCGCATGTGACTGCCCGCAGCGAAAAGGGGACGCCATGACCAAGACGGTCGTGACGCTGGACGACAAATACACACAGATCGAAGGGCAGGTGATGCTGTCGTCGTTGCAGGGTGTCGTTCGCCTGTTGCTCGATCAGGCGCGGCGCGACAGTGCGGCGGGGCTCAGGACCGCCGGCTATGTCAGCGGCTATCGCGGATCGCCGATCACGACGCTCGACGCGCAGCTCTGGGCGGCGGGCAAGATCCTTGAAGAACACGACATCCGCTTCGAACCCGGGCTCAACGAGGAACTTGCGGCGACCTCCTTGCGCGGAACGCAGCAGATCGACTGGTTCGGGCGCCCGCGCGTGCAGGGCGTGTTCTCGCTCTGGTACGCCAAGGGTATCGGCGTCGACCGCGCCTGCGAAGCGCTGAAGCTTGGCAATATGGAAGGCACATCACCGCACGGCGGCGTGCTGGTGCTGGCGGGCGACGACCATGCCGCCAAGTCCTCGGCATCGGCACACCAGAGCGAACACACGCTGATCGCGGGATTCATGCCGGTGCTCTATCCCGCGACGACCGACGAGATCCTGCAATTCGGCCAGCTCGGCTGGGCGATGTCGCGCGCGTCGGGGCTCTATGCGAGCATGAAGACGATCACCGACACGCTCGATCTGACCTCGACGGTTGCCTTGCCGGCGCCGGGCTTTGCGATCGCGCAGCCCGTGCTCGATCCGGCCGTCAATCTTCATGTCAGACAGGGCATGACCGCGCTCCAGATGGAGGCGCTGACGGTCGATCATCGCCTGCCCGCGGCACAGGCCTTTGTGCGTGCCAACAGGCTTGACCGGGTGACGATTGATGCGCCGCAGCGCAACCTTACCATCGTCAGCGCCGGAAAGGCCTGGCTCGATGCATGTCAGGCGTTGCTCGACCTCGGTCTCGATGCCGGGCGCTGCGCGGCGCTTGGAATCCGCGTGGTCAAGATCGGGATGGTCTGGCCGCTCGAACCCGATTTCGCGCGCGAGGCGTGCGCGGGAAGCCGCGAAGTGCTGGTGATCGAAGAGAAGCGGCCGCTGCTCGAAGAGCAATTATCCTCGCTTTTTTACCGCCTTCCCGCCGATCAGCGCCCGGAAATCGTGGGCAAGCGCACGCCGCAAGGCGAGCCGCTGCTGTCGTCGGTGAACGTCCTCGACGCGGGGCAGGTCCGCCGTGCGCTGCTGAACCGTCTCGACGCACTGGGATTGCTTGACGACGCACTCCGCACGCGGGCGAACCGGCTCGAGGCGCTGGAGGAGGCGGGCAGGGGAACTATGCCCGCAGCCATCCGGCCCGCCTTTTTCTGTTCGGGCTGCCCGCACAACAGCTCGACAGTGGTGCCCGAGGGCAGCAGCGCGATGGGCGCGACCGGGTGTCATGGGCTCGCGGCCTTCATGCCCGAACGGCGGACGATGCCAACGGTCGGCATGGGCTCGGAAGGCATGCCCTGGGTGGCGGCGCAGAGCTTTGTCGATACGCCGCACATGTTCCAGAATCTGGGCGACGGCACCTATACGCATTCGGGCCTGCTCACCATCCGCGCCTCGGTGGCAGCGAAGAGCAATGTCACCTTCAAAATCCTCTATAACGACGCGGTCGCCATGACCGGGGGGCAGCCTGCCGAGGGCGCACTGACCCCCGAGCAGATAGTGCGCGAACTCGTCGTCGAGGGCGTCGAGCCGGTTGTGCTGGTGAGCGAGGACCCGTCGCGCTTCAGCGCATCTGACCTGCCGGCTGGGGTACGCGTATCCCATCGCGACTCTCTTGATAAAATCCAGCGTGAACTTCGTGAGTTAAATGGCATATCTGCCATCGTGTATGAGCAGACCTGTGCCAACGAGAAGCGCAGGCGCAGGAAGCGCGGGGAGCATCCCGATCCAGCGACGCGGCTGTTCATCAACACCGCCGTCTGCGAGGGCTGCGGGGACTGTTCGAAACAGTCCAACTGCCTTTCGATCCAGCCGGTCGAAACCGAATTCGGCCGCAAGCGGACCATAGACCAGTCGACCTGCAACAAGGACATGAGCTGCATCAAGGGCTTCTGCCCATCCTTTGTCACGGTCAACGGCGGCAGGCCGGCGAAGCGTGCGCTCGACATGGGCGCGCTCGCGGGAAAGCTCGCCGCGCTGCCCATGCCGGCAATCGCGAACTGCGGCGCGGGCCATGCGATGCTCGTCACCGGCATCGGTGGAACGGGTGTGCTGACAGTCGGCGCAGTGCTCGCGATGGCCGCACATCTGGAGGGCAAGGCCGCCAAGGTGCTCGACATGACGGGCATGGCGCAGAAAGGCGGCGCGGTCACGAGCCATATCCGTATCGCGGGTGACGTCGCCGCCATTCCCTCCGCGCGACTGGGAGCGGGGCAGACCGACCTGATTCTCGCCTGCGACCTGATCGTCGCGACCGCGCCCGACGTGCTGAACACCGTGCATGAAGCGACGCGACTGCTAGGCAACGCCGATGTCGCACCAACGGGCGAATTCCAGACCAATGCGTCGCTGGACCTGACCGCGACCCGCTTTCTGAAGGCGGTGGAGAAGCGCGTTTCCGCCGATCGCATCGAGACGGTGCGCGCTTCGGCTTTGGCGACCCGGTTGTTGGGGGATTCCATCTTCACCAACCTGATGATGCTGGGCTTTGCCGTACAGAAGGGCCTCCTTCCCGTGTCGCTGGCTTCGATCGAGGAGGCCGTCCGGCTCAACGGCGTTGCGGTGAAGGCCAACCTCGACGCGCTCGCGCTGGGTCGGCTCGCGGCACATGATCCCGATGGTCTGTTTGCCTTTGCCGAAACGCCCCGGCATCAAGTCCCAGAACAAGCGACGCTTGGCGCGATCGTCGAAAGCCGGGTTGCGCATCTGACGGCTTATCAGGATGCGGCCTATGCCGTGGAGTACAGGAGCTTCATCGACGCGCTCGCCGGACGGCTCGATCGGGTCGATGGCGAACCCTTCCTGATCGAGGTCGCGCGGCAGCTGGCACGCCTGATGGCGTACAAGGACGAATATGAGGTCGCCCGGCTCTATGCAGACCCGGCTTTCATGGCGGCGGTGCGCGACCAGTTCGAGGGCGACTTCACGCTCTCGGCCAATCTCGCCCCACCGCTCTTCAGCCGCGCCAAGGACGAAAAGACCGGCCGCCCGCGAAAGATTGCGTTCGGCCCTTGGGTTTTCACGTTGTTCGGTGTGCTCGCGCGCTTCAGGCGGCTGCGCGGCACGGTCTTCGATCCCTTCGGCTACACCGCCGAACGCCGGATGGAACGGGCGCTGATCGGCGAGTACCATGCGCTTGTGTGGGATATCGCCGACCGGCTCACCAGTGCCAACATCGCCGTCGCAACCGAAATTGCCGCCGCAGCCAGTCTCATCGCAGGCTATGGCCGGGTAAAGGAGGAGGGTGTCGCGAGATATCGCACGCGCGTTGGCGCGCTCATGGCACGCTTCGATGCGCCTGCTACAGTTACGGAACCCGTTCCCGCCTGAAGGAAGATTGCATGCCGCGCTATCGGATGATCACGCTGACCCGTCCCATCGAAGGCCGCGAGGACGAATATAATCACTGGTATCAGGACGTGCATTTGCCGCAGGTGACGACGATGCCGGGCATGAAAGCGGCGCAGCGCTTCAAGGTCGCGCGTACGCTCTCCGGCGACAGCCATCTTCCCTATGTCGCGGTCTACGAGATCGAGACCGACGATATCGACGGGGTGCTGACCGCGATCAACGAAAGCATGGCCGATGGCCGGTTGACGATGACCGATGCTGTCGACGCGACCGACTCCTTTGCGATCGTCTGCGAGGAGATCGGGAAGCGCGTGACGGCGAAATAGGGAGGGCGCTCAGCGCGCTGAACAACTGGCCTGGATCAACCGGCCCGCTCATCCTGAGGAGGGGCTGAGCCTGGCGAAGACCCGTCTCGAAGGATAGTCGCTGACCATGTCCTTCGAGACACCATTTCGACAAGCTCAATGGTTCCTCAGGATGAGCGGATCAATCTAAGCGCAGCGTGCTCAGCGCCCTGTGAATTTGGGCGTCCGCTTCTCCCTGAGCGCCGCGATGCCTTCGCGGTGGTCTTCGCTGCGGACGCTGACCGACTCATAGGCGATCCCGGCCTCCATCACTGCGCCCGCGATGCGCTTGAGCTCCATGTTGGTCAGCACCTTGGTCCAGCGGATGGCGTTGGGCGCGCCGTCGAGCAGGCGCTGGCAGAACGCATCGACCGCCTGATCGAGCTGATCGGCGGGCACTGCGTGGTTGATGAGCCCGATCTCCGCGGCCCTGGTCGCGGTCAGCAGTTCGCCTGTGAGCAGATATTCCTTGGCGCGCGCAAGGCCGATGCGCTGCGCCCAGACGACGGCGCCGCCATCGCCCGCGACAAGCCCGATGCCGACATGCGGATCGCCGATCTTCGCGGTATCGGCGGCAAAGACCACGTCGCAGAGCAGCGCGATCGACGCGCCGAGCCCGACGGCGTGGCCGTTCATCCGGCACACCACCGGTTTTTCGATGTCGAGCAGCGCGAAGACGATCCGCTTTGCCTGCCGCGCCTCATGGTCGAACAGGTGCGGATTGGCGGCATTGTGCTCCATATGCGCGATGTCACCGCCCGCCGAAAAGGCCTTGCCTGCACCGGTGAGCAGGATGACGTCCGATTCCGCATCCCTGCCCGCAAAGGCCAGTGCCTCGGGCAGCTCGTCGTGGAGATCGAGGTCGACGGCATTGAGCGCATCGGGGCGGTTGAGCGTCATGACGAGCATCCGGCCGCGGCGCTCGAACAGGATGGTGCGGAATTTCGGAACTTCAGCGGTCATCGACAGAATCTCCCCTGGCACTCCCTTATCACGCCGGGGCGATATGCGAATGCCGCCCGGGCGATAAGCACTTGTGCAGCCCCATGCGCGGCGGTCTATTCCGCCGCAAGACAAGGAGAGCGGTGGATGAGCGGGTTTGACGAGACGTTCGATTGGGTGGTCGTGGGCAGCGGCGCCGGATCCATGAGTTCGGCGCTCGTCATGCGAAAAGCGGGCAAGTCCGTCCTGATCCTCGAAAAGTCACCCTGGGTGGGCGGCACCACCGCCAAATCGGGCGGCGTCATCTGGGTTCCCAACAACCGCTTCCTGAAGGAAGCCGGGGAGCAGGACAGCGCTCAGGCGGGCATCGCCTATCTCGACGCGCTGTGCGCCGACATTCCCGGATCGTCGCACGAAAAGCGGCTCACCTATGTCAACGAAGCGTCCAGGATGATCGACTTCCTCGTCGATCAGGGCGTGGAGCTGGAACGTGGCTCCGACTTCTGGCCGGATTATTATGACGAGGCGCCGGGCGGGTGCAAAACCAGCCGCACCGTCGTCGCCAAGCCCTTCAACAAGAAGGAACTTGGGCCATGGGCGAAGAAGCTGCGCAAGGGCTTTCTCGAGGTGCCCGCTCGGCTCGAGGAGGGCATGAAGCTCGGCTATATCCGCCGCGACCCCGCGCTCAAGAAGGTGATGCGCGCACTGATCCTGCGCACGATCGGAACGAGGCTGACGGGCAAGCACTATGTCACCGCCGGGGCTGCGCTGCAGGGACGGATGCTTCAGGCAGCACTCAAGGCGGGCGTCGATATCCGCACGGAGTCTCCGGTCAGCGAATTGATCGTCGAGAATGGCAAGGTCACGGGCGTGGCGACGGTGAAGGACGGCAAGCCCTGGCGTGTGGGCGGCAAGCTGGGCGTGCTCGTCAATGCGGGCGGCTTTGCGCGGAACCAGTCGATGCGCGACAAGTACATGCCCGGAACGCGCGCCGAATGGTCGCAGACCAATGAGAGCGACATGGGCGACATGCATGTCGAGATGGAACGCATCGGCGGCGTGCTCGCGCAGATGGATCAGATGGTCGGCTATCAGAGCACGCTGGCACCCGGCTGGGAGCGCGCCTATGTGACGCCGCCGGCGCAGAGCCTGACGGGCAAGCCGCACGCGATCCTTGTCGACCAGTCGGGCGAGCGCTTCATGAACGAGGGCGGGTCTTACGAGCTCTACTGCGAAACCATGCTCAAGCGGAACAGGACGGTGCCCGCGGTGCCGAGCTGGGCGATCCTCGATCAGCAATATGTCGAGAATTATCAGGTCGCGGGCAAGTGGATCGACAAGAAGGTTCCCAAGGCCTGGCTTGAATCGGGCTATCTGCACAAGGCCGACACGATCGAGGCGCTTGCCGCCAGCATCAAGGCCGAACCGTCAAAACTCTCCGCCACAGTGGCGCGCTGGAACGGTTTTGTCGCACAGGGCAGGGACGACGACTTCCACCGCGGCGAGCGCGCCTATGACCAATGGCTCGGTGATCCCTATCACGGCCCCGTTCGCGCGCTTGGCGATATTGCGAAGGCGCCTTTCTATGCCGTGCCCGTCATTCCGGGCGACGTCTCGACCTATGGCGGCGTCGTGACCGACGTTCATGGGCGGGTCGTCAACGCCGACGGAGCACCGATCGAAGGGCTCTACGCGACGGGCGTCTCCACCGCATCGGTGATGGGCGGCGTCTATCCGGGGGCAGGGGCCAGCATCGGGCCTTCGCTCACCTTTGGCTATATCGCCGCCAGGCATGCCGCCGGGCTGGGCAACGCGCTTTAGGCCGGTTCCGGCTCGCCTGCAGCGTCCTGCTCAGCCTCTGGCGTTGCGTCGCGGGGCAGCAGCAGGAACAGCAGACTGCCAAGAACCACTGCGGCACCGCTGATCATCAGGAACCACTCGAACCCGCCAGTCAGTTTGAGCATGAGGCTGAGAAGTGCCGCGCCGATCGAGGAGGAAATCGCCATCGTCGCGGTCAGCATGCCCATGACCGAGCTGAAAACCCGCACCCCGAAGCTGCGTACGACGAGATAGCCGACAACGTCGCCTTCCGCCCCGAAGGACAGGCCGATGAGCAGCACCGACAGCATCAGGACGGCGGGTGCATCATGGTTCGAAGCGATCAGGAACAACCCGATTGCGGAAAGCGTCATGCCAATGCCCGCGACGAGATATGGCGGAAAGCGGTCGAGCGCGAGGCCGCTGGCGAAGCGGCCCAGAAGCACGCCGCTCGCGAAGGCGGAGATCATTGCCGACACGCCCTTGGCCGACACGCCGTTGTCGAGCAGGACGAGGTTGAGCTGCGTCAGCGCAATGACCTGTGGAAGGTTGCAGAGCAGCATGGCGCCGAGAAGCAGCCAGAAGGCGCGGTTTCGAAAGATCTCGGCATAATCCTCTTTCGCGGTTTTCGCCCTTGGCGGCGCCGCCTCGGCGTTCTTGCGCTCGGGCGGAAGCATCAGCAGCGCCGTCGCACCGGCCACCGCCGAAAATATGACGAGTGCCAGATAGCCCGCACGCCAGCCCTGCGCCTCGACGAAATTGTTGAGGATCGGCCCGCCTATCGCGCCGGTCAGTGCTGGCCCCGACGCAACGATCGCGAGCGCAAGCCCGCGTGCACGGGTGACATACTGGACCACGACGCGGCTGTAGACGGTTGTCGTCGTCGTCACGCAGAGCACCGCCTGGAGCAGGAACAGCGCGATATAGATGCGGATGTCCCCGGTCATCTGGCTCAATCCCAGAAAGGCCAGCGGGGCCACGACGACCCCGATCAGCGCGGTACGGCGCACGCCGATGATGTCGGTCAGTCGTCCGACAAATGGAAAGACGGCAACGGAAACCAGCCCGAGGCTGCCGATCAGCGCGAATTCGGACTTTGACCAGCCAAAATCCCTGAGCAGATGGGGTGCCATGATGCTGGTCACGTAATTAGTCATCGAAAAGCCGGCGCCCAGTCCGATCAATGCAGCGAGCAATGGACGCCATTGAGCGCGAAGCTCTCCCAGATAACTCATATCAGTTCCTCATCCGGCTCCGCGCCCGTTCCGGCGCCAATGTTTCTGTCCACGCTCGTGAGATGGCATTCTAAAGCAGGTTGATGCCGACCTTGCCGAAGAATTGCCCGCTTTCGAGATGCCGATGGGCATCCTGAATGCGGCGCAGATCATAGACGACATCGACGATCGGACGGATCGCGTGTGTCGCGCAAAAGGCGAGCATCGCTTCATGTTCCGCGCGGTTGCCGACGGTGATGCGTGCGACGGGATGCCCGCTCACCTCGGCCTGACTCCAGCTGAATTCGGAGCCGAGCATGCCGATGGCCGAGATCACGCCGCCGGGATTGAGCAGCGATGCCGCGGTCTCGATCTGGCTGGCGCCAACGACATCGACGACGATGTCCACGCCCCTGCCGCCCAGTTCGCTGCGGACCACCGCGGCCCAGTCGGGATGCGTGCGGTAGTTGACGGTGACATCGGCGCCGAGCGCACGGGCGCGGGCAAGCTTGGCGTCTGACGATGAGGTGATGGCGACATGTGCACCCGCCGCTTTGGCGAACTGGAGCGCGGCAAGCGAAACGCCGCCCGTGCCCTGGCACAGAATCCATTCGCCGGGCTTGAGCGGGCGGTGCTGGAACAGCGCGTTCCATGCGGTCAGCCCCGCACAGGTCATCGTCGCGGCCTCGAGATCGCCCATGCTGTCGGGGACGAGGCACAGGCTCTCGGCAGGAAAGGCCGCATATTGGCGCGCCACACCATCGGCACGACCACCGAGCATGTCCATCGTCGGCTGCGGCCCGGTGAGCCAGCCGAGCGCGAAGATCGGATTCACGCGGTCGCCGGGCTTCACGCGCGTAACGCCATCACCCACAGCGATGACCTCACCCGTCGCGCAGGAAAGCGGAACATAGTCGGGATCCTTGGCGAGCCCCGCCATCATGCCCTTGGCGATGATGATGTCGCGGAAATTGAGCGTTGCGGCCTTCAGGCGGACGAGCGCTTCGCAGGGGCCGGCCTCGGGCACGTCCACCTCCTGGACCTTCACGCCAGCGATCCCTGCGCCGCCAACAGCGACCGCAGCCAGCATCTTCGTCATGTGCTGTCTCTCCTTTCGGGCAGCATGTGCCGATCGGCGTGCATTGCAAGCCGGCGCTTGTCTCTATCGGCGCAGCGATGTTGACCGGGGTGCAATCGGCACGGCTGAGCCTTTCCTTGCGCCAAGTCGCTCCATAGGGAGGATATGACGTACAGGGTCGACAGGGCCTGTGGAGAAGGATTGCAGCGATGGACACGATGGCGCCGGCGGAAAGGCCGCTGACCGAACGCCCGGTCATCATTGGCAATGAAGCCTATGTGTCGGAAAGCTATGCGCGCGCCGAGGCCGACAGGCTTTGGGCGAAGGTCTGGCAGGTCGCGTGCCGCGAAGAAGAGATCCCCGATGTTGGTGATTACGTCACCTACGACATCATGGACGATTCGATCATCGTCGTGCGTTCTGCCGAAGATCGGATCTCTGCCTGGTTCAATGTCTGCCCCCACCGCGCGCGCCGGCTGACCGAGGGCTGCGGGCATGCCAGCCGGTTCGTTTGCCCCTTCCATGCCTGGAGCTGGGACAGGGAGGGCAACAATGTCGGCGTTGTCCGCGGTGACGCGTGGGGTGATGCGCTGAAGCCCGAGGACATCCGCCTGAAGCCCGTCAGGGTCGATACATGGGGCGGATGGGTGTTCGTCAACATGGATGCCGATGCGATTCCGCTGCGCGAATATCTGGAGCCCGCCGCGACGATGCTCGATCCGTTCGAGCTGGAGAAGATGCGCTATCGCTGGCGGCAATGGCTGCACTTTCCGTGCAACTGGAAGGTCGCGGTCGAGGCGTTCATCGAAGGCTATCACGTGCCCGGCACGCATCCCCAGCTCACGCGCTATTCGCCCAAGCCGACCTGGAGCGACGCCAAGGGCATCCACGGCGTGTTCGGCTCGGCGGCTGGGCAGGGCACGGGCGGTGCGAGCGCCGGCGCCGCTGGCGCGCCCGACATGCGCGTTGGCCTTGCAGCCTCGCTCAATCAGCTCTGGGAGGAAGTGAACGCGACGACGACCGAGACGATGGTCAGGGTCGCGAACCTGCTCGTCGAGGAACTGCCCGAGGGCACCCAGCCGCTCGATGTGCAGGTGCACCTGATGAAGCGGACGATCGAGGAGGATGCGAAACGCGGCGTGATGTGGCCGAAGATCGACCCCGCGCATTTCGCAGCGTCGGGCAATGTCTGGCACATCTTCCCCAACACCGTCATCATCCACGGGCCGACCTTCGCGCTATGCTACCGCGCGCGGCCCGATGGCGACGATCCCGACAGCTGCATCTTCGAGGTCTATACGCTGGAACGCTTCCCCGATGGACAGGAGCCGAGGCCCCAAAACCTGCACAGGCCCGAACCAAGCATCGAAAACTGGCGCAAGGTGCTGACGCAGGATTTCTCGAACATGGGCGCCGTCCAGCGCGGGCTCAAATCGCGGAGTTTCTCGGGCATGCGACCAAGCCCCGTCGAGGAACGCGCGCTCATCAATTTTCACCGCGTGCTGGCCGATTACATGGGCACCGGCGCGCCGCAACCGCTTGATTGAAGGATAGGATAATGGCCGATCAGGAGCCGGTCGTGATGGATACGAGCGATGTCGACAAATGGGTCGGCAAGCCAGTCATCTTCGCCGAGATGTGGGACCCGTGCAACGCAACCGACATTCGCCGCTGGGTGCAGGCGCTGGACTATCCCAATCCCGTCCACTGGGATGAGGAGTTCGCGCGCAGCTCGAAATTCGGCGGCATCGTTGCGCCGCAGAGCTTCACGGTTGCGATGGACTATGGCCATGGCTGCCACCCCGCCTGTGTCGGCAAGGTTCCGGGCACGCACCTGATCTTCGCGGGCGAGGAATGGTGGTTCTACGGCACGCCCGTCCACCCCGGCGACAAGCTGTTCCAGGATCGTCGCTTCGACGGCTACAGCGTCACCGATACCGCCTTTGCAGGGCCCACGATGTTCGCGCGCGGGGATACCGTTCACCGCAACCAGAACGGCACGCTGATTGCCAAGGAACGCGCGACCGCGATCCGCTATCTTGTCGAGGAAGCCAACAAGCGCGGCGTCTATGGCAAGGACAAGCGCAGTCCCAAAAGATGGACGAAGGAGGAACTGGCCGAGATCCACAAGCTCCGCCACGAATGGATCCTCTCCAACCGCGAGGGCAAGTCGCCCGCCTATGCTGACGTGCGCGTCGGCGATAAGCTGCCGCGGCGTGTGATCGGCCCGCATTCGGTCGTCAGCTTCGCCAATGAATGTCGCGCGCATCGACAGAATATCTGGGGCACCTGGCGCTGGAACGCTCCCGAGGGCGTCCATGATCCGGCGCGGGAGGATGCGGGCTTCGGTGCCGACATGAGCTATGACCATGAGGCGCGCAAGATCGATCCGCGCATGGGCGACGGCCTGTATCATGGTCCGTCTTCGGGCCATATCAACGCCGAAAAGGCCGAGAATGTCGGCATGGGCGGCGCCTATGGCTATGGTGCGTCGATGAACGCCTGGCACCTCGACACCGTCGCTTACTGGGCGGGGCATGACGGATTTATCTGGCACAGCAAGACCCAGTTCCGCTCGCCGGCTTTCGAAGGGGACGTCACCTATGTCGATGCCGAGGTGATCGAGAAGATCGACACATCGCCCTTCGGCATGCCCGTGGTACGCGTGCAGACCGTGATGACCACGCAGGACGGCGAGCAGATTTTGAAGGGCACCGCGCAGGTGGAGCTGCCCTATTGAGCAATCCCGCTGATCCCGCGCTGTCGCTTGTCCACGGCCTCCCGCTGAGCGAGGAGGCGGGGCAGGGTGCGCACACCATTCCCGGCTACCTCGAAGAAGTGAGGGCACGCTACGGCGCCGCCGATGCCGTCATCGTGCGCACCGCGCTCGGGCGGACGTGCTGGAGCTATGACGATCTCCACGCGCGTTCGGTCGGGGTCGCGAAGGCGCTCGTGGCCGCAGGGACGGCGAAGGATGCGCGCGTCGGTGTGCTGATGGCCAACCGCCCGGAATATCTCTCGGCGCTGTTCGGCATCGCGATGGCGGGAGGGGTGACGGTTGCACTGAGTACCTTTTCGACACCCGAAGAGCTCGAGCACCTGATCAATGCATCGGCGATCGAGCTGCTGTTGTTCGATACGCGTGTGCTCAAAAAGGATTTTGCAGAGGTTCTCGCGAGCACAGATCATGGCCCGTTTCTGAAGCGGCTGGTGCAGCTCGACAGCGTGACCGACGGCGAACCCGCCGCATCGGGGTATGAACGCTGGGCGGATTTCCTCGCCGGTGGGGGCGATGTGCCCGACCACGTTATCGAGGCGCGTGCGGCGAGTGTTGCGCCGTCCGACATTGGCGGCATCTTTTTCTCATCGGGGACGACCAGCCTGCCCAAGGGCATCGTCCATTCGCAGCGTGCCTTTGCGATCCAGTGGTGGCGCTGGCCGCGCGTGTTCGCGATGCGCGAACCGGTGCGCAGCTGGACGGGCAACGGCCTGTTCTGGTCGGGCAATGTCAGCCTCGTCATCGGCACATCGCTGTCGACCGGGGGCGCTGCGATCCTCCAGCCCGTCTTTGACGCGGGCGCGGCACTCGACGTGATCGGGAAGGAAAGGGTGAGCTTCCTCACGGGCCGCCCGCACCAATGGGCGCGCGTCCAGGCCGCGGCGAACTGGCAGGGCGCTGATCTTTCCAGCCTCAAATATGTGACCAAGGGCGAGCTGATTAACGAACATCCCACGGTGACCACCGACTGGACGACGCCGATGGCGTTCGGCACGACCGAGACGATGACGATCTGTACCGCCTTCGACGCGGACACATCGGACGAAGACTATGCGGGCAGCTTCGGCAGGCCGCTGCCGGGCAATATATTGAAGATCGTCGATCCGGTGACGCGCGCGATCGTGCCGCGCGGCACGCGCGGCGAGATGTGCATCAAGGGGCCGACGCTCATGTCCGGCTATCTCGGTAAGACCGCCGAGCAGTGCTTCGATGACGAAGGTTTCTACTGCACCGGCGACGGCGGCTATGTGGACGGCGAGGGGCGCTTCTTCTGGGAAGGCCGGCTGACCGACATGATCAAGACCGGCGGCGCCAATGTCGCGCCCGAAGAGGTCGATACGATCATCGCCAATTATCCCGGCGTGAAGCGCAGCCAGACGGTTGGGGTGCCCGACGATCTGCTCGGCGAAATGGTCGTCGCGTGCATCGTGCCGGTGGACGGCGCGCGGATCGACGAGGCCGAACTGACCGCGCACCTCAGGGCGAAACTGGCGAGCTTCAAGGTGCCGCGCAGGATCCTGTTCTTCAGCGAGGAGGAGTTCGCGCTGACGGGCAACGAGAAGGCGCGCGCCTCCGATATCCGAAATATCGCCGGGGCGAGATTGACCTCAAGCGCCTGAAAGCCAATTGAGTGGGGCATTCCAACGGCCATTGAGGAACCCCATGGCAGAGCTGAGCAACGCCCCGGCGCCAAGCCCGGAGACGCTGGTTGATATCTACCGGCGCATGATCCGCATCGAGCGCAATGACGACGCCATCCGCAAGACGATCCGTCTCGGGCGTCTCACCATGCCCTATTATTCGGCGCGCGGTCAGGAAGTGATTCCGTCCACCGTGTCCGCGTTCCTGAACAACGACGACACGATCTGCACAATCTATCGCGGCATCCACGACATGGTCGCCAAGGACATGCCGCTGCGTCCGCTCTGGGCGGAAATCGCGGGGCGCGTCGACGGCACCTGCAAGGGCAAGGGCGGCCCGATGCACCTGACGCACCCCGAAACGGGCGTGATGGTGACGACGGGTATCGTCGGTTCGTCCATGCCGATCGCCAACGGTCTTGCCTGGGCAGCCTTGCTTGACGGCAGCAAGCGCGTGACCGTCGCCTATTTCGGCGACGGCGCGTCCAATATCGGCGCGTTCCATGAATCGCTGAACCTGGCTTCGGTCTGGAAGCTGCCGGTGATTTTCGTCTGCCAGAACAATGGCTTTGCCGAGCACACCCGCTACGAAAACGGCACCGGCGTCGATTTCATCTCCAAGCGTGCGGCGGGCTACGGCATGCCCGGCTATACCGTCGACGGCAATGATCCCTGGGCGATGTACGCCGCGGTGCACGAGGCCGTTGCGCGGGCGCGCGACGGCGAGGGGCCGACGCTGCTCGAATGCAAGACCTTCCGCTTCATGGGCCACGTCTTCGGCGACGACGACAAGTACATGACCAAGGAAGAAAAGGCTGAGGCGATCGCGAAGGATCCGTTGCCCGCATTCCGCGCGCGGCTGATTGCCGAGGGCCATGCCACTGAAGAACAGCTGGCGAAGATGCAAGCCGAGATCGAGGCCGAGGTCGAAGACGCGCAGGAATTCGGCCTGACGAGCGAATTCCCGTCGGTCGACGAGCTCCGCCGCGATGTGTTTGCCGAGGAGATCCCCGCATGAGCGGCAAGAAGATGAATGCGCTCCAGGCCGTCAATGCGGCACTCGCCAAGGCGATGGAGCAGGACGCCAAGGTCATCGTGTTCGGCGAGGATGTCGCCGACCGCGAGGGTGGCGGCGTGACCGGCGCGACCGCGGGCCTTTCGACGCGCTTCGGCGATGATCGCGTGAAATCGACGCCGATTTCCGAACAGGCAATCATCGGTGCGGCCATCGGCGCGGCACTCGGCGGCTACAAGCCCGTCGCCGAGATCATGCTGATGAACTTCACTACTGTCGCCATGGACATGATCTTCAACCATGCCGCGAAGCTGCGCTTCATGTCGGGCGGGCAGAGCCAGGTGCCGATCACCATCCGCACGCTCACCGGCGCCGGCTGGCAGACCGCGGGCCAGCATGCCGACCATCTCGAAGGCTGGTTCGCGCACACCGCGGGCATCAAGGTCGTAGCACCATCCAACCCGGCCGAATATTACGGCCTGCTGCTTTCGTGCATCCAGGATCCCGATCCCTGCATCTTCATCGAGTCCGCGGGCACGCTGTTCATTCCGGGCGAAGTGCCCGACGATCAGGGGCCGATCCCGCTGGGCAAGGCGCGCGTCGTGCAGGAAGGCACCGACGTCACCATCGTGTCCTGGTCCTCGCAGCTCGTGCGCTGCCAGCAGGCGCTGCCCGCGCTGGCGGAGGCCGGGATTTCGGTCGAACTCGTCGACCTGCGCACGGTATCGCCCTGGGACAAGGACACCGTCATCGCCTCCGCCGCCAAGACGGGCCGCGTGCTCGTCGCGCATGAGGCGGTCCGCAGCTTCGGCCCCGGCGCCGAGATCGCCGCGACGGTCAACGAGGAACTCTACGGCAAGCTCAAGGCCCCGGTTCGCCGGCTTGGTGCGCCTTACTCGCCGGTGCCTTTCTCCAAGCCGCTCGAGGACGCCTATATCGTCTCGCCCGAAAAGGTGGTCGAGGCGGTCAAGGGGCTGATGGCCTGAATGACTGGCCAGCCTGCCTTTGCCCTGCTGCATGGCGGCGGGCAGGGCAGTTGGGTGTGGGAGCACACCGCCCGCGCGCTGTTGGGGTTCAGCGCGCGGGTGCTGGTACTGGATGTGCCCGGCTGTGGCACCAAGCGCGAACGCGATACGATCGGACTCGGCGTCGATGATGTCGCGGATGAACTTCTCGACGAGATGACGTCGGCCGGGCTGTCGGACATCGTGCTCGTCGGCCATTCACAGGCCGGAACCATGTTGCCGGTGCTCTGGCAGCGCAACCCTGCGCTGTTCCGAAGACTTGTCTACGTCTCGTGCTGCGCGCCGCTGCCGGGGCAAAGCGTCCTCGACATGATGGGGCGCGGCCGGCATGGCGAAAATCCCGATGAAGTCGGCTGGCCGCTGGACCCCGACAAGCATGGCGGCGACGAGCAGCAGCCGCTGATGTTCTGCAACGACATGGACGAGCGCGAGACCCGTGATTTCCTTGCGCGGCTGGGGAGGGACAACTGGCCGATGCCGGTCACGCTGGCCACGCATTGGGATTATGACCATCTTCGCGGCGTGCCATCAAGCTACGTTCTTTGTGAGCGCGACGGCATATTGCCGCCGGTCTGGCAGGAACGCTTCGCCAAGCGCCTGCAAGTGGACCGGATCGTTCACATCGACGCCGGGCATCAGGCGATGAACACGCAACCCGCGCGGCTTGCAGAAATCCTGCTTACAGAGGCCAGCCTCTCCTGAGCTCGCTGTCCGCGCTGATGACAAGAAAGGCCTGATCTACTCGACGACGACCCGCACGCGCCCTAGATTCTGGATATGTGCGTAAGGCGAGGTGGCATCACCATTGCGTTCGGACGCGACTCTCAGCGCGGGGAAATAGGTGCCAGGCTTTGCGAAGCTGTGGCTCGCCTTGATCGTCATCTTGCTCAGGCCTCCGCCCGAAAGCTGTGCCTTGTCGGGGAATCTCCCGTCGCCCTCGAAGTCCCATTCGGCCGAGACGATCTTGCCTGCGGCCGGCGGCACTTCGATCGTGGCCGTAAAGCTGACGGCCTGTCCCGGCTTCACCACGGCCTTCGCACCGCCATTCGCCTCTACGGCTACGACGGGCTGGATACCCCTGCGCTCGGTCGCCGTGCCCGGGACGATCACCTGTCCGTCCTCGATGCGATAGGCGGTGCTGGCGGGCGGGGCGACACCCTTTTCGACCCATATCGAGAGATCGCGCAGCGCCTGCTGGAGCGAGCCCAGATAGCTGACCGTGCGGGTCGGGTCTTCCTGTCTGGTGCTGTCGCCGTGCAGCGCGTGGTCGGTGAACCACAAGCGGAAGTTGCTGTCTGTCGCGTTGCCGAGATTGGCCGCCACGCGATTGCGGTACCAGTCCGCCTGCCAGGGCATCGCCTCGCGGTCCCAGAGCGATTCCACGACGATCATCTTGCCCTTGAACTTGCCCGTCATTTGCGAGCCCGAGGTCGCCTGAACGAAGAGCGGGCCGATGATCATCGGCCGCTGCGGGTAGAGCGGCTTGCCATCGGGGCCGCGGAACTGGTCCCAGACCTTGAAGTCGGGACCGGGGACCTGATGACGATGATAGGTCTGCGCGGCAAGAAAGTTGGAATTGTCGACCTGCACCTCATCGCCCGCCACAATTTTCGCAGCCGCCGAGGGATCAGCGACGCCGAGGATCACAACATCGCCGACGATGCGGCTGAGCGCCAGCTTCTGACCCGTAGCCGCACCGCTTTGCACGATCAGATCGCCACCGAGAAACTCGACCCGGGGCAGGGGGCTGGAGAGGCGAAAGGCGACAATACGCTGCGCGCCTTCGCCCTGAAGCGCGGCAAAGGCGTTGTCGACGCCGCCGTCCTTCCTGCCGTCGACGACACTCGTGTTCAGACCAAGCTTCGCGGCTTCGGCTGCGGTGATGGGGGCCGCTACCTGCGCCTTGTGCTGCAGGCGCGCGCCGTCGAAGGATTTTGGATTGTCGAAGCCGAGATAGCCGGGCTTCGTCCAGAAATCGGTGAAATAGGTGGGGTCTGCCATCACCACACCCTGATACAGTGCGGCGAAGCCGTGAACGCCCATCGTCTTGTATCCGAACCATGAGGGCGTCGGAAAGCCCATCCTGGTCACTTCGCGCAGTGCGGCGGTCTCGTCGGCGCTGAGCCCGGCATAGGGATCGCCGCTGCCCCCGGGTTCGACTGCGTCGACGATCTGCGGAAACTTGCCGCCGAGGATCCGCATCGCGTGCATCCGCACGCTGAACATGTTGGGGATCGCCATGGTCGACCCGATCACATAGGGCACGACACCATCCCAGACGCCCTCGGTGTTCTCGATAGATCCGATTGTGCGGAACGCCCCGCCGCTGCCGCCATAGGCATAGCCATAAGGGCGGTTTCCACCATACATCTGCTGCGCGACGACGCGCGAATATGCGGCGGCGGCAGCATTGGCGCGATAGGCGCCGATCGTGGGATCGGCACTGCCGAACCCGGCTACGCCCTTTCCGCCGCCATTTGTCTCGACGAAATAGGCGCCCGAGGCGATCGCGAAGCCCATCTTGCTCTCTTCGCCCGCCGCGGGAAGCTGTGCGTTGTTCTCGCTGTCGGGCACGGGCGTGATATGCTGGAAGAAGCGACCTTCATATTGCTGCTTTTCGGGGAAGTAGAACGAGAAGCGCGTCTCGGTGCCCCTGAACCCGCCATGGACATAGCGATGGCGGACGGGCGCATCGCGCCATTCGTCGAGGTCGATATAGGGTTCCTTGAACATCGGGTCCTCGGCGGTGGCTGCGGTGGGGGTGGGGGAAGGCTTGTCGTGCGCACCCAGAGGAGCGCCCAATGTCATGGATAACGCTGTCAGACACGCCGCACTCGATATCCGCTTCATGATCAATCCTCCCCCCTTTCGGACTTACGCGGCCCCTTTTGCCAGAGCCTGCCTGCCGGTTTGTTCTTCCCAATAATCCGCATCGCCGCCCAGCGCGCAGTTGAGCAGCGCGCGCTTGAGGAACAAGTGACAGGGATGCTCCATGGTCAGCCCGATGCCGCCGTGCAGCTGGATCGCTTCCTCGGCGATGGCGCGATAGACGGTCGTGGCGTGCGCCTTGAGCGCGCCCATTTGCACCAGTCCCGCTGTCGGATCGGTCGCATTGGCCCAGAACAGCGCTTCGGCGGCCGACAACCATGTCTTCATGTCCGCCACGCGGTGTTTCAATGCCTGGAACAGCGCCAGCGGTCGGTCGAACTGACGGCGGGTGCCGAGATATTCGATCGTGAGGGCAAGCACCGCGTCTGCGCCGCCGAGCGAGTCGCCCGCCAGTGCGAACAAAAGCTGGGCCTCGATCCGCTGCTTCAGCGCGGCGGCGGCCTGACCTTCCGCGAGTACGAGGCCATCTGCATTGTTACCGAGTGCGACGTCGAACAGCCTGCGGGTCTTGTCCCAGGTGTCGCGTGCAGTGACAGTCGCGCCATCCATCGGGGCGAACAGCGCGCGATCGTCGTTCATCACGAGCACATGGCTCGCGCGGTCCGCATCGGGCACGCAGCTCAGGCCGGCAGCACCCGCCAGTGAGGCGGTCATCACTTCGCCGCCCATTGCGCGGGCGAGAAGATTGTCACGTTCGGCAACGCCCTCGGCCGCGGACAGCGCCTCGATGACGAGCATCTGCGCGATCGCGGGCCCCGGAACCAGTGTCCGGCCAAGCGCACGGTGGATCACACCCGCGGCTTCGGTGCCGAGGCCAAGGCCGCCAAGTTCCTCGGGCACGGCCATCATCAGCCAGCCCATCTCGGCGATCAGCTCCCAGCTTTTCGCCGCATCGGGGGCAAGATCGCCATGGCCGAACGCCTTTTCGGCAGCGTCCTGCAATTCGGCACGACTGACGCTCATGCGGCGCCTCCCGCCAGCGTCCAGCTTTTGGGTTCGCGCGGCATTCCGAGCAGGCGCTCCGATATGATGTTGCGCTGGACCTCGTCGCTGCCGCCGGCGATCGTCCATGCATAGCTGTTCATGAAGTCCGCCATCCAGTTGCCGGTTTCCATGCCCCCGCCAAAGGTGATCGGCGTGTGATACTGGGCGTCGATGCCACCAAGCCTGAGGCCGAGCAGTGTGTATTCGCGCAAGGTACGCGAATAGGAGAGCTTGACGAGCGAGGCGTCGCCGACGCGCTCCTGACCCGCGATGCGATTGGCGAGAAACTGGTCGGCCAGCGCACACGTGGCGTCTACCCTGGTCGCCAGCCGACCGAAATCGCGCAATATGCCGGCGTCATTGTCGCGGCCGGTCTCGCGGATCAGATCGCCGATCCGCCACAGCGCACCGCGCATCCGCGCGCTCAGCTCGAGCAGGGTCAGGCCGCGTTCCGATGAGAGCGTCGATTGCGCGACCGCCCAGCCCTGGCCTTCCTCGCCAAGCCGGTCTTCGACCGGGATCTCGACATTGTCGAGGAACAGTTCGGCGAACTCCTCATCGCCGTGGATCTGGTGGATCGGCCGCGCGGTCACGCCCTTGGATTTGAGATCGAGCAGCAGATAGGTGAGCCCCGCCTGCTTCGCGCCCTCGCTACTGGTGCGCACGAGCAGCAGGCACTTGTCGGCGAACTGGCCCATGGTCGACCAGAGCTTCTGGCCGTTGACGACATAGACGTCGCCCTGACGCTCGGCGCGTGTTCTGACGCCCGCAAGGTCCGATCCCGCATTGGGCTCCGAAAAGCCCTGGCACCAGATCTCACCCTCGAGAATGCGCGGGATATATTGCTTCTGCTGCGCCTCGCTGCCCCATTCGAACAGCGTGCACGCAGCATGATAGGTCGACATGAACGAGAGCAGCAAGCGCGGAGTGTCCGCGCGCGCGAGTTCCTCGTAGATCACCTTCTGTTCGGCGAGCCCCCGGCCGCCGCCGGGCCATTCGGCGGGCCAGTGCGGCACCGCATAGCCCGCCTCGGCCAGCTTCGCGAACCAGCCGCGCTGCATGTCGAGAAAGGCCTCATGGCTGGTGCAGGACACGCGCCAGCCGCCCGGCGCGTTGGCCTCCAGCCAGGTGCGCACCTCATGTCGCAGCGTTTCGAGCGCTTCGGTCAAAAACCCGGCCTCCAGCGATTCCACATCATCGTTCAACGCTAGGCATCAATTCGACGAGTTACCGCAAGGCGTCCCGCCATATATCGGCAAGGCGATGCGGTGCGAGGTTTATACCGCGATTTCTATGGTCTCGCCCGTGATGCGCACCGCAAAGATCGCGATCGGATCCTTGGCGGGCGGGTTCATCGCCTCGCCCGTTTCCAGATCGAAGCGTGCGCCGTGCGCGGGGCAGGCAATCCAGCCGTTCCTGATGCGCCCGCACGCCAGCGGTTCCTCCGCATGTGAACACTGGTTCTCGACCGCGAAAATCCGGTCTTTCGAGTTACACAACAGGATGGAGCGACCACCCACGTCCACCGCCTTCACGGTGCCGGGCGGAACATCCTCGACCCTGGCCACGGCAACAAAATTCTGTTCGCTCATCCTTGCGCCTTACGCTCCTGATTTGCGCTTCCCTTGCGGTGGGATCGCCCGCCACGCAATGCACAGGCATTCCGGTGACGTGCAAGAGCAAGCGACCCTGCCGCACCGGTCATTTCGCTCGGGCGAAGCGCGGCCAATACAGGCAGGCAAGACGCGGAGAGGAGCGCAAGCCGCCGATGAGCGACAATTATTACCAGTACGCCTATGTGACGACCGACTGGAAGCGCGCGATGGAAGACATCGCCAGGACGCACGACATCGGCGGCTTCATGGAAATGCCGGACGCCGAGTTCGACACGGGCGAGGGGCGCACGGCCGTCTGCCACTTCGCGCTGGCGTACAAGAACGACCTGCAGTTCGAGATCATCCAGCCGCTTTCGGGCGATGCCGACGTCTATCGCTGGGGCCTTCCCGATGCGGGCTATGCCACCCGCTTCCACCATCTCGGTCGCCATTTCGAGGATCGCGCGGAGTTCGAGAGCCATTTGGCCGCCGCCAGGACGCGCTGGGAACTGCCGATCGCGGCCGATACCCAGGGCGGCACCTATGCCTATTTCGACGCACGCGCCGATTTCGGCCATTTCATCGAGTATTTCTGCTTCCCCAAGGGCTCGCACCTCGACGCAGTGCCGAGGTACTAGGCGATGGCGGACACATTTGACGTCGTCGTGATCGGATCGGGCGCTGCTGGAGCCGCGGCAGCGCTGCGTGCTGCCGAACTGGGGCTTTCCGTCGTCATCGTGGAAAAGGCGCACAAATTCGGCGGCACCTCGGCCACCTCGGGTGGGGTGATGTGGATCCCCAATCACGGGCTCGACGGCGACAAGGGCGACAGCCGCGAAGCCGCGCTCGAATATCTCGGGAACGTCATCCAGTCCCCGGTCAATGCCGAGCGGCTCGAAGCCTATGTCGACAATGCGCCCGAAATGCTGCGCTTCCTGAAAAAGGCGGGGGTGCCGGTGATCGCGGCAGCGTGGCCCGACTATTTTCCCGACCGGCCGGGCGCGCGATCCGACCGCTCGGTCATTTCTCCGACCTTTGACGGGCGCGAGCTGGGCGATGGGCGTTACCCGCTGATGCGCGAGCAATATAACCGGTTCAAACTGTTCCATCGCTACGCCATGGACCTGACCGAGACCTTCGCGCTCATGATGCGGCAGCGCGGCTGGCCGCTCACGGTTGCGAAGATGATCCTGCGCTACTGGACCGATTTCTCGACGCGGCGCGTATCGCATCGCGACCGTCGCTTCACGCAGGGCGCGGCGCTGATGGGCGCGGTCTACAAGCAGATCTTTGCGCGCGGCGTCGAGCTTCGGATGGAAACCAAGCTGGAAGAGGTCGATGTCGACACGTCCGGCACGGTGACGGGCGTGACGGTCAGCAACCATGGCCGCCGCTATCAGGTAAACGCGCGGCGCGGTGTCGTGCTGGCAGCGGGCGGGTTCGAGTGGAACCAGGAACTTCGCGACCGTTTCTATCCCGTCCCCGGCCTTTCGCGCGACAGCTCGACGCCTGAGGATGCCAATCGCGGCGAGGCGCTGATCGCGGCCGAAAAGATCGGTGCCTCGGTCGAGCATACTGAGCAGGGCTGGTGGATCCCCACCATGACGCTCCCCATGCCGAGGGCGTCCAATTTCCACGAAATCCATCAGGCCGCGTTCGATGTCGGCCGACCCTACAGCGTCTGCGTGAACCGCAACGGCGTGCGCTTCGTCGACGAGGCAACAGGCTATGACAGCTTCGGTCAGGCGATGGTCGACGATCATCTCAAGACCGGCGCCAACATGCCTTGCTGGCTGATCTTCGACGCGAAGTTCCGCAACAAGTTCAGCGCGGGTGGGCTGATGCCCTCGGTCCACACGCCCGACTGGCGCGTGCCCGGCGACTGGTGGGATCATTATATCTTCCGCGCCGATACGATCGAGGAACTCGCGGCCAGGATCAGCGTGCCCGTCGGGCCGCTCGCCGAAACCGTGCGCAAGATGAACGACTATGCGCGCACGGGCGTCGATTCCGAATTCGGCCGCGGTGGTAATATCTACGACCAATTCTTCGGCGATCCGACCTGCACGCCCAACCCCAATCTTGGCCCCATCGAAAAGGCACCTTTTTACGCCGTGCCGATCAACAATGGCGATCTGGGTACGAAGGGCGGGCTGCGCTGTGACGCGCGGGCGCGGGTGCTGGATGGCAAGGGCAACCCGATCCCCAATCTCTATGCGGCGGGCAACTGCTCGGCGAGCCCCTTTGGCGACTGCTATCCGGGCGCAGGCGGCACGATCGGCCCCGCCATGACCTTCGGCTTCGTCGCCGCCAACGACATCGCCGAGCGCACGGGAAATCAGCGCAGTCGGGCGAAAAAACCTCTGGAGGAAAATGCGTGAGTGAAGGGCAGGTTGCGATCGTCACGGGGGCGGCAGGCGGTATCGGCGAAGCGATTGTACGAAAACTCGGTGAGCACGGCGTCGCGGTCGTCGGCACCGGCCGCAACGAGGCGAAGCTCAAGGCGCTCGGGGACGCGCTCGGGACGACGATGCGGTTCAGCTACGTTCTCGCCGATGTGATCGACGAAGATGCGCCCAGACGGATCGTCGATCATGCGATCGGCGCCTTTGGAGGCGTGACCTGTCTCGTCAACAATGCGGGCGCGGGGGTCTGGGCGCCCGTGCACCAGACCACCGACGCGATGCTCGACGAGGTGATCGGCATCTCGCTGCGCGCGCCCTTCCGCCTGTGTCGCGAAGTCATTCCGCATATGTGCAAGGGTTCGGCGATCGTCAGCATCGGTTCGACCTTCGGGCTGATGGGCGGGCTCGATGGCGGCATCTATTGCGCGGTGAAGGCGGGGCTCACGGGGCTTACCCAGACGATGGCGGCGCAATATGGCGAGCAGGGCATCCGCTCCAACATCGTTGCTCCTACCGTGGTGAAGACCCCGATGACCGAGGCCGCCTGGGACTATCCTGCCTTCCAGCGGATCAATCAGGGGCTGACACCTTTCTACCGCGACTGCGTACCCGACGATGTCGCCAATGCGGTGGCCTTTCTCTGCTCGGACAAGGCGGAGTTCATCAACGGTCAGGTGATTGCGGTGGACGGCGGCTGGTCGACGACGCGGATGATCAATTCGCGCTTTTTGCCGCAGTAGCAGCCGATCATATCACCGGGGCGGTGTCTCGCACCGATGCTGCCCCGCGCCCCTGTTCGTGCGCGAATGAGTCCATTAACGGTGCAGCAATTGTGCTGGCCGGAAGGCGCTCCTTTGCGGGAACGGACTGCCCCATGAATTTTGAATGGACCGAAGAAGAAAGCGCGTTCCGTAAACGGCTGCAGGATTTCCTCGCGGCAACGCTGCCCGACGACTGGGAGCGCTTTTCGCAGCACGGCCCGGCTTCGCCCGCGCTCACCGAATATGCACGCACCTTTTGCGGCAAGCTCGCCGATGACGGCCTGCTGACGCCGCACTGGTCGAAGGAGATCGGCGGACAGGGGCTCGATCCCTGGCACCAGACGATCCTCGCCGAGGAAATGTGGATCGCGGGCGAGCCCCGCGGCGGCCAGTATATGAACGTCAACTGGGTCGGCCCGACGCTGATCAAATATGGAACGCCCGAGCAGCAGGCGCGCTTCCTTCCGCCGATCACCGAAGGCAAGGCCTTGTGGTGCCAGGGCTTTTCCGAGCCCGGATCGGGATCGGACCTTGCCTCGCTGCGCACCCGCGCGGTGCTGGATGGCGATAACTACCGCGTCTCGGGCCAGAAGATCTGGACGAGTTATGCGGGGCTCGCCGACACCTGTTTCCTGCTTTGCCGCACCAGCGACGACCGCAAGAAGGGCATATCCATTTTGCTCGTGCCGATGGACACGCCAGGCATCACGGTGCGCCAGATCCCCTCGCTCATCGGCGAGGGCGATATCCACGAAGTCTTTTTCGACGATTGCGTCATCCCCGCGAGTGCGCGGCTCGGCGAAGAGGGACAGGCGTGGGAGATCATCGGCTTTTCGCTCACCAACGAACGGCTCGGCATACCGCGCTATTCGCTGGCGCGTGCCGTGCTTGATCGCGCGGTCAGCATTCTCAAGGAGCAGGGCGAGTTCGCAAGCGAGGCCGTGCGGCTCGAGGCTGCACACGCGGCCGCATCGTGCGAGGCCGCGCGCATGGCGAGCTATGCGATCGTAGACCGGCGCTGCCGGGGTGAGGCGATTGGCGCGGAGTCCAGTTCGGCGCGCTTCGCGACGGTGATGGCGGAACGCAAGGTCGCCGAGTTCATCGTCGAATATCTGCCCGAAGCGCTCGCCGACGCGCATCCCTATCTGAAGATGCATCACCAGCGCGGGATCGTTGCGGGCATCGCGGCGGGGGCCGCGGAGATCCAGCTCAACATCATCGCGACCGACGTCCTCAAGCTGCCGAGGGAGCCGCGCTGATGGATCTCGCGCTTTCATCCGACCAGATCGCCATTCTCGACGCGATCGATTCACTGGCCAAACCCTACGTAGGCGCGCCGATCCATGACGCCGGCTTCGCGCTGGTCAGCGATGACCTCGACCGTGAACTGGCCGAGGGCGGCTTTCTCGACGTGGCGTTCGATCCCGATCTCGGCGCCGTATCTGCTGCGCTGATAGTCGAGCGGCTCGCGCGCCTGCCTTATGCGGTCGAGGCCGCCGCCAGCGCGCTCGTGCGGCCGCTGCTGGGCGACGCATTGCCTCGGCCGTTGTGTCTTGTCGAAGAGGGCAGGACGCGTCGGCCCGTGCGCTTCCTCAAACCGGGCGCAACCGTCGTCATTATCGGCAAGGATAGGGTCTCGAGCTTCACCGCGACTGAAGCGCATGTTCGTGCCGAGCCGGAATCGCTCTACGGCTATCCGATGGGCACCCTGCTGGACGTGCCGTCGGACCTGACCGTGCATGAGGTGTCGGCTGACGACCTGCGCACGCGCTGGCGCGTGGCGCTCGCCGCCGAGGCCGCGGGGCTGCTCGCCGCCGCGCTCGACAGCACCGCGACTTATGTCACCGATCGCCATCAGTTCGGCCGGCCGCTCGCGACATTCCAGGCGCTGCGTCACCGTCTTGCCGAAGCGCAGGTGCGCGCAAATGGCGTTTATTGGCTGGCGATGAAGGCGGCGGGCACGCTCGACGCGGGCGATGCCGCGCTGGCGGCACTTCACGCGCAGGAATCGGCGCGCGCGACGGTGTATGATTTCCACCAGTTCCTCGGCGCAATGGGCATGACGCTCGAGCACCCGCTGCACCTGTGGACTTATCGTCTCAAGGCGCTGATCGGCGAGCTTGGCGGCCGAGGTGCACAGGGCCTTGCCGCCGCCGATGCTGTGTGGGGATAACCGGGGCGAGATACCGCATGCACCCTGTCGACAGGCGCGAGATCGCCTGACACCCAGCCCCACCCGACAGCGTTCACATATACATGCCGCCATTCACGTTGATCTGCTGCCCGGTGATGTAGCTGGCGCCGTCCGAACAGAGGAATTCGCAGGCGGCCGCGATGTCGTCGGGCGTTCCCGGGCGCGAAATCGGGATCATCTGCGAGATCACGTCCAGCGGCGGCACTTCGCCAGTGGCCTCGCCCCGGCGCGCGAGAGGCGTGTCGACCAGTGACGGCGGGATCGTGTTGACCGTGATGCCATGGCGCGCCAGTTCGCGCGCCAGCCCCTTGGTCAGCCCGATCACGCCGCCCTTTGCCGCCGAATAATGCGCGCGGTCCGAAGCGCCGATCTGCGCGGCATTGGAGGAGATGGTGACGATCCTGCCCCATTTCTGCTCGACCATGTCGGGGACCGCGGGCTGAATCGTATGAAAGACGCCGGTCAGGTTCACATCGATCATCCGCTGCCAGGTCTCGACCGACATGGTGAGGAAGTCCTGCGCCGCCGAAATGCCCGCATTCGCGATCACGATGCTGATCGGGCCAAGTGTTTTTCGGATCCCGGCATAGGCGGCATCGACCTGCGCGCGATCGGCGACATCGACCTTCAGCGCGAGGATGTTCGCGCCCGCATCCTTCAACGCCGCGCTTTCGCGCGCCAGCGCACCTTCCTGCATGTCGAGCATCGCGACCGGATGCCCGGCTGCGGCGAAACGCTGGGCGATTCCCAGGCCCATTCCGGACGCAGCTCCGGTCACGATAACAACGCGCTCTTTGGCCATTATATTCCCCATGGTTGCTTCGGTCAGGCGGCGCGCAGCCGCAGATACAGCTCGTTCAAACCGCGGATGATGTAGCTCGGTTCATAATCGAAACGCCGATCACCGGCCGGGCCGTGCTGGTCGTCGTCGATTTCGATGGCCGATGTCTGCTCCAGCAATTGTTCGAGCATGATGCGCACCTCGACACGCGCGAGCGGCGCGCCGATGCAGGTATGGGCTCCCCGGCCGAATGCCACATGCTCCATCGCCTTGGGGCGTCCGATCTGGAAGGCGGCGGGATCCGCCCAACGGCTGCCGTCGCGGTTTGCAGCGCCGAGCAGGAGCACCACCTTTTTGCCCGCCGGGATTTCGGTGTCGCCGACCCGCACCGTGTGCCTGGCGAGGCGAAATGTGGCCTTGGTCGAGCCCTCGAGGCGCAGCATTTCCTCCACGAAGGGGGCGATCATGCTGCGGTCGCTGCGCAGCCTTGCCTGCAGTTCGGGCGTCTCGGCGATCGTGCGCAGTGAATTGCCCAATAGCTTGGCGCTGGTGTCCTGACCGGCGGCGAACAGAAAGACGGCCAGCTTCACCACCTCTGTCAGATCGGGCGTCGACCCGTCGGGAAACGTCGCGGTTGCCAGCTCGGACATCACATCGTCGCGCGGATTTGTGCGGCGTTCGCTCAGATACTGGAAGAAATACTGCCCCATGAAGATCAGCGAACTGATGTCCTGACCCTGATCTCCCGCCTGGATGTCGCCCGCGGTCGGCCCCTTGGCGAGGACATCCATGAACAGATTGCGGTCATCGGCGGGGACGCCGAGCAGATCCGCAATGACGAGCGTGACATAAGGCGCGCCAACTTCGCGGATGGCTTCGCACTGGCCCTTGGCGACCAGCTCGCCAACCATCCGCTTCCCCAGTTGCTGCATATATTCTTCATTGGCCTTGAGCCGCGAAGGAACGAACAGCCGGTTGAGCAGCGCGCGTGAATTGGAGTGCCGCGCGCCGTCATAGGAAACGATCAGGTCGGGGCCGGCCAGTGCCGCCCAATGTGCTTCGATCTGCGCGCTGACATCGTCGCCTTCGGGTTCGAAAGGGATGGGAACGAGCGGGCCGTTGACGGTGATGACCGACGAAAAATCATTGGAATTACGAAGGATCTCTACTGATTCCGCATGACCCGTCACAAAGAACAGGTCGCGTGTTTCGTCGTAATGGACGGGCCCCTTTGGGCGGATATCCTCGAAATAGGCATAGGGATCGAGGAGGACCGACCGGTCGGTGAAATAGTCGCGCGTTGCCTGGGAGGCCATCCCGATTCTCCAGTTTATGATCTATTGTGTATCATAAATTGAGGCCCCTGCTTGTCAATCTGGGTTCACGCCAATCTGGGTTTGATCTCCTCGATCACCCATTGCGCGTAATCCTCATATTCGGCGATGTCGCGGACCGCGGGGATGGGGACCGAACTCATCGTCACGCCCAGTTCGCTGAACCAGCCGAGCCGGTCGACGATCTCGGGCGCGGTCATGCCGGGCCGCGCCTTGGGATCGTCGATAACCTTGTGCCCTTCGCCGACGCGGCTCGTGGCAAAGCCGTACATCACGTCGAACGGACGGCCGTCATAGCCGGGTTGCGACTTGATGAAATCGATCCGTGCCGGGATGTCCTCGGGCCTGGTGAGATAGGGCCACCAGCCGCTGGCGAAGCGCGCGGCGCGCCTGAGCACCGCATCGGCTTCACCACCCATCCAGATCGGCAGATGCGGCTTCTGCACAGGCCTCGGTGCGAAGGCGACGTCGCGGAAGGATACGAATTCGCCTTCGAACACCGGATCGTCGGTGGTCCAGAGCTCGACGATCGCCGCCAGATATTCGTCGCACAGCCGGCCGCGCTGGTGGAAGGGGACGTCCAGCAGGTCGAATTCCTCCTCCAGCCAGCCGGCTCCGAAGGTCACCATCGCGCGGCCGCTCGACATCCAGTCGAGTGTCGAAAGTGCCTTGGCGGTGATTACGGGATGCTGGAGCGGCAGGATCGCGATCGACGAATTGATGCGGATGGGCTCGGTCGCGCCGGCATAATAGCCCATCGCGGCATAGGCGTGGAAATGATGCGGCCCCGAAAGGTCGACATGCGATTTGGGGATCAGGAAATGTTCGGGCACGCTGATCATGTCATAGTCAAGCCGGTCGGCGAGCTTTGCCAGCCGCGTCTGGTCCGCGCCGGTCATCGCGAGCTCCCAGGGCTGCATCGTGGCCTTGAGCTCTATGAGGCGCGGCATGCCGAAAGCGAACTTCATGGGACCTCCCAGGGCTTTTGACGCAGCCTAACCCAAGGCGGGCGTACGGAGTTCTGTTTGTTGCCGGGTTTCAGTCGACTATCGCGCGGGCGATCAGCTCGTCGAGCCTGTCCTGCGAAAGTCCCAGGATTTCGCGATAGACATGATCGTTATGCTCGCCGAGCAGCGGTGCGCCACGTTCGATCGTCGCCTCGTCGGGGGACATGCGCCAGCCGGGACCGATGACGGGGCGGGTCTCGCCGCGCGCGTCGGTCACCATGCGATAAGCACCGCTGGCCCAGAGAAAATCGTCGCTCACCAGATCAAGCGACGACATGCTCCTGAAGGCGGGGACGCCCGCTGCACGCAGCGTTTCGGCGAGCCCGGACGCCTCGTGGCCGGCCGTGAGTTCCGCCAGCGCGGTGTCGAGCGCAGCGCGATTGGCCAGCCGCGCCGACAGTTCCGCAAAGCGTGTATCGCCGACCAGCGCCCCGGCGCCCAGCACGCGGCCTAGCGCCTGCCACTCATCTTCGCTCGCCACCGCAATGCTCAGCCATTCGCCGCCAGCGCAGGGATAGCAGCCATGCGGTGCCATGTCTGGATGCGCGTTGCCGTCAGCCTGCGGCGCCACGCCCGTCATGGCATGCGCGAACAGGCTGTCGCCGACCATCGAGGAAAGCGTTTCCACCGCGGACACGTCGACGAACTGGCCTTCTCCAGTACTGGCGCGGTGATGAAGCGCGGCGATCGCGGCGAAGGCGGCGGACGCCCCCACGGTCGAGTCACCGTAGCGGATATTCATGCCGCGGGGCGTCTCGCCTTCATGGCCGACCAGATAGCTGAGGCCGCCCAGCGCCGCGAAACACGGGGCATAGCCCGTCTGATAGCCGAGCGGCCCGTCGGTCCCGTACATCTTGACCGAGACCTGAATGATGTCGGGCCTGATCGCCCTTACATCCTCATAGCCAAGCCCGAGCCGCTCCATCGCGCCGGGGCGCAGATTGTCGATCACGATGTCCGACTTTGCGATCATGTCCCTGAGCAGCGCCATGCCTTCGTCGGACTTCATATTGACCTGGACGCTCTGCACCTCCTGATTGATGCTGAGGAAATAGGGTGCGCTGTTGATGTCGACGCCGCCATAGGCGCGCATCTCGTCCAGGTTGGACCTGCTTTCGACCTTGATCACCTCGGCGCCGAGAAAGGCGAGCAGCTTGCCAGCATAGGGGCCCGCCCAGACCTTTGTGATCTCGAGCACGCGCACGCCCGCGAGCGGCCCGCCGCGTTGGGGAAGGAGCGTCATGCCAACTCCTTCTGATCGCCGCCGAGCGCGGGGGCGGGGGAGGCGAGCCGGACGGGCGAGGCGCTCATGCGATAGGGCACGGTCGGATAGGCGACGCCATCCAGAGTCTGGAAATAGCCGCGATGTTGATATTGCGGATTGTCGGGCAGGTCGGCTGCCGTATTCACCTGCACCAGCGCCACGCCGAGCTTCTGAGCCGCTTCGGCCACGGCGTTCTTCTCCTGAGCCGCTATCCAGCCGGTAAAGCCGGCGCGGAACTCGGAGACGCGGTCGCCGGTGCAGTGGAATTCCAGCCAGTCTTCGGGAAAGGCGGTCGTCCACTCGGGCTCGCCCATCAAACGGCACAGGCCTTTCCAGTGCGCGCGCGTCGTCATGACGAGGAACACGTGCCCGTCAGCGCACGCGAAGGTCGCGCCCGGACCACCCATGTCATAGCGTGTCCGCTCGGGGCCGGCATCGGCTTCCCCCGCGAGGATGCGGCCGAGCACGCAGTCGGTGCGCGACAACTGGACCGCGATTTCGCTGATGTCGATGAACTGGCCCAGGCCCGTTTGCCGCTTGCGCCAGAGCGAGGCGGAAACGCACAGCGCCGCCTCGAGCCCCGCCTCATAATCGCTCATGAAGCGCCCCGCGCCCTTCAGCGGCGGCTTGTCGGGGGTGTCTCGCTCGGCGTATGATAGCCCCATCCACCCGCGTTCATCACATTGAGTGGCCGCGCGATCTGCCACTCGACAGGCGCGTCCTGGCCAAAGGGCGTGATCGCGCAGTGGACAAGGTGGGGATGATCTGCGGCGATCCGCTGACGGTCCAGCCCGTGCGCCTCAGCCCGGACCGGCGTGTGATCGTCGATCAGCGCATCAGCCTTTACTAACAGCCGGTCGAGCACCGCGCGGTCGGCCGCCCGCTCAAGGTCGAGCACCACCGACTTCTTGTTGGTGTTGAGATACTGGAACAGCGTGCTTTCGCCATCTACAAACGGTCCCATGGCGCGCGTCGGCGCACCTCCCGGGCGTTCGACCTTGATCACTTCCGCGCCGAAGTCGGCGAGAAGTTTTGACGCATATTCGCCCGCGACCCGCTCGGCGATTTCGATGATCTTGAATCCGGCAAGTGCGGTCATCGTGGTTCAGCGCGCCACCGCCGAGCCAGGTTTCAACGGCTCCATCGCCATATATTTGTCCACCGCGCGCTCGAAATGGCGGATGCGGATTTCCTGATAATTGCCAAGCGTCAGTCCACGCTTGGCGCTGGCCTCGATGCCTTCCTGCTGCAGGAAGAGGTTGTCGGTGTCCTGATCGAGGATCTTGCCAAAGCCCGGGTCCATGCCCTCGGCTTCGGTGAAGGACTGCTCGTCGCTCAGGATCACCACTTCCGCGGGATCGGGGCGCCTTCCATCTTTCGGCACGGGGCGCATGAACATCACCTCGTAGATGCAGCGCCTGTGGTTCCTCGGGTCGGGACGGAAGCGATAGACCATCGGCAGCGAAATGCCCGGGAACAGATAGCAGCTCGGGAAGATCGTGTAGGAGAAGCAGTCGAGCATTTCGGAGTCGGACACCGACGAGAGGTCGCTCCCCGTCGCCTGTTCGAACATGCCGCGGAACATGTCCGCCATGGCCTGCCGCGCGGTGCCATCGCCGACAGAGGGGCGATCGTCCGACAGCATCGTACCGTCGCCGACGGTGAACTGGTCGAGAATATCCTGCTCGCTGTACTTGCCCTCCAGATGCGGACTGGCGACGCCCAGCGGCGAGATGAAGCGGTTCACATGCTCGCCATAGACATCGTACTGCGAGTTGGCGTCGGCATTGGACGGCGCCACCTGCGGATGCGTCACGATCACGTGATAGGCCTCCATGAAGGCCTCGACCGTCAGTTTCCAGTTGGCGGGAAAGCTCTTCTGGACATGGACGTGGACATAGCGATCCTCGAGCCTCCATTCCCTGATATGCGCGAGTGCCTGCGGGCCGATATAGTCTTCAAGCGAAGGCGCGTCGGGGTCCATGTTGATCCAGACGAACCCGCCAAGCAGTGCGACGCGCGCCTCGGGCAGGCTGAACTTTTCCTTGTCGACATGCGGGAAGTCCCAGGGGCAGGTCATCTGCTTCAGCGTGCCGTCGACATTCCAGCTCCAGCCATGGAAGCTGCACTTGAATTCGCTCGCGCCGCCTTCACTTCCCGAAGCACGCAGCTTGGTGCCGCGGTGAAGGCAGGCGTTGTAATAGGCGCGGATGTCGTTTTCCGCGACGCGCGTGATGATGAAGCTGTACTGGCCGATGTCATAGACGTGATAGTCGCCGACTTCGGGGATATGCTCCTCGCGGCACGCGAACTGCCAGGTCCGCGTCCAGAGCCGTTCGAACTCCGCTTTCGCGAATTCGGGCGAGACGTAGCGATCGGTCGAAACGTCCTCGCTACCCAGAAACTCGTAGGATTCCGAACGCACCCAGCCGGGCGCGGCCACCTTGTCGCGCTCGATGATGTCCTGCGTGCTGATCGCCGGGCACCGCGCCTCTCCGGGCTGGAGCTTGCCGGTATCAATGTTCATGAATGGTCTCCGCAAGTGTGAGAGCGGGCGAGATGCTGTGAATCGCGCCGTCCTTCATGACCATCGCGAGCCGGGCCCTGTCGGTCATGATCGTGATATCTTCGAGCGGATCGCCGTCGATGAGCAGTATGTCCGCAAGCATTCCGGGCTGAAGCGTGCCGAGATCGCCTTCGTCGCGCATCGCGAGCCCGCCGTTGCGTGTCGCGCAGATCAGCGCCTCCGCTGGCGAATAGCCGTAATAGTCGACGAAGAATTTGAGATCGCGCGCATTGGTGCCCTGTCGGCTCCACGCAAAGCCGTAATCGCCGCCGATCAGGTGCCGGATGCCGCGCTTCCTGAGTTCGGTATGCGTCTTCACCGATTCATCGAGCAGACCCGGAATCCCCATATAGCCGCCGATTTCGGGCGTCAGGCCGTTGGCGGACGCTTCCCCGCTGACGATGGTGTGGAACAGGCTGACCGTGGGCACGACGAACATGTGGTCCTTCGCTGCTTCCATCATGTCGAGCAGTTCCTCATCGGCATATTCGACATGGAACAGCCCGTCGACGCCCGCCTCAAGGCACGCCTTGGAACCGCCGATCGAGCGCGTATGCGCGTTGACCTTGCGCCCATACGCATGTGCGGTCTCGACCGCCATGCGGATTTCCGCGAGACTCATCGGCGTGGTGTGCGCGGGGGTGCTCGGGTAGAAAGGGTCTCCCGAGACGTCGAGCTTGATATTGTCGCAACCCTCGCGGCAGGCAAAGCGCACCGCCTTTCGCATTTCCTCGGGGCCGTCGACGATCACCGATGGGCCTATACGCGGATTATGCTCCCGGCTTTCGTCGCCCATCGCACCCGTCACGCTGATCTCGAGCGAGCCTGCGCGGATGCGCGGGCCGGGTAGACGCCCGGCATTGACCTCGTTGCGCACCGCAACGCCCAGTCGCAGCTTGGCTTCCGACGCGCCATAGGCACTGGTGAAGCCCGCATCGATCAGCGCCTTCGCCCCGCGCGCCGCCGCGAAAACTTGCTCTTCGGGAGAGGGCGTGATCAGGTCTTCGGTGGCTGTGACCGCCTCGAACGAAAGATGCGTGTGGCCCTCGGTCATTCCCGGCATCAGGAATTTGCCGTCAGCCTCGATCACGACATCGGCGGCTGCGCGTTCGCCCGCACCCGTCGGCGTGACCGAAGCGATGCGGTGGCCATCGACCAGAAGGTCGCCCGCAAAAGGCGCGGCGCCCGTCGCGTCCCATATCGTCGCATTGCAGATTAAAGTCGTCGCCACCGCGCAGCCTCTCACGCCTTTGTTGGCGCAAGACTAGGCTGGCCGGCCGGTTAGCCAAATGACTGGCACGGAATGGGGGGTTAGCTGTAGCGGCTAGCCTGCGGGCGGTTATGACGCCGTCGATCCAGTATGAATCGAAGTTCGTTTCGTCATCGTCTCCCCGGGCTTGTCCCGGGGTCCCGCTTCCTTTCACGTACGGACTGAAGAAAAGTGGGATCCCGGGTCAAGCCCGGGATGACGAAATCAATGTGGCGAACTTCGGATTCAGGTGACTAGGCGATTTCGGTCTCGCACTCCGTGACCGCACAGAAGCGCGACCTGGCGCGGTCAAAGACATTTTCCTCGTCCGCGATCACGTCGGCAGGCATCGCATCCCTCGAAAGCGTGTCGATCACGATGTCGAGCGTGGCGCGGTCCCTGAACCACAGCTCGGTGATCACGTCGAAGTCCAGCTCGGGCAGTCCAGGTCTGTGCTCGACATAGCGGCGGACATAGCGCTCCACGCCGGCCATGTACTTCATGCACAGCGGCACATGCTGCTCCTCATAATAGGCGCGGAACGCGTCCGCGCTCATACCCGGCTTGCGCTTGAGGAAGAGGAGCAGCCTGTGCATGTCCGCGCTGCGCCTCAGAAGCCGAGGTCGAGGATCTTGCCGTCGAAATTGCCGCCGAGCTTCTGGTTGGCGGCCGCCAGCTTGTCCTGCGGCACACCCTTCAGATAGCCGTCGATGATCCGCTGATAATTGCTGATCAGCCCCTCGATGTCCTTCGACAGACGCATGAACTCGAAACCTTCGGCGTGCATCCCCTTCTGCTGGATCGGGATGTTCGAATAGTCCTGACGCGGGATCTGCGGGAACTGGTCGCTGTCATAGGGCAGGATCACCGGCTCCATCACCGGATCGGGCTCCTCGCCCTCAGGGTACATCGTCAGCGACCACAGCTCGAACAGGCAGCTTTCGGGCCCGAGCGGACGGATGCGATAGGAGGACATGCTCGAGAAGAACGGCAGCAGGAAGAAGTGCGGGAAGATGAACTCGACCGCGTTGATCGGGTCGGACACCGCGACCGCGTTCAGGTCGGGAACGGGTTCGCCCTTCGCCTGCAGCTGCTTGGTGATCTGGTCCTGCACGATGCCATACCACATCGGCACAGCCTGAGCCGGGTCTTCGGGTAGCTCGACGTCGAGCAGCTGGCCCGCGATTTCCACTTCCTTGGGGTGCACCATGCCTGCCATGCCGTCGCTGAGCAGCCCGAGGTGCTTGTACTGCGCCTTGATATTGTCGCGCACGCTGAGATTGGGGTTGATCGGGATGCCGATGCCGCCCGTGTCCATGCCGTACATCATGTTGTAGAGCATCGGCGCCGCCTGTTGCAGCTGCGGGTGCGTCCGCATGACGTGATAGCCTTCCATGAAGGCTTCCATGCCGACCTTCCAGTTGGCCGGCAGCACCGTGGCATACCACCATTCGGCGCGCAGGTTGCCCATGCCATGCGCCTCCAGGCGATCGGCCACGGGGCCGATGGACTCGCGCAGCGACGGTGCGTTGTCGTCCAGATTGATGAACGCGCAGCCGCCCCAGGTCTCGACACGGCATGCGCGGAGCGCCAGATCGGCTTCGTCCAGCTGTCCCTCGCTGAACATGTGGCGGCCATAGACGAAGGTGTTCTTGCCATCCATGTTCCAGCGCCAGCCGTGGAACGGGCAGATGAAGCCCTTGGTCTTGCAGTTGCCGTGGCCGCCTTCGGTCAGCGGCACGCCGCGGTGACGGCAGGCATTGTGAAACGCCTTCACCCCCTCGGATGTGCGCACGACGATGACCGACTTGCCGAGATTGTTGTACTCGATCCAGTCGCCGACATTGGGGATCGTCTCCAGGCGGCACGCCATCTGCCAGGTGTGCGGCCACAGGCGCTCGACCTCGAGGCGGTAGAATTCCTCATCATAATAGCGCTTCGAGGGGATCCGCTCGGGATCCGTGATTTCAAAGGGAACCCGTCCGCGTCCAGCGATCGTGCCGTCTGCCATAGCATGCCTCATTCGGTTTTCTTGCTTGGCCGAGAGTCGTAAAGGCTGGGGGGTGGGGTGCAAGCGAGATCGCGCGCGCGGCTGCATCCATCGCTGCCTCGATAGTCAAGTCAGATCGCCCGTCTGAGCCTTCCGTCCAGGCGAGCGCTCGTACATTCCTGAAGCATGGTGAAAGTTATTTTTGTCGAACCGAACGGAACCGAGCGGCACGTCCCCGATGCGGCGGAGGGCCAGTCGCTCATGGAAGTGGGCAAGGCCAATGGCATCGAAGGCATTTTGGCCGATTGCGGCGGCGCCTGTTCGTGCGCGACCTGCCATGTTTTCGTCGATCCCGAGTGGTGGGAGAGGGTGGGACCGCCCGATGACATCGAGTTCGCCATGCTGGACATGGTCGCGGACGTCGCGCAGGAGCTGAGCCGCCTGTCCTGTCAGGTGAAGATCAACGCACAGCTGGACGGATTGCGCGTGACCGTCGCGCCCGCGTCCGCATTCTAGGCGAAACGCCCCGGATATGGGCGAAACGTCCCGGTCCGTGTTAGTGGGAGGAATAATCCGATGACGTCCTGTCCGATGTCGCAAGAGGCGAAGTGTCCGATGTCGCAAGAGGATCAGGCCCTGCTCGAGACCGGGTCGATGACCGATCCGATCATCTCCGCGCGGCCGCGTCCCTATTATGCGGCGATGCGCGAGCATGATCCCGTCCACTGGGACGAGAAGCTCGGGATGTACCTGATCTCGCGCTATCAGGATATCCAGACGATCCAGCAGGATCCGATCACATTCTCGGTCAACAAGGGCTATCACACGCAACAGGCCAAGGGTTTTCAGGAGGAATTCCAGGAAATCCTGAAGCGCGATGGCGGCGGCTATTTTCCCGATGCGATCATGTCGGACCCGCCCTACCACACGCGCATCCGCAAGCTCATGGAAAACGCGTTCACCGCGCACCGCGTAAAGGAGCTTGAGCCGCGCATCACAAAGGTCGTCGCGGATCTCATCGACAGTATCGCCGACAAGGGCGCAGCGGATGCGATCCACGACTTCTCGGTGCCGCTGACCATCCGCATCATCTGCGAACAGCTCGGCCTCGACTGGGATATCAAGGACCGCATCCAGCGCTGGTCGATCGCCGTCACCGCGCAGATCGGGCGGATGCAGGACCGCGAACAGATGATCGGCCATGCCCGGGAGATCTGCGACCTGCAGCAATATCTCATCGCCAGGATGAAGGAGCGGCAGGCGGATCCGCGCGAAGACATGATCTCGGATCTGGTCCATGCGAAAATCCAGACCGATGATGGCACGGTGGAGACGCTCACCTTCGAGGAAGCCGTGTCGCTTGTCCGCGCGCTCCTGATCGCGGGCAATGAGACCACCGCGACCGCGCTGGGCAACCTCTTCTACATCCTCGCGACGCAGCCCGAGATCGCGCAACTGCTCAAGGATTCGGTCGATGACGACCGCCTGCTCAACCGCTTCGTCGAGGAACTGCTCCGCATCGAACCGCCCGTCCGCGGGCTGTCGCGCATGACGACAAGGGAGGTCGAGCTTGGCGGCAAGGCGCTGCCCGCGGGCGCGCATCTCCTGCTGATGTACGCCTCGGCCAATGACGAGGCCGATATATTTCCCGAACCGCGCAGCTTCGACATCAACCGGCCCAATATCGGGCGGCACCTGTCGTTCGGCGGTGGTGTCCATCGCTGCGTGGGGCTGGCGCTCGCGCGGATGGAGATCAAGGTGGCCGCGCGTGAGATCGTCCGGCGGATGGACAATATCAGCCTCGCCATCCCGGTCGAAGAGATCACCTATCTGCCGACCGTTGCCACCCAGTCGATCGAACGGTTGCCCATCACTTTCACGCGGCGCGCGTAACCGGCATGAGCCAGTGAATACAAGCCTCTGGAGGCGCGGTTGAGACAAGAACTCGAAGGCAAGGTCGCCGTCGTCACGGGGGGCGCCGGCGGAATCGGCAGGGCGACCGCCGAATTGTTTGTGGCGGAGGGCGCGAAGGTCGTCATCGCCGATCTGGACAAGGATGCGGGTGAGGCCCTTGCGGCGTCGCTGGGCGAGGCGGCGGCCTTCCAGCGCACCGATGTTGCCGACGAAGCGCAGGTTCAGGCGCTGGTGGACAAGGCTGTCGCGCAATTCGGCGGCCTCGACATCATGTTCAACAATGCGGGCATGTCGTGCGCGCCGTTTCCGCGCTTCCTCGACGACACGCTCGCCGATTTTCACCGCGTCATGGGGGTCAACCTCTACGGGCCTATGGTCGGGACGCAGCGCGCGGCCCGGTACATGAAGGATCATGGCGGCGGCGTGATCCTGAACAACGCGTCGATCGCGGGCGTGCTCGCGGGGCAGGCGATGATGACCTATCGCGCGTCCAAGGCGGGGCTCATCCAGTTCAGCAAATCAGTGGCGATCGACCTTGCGCAGTACGGCATTCGCGTGAACTGCCTCGTTCCCGGCCATATTCGCACTGAATTGTCTTCATTCAGGCAGGCCGACGCCGAGGACGAGGTGGCGGCGCGCGTCGAGGCAGCGGTGACCGATGTCTATCTCTCGAACCAGCCGCTCAAGCGCCGCGGATTGCCGCAGGACGTCGCCGAGGCCGCGCTGTTTCTGGCAAGCGACCGTGCGCGCCAGATCACCGGCGTCACGCTGCCCGTCGAAGGCGGCGTCACCGCGGGCGATCCGGTCAACCATCTGCAGGATATTCTGGACGCTCGCGCCCGGGCGCTGGCGGGCTGAGGCGGGCTCACGCTAACGTCTGGTTTAAGACACCGCGCCGGGGGCTGTGAGCGGCCAATTTGTGGCGGTTCGCGACCGTTGCAACGAACGGCCACAGCGGCCATGTTGATGCAGGTAGCGGCCCGCTTCCGGTTTGGCCTTCCCTAGGCCAGCCGTTGGCTGCCACGCTAATCTTAGGCGCGGTGAATGACATGACTGACGGAAGCAGGCAAAAACTGGCCGAATCCCCTTCTCCGACCGTAGCTGATGTTTCGGTTGGCGATGTGGACACCGTGAAGCGCAAGGTTGTCACCACCGGCGCATCAGCCACAGGGGTGTCTGCCACCGGTTCGATCAGTGTGGGCACGCTCGTATTGGCGGCGGCAAGTCTTGGCGCCTTGGCTGTTGGCGCGATTGCGGTTGGTGCCCTGGCTATCGGACGGCTTAGAATTGGAAACGCGCGAATTCGCAAGTTGCGCATCGACAAGCTGGAAGTCGGTGACCTGGTCCGGGTCAACGATCGAAGCAAAGACTAAGCGAACGGTGGCTTCCAACAATTCAAAAGCAGACCGACGTGTGTGGACTGGCGGGCTGAGGGAGGTGGCCCGGGAGTGTGAATCGCACACCAGCGTCCGGTTTCAGGCGTTACGCTAAGCGGTCATCGCGGCCAATTTGTCGGGGTTAGCGGACGGTCACATTCCGGCCTGTGAGGATGGCCACGCCGACCTTCTCTCGCATCATGCGGTCGATTTCATGCTGAAATTGGAGCAATGAAGGGTAGTTTGTCTGGAAGCGAGCTTGGCAGCGGTCCTCCGGTTTATCATAGTTTGCGAGAAGAACGCTGGCGGCCAATCCGCCCGTCGAGCCCTCAGGACTCACCTTTAACTTCGTCACTGCCGTGTATTTCCCGTTTTCGCTAAATCCCCATTCGCAAGCGATCGGTTTTTCGGCTTCGATTGGATAGCGAGCGAGAGAAGCGCTGAAATCCACAAGGGCTTCCCATTGCACCCACATTCCATTGCGTCTGCTAAAATTTGGGGCTTGCACATGGGCCATGAGCCAGCCGAAATCGTCACCGTCGCGACTGAATTCATACTCGAAGGCAAAAGTGCAGTTCATATCTGCAGAAATGACACGCAGCCTGAACGTCCGCAATGCCGGCGTGTCCGGACGGTCCGCTTTTCGCTAATGGCGCTTGCCACCGGTCATTCAGGGGGCACCGATGCCGGAGCGCGAATTGGTCCGCGCGGCCGCAATCGCTGCGAGCGCTTCCTCCCAAACGATCTACGGCGCCTCGCCCCGCCACTTGCCCTCACCCTGATGGGGCTCTGCCAGATGCGGGCGGTGGAACTCGTCCAGTATCGCCTCACTATGCTCGCCGAGCGTCGGGGCAGGGCCGGCAACCTTGCCCGGCGTCTTCGAGAACCATGTGGGGATGCCCGGAAAGCGCACCTTACCCTGCGGCGAGTCCACCGTTTCAAAGAAGCCCACCGCATTCAAATGCGGATTGTCGAACAACTCCTGAGGCGTCCGCAGCGGCGCTGCCGGAATGCCGAGCGTCCGCAGAAGATCTAGCCATTCCTGCGTCGTGCGTTCGAGGAAGGTTTCCGCGAGAAGGCCGTAGACACGGTCGATCTGGCGCGCGCGCTGCTCGAGCGTCGCCAGTTCGTCACTCGCCCAGGCGGGCTTCACCGCATCCACGAACAGCGACCAGTGCTTGTCGTTGTAGATCAGCGCGGAGACATGGCTGTCCTTCGTGCGATAGGGCTTGCGGTTGGGGGCGACCACGCGCGGGTAGGCCGCCGTGCCAAGCGGAGGGTCGAACATCGCGCCATTGGCGTGCTCGACGAGCATGAAGGACGCCATCGTCTCGAACATGCCGACTTCGACCTCCTGCCCCTCGCCGGTGCGTTCGCGGTGGAACAGCGCCATCATCGTCGCATAGAGCACGGTCAGGCCGGCCACCTTGTCCGCCACGATCGTGCCGACGAAATTGGCTTCGCCCGTCAGCATCTGCTGGACCGCCGGAAGCCCGCACTCGGCCTGGATGGTGTCGTCATAGGCGGGCTGGTCCCTGTCGGGGCCACGACGGCCATAGCCATAGCAATTGGTGTAGACGATCGAGGGGTTGATCGCGGCGACCGCATCATAGTCGAAGCCGAGTTTCGCAATCGCCTTGGCGCGCATCGAATGGATGAAGACGTCCGCATCTGCGATCAGCGCCCGCAGCGCGGCCTTGCCCTCGTCGCTCTGCAGGTCGAGCACGATGCTGCGCTTGCCGCGGTTCACATTGACGAACACGCCTGCCATGCCCGGCTCGGGCGCAACCGAGATGAAGCGCGTATTGTCCCCCGCGGGCGGTTCGACCTTGATGACGTCCGCGCCCATGTCCGCCATGATCTGCGTCGCATAGGGGCCCATCACCATGCTGGTGAGGTCGATGACGCGGACGCCGGCCATCGGGCCCTTGCCGCCGCGGGTGTCGTTACCCATCCATTCCTCCAAACTGATCAGAAGCGGCTAGGGCAAGGCGATATGGAAATCCATTCGCGTCCACTTCGCCCCGCCGATATGTGTATGGGCTCTGGTTGTGTATCCTTGTGCGTGACTGCTACCCGCCGAGCATCCGATATGCGCAAACAGGGCAGATAACCGTGGATTTTTCGTTCACCGAAGACCAGCAGAACATCCGGGACGCGATCCTGAAGCACTGCACGCAATATCCTGACGAGTACTGGCTTGAGCGTGACAGGGAAGAAACCTTCCCCGAGGACTTCTACCGATCGCTCGCCGATGCGGGCTGGCTGGGGGTCGCGATGCCCGAGGCATTTGGCGGGTCGGGCCTCGGCATCACCGAAGCCGCGATCATGATGCAGGCGATCGCGGAATCGGGCGCGGGGATGAGTGGCGCCTCGGCCGTCCACATCAACATCTTCGGGCTCCAGCCGATCATCCTGTTCGGGAGCGAGGAGCAGAAGCAACGCTCCATTCCCGGCATCATCAGCGGCGCCGACAAGGCGTGCTTCGCGGTGACCGAACCCAATGCGGGCCTCAACACCACGCAGCTCAAGACCCGCGCCGAGCGCAAGGAGGGCGGCTATCTCGTCAATGGCGAGAAGATCTGGATCTCGACCGCGCAGGTCGCGAACAAGATGCTGCTGCTGGCGCGCACGACGCCGCTCGATCAGGTGAAAAAGAAGACCGAGGGACTCTCGCTATTCTATACCGACCTCGACCGGTCGAAGATCGATGTGCGGCTGATCCACAAGATGGGGCGTCACGCGATCGACTCGAACATGCTCTTCATCCAGGACCTGTGGATCCCCGAGGAGGACCGGATCGGGCCCGAGGGCGAGGGCTTCAAAATTATCCTGCACGGCCTCAATCCCGAACGCGTGCTGCTCGCGGCGGAAGCCGTTGGGCTCGGTCGCGCCGCGATCAGGCGCGCAGCGCGCTATGCCCGCGAACGCATCGTGTTCGACCGGCCGATCGGTCAGAACCAGGGTATCCAGCATCCGCTCGCCAAATGCTGGGCGCAGCTCGAGGCCGCCAACCTGATGGTGATGAAGGCCGCATATCTGTTCGACAAGGGCGAGGATTGCGGGGTCGAGGCAAACGCCGCCAAATATCTCGCGGGCGAGTTCGCGTTCGAGGCGTGCCACACCGCGATGCTGACGCTCGGCGGCATGGGCTATGCGCAGGAATATCATGTCGAGCGCTATGTCCGCGAAAGCCTGATCCCGCGCACGGCCCCCGTGAGCCCGCATATGATCCTCAATTTCCTCGCCGAAAAGGTGCTGGAACTGCCCAAATCCTACTGATCTATCGGGGAATGTAATGACGATGTCCGAAGTCCTTCCGCTCAGGATGCGGTCCTGGCTGTTCGCGCCGGGCGACAGCGAGAAGAAGATGCAGAAGGCCGCGGCGAGCGCCGCCGATATCGCGATCTTCGATCTTGAGGATGCGGTCTCGCCCGAGGAAAAGCCCAGGGCGCGCGTGATGGTGCGCGAGTTCCTCCAGAGCCAGCCGGCCGAGGCGCTTCACCGCCTCTGGGTGCGCGTCAACCCGCTCGACGGGCCGCACACGCTGGCCGATCTCGCCGCGGTCATGCCCGCGCGGCCCGGCGGCATCATGCTGCCCAAGGTTTACGGCCGCCCCGATGTCGAGCGGCTTGACCATTATCTCTCGGCGCTCGAGGCGGCGCATGGCATCGAGCAGGGCGCGACGCGCGTTATCGTGCTCGTCACCGAAACGGCCGCGGCGATGTTTACCACGGGCGACTATGCGGGAGCGCCGCGCGTCGTCGCGCTCACCTGGGGTGCGGAGGATCTGGCGGACTCGATCGGCGCGAGCAACAATCGCAATCCCGATGGGAGCTATGGCTTCACCTATGAACTTGCGCGCAGCCTCTGCCTGCTCGGTGCGGCAACCGCCGGTGTCGCTGCGGTCGAGACGATTCAGGGCGATTTCCGCGATCTGGAGGGGCTGAAGGCGCGCGCCGAAAAGGTCCGCCGCGACGGCTATCGCGGCATGCTTGCAATCCATCCGGCGCAGGTCGACGTCATCAATGCCGCCTTCTCGCCCAATGAGGAGGAGATCGCCGAAGCGCAGGAGATCGTCGATATTTTTGCCGCCAACCCCGGCGTCGGCGCGATTGGCTATAAGGGCGGGATGCTCGACCGGCCCTATCTTGCGCGCGCGGAGGCGCTGCTGCGCCTGGCGGGACGCTGATGGCGGTTGTCACCGAAGCTGACGGGCTTGATCTCAGCCAGTACCTCAAGGCTGGCGACCGGATCGTCATGGGGCAGGCCTGTGGCGAGCCCATAACACTGGTTGAGGCGCTGATCGCGCAAGGCCGCGATATCGGCGGCCTGAGCGCCTTTATCGCCACCAGCTTTTCGGGCCTGTTCACCCCCGACACTGCCGACAGCTTCGCCCTTTCCAGCATGGGCGCGATCGGCGCGCTCAGAAGCATGACCAAAGCGGGCAAGCTCGCGGTCATCCCCGTCCATGTCAGCCAGGTCGCGCCGTTGATCAGCGCGGGCATCATCGGCTGCGATGTCGCGTTCATTCAGGTCAGCCCGGCCGATGCCGACGGCAACCATAGCTGCGGCCTGATCAGCGACTATGTCCGCGCCGCGGTGGACAAGGCGCGCATCGTCATTGCCGAGGTCAACGATCAGATCCCTTATACGCCGGGCGAACTCATCGCGGGATCGCAGATCGACGTCGCGGTGCACGTCTCGCGCGCGCCCGTGGAAGTACTACCTGCGAAAATCACCGCGATCGACGAGGCGATCGCGCGCCACTGCGCCGCCTTTATCGGTGACGGATCGGTGATCCAGACCGGCGTCGGCGCGGTGCCCGACGCGATCCTGCGCCTACTCCTCGACCGCAAGGATCTGGGCGTCCATTCGGGAATGCTTGGCGACGGTCTTGTCGAGCTCGTCGAGGCGGGCGTCGTCACCAATGCACGCAAGGAAATCGACGCGGGCGTTTCGATCAATGGCGCGCTGATCGGCACCGAACGGCTCTATAAATGGGCGCATAACAACCCGCAGATCCGCATGTGCGCGACCAGCTACACGCACGATGCCGCGGTGCTGGGGCAGCTTTCGCGCCTCGTCACGATCAATTCGGCACTTGAGGTCGACCTGACCGGGCAGGTGAATGCCGAGCAGAGCGGGGCGGCCTATCTTGGCGGCACGGGCGGTCAGCTCGATTTCGTCCGCGCGGGCGCCCGTTCGCCCGGGGGGCACGCGATCATCGCGCTTTCGGCGACCGCGAAGGGCGGTGCGCTGAGCAAGATCGTGCCGACGCTGTCGGGGCCGGTGACGACCGCGCGCACCGAAGTCGACCTGATCGTCACCGAATTCGGCGCGGCGGAACTCAAGGGTCAGAGCCTTGCCGAACGCACCCGCCGCCTGATCGCTATCGCGCATCCCGATTTCCGCGAGGAGTTCGATCGGGCAGCACATGTCATCCAGCAAAGGGGCTTCTAGATGAGCGACGCGGTTCTGTTCGATGCGCGCGAGGACGGCATCGCGATCATCACCATCAACCGGCCCGACCAGCGCAACTGCCTCTCGCGCGAGGTCCGCGAAGGCTTGCGTGGCGCGTGGGAGCGGTTCGAGCGGGATCCCGCGCTACGTGTGGCCATCCTGACGGGCGCGGGCGAAAAGGCATTCTGCGCGGGCGGCGACCTCAAGGAAATGGTCGAGACGGGCATGACGGTGCCGCCGCTGGACATGTACGCGCTGCCCTATGACACGATCGAGCTCAGCAAGCCGACCATCGCTGCGGTCAACGGCATAGCCTTCGCGGGGGGCTGGATGATCGCGCAGGCCTGCGACCTGTGCGTTGCGAGCACGAGCGCAAAATTCGCGATCACCGAGGTCAAGGTCGGGCGGGGATCGCCCTGGGCCGCACCGCTCATCCACATGATCCCGCAGCGCATCATGATGGAGATCATCCTGACCGGAAAGCCGATCACCGCGCAGCGCGCCTATGAAATCGGTCTGGTCAATCGCCTTGCCGAACCAGAGGCGCTGATGGAGTGCGCGCTCGAACTCGCAGGCGAAATCCTCGACGGCGCGCCATTGTCGGTGAAGGCGGGGCGCGAAACGGTAATGCTGGCAACCGAAATGGGTCGTGCGGCGGCGCTTCAGGCCGCCCGATCCGCGCACGAACATTGCTACAACAGCGAAGACGCGCAGGAAGGCCCGCGCGCTTTTGCCGACAAACGCCGCCCGGAATGGAAGGGCCGCTGATCGCCACGGCGCTTTTTGGTCGCCCCGATCAAGCCGGGCGGGATATTCTGTGCGAGATTGGGCAGGATAGGGCCTGCCATACGGGCAGGTCGCGCCGGAGCAATCGGGGTGCAGGACCATTGTGCGTCACACCCGCGGCGCGGATATGATGAAATGAGGATGCGATGAACGAGATCAGCAAGGTCGCCACCCCTGGCGAGGAATTGATCGAACCGATCACCGTCCCGGCAGAAGCGTATATTTCGGCGGACTATGCGCGCGCCGAAGCCGATCGGCTGTGGCACAAGGTCTGGCTGCAGGCGGGCCGCATCGAGGAAATTCCCGAAACCGGCAATTTCATCACCTATGACATCATGGACACCTCGGTCATCATCGTGCGGACCGCGCCCGACGCGATCAGGGCCTATCACAATGTCTGCCCGCATCGCGGCCGCCGGCTGATCGACACTCCGCCGGGCGCGCGCAATGCCCGCGGCAAGAAGACGAACTTCGTCTGCGGCTTTCATGGCTGGACGTTTGACAGGGAAGGGCAGTGCACCTTCGTCAATCATCAGGACGACTGGAAGGGGGCACTCACGCCTGAACGGACGAGCCTCGGCAAGGTCAACGTCGACACATGGGGCGGCTGGATCTGGATCAACCTCGATCCCGATTGCGGGCCGCTGGCCGACTATCTCGGGCCCGTGCCCGAAATGCTCGACCCGTTCGAGCTCCAGAACATGCGCTTCCGCTGGCGCAAGTGGATCGTGTTCGAGTGCAACTGGAAGGTCGCGCTCGAGGCGTTCAGCGAAACCTATCACGTCCAGACGACGCATCCCGAATTCAACGCATTCGGCGAGTTTCGCGGCTGGGCGCGCAAGCACGGCCTGCACACCAATATCGGCTATGAAGCCCCCAAGAATATGGACGAGAACCAGGCCAAGCTGCGCATCGGTTCGGGCGAGGATCCACGTCTCTCGACCGCGGAAATGCAGGTGTACACCTGGGAAAACGCCAACACCAACACGACGATGACGCTGGTCAACGCCGCCAAGCGCCTGAAGGACGAGCTTCCCGAAGGGACGCCCGCGATGGAAGTGCTCCAGCACTGGCTCAAGTCGGCGCGCGCGGATGACGAAAAGCGCGGCGTCTTCTGGCCCGTCGTCGAGCCCGCGCATACCGCGAAGAGCGGCACCGCATGGCAGATCTTCCCCAACTTCCAGATCGGCCATGCCGTCAACAACATGCTCTGCTATTCGGCGCGGCCCTATGGCGGCGATCCCGACAAGTGCATCTTCGAAGCCGCGGTCTACGAGCTGTTCCCCAAGGGCGAAGAGCCCGAGACCGAATGGGAATATACCGAGCCTCAGAACTGGCCGCCCGTTCTCCAGCAGGATTTCGCCAATATGGCGGCAGTCCAGCAGGGCATGAAGAATGTCGGCTTCCGCGGCACCCAGCCCAATCCCTATATGGAGCGCGCGGTCGCCAGCCTGCATCATAATCTTGCGCGCTATATGGGCACGGGGGCGCCACAGCCGCTCAAATAGGGCGATCGGGCCAGAGCGCAGTTTTGCGTGCCGCGATGCCGGCAAGGGCTGGCTCACGGGCCGGCCTGACCCTAAACCATGCGGATGATACCGCCTTTGCCCCGCCTCTATTCCTTCCGCCGCTGCCCCTATGCGATGCGCGCGCGAATGGCGCTGCTGGCGAGCGGCGTGCCCTTCGGTCTGACCGAGGTTTCGCTCAAGGCCAAGCCGCCTGCCATGCTCGCGGCCAGCCCCAAGGGGACAGTGCCCGTTCTCGTTCTTCAGGACGGACGGGTGCTGGACGAGAGCCTCGACATCATGCGCTGGGCGCTGGCGCAGCACGATCCCGAGCACTGGCTCGTCGATGACCGCGAGGGCAGCGAAACCCGCGCGCTGATCGCGCGCAATGACGGCCCCTTCAAGCACCATCTCGATCGCTACAAATATGCGAACCGATACTCGGCCTCCGCCGATGCGATGTCGGCCGAGGATCGCCGCGCCGCCGCCATGGCAATCCTCACCGACCTCGATACCCGCCTGACGGGCCGGGGCAACCTCGTCAGCAAGCATCCGACCCTCGCCGATATCGCGATCTTCCCGTTCATTCGGCAATTTTCCCGCCATGATGCCGACTGGTGGGCGAGCCAGCCCGTCCCGCGGCTTCAGCAATGGCTCGATCGGAACCTGTCATCGCCACTCTTTAAGATGGCCATGCGCAAGGACGCGTTTGTCGACGATTCATAACGGCCTTTCGCGCGGGCATGGCCGGGATGTCCTGGAATGCGGACAATCCAACTAGCCAATCTTGCCGTATTGGCGCGCGGCTAGTAGCGTCGGAACTATTAAGGAGTTCCCGATGAAAAAGCTTCTGATTGCCGTAGCCTTGACAGCGCTTGCGCCTACCGCTGCGCTCGCAATGGATTGCTGCAAGGATTGCGCTTGCTGCAAAGACAAAATGGACGCTCACGGCGACCATCAGCCCGAACCAGCCCCGGCCCCTCAGCCCAAGTAAATGAGCGACTGCGGTTGCGAGCCAACCACCGCTGACGCGGCGTAACAACGCCGCGTCCCGGGCGCTGCGAGCCGGGTTCTCTCGGCGCTGGTCCGACATTCCGCGGGTCCGTCAACAGCCTTGCCGTCGTCGGGCTAATTCTGCTCGCTCTGTCGAAAACTTATGGCTGAACTGCAGAGCACCATCACCTGCCCCCAATGCGGTGGCACGACGACGGAAACGATGCCGACTGACGCTTGCCAGTTCTTCTACGCCTGCAAGCATTGTCAGGCTGTGCTCCGTCCGCTGGCCGGCGACTGCTGCGTGTTTTGCTCCTACGCCGACATTCCATGCCCGCCCATTCAAGAGGCCAGAAACGGCGACAGCGCCGATGGTTGCTGCTCGCCGAGCTAATGTCCGAAAATGGGTCCGGACGGTCCGGTTTTGTCGAGGGCATGCGATGTCGCCAGCGTCCGAAATGTCGTGGAATGCGGACAAGCGGCTCTTAGGCGCGACAGACGGAAAGCTGACATCCGATTATGATCTGCCTTTGTAGTGAAGCGACCCGTTGCGGTCGCTGGTGAGCTGGCTATTCTCCTTCCGGGAAGGGGAGTTTCAAGTGAAGCGAGTGTTTCTTGCGGCGGCTATCGGCGTCGTGTTCTGGGTGCGCGAGCTGTGAGGGTGCTGCGCAGGGTCATCGAGCTGGTCGACAAAGACGTCGCGGCAAACTCCAAGCCTATCTCATTGATCGGCATGATAATCCCCTTTGTGCCATTTATGATCTTTGTCGACAGCGCACCGGCGGACAGCTACCCGGTCCTAGGCGGAGTCGCCTTAGCAGCTAGCATCGGTTGGGGATTATTTGTCATGTGGCGTTTGCTGCGCCAGTTGAAGACAGAGTTTTTAGGATACCGAAAGACTCTCGGTGCAATGCGGTTATGGGCGCTGGGTGTCGGCACCGTCTTATTTATCCTGCTTTTGGCCGCAGCCGACATTTGGCTGTCGAACAAGATCGGCTGGCCAGAGGCTTACGGATTCGACTGTCGGGGGCGCGGCTGCTATTTCCAGGACCTAGCTCATAGCCCGAAGTTGTTACACGGTGGCAGCGTATATGAGCTGGGGCTGTTCTGCTTGTTGTGGTTGCTCCCCGCCTGCGTTGTCGTCGGCGTTATCTTCGCCCTTTTTAGACGAAGGCGTCGCAACGCCATTGAGCCAATGGATTGAATCTACGCGTTCCCCGAGGTCTCGGCTACCGCCTCTCCAGCGGGAAAGCGATAAACTGACTGTCGGGATTTGGGATGGTAGTTTGGCAGCGGCCATGACCAAAAAGTCGTCGCCAGCAGCCAATAAACCGCTGTCCTACACGTCCCCGTTCTGTCACGGTTCGGTCGGCAATTGGCTATTTGAACCGTGCAGATGCGAAGCAAGGCGTTGATCGAAAAACCCGATCAACGCGGGCGCATTGATTGAGGGGGTTTTTCCCGCAGGGCTGACCATCCTGAACTTTGAAGGCTGGCGCACAACCGGGATGTCTCAACGAAAGGCGGGAATCACCTCGTTCGCGAAGAGTTCGGCATAGGGCATGAATCTCGCGGGTGGCAGGCCGGGCGGAAGCATCATCATGAAGTGCTCCACGGGGATCCGTGCCTGCATCGCCCTGAAATGGTCGATCGCCTGTTCGGGCGTCAGGATCTTCAGGATTCCGCTCGTCTTGAAGGCTTCGAGCGACATGGGCTTCAGCGCCACGTCGTCGATCCCCGAGGCCTTGTCCTCGTTGAGCCACTGCCCATAGGTGTTGTTGACGTGGTGGAAATAGGGCGCGAGCTCGTCCATCGCGGTTTGGGGATCGCGCGCGACGGTCAGGAACAATCCCTGGATGCGGATGCGCGCCTCGGCCGGGTCCTTGCCTTCCTCGCGCAGCTTGTCGGCATAGAGGCCGCACACATCCTCGTTGCCGAAATAGCCGTCGGCATATTTGGCCACGCGCGCCAGCGCCTTTTCGGCAAAGCCGCCGATATAGAGCGGGATCTGGCCGCGCGGGGATTGCGGCATGATCGCTGCATTGTTGACGGTGTAATGCCTGCCTTCGAAGCTGACCGTCGCGCCCGCCCATAGCTTGCGCACGATCTCAAGAAATTCATCGAACTGGCTGCCACGCTTTGAGAAATCTACGCCGTAAGCTTCGGTCTCGCGGCGGCGATAGCCGATGGCCAGCGCCATTTCGAGGCGGCCGTTGGAGAGGATGTCGAGCACCGCGCATTCCTCGGCGAAGCGCACGGGATGGTAGAGTGGGGCAAGCGCGATCGCCGATCCGATCCGGATCCGCTTTGTGCGCGCCGCGATCGCCGCGAGCGCGACGAGCGGGGAGGGCATATAGCCGTCCTCGGCGCCGTGGTGCTCGGGCACCCAGGCGCCCTCGAACCCGACCGTCTCGCTCCAGCTGATGAAGTCGAGTATCTCGGCATAGAGGTTGGCGGATGGCCGGTGCCACTGTGGCGGATTCCGGAAATCGCAGAGATAGCCGAAGGTCAGTTTGGGGGGCATTGAGCGTCCTTCGATGATGGCAAGAAAATGCCCCCGCCGTCACGCACTGGACGACGGGGGCGCCTTTTTGTCACGCCGACCGGCTCATTCGAAGGGCTCTTCGCCCTGCAGCTTGGTGCGGTGCATCATGCGGTTGCAGTCGGGATCATATTTCTCGGCGCGGTGCATCGTGCCGGTGTTGTCCCAGATGACCAGGTCGCCCACGCTCCATTCATGGCTGTAGCTGAATTCCTCGCGGGTCGCCCATTCGCGCAGACCGACAAGGATCTCGGCGCTCTTCATCGGCGTGACATTGGTGACGCGGTGCGCGGTGCAGCCGAGGACCAGCGATTTGCGGCCCGATTTGTGGTTCCACACCAGCGGCAGTTCGTTCTCGCCGATCGCCTGCATGCCTTTGATTTTCGCCAGGCTCGGCTCGGGCTCGTAATAGAACACCGTCGCCCAGACCGAATGGACGACGCGCAGCTTTTCATATTCGGCCTTCTGCTCGTCGGTCAGTGCTTCATAGGCGGCATAGGTGTTGCAGAAGCCGGTGTTGCCGCCCCATGTGGCAGGCACCTTGCACGACAGGAGCGATGCAAGGATCGGCACCTCGTTCATCGTGCCGTCGATATGCCAGTAGAGCGAGCCCTTGAGATATTCGGCGCTCTGCGGATTTTCTTTCACGTCGAGCGTGATCTTGTGGATCTTCTCGTCGCCGCCGTCGCGAATCTCGGGTGCGAAGGTGCCGAGCGTCTTCGTGAAGGCGATCTGCTCCTCGTCGGTGAAATTGATCTTGGGGAAGACGAGCACGCCGCGCTGTTCGAGGAGTTCGCGAATCTGCGGGCCGAGGTCGCCAGCGAGCAGCTCTTCCTTGGTGTTCAATATGCGGCTGCCGATGCTCGGCTTGATCTCTTCATGTGCAAAACGCGTCATTTCAGCGACGGTCATGATCGACTCTCCTATCGACTAGAATGTTGAACACATGTTCAGCATGAGTGACATTCCGAGTCAAGATTCCTGGTCGCTTCGGCTTGTGGCGGCAGCAAACGGTCGAGCCATTCGTCGACAAAGGCGCGCGCTTCGGCGTGCCCGGCATTCACGCCCAGTCCGCCTTCCATCACCAGCGCGCGGCCGATCCCGGCGAGCAACAGGCTGAGCCCCGCGGGGCCGCAGCCCTCCGCGCCTGCCAGCCTGTCGCCGAGCAGCCCTTCGAACAGCTCGGCCTGACGGGCGCGCATCGCCTCGCTGTGCCTGGCGATCTCCGCACGGATCGCCTTGCGGTGATTGGCCAGCGCCATGAATTCGAGCGCGAGCGCGGTGCGGCTCGTATCGGCGAAGAAGCGCCACAGCGCCCGCACCGGATCGTCGCTGGCCAGCGCCTGCTCGATCATCGCGTCGCTCTGCTCGGCGCCGCGCCTGAACACCGCCAGCAGCAGGTCGTCGGTGGTCGGGAAATAATAATGGACGAGCGAGGGCTTCAGACCCGCATGGATGGCGACGCGTCGCGTGCTGGCGGCAGCATAGCCTTCGTCGCGGATCACCTGCTCTGCGGCTTCCACGATCCGCGCGCGGGTTTCTGAGCTTTCTGCACCAATACGTCGTTTCTGGACCATGGGGCCAGCATAGGTGCGCGACCTGTCGGCGCAAGCTGGTTGAAGGGACATGCGCGCCTCCCTTCGCTCAACCGTTCTTCACGATCAGCGCCAGGTCACGGCGCCGCGTCCGGTCCTGCGCGGTGCTCTCCGCATCGAGGGCGGGTGCGACGAGCAGCCGCTGGAGCATGCTGACAAGCCGCGTCGCGACGGGCGAGAGCAACTGCCCGCGCATCGTCACGATGCCGATTTCGCGCGATAGCGGGGGATCGACGATGGGCAGCGCGACAAGCCGGGGATCGGCAGTTGCCGGGAGCGCGATACGCGGAACGATCGCCGCGCCAAGGCCTGCGGCCGCCATCGCGATCTGCGTCTGCACCTGGCGTACTTCATATTTGATGTTCAGCGTCACCCCGGCGATGTTCTGCGCGTCGTCGAGCACCGACTGGATGGCCGAGGAGTTGGTGACGACGAGCAGCGGCAGCTGCGCCAGCTCGGCAAAGGCGATGCTCCTCGCATCGGCAAAGCCGAAATGCATGGGAATCAGCGCGCAGATCTCGTCCACCATGATCGGATGGAAATGAAACTCCGGGGCATTGGGCACGCGGGGACCGATGCCGAAATCCACATCCTGCTCACGGATCGCGTCCAGCATCTCGTTGGACGCCAGCTCGCGTATATGTGCGGTCACATTCGGAAAGGATTTCTGGAATGTGTTGAGGATGGCGGGCAGTCGCGTGGCGGCAATGGTCGGCGCACAGGCAAGCGACAGGTGATCGCGCTGGAGGTCGACCACGTCCTTGATCTTCCTCAGCCCCGTCTCCAGCTCGCCCACCGCCTTGCGCGCGGATTCGAGCAGGATTTCGCCTTCGCGCGTCAGTTGCACCGTGCGTGTCGTCCGCTGGAACAGCGAAACCCCCAGTTGCAGCTCGAGCTGGCGCACCTGCATGCTCACCGCGGACTGCGAGCGGTTGGATTCCTCGGCCGCGCGCCTGAAGCTGCAATGTTCCGCCACCAGAAGGAAGGTGTGGAGCAGCTTCAGGTTGACGTTCATTTGGCGAACGCCTGCACCGAAATGCCGCTCATCGCGGTCCAGCCCGCATCGTTGTTGAACGATGCGCCGGTCGCGAAGCTGGATTCATCGCTGGCGAGGAAGAGCGCCATCATCGCCATTTCCTCAGGCTGCGCCATGCGGCCGAGCACGCCCATCCGGTTGATGATCTCGTTCGAGGTGGGCAGCCCGCGGCGCTCCATCTCCTCGCGCTGGTGGCGCGCCATCGGGGTCTCGGTCGCGCCGGGGCAAAGCGCATTGACGCGGATTTTGTGTTCGCCCAGTTCGACCGCGGCGACCTTGCTCAGCATGACCACGCCCGCCTTTGACGCGCAATAGCCCGCCGAGCTGCACACCGTGAATGCGCCGATCGATGCGGTGTTGATGATCGATCCGCCGCCCGCCTCGATCATGCGCGGAGCGATGTGCTTGATCATCAGCCAGACGCCCTTGAGGTTAACCTCGACGCAGCGGTCGAATGCCTCCTCGGAGATCGTCAGGATCGACTGTTTGTTCTCGGTGTCGACGCCTGCATTGTTGAACAGCACATTTGGCAGCCCCAGTTCGGCTACCGTGCGCTCTGCGATACGTTCGACATCGGCGGTGCGGCTGATATCCGCGCCGATCGCGATCGCCGTGCCGCCCGCCGCGCGAATGGCATCCACGACGGGCGCCACGCGCGCCTCGTCAAGATCGACGGCGGCGACTTTCGCGCCCTCGCGTGCAAAGAGCAGCGCGGACGCTTCGCCCATGCCGCCCGCGGCGCCCGTGATGATGGCGATCTTTCCCGCGAGCCGCATCGATCCGTTCCTCCTCTGCCGGCTCAGTGCGAACCCATATAGCGGCCGCCATTGGTGCTGATCGTCTGGCCCGTGATGTAGCTGGCCTCTTCGGAGGCGAGGTAGGCGCAGGCGGCGGCGATATCCTCGGGCTTGCCGACGCGCTTCATCGGCAGCGTCTGCGCGAAGGCCTCGACGTCGATCGGCGCCGCACGGAGCATCGGCGTATCGATGAAGCCCGGGGGAACCATGTTGAACGTGACGCCACTCGGCGCGAATTCCAGCGCGAGCGCCTTGGTCATGCCCATCAGTCCGCCTTTCGAGGACACATAATGCCCCTGCGCGAAGGAACCGGACTGAACCGAGGATGAGGTGATGTTGATGACCCGTCCCCAGCCGGCGGCCAGCATGTCGGGCAGCACTTCCTTGACGACCAGATAGGGGCCGCGCAGGTTGATGCGGATGACCTTGTCGAACAGGTCGTCGTCGATGTCCATGAAGGGCGTGAAGGGCGCGATGCCCGCATTGTTCACGAGGATTGCGATCGGCCCCAGCTTGACACGGGTTTCCTCGGCCGCCGCATGGATCGCGGCCTTGTCCGAACAGTCTGCATCGATCGCGATGGCGGTGCCACCGGCATCCTCGATCATCTTCGCGGTTTCGGCGGCGCCGGCGGCGTTGATGTCCCAGATGGCGACCTTGGCGGTATCCTCGGCAAGACGGATCGCGATCGCGCGGCCGATGCCGGATCCCGCGCCGGTGACCACGGCTGTCCTGCCATTCAGAGACCTTGTCATCGCAAATCCTTCCCATGCATGTCTGGTGGCAGGCGCCAGGCGGCATCGGATTCCGACGCAGGCGAAGCCATTATTTTGTCGCTGCAGGCGCAGCCGCTGTTTTGTGGATGAACAGCATTGTTGATTAGAGTGTCAAGCAAGGGCGCTGCTACATCGCCTCAGCGAAGCTTGGGGACAAAACGCTCTCACGCTTTCGCGGGAGGGGTTTACATCTAACCCCGCGCACCACGCGCAAAGAGGCGCGAGATGAGCTCGCCATAGCTCGGGTCCTTTTCGGGATCGGGCTTTTCGCCATGATCCGCTGCTGGCTGGACGAGCTTCATGTCAAAACTCACCACGCGCCTGGCAAAACGCCACTGGCCATTTTCGCGGCGATAGCTGTCGACATAGCGCACGCCCTGAATGTCGTGGAGCAAACCGCCCTTGCCATCGGGGATCAGGTGCCAGGCAATGGCATAGACCTCGCCTTCGCCGGTATCGCCGTCAACGCTCACCAGATGATTGCATATGAAATGCCCGCCGACATGCATGTGCGGCAGCGATCGCTCGAGGAAGCCGATATATTCGTCAGCCGGTCCGTCGAAATGGTGGCCATGACGATCGACACCGTCCGCAGTGTAGAGCGTCTTCAGCAGGCCGATATCCTTGCGATCGACCCCGCGTGAATAGAGCTGCGCCAGTTCGCGGATTTCTTCCTTGGCGACCAGCGTTGCGAGCGCGTCCATGAATTCCCTCCTTTTATGTGAGGGGTAACTAGCCTCAGCCGCGCTCGCAGGTCACCACCGCATTGCGCAGTTCATAGCTCTGGAGCATGTCGGACCAGCCGATATCGGGGGCGCGATCAAGACGGATGCCAGGCACGCGGAACAAGGCGTCCAGAAACAGACGCGTCTCATGCAGCGCCACCTGCGAGCCGGGGCAGAAATGCGCGCCGTCGCCAAAGCTCAGGAACGAGCCATTGGCCTTCACCCTAGCCGCACGGTCGGGATCGAGCGCATGGGGGCAGGCGCCAACCGCGGCTTCGTCCATATTGGCGTCGCGCAGGCACAACGCATAGAAGCTTTCGCCTTCGGACTGGTCGGCAACGCCCGGGTCGGCCTCCGCGCGGCGATAGAGAAACGCCGCAATCGGCTCCAGCCGCAGGATCTCCTGCAGGATCGCGAACTGATCGTCCTCGCCGCCATTCAGAAAACGCTCGCGTAGCGCATCATTGTCGAACAGGTGCCACGCCGCCATGACGATGAACTCGCGCGTCGTCACCATTCCCGCGGCGGCATAGGTCATGCACTCGATCAGGATAGACTTGTCCGAATAGCCCTCCTTTACGAGGTGCGAGAGCACGTCGTCCTGCGGATTGGCCCTGCGGTCGCGGATGGCGGGCTTCACGTCGTTGTAGAAGAAGTCGATCGAGTTGAAGAACTTTGTGATCACCGCATAGAGGCGGCCAAGATAGTTGCGCTGGTGGTAGAAGGCGGCGGACAGCGACACCGCGAGCCTGCGCGCCATCTTCTTCCGGTCGGTGACGGTCAGCCCGACGATGTCGGCTGCGACCGCCACCGCGAGGTCGAAGCTCATCAGGTCGAGTCGTCCCGTGCCCGTGCGGCGCAGCTCGCCGAGCTGTTCGGCGGTCACCTGCTCCATGATGATGTGGTAGCGATTGGCGATCGCCTTGGGGGTGAAGTAGCGTGCAATGGTTGCGCGCTTCTTCCTGTGCGCGGCGCCGTCGAGGAAGAAGACCGGCGCGTGATCGGGATTGCTCGTGTCGAAATGCTCCGCACCGCCGCCGCCCTGCTTCATCGAGGTGCTGCGCAGGATCTGCCGCGCTTCGGCAAAGCTGGTGACCGGTGTGGAGCCTTTCTCGCGCTTCGCGCGCGCTGCCATGATGCCCGCGGTCTTGCGATCGTCGCGATTTGCGTCAAAGGTCGAGGAATGCGCTTGCCTGATCGTCGCTGTCATAGACCCTTACCTTCTTATGATACACTGTGTATCATAAAGAAATGAGCATCACCGCGTCAACCCTGACCGACGCCCGACAGGTGCGTACGCGCGGCAACCTGTTCGAGGCGCTGCTTCGCCTGATCGAAACGCGTCCGTTCGAGCAGGTGACGATCCGTGAGATCGCGCGCGAGGCGGGCATCGGCTATGCCACGTTCTTTCGCCATTATGCCTCGAAAGAGGCGCTGCTTCACGATCTTGCCGCCAATCAGATCGCCGAACTGCTCAACCAGGCGCTCCCGGTGCTATTTTCGGTGGACAGCCGCCAATCCTGTATCGCGCTGTTCGACTATGTCGCCGAACGCCGCGTCCTGTGGTCGGCACTTCTGACGGGCGGCGCGGCCACGATGCTCAAGCAGGAGTTCACCGCGCAGGCAAAGCGGATTGCGGATGCCCAGGGCCCGGTCGATGGATGGTTGCCCGACGATCTTCGCGTCACCTTCGCGGTCAGCGCCACGGTAGAGATCATTGCCTGGTGGCTGCAGCAGGAACCCGGCTTTCCCGTCGAGCGCATCGCCGAAATCCTCGACCGTCTGGTGGTCATGCCCGCGATGACGACTGACTGACACAGGCGCAAAACCGCTCCTTGCCATAGGCTTGCATCGCCCTGCCGATGCATCGCGCCAAGGGGCGGTTGGCGCTGTGTGCCGCACGATCTTTCAAATAGCGTGCGGGCCGAAAGGCAGTGCAGGCATGAAGCGTGTTGCTCAACTCATCGACAAGGCAAAGGCCGCGACCGGTTTTGACGACTTCGGTGACGAGTCTTTCCGCGAAGGCTTGCAGATATTGACAGAGTCTGCGGATCGCGAAGCGCGCTTCACCGAAATGGGGGCGGCTGCCTTCGACATGCAGATCGTCGATCTTCTCGCCTGCCGGCTGCAGGTCGAGGACTGGTATCGCCGCCATCCCGAGATCGAGGAAGAGGAGATCACCGCACCGCTGGTCGGGCTTGGTCTGCCGCGCACGGGATCGACCGCGCTTTCGCATATGCTCGGCGAGGATCCCGCCGCACGTTCGATCCGCGGCTGGGAGGCGATGGCGCCTTGCCCGCCGCCCGAACTGACCACGCAGGAGAGCGACCCGCGCATCGCCAGGGCCGAGGCATCGATGGAGCGCCGCAACCGGCTGTTCCCGCGCATGAAGCAGATGGTGCCCAGCACCGCGACTTCCCCAACCGAGTGTCAGACCTTCATGGGCTATGACTTCAAGTCGCAGCTCTTTCAGGCCTTCGCGCATGTCCCGAACTATGTCGAATGGCTCAATCACAAGGCCGATCTCGTTCCGACCTATGGCTATGTGAAGCGCGTGCTCAAGCTGCTCCAGTGGCGCTGCCCGCCGACGCGCTGGCGGCTCAAGAACCCGTCGCATATCCTCTTCATCGACGCGCTGGCGCAAGTCTTTCCCGACGCGCGGTTCTGGATGACGCACCGCGATGTCGCGAACGTCATCCCATCGGTTGCCGATCTCTATTGCGAACTCTCCAGCGCCTATTCGGATCGGGTCGACAAGGCGTGGCTTGGTGCCGTGACCACCGATTTCTGCGAGCTTGGAATGCGCCGGATGATCGCGTTCCGCGATGCCGGCCATGACGACAGCTTTTTCGACATCCAGTTCGCGCCTTTCATGAAAGACCCGATCCCGGTGATCGGGCAGCTTTATGACTGGATGGGCGAGGATTTCACCGAAGAAGCGCGCGCGCGGATGCTCGCCTGGCGCGCGAACACGCCAAAGGACAAGCACGGCAGTCACACATATGACCCCGCCGAATTCGGCATCGACATCGCCGCGCTGCGCACGCGTTTCGCATTCTATTCGGGCCGGTACGGCGTCAATTAGGAGAGGCAGGAATGGAAGCTGGCCTGTGGACCGCGGGGCTGGAGCCCGAAAAGGACCTCGTCTTCCCGGCCTGTCCCGACAATCCGGACATGCGCGAAAGCGTCTCGCTCTGGTTCTTTGAGGACAATGGCCGCTTCGCCGCCCCGCGCATGGGCATAGAGGCCGAAGCGTCGTGCTGGGACGACCGGCTCTATCAGGGCAACTTCGCGGCCGAAGGCGGGCGCGTGCTGATCGGTCCGGGCAAGGGGGCGGCACCCTCGGCCATAGATGCCAACGGGCAGCCGACGATCATCGGTGCGGGGCCCGTGACCTTCCAGTGCATCGAGCCCTTCAGGCGCTGGACCGCGCGTTTCGACGGCACCGCCGCCGACGGCCATGTCTCCGAGCAGATAGCGCGCACGCTCGACCCGCAGAAGCGCTCGCCGCTGATATTCGAGATCGATATGGAAATGGCGGTGCCGCCCTGGGGCCAGATCGTGTCGGGCGACGATGCCGAGGCGGGCTTCATGGGCGTGGGCTACCGCTTCGAGCAATTATTCCGCGCGCGCGGCACCGTCGAACTTGACGGAGAGCGCCGCGAGATCAGCGGCACCGGCCTGCGCATCCACCGCCAGAGCGTCCGCCAGCTCGAAGGCTTTACGGGCCATTGCTGGCAATCCGCGCTTTTTCCCGACGGTCGCGCATTCGGCTATATCGCCTATCCGCCGCGCGACGACGGCACGCCGAGTTACAATGAGGGCTATATCTGGGATGGTAAGCGGATGGTCGCCGCGCGCGTTGCCGACGCGCCGTGGCTTCGCCGCATCGCGCCCGAGGGGCTCGACGTGTCGCTCGTCCTCGAATCCGAGCTTGGACTGACGCGCATCAAGGGCACCACCACCTTGTCGACCTTCCGTGTCGGCAATCCCGACATTGGCGGCCTCAACCTTCAGCAGAGCGGTGTGCTTTACGAGTGGGACGGGCAGCAGGCCTACGGCATGATAGAACGGTCGGCACATGAGAGCCTGACGACCATCGGGTAAGGGGGACAGATGGAAGACCTGACAGTCACTACGACCGCGGGGGCGATCCGGGGCGAAAAACATGATGGCGTGCGCTGCTGGATGGGCGTGCCCTATGCGCGTGTCGAGCGCTTTGCGGCGCCCAAAGCTGTCGAGCCGTGGGACGGCGTGCGCGATGCCGTGAAGGCAGGTTCGCAGTGCCCGCAAATGTACGGGAACAACGCCAGACGCGCGATGCTCGCAGCGCCCGAATTCGCCGAGGACTGCCTCTCGCTCAACGTCTATGTGCCCGAAGGCGGCGCGGATCAGGGCAGGAAACCCGTCTATGTCTGGATCCATGGCGGCGCCTTCGTCGTCGGCTGCGGCAGCGCCTATGACGGGACCGAAATGGCGCGGAACGGCGACATCGTCGTCGTCACGATCAACTACCGCGTCGGGGTCCTCGGCTTCGTGAACTTCGGCGAGGTGCTGGGGCTGCCCGACATCCCTTCCAATCTCGGCCTGCGCGACCAGATCGCAGCGCTCGAATGGGTGCGCGACAATATCGCGGCCTTTGGCGGCGATCCCGACCGGGTCACGATCGGCGGCCAGTCCGCGGGCTCGATGTCGGTATCGCTGCTCCTCCACGCCCAAAGCGCATGGCCGCTCTTTCGCGGCGCGATCATGCAGAGCGGCGCGATCAGCCTGATCCACAGCCGCGAGATGAGCCGCAGGATCGCGCGCCGGTTTGCAGAGATACTGGGTCTCGATCAGGGAAGCCTCGCGGCGCTCAAGGCGATGGACCTCAAGCGCCTGTTCGAGGCGCAGGGGCAGGTGGGTGCCGAACATCCGGGGACGATCCCGGCGGCGCCGTGGTTCGATGGCGACCTGCTGCCCGCGTCGCTGGAGGAAGCGCATGCGACGCCCGCCGCACCGGTTCCGCTCATCGCGGGCGCAGCGCGCGACGAAATCCGCCTGTTCGAGCTGATGCCCGGGGATATCCTGCCGACAAAATGGCCCGAACTCGAGGCGCTGCTCCAGAAACAACTCGGTGCCGAACACGCCGCGCGCGTCCTCGCCGCCTATCCGCGCACCAAGGCGGGCCGGCGCGCGCTCGCGACCGACCTGACTTTCCTGATGCCCACGCGCAATTTCGCCGAGCGCCATGCGCGGGACAATCCGACCTGGTTCTATCGCTTCGACTACAGCCACCCCATTGCCGGCGCGACCCACGGCCTTGATCTCACTGTCACCTGGCCGATGAAGACCTTCCGCGCGACGCTCGCGCGCGGCGGCCCGATGCGCGGCAAACGCGCCGAACTGGGCGGCCGCATGACCGGCCATTATGCGCATTTCGTCCGGCATGGCGCGCCGGGGGCTGGCTGGCCCGCTTACGCGCCCGAGCGGCGCCCTGTCATGATCTTCAACTTCGAGGACAGGATCGAAGCCGATCCCGAAGCCGCGCGCTTCGCCGCCTGGGGCGGCCGCGATGCAGGGCCGGGCATTATCGAAGGCTAGGGTTGCAGGACGGAGTCCAGCATAGCCAGCGTACCCGCCCACGATACCCGGTCGGCCAGCGCGTCATAGGCGACGCCTGGCCGCCCGAGCGCAGCGGCGTCGCGATCGGTGAAGCCATGCGCGGCGTTTGCGAACACCGTGATCTGCGATGACGCGTCCGCCGTCGCCATTTCGGCGCGGAACGCCTCGATATGGTCGGACGGTACATAGGGATCCTGCCCACCACACCACGCAGCGACTTCGCCCCTGATCGCACCGGGCGTGGCGGGGAGCGAGGTGGTCAGCAGCCCATGAAAGCTGACGATGGCCTTCACCGCCGCGCTGCTGCGCGCGAGTTCGAGGACGCAAAACCCGCCAAAGCAATAGCCGATCGCGGCCGTCCGCCCGGCATCGACATCGTCCAGCGCGGCGAGCCTGTCATGCCACGCAACGACGCGTGACCGCAGCAGATCGGGCTGCGCCTGCAACGCGGCGAAATAGGCGCCCGCTTTTGCCGGATCGCCATCAAGCTTGGCCCCGAACATGTCGGTGGCGAGCGCTGCAAAACCGCGTTCGGCCAGTTCCGCTGCGACTTCGCGCACCTGCACGCCCAGCCCCAGGGCATTGTGCATTACGAGCACGCCGGGATGCGTGCCGCTTCCCTTGGGAAGGAAGAGTTCGCCGTTGAGGAGGGTTCCCCCGTGCTCCAGCTTTACCGGCTGCATCAGGCTGTCCCGAGCTTCGCGATCACGTCCTGCCCGAAACGCTCGACATTGTCGCACCATTCGGCGCGCGTACGTCCTTCGATGTTCATGCCCGCCGCGACCAGGCCCATTTCGGTGAATTGTCCGGCGCGATCGACGACCATTTGCGGCTCCCAGCTTTCACCGGGCTTCACGATGCTGCCGACCGCGACGACGGGCGGCGTCTCGCGCCCTACGGTCTCGCAATGCGCGCGCATATAGGCGAGCGCCTCGGCAAGATCTGCCTCATTGGTGATATCGGCCGTCCGCGTCGTTGTGGTGGAGACGCCGCCCACGGTGAAAAAGGGATACCAGCCATCGCCCAGCTCGACCGCGCGGCGGATCGCGCGCCGCGCATTGCCGCCGACATAGAGCGGCGGGTGCGGCGTCTGCACCGGGCCGGGCTGGATGCGGTTGCCGAACGCCTGATAGCCCGTGCCCTCGAATTCGAATTCCTCGCCCGAAAGCGCGAGCTTCAGCGCCTTCAGATATTCGTCCATCAACTCGTTGCGCTGTTCGAAATCGACGCCCAGCGCGCGATATTCGCCCTTCAGATACCCCGCGCCCATGCCGATGGTCACACGCCCGTTCGAGAAGCGGTCGAGCGACGCGATCGAGCGCGCGACGATGAAGGGATTGCGATAGGGGAGGACAAGAATGCCCGTCTGCAGCCGGACGCGCGTCGTCACCGCCGCGACCAGCGACAGCATGACGAAGGGATCCTGCGCATGGTGCCCCCCCGCATCGAGCCAGCGTCCCGTGGGGCAGGGGTGATCGGTGACGAGGCACGCCGAAAAGCCCGCGCGCTCGATCGCCGCGCCAACGTCGCGCACCGCTTCCATCGTCAGGAATTCCTCGCCGGCTGCCAGATGGTCGAAGGGAAGGGGGATGTTGAACTGGAGCATCGGATTCTTCCCTGTTCTCAGACTTCGCCCAGGACCCATTTGCCCTGGCGATCGCGGACCCAGCCGCTCGAGGCCCAGCTGCCGCCGTCGACGGGCAGGACGATGCCCGTGACATAGCTGCTTGCGGGAGAGGCGAGGAACAGCGCGGCCCGCCCGCATTCCTCCGCCAGTCCCGGCCGCCCCAGCGGGATCCGCCGGGCGATGGCATTTTCCTGCTCGGGGGTGGGCTGGATCCACTTGCGCTCGTCGACGGGTCCGGTGACGTTGCCGCGCAGGCCGGGAGTGGTGGTGAAGTCGGGCGCGATCGCGTTCACGCGGATGCCGTCATCGGCGAGTTCCAGCGCCATGGTGCGCGTGAAATTGTTCATCCCCGCCTTGCATGCCGCATAGACCGCATAGCCCGGCGCGGCGCGCGCGGCCTCGATGCTCGTCACGTTGATGATCGCGCCGCCGCGCCCGCCCCGCACCATGATCGGGATGGCGGCCGATGTCGCCGCGAGCATGCTCACCAGATTGAGGTCGATATGCTTGCGCCAGGACCGCTCCGACTGTTCTGAAAATGTGCGGCGAGACACGCCGCCGGCATTGTTGACGAGAATGTCGAGCCGCCCGAACGCAACATCCGCGGCCTCGATCGCGGCGCGAATCTGGTCTGTGTCGGTCACGTCGGTGGGGCAGGCCAGCGCCCGACGGCCGAGTTCGCGCACGCGCGCTGCGGTTTCCTCGCAGCGTTCGGGTACGATATCGGCGATCACGATGTCTGCGCCAGCTCCGGCAAACGCCAAAGCAATGGCGCGCCCGATGCCGCCGCCGCCGCCGGTGATCAGCGCGGCCTGTCCGGCCAGTGGCTGGGTCGGGTCTGGCGTCATTTGCGCTTTGCTCCTCTCAGCACGAAACTGAGGGTGAGGCTCTGGCCAAGTCAAATCGCGGGTGTCAGCGGACGTGTCATATCGGGCAGGCGATGGACGTCGCACCCGATTTCAGGGCGAGCTCAAGATCTTCGGGCTTATCGACGTCGATCTGGAGGCCGGGGCGCACGACGATCGCGGCGTCGGGCAACAGCGTCCGGTGTCGCGCGAAACTGCCTTCTCCGAACGCGGGGATGAACGCCCCGGGATCACGAAGCGCCAGCGCATTGGTGCCCGTTGTCGCCCGGTCAGGGGCGATCGCCGCGCCGACCTTGTCCGCTTCGCGCAGCAGCGCCTCCACCTCGTTTGCATCGAGCAAGGGCAGATCGGCGTGGATCACGAGCATGCGTTCGCCGCCCAGCACATGCGCAAGCTCCTGATTGAGTCCGCACCGCGTGTCCTTCAGCCATTGCGTGCCGGGAAAGCCCGGCTCAGCCGGTGACAGGACATATATCTCGGCAACGCTCCCGGCGGAACGGAGCTGGTCGATGACATGCAGCGCCATTGCTTCGACAAGGCGTTCGCGCTCGCTGGGAGACAGGCGACCGGCAAGCCGCGTCTTGCGTTCCCTGCCCAGATTGAGCGGGATGATCGCCCGCCAGCCCGTCATGCCTTCAATGCCTCTGCAAAGACGATAGCTGCCCTGGCGACGCGGACCTTGTCGTCGAGGCTGGTCATCAGTGTGGCGGTCGAACGCGCGGGCGTGGAGAGCGGGGGAGCGTCGGCGCTGTCGTGCAGCAGGCCGCTGATGAGACCCGCATAGTGGCCGGCAATAGCCTCATTGTCCGCATTGATGCCAAGCTCGGCCATCAATTTGGTTGTCGGGCCCTTGACCGCCTTGCCGCCGACCAGCGGCGAAATCGCGATGACGGGGGCGGATGTCTCGCGCAAGGCGTCGGCAATACCGGGCACGGCAAGCACGGGATCGACCGAGAGCCATGGATTGGAAGGCGCGATGAAAACGGCGTCCGCATCGGCCAGCGATTGCAACACGCCGGGCGCGGGGCGCGCGTCTACGGCGCCCTCAAAGCGGATCGCGCTTGTAATCGGGCGGCACTGACGCTCGACGAAATAGCTCTGGAAGGGCAGCGCGCCTTCGTCGGTCTCGAGCCAGGTTGCGACCGTGTCGTCACTCATCGGCAGCACCGATGCGCCGATCCCCCATGCTTTGGCGAGATCGGCGGTAACGACGGAGAGCGAATGGCCCTGCTCAATGCGCTGCGTCCGCAGCACATGAAGAGCAAGATCTCCATCGCCAAGGTTGAACCAGTCCGGGCCGCCAAGCGCCTTTAGCGCGGCCATGAAGTTCCAGCTCTCGCCTTCGCGGCCCCAACCCTGCGTGGCGTTGGCCTGGCCCGAGAGCGTGTACAGCAGTGTGTCGATATCGGGCGAGATGTGCATGCCCAGATGCCGGAAATCGTCGCCGGTGTTCACGATCGCGGTGAGCTGATCGACCTCCTCGCAGTGCTGGAGCCCGAGCACGAATTTGGCGCCGCCGACGCCACCGGACAGGACTGTCACCTTCATCGGAACAGGTCCTCCTCGACCGCGCGGACGAGCGCGGAGGCGGGTTGCACGGTTCCGGGGAGCACAAGGCCGCTGATCAGCACCGCAGGCACGCCTTCGTCAGCTTCGCCCATGGCCAGTCCCGCAGCCGAGGCGATCAGGTCGCCATAGGCGATGAGCGTTGCCTGCAGGGTCCTTCCGTCGCGATCAGTCTCGCCGCGCTTGTCATGGAGCGACGGGACGCCCGAACAGCCCACCGCGACGTTGACCACGCCGTTGCGCCAGGGGCGTCCGAAACTGTCAGAGATGACGACGCCGGGTCGGACGCCGCACCGCGCTTCGATCGCATCGGCAATCCGCCCGGCCGAGGCATCGGGATCGCGCGGCAACAGCAGCGCGCGCTCGCCCGATCCCGGGCCCACATTGGAACAGTCGATTCCGGAATTGGCCATCACCAGCCCCAGCCGGTGACGCGTGATGATCACCCCGCGCTCCGCCCGCAGCACTTCGACGGCCTCCGCCAGGACCAGTTCGACAAGACGCGGGTCCTTGCCGATCGCTCCGGCGATTTCGGTCGCGCGCGGACCTGGAATGACGTCTTCCAGCGCCACCATTTGCCCTTCGGCCTTGGAAACGACCTTCTGCGTGACGACGAGGAAATCGCCGCTTTCCGGGGCCATGGAGGCAAGCGCGTCGCCCAGAATACGGCCCAGATCTTCGCCATTTTCGATTTCACCGATGCCCGGAACCGGGCGAATCTCGATCATTGTTTTGAACTCCTGAACTTGCTTAGTGTGTAGCAACTTGTCGCGCGAATGAAGGCGCGAGGGAGAAGGATCCGATCGCGCGTGACCTGTATCGCCAGACATCATGAGGAACAGGACGTGCTTCTGCGCGCGCGGCTGCTCGGCGACGCGCCCGATCGGCTCATGGCAGAAGCGTGCGCGCTGCGTGATGCGGGTCACGGCCTGATCCAGTCCTTCTCGCCCAAGGTCTTCATTCCGTTGACCCGGCTGTGCCGCGACTATTGCCATTATTGCACCTTCTCTCGCCCGCTTGAGCGCGGCGAGACGCCATATCTGACCGCGGAAGAGGTGTTGGCGATCGCACGCGAAGGCGCGGCGCAGGGCTGCACCGAGGCGCTGTTCACCTTGGGGGACAAGCCCGAACTGCGCCACGCCGCGGCGCGTGAGGCGCTGGAGGCGACGGGGTATGCGTCGACCATCGCCTACCTCGTCGACATGTGCGCGCTGGTGCTCAAGGAAACGGGTCTCTTGCCGCATGTGAATGCGGGCGTGATGGGGCGCGAAGACCTGCTCGCGCTGCGCCGGGTTTCCGCCTCGCAGGGACTCATGCTGGAAACTGTGGCGGACCGGCTCGGCGAAAAGGGCGGCGCGCATTATCGCTCGCCCGACAAGGTCCCTGCGGCGCGGCTTGAAACGATCCGGCTCGCGGGTGAGCTCGCCATTCCGTTCACCAGCGGCATCCTGATCGGCATTGGCGAGACGCGTGAGGAGCGGCTGGACGCGTTGTTTGCGATCCGCGACCTTCACCGCGCGCATGGCCATATCCAGGAAGTGATCGTCCAGAATTTCCGCGCAAAGCTGCGCACGCCGATGGCCGACGCGCAAGAACCCGATATCGCCGACCTGCTCTGGACCATCGCTGCGGCTCGTCTGATTTTGGGGCCGGCGATGAACATCCAGGCGCCGCCCAACCTGTCCGCCGACGATTTTCCGCGACTGATGGACGCGGGCATCAACGACTGGGGTGGCGTTTCTCCCGTAACACCCGATCATGTGAACCCCGAGGCGCCATGGCCCGAACTCGCGCGGCTCGAGACGGGCACCGCGGAGCGCGGCCGGATGCTCGTCCGCCGGCTTCCAGTATATCCACCATGGCTCGCGAAGCGCTGGATTGCGCCCGAGGTCTTGCCTGCCGTGCTGCGCCACAGCGATGCGCATGGCTGGGGTCGTGACGATCGTTGGCACAGTGGCGACAGCGCGGTGGCGCCACCACAGCCGGGCGCGGTTTGCGGGCCGGGCGATCCCGCTATCGGGCAGGCCCTGGCCGCGCTGGAAGCCGGGAACGAGCCCGATGCCGGTCTGGTCGAACTGCTCTTTTCGGCGCGCGGCGGCGATGTGGAGCGCGTCAGTGCGGCGGCCGATGATCTGCGCCAGCGCGTGAACGGCGATGCGGTCGGCTATGTCGTCAACCGCAACATCAACTATACCAATATCTGCGCCTATGCCTGCGGCTTCTGCGCCTTTTCAAAGGGGCGAACGCATGAGGATCTGCGCGGGCGTCCCTATGACCTCGATCATGACGAGATCGCGCGGCGGGTCCGCGAAGCGGCAGCGCGCGGCGCGAGCGAGGTCTGCCTTCAGGGCGGCATTCACCCGGCCTATACCGGGCAGACCTATCTCGAAATCCTCCGCACAGCCAGACAGGCGGTGCCGGGTATCCACGTCCACGCCTTTTCCCCGCTGGAAGTCGCGCACGGGGCGCAAACTCTTGGCCTGAACATCCGCGAATTTCTCGAACGGCTGAAAGCCGAAGGGCTGGGCTCGCTACCGGGAACCGCCGCCGAAATCCTCGACGACGAAGTCCGCGCGATCATCTGCCCCGACAAGCTCACCGCCGCTGAGTGGCTCGACGTGATCGGAACCGCGCATGAAGTCGGGCTCAGGACGACCGCCACCATCATGTTCGGGCATGTCGAAACCCCAGCGCATTGGGCGAAGCATCTGCTCGCCATCCGTGCGCTCCAGATGCGCACGGGCGGCATCACCGAGTTCGTTCCCTTGCCCTTCGTCCACATGGAAGCGCCGCTCGCCCGCAAGGGGCAAACCCGCGCCGGACCGACCTTTCGCGAGGTACGGCTGATGCACGCGATCGCACGGCTCGTCCTCCATCCGCACATCACCAATATCCAGACAAGCTGGACCAAGCTCGGCCAGCAGGGCGCCACACAGTGCCTTCAGGGCGGGGCCAATGATATTGGCGGCTCGCTGATGAACGAAAGCATCTCGCGTGCCGCCGGAAGCGCGCACGGGCAGGAGTTTCCGCCGCTCGAGATGGACGCATTCATCGGCTCGATCGGCCGCGTTCCGCTTCCCCGAACCACGCTCTACGCCGATGCCGATCCTAGCTCGATCGAGCGTGCGCGCATCGCGGCTCCGCTGGAGCCTGTTATCCAGACCCCACCACGCAAGCGGCTCGCAGACCCCGCATTGGAGCTTCACGCATGACCGTTGACATCCCGAGCATGACGATCGCGGTCCTTGGCGGTGCGGGGAAGGAGGGCAGCGGTCTCGCGTTGCGCTGGGCGGATGCCGGACACAGCGTCATCATCGGCAGCCGCGATCCAGCGCGCGCGCAGGAAGCCGCGACCGAGATCAATGATACGCTCGGACGCGAGGTCGCCAGCGGTGCAGACAATGCTTCCGCCGCCGCCGAGGCCGAGCTGGTCGTCCTGGCGGTGCCCTATGCCGCGCAGCGGGCGACGGTGGAGGCGTTGCGCGAGCATCTTGCGGGCAAGATCCTGATCGACGTCACCGTTCCGCTGGTGCCGCCCAAGGTCGCCCGCGTGCAATTGCCCGAAGGTGGTTCGGCGGTCGAGGCGATCCAGCACCTGCTGGGCGAGGAGGTACGGGTAGTCTCCGCCTTCCAGAACATCTCAGCGCATCACCTCAAGCATCTTGGCGAGGAGATCGATTGCGACGTCCTTGTCTGCGCCGATGACACTGAAGCGGGCGAACTCGTCGTCGGGCTCGCACGGCAGATCGGCCTTGGCGCATTCTACGGCGGGGTTCTGGCCAATTCGGTGGTGGCGGAGGCGCTGACCAGCGTCCTCATAGCTCTCAACAAACGCTACAAGGTCCCGGGCGCAGGCATCAGGGTTACGGGCATCCCGCGCGACTGAATAGGCGTCAGTCGGCGCGGGTCATTTCATAATCGCCCGCGACGTCGACCATTGCCTGCCAGCCCGGATTGACGACGATCGTCGTGAAAGTTTCCTCCACGATGGCAGGCCCGGTCACGACATGCCCCGGCTGCAGATCGGTTCCCAGGAAGACCGGTGTGTCGGCAAATCCCTGACCGAGATTGGCGCGGCGGGATTTGGCCGGGGCAGGATTACTGATGCTCGCCGCAAGGCCCTGCGATACAGCGGGTGATGGCGTTCCGACATGCGTTGCGAGCCGCACGCCCGTCACTTCGGGCACCTCGTATTCGCGGATATGGTTGTATTCCGCCATGTGCCGCGCGTTGAACAGCGCGATCGCGCGCGCCCCCAGTTCGTCGTCGACAAAGGACAGATCGTGCAGCTTGCGGCCGGGCGCGATGTCGAAGGTGAGCGAGAAATTCTGCCCGGCATAGCGCATGTTGAGCTGATAGCTGGCGACAACTTCATCCGGACTGAAGCTGGAATCCGCGAAGAATTTTTCCGCTCGCGCAGCAAGCTCGGACCATAAGGACCTGAGCTTGTCCAGATCGAGAGCGTCCGCCCTGGCCAGGCATGACCGTTCCTCATCGACGCTCGGGTTTGCGACGAGCGTGCCGAGCGCGGAGAAGGTGGGTGACGCCTTGGGGATCAGCACTTTCGCGATGCTGAGCTCTTCCGCTTGCGTTGCGGCGAAGGCGGGGCCGTTGCCGCCATAGGCCAGCATCACCAGATCCTTGGGATCGATGCCTTTGCCCGCCGTGGTTCGCCGGACGCCTTGCGACATATTGGCATTGACGACGCGCCAGCAATCGAACGCTGCCTGCTCCGCACTTGTCCCCATGGCCGCGCCAAGCTGCGCAAAGGCCGGTTCGACGCCATCGCGCTTCAGCGTGAAGCTGCCCCCGGCAAAGCCCTCATCGGTCGACAGGATGCCGAGCATGACAAGCGCGTCGGTCACCGTCGGCTCGGTGCCACCACGGCCATAGGCAATCGGTCCCGGTTCCGATCCCGCCGAACGCGGGCCGACCTGGAGCGCGCCGCCATTAACTTGGCAGATCGACCCACCGCCCGCGCCCAGTGTCTCCACCTTCACCATCGGCACACCGATCAGGTAGCGGTGATGCATGTTCCATCCCGCCTCCGCCGGCGCGGCGCCGTTCAGGACCAGCGACATGTCGTAGGAAGTACCACCCATATCGACGCAGAGCAGGTTCGGATGGCCCTTGGCCGCGCCGACATGCGCCGAACCCACCACCCCGCCAGCGGGGCCGGACGCGAGGATGCGGATCGGCGAACCCTGGATATAGTCCACCGTCATCACGCCGCCCGAGGCCTGCATGACCATCAGCTGGTTTCTGTATCCGCCCCGGCTGAGCCGCATGACCAGTTGTTCGAGATAGGAGGTCACCCGCGGCGCGACATAGGCGTTGACCACGGTCGTGCTCGTCCGGTCATATTCAGGGGCGCGGGGCAGCACCTCATGGCTCAGAGAGACCTGAACGCCCGGAAGTTCCTCCCCGATGATCTCGCGTACGCGGCGCTCATGCGCCGAGTTGACGAAGGAGAACAGGAACGAGACCGCGACGGATTCAACATCCTGTTTCGCGAGTTTTCGGCACGCTTCGCGCACGGCGGCTTCGTCGAGCGGCTTGTGAACCGAAGCGTCATGCAGGACGCGTTCGGGTACGGTCAGACGGCGGCGACGCGGGGTGATTTGCTTGGGCGGGGCCAGTCGGACATCCCAGATGTCCTCCTTGAAGCCGCGCCGATATTCAATCTCGTCGCGAAACCCCTCGGTCGTGATGAGGCCGGTGACCGCGCCGTCCATCTCGATGAGGGTATTGTCCGCCACCGTCGTGCCATGAACGATGGCATCGCAGCGTGCGAGGAAATCGGTCAGCGACAGGCCTTCCTTTTGCGCAAGACTGCCAAGCCCTTCCATCACGCCGAGCGATCGGTCCTGCGGGGTCGAGAGGTTCTTGTGGACGATGACGTCCGCGCCTTTCAGCAGCGCGAAGTCGGTAAAGGTGCCACCAATGTCGATGCCGACGCGGTAATTCACTCTGCAGCCTCCAATGCGGGCTGGCTTTTGCCCATTTCCTTGCGCAACGCCTCGGTCGCCGCGTGATCGACCGCGAGATCGTACTCCTCGAGGCTACCCGTGAGCACGACGCCGTATTTCTCGCGCGCGGCCTTCAGGCTTACATATTCGTCGAGCACATCTCCCTTCACCGCCTCCGGATCGCGCAGCAGCGGCGAACCGAAGCCCGCGCCGCCGCCATGCTGGTAGGCGATGACCGCATCAGCGGGGAGTTGCGCCTGTGCGGTACGTTCGATCTTGTATTCGCCCGGCGTTCCGACCTCGAACCGGTTTGAATAGGGAATGGCATCCTCTCCGCCGCACATGCCGCGCAACGGGTGATCCGCCGATACCATCCACGCCATCGCCATGGTGGGCTCCAGAACCTGCTTCACGTTGAGGCTGCCGGGCGCACCGCGCCATTGGCCCGCGCCTCCTGCATCGGTCGTCATCTCGCGGCTGATGTTGAGGATGGGGAAGCGGCATTCGGCGTCCTCGGCCTCGGAAAGGATCAGGTTGCCGAGGCTGACGGGGCAGGAACCCCAGCCGTCGATGCCCTGCACGGCCGATACGTCCATCGAACGACAGTCGACGCCCTGATCCATCCACATCTGGCCATTGGCATCGAAGCCGATGACCGCATTGGGCATGCCGATCTTGTAGAGCTGCGGCGCGGACCTTTCGGGCACGACCTGCGACAGCGCCAGGCACACCGCCTCGGTGATTTCACATGCGGGGTGGAAGGAGCCGAGCGCCGCGGGTTTGTTGGGCGGAGGCTGCGCGATGCAACCCTCGGGAATGACGATCTCGACCGCGTTGAACATGCCCTCGTTCTTGACGATCGTGGGATCGACCGCCGCGCAGAGCTGCGTCATCACATAGGACCGGCTGTTGGCGAACGTGTTCCAGACGCCGACGAGGTTGGGTCGGTCATCGGTGCCGGTCAGGTCGACTGTCAGCTGATCGCCCTTCACCGTGCACGCGATATGGACCTTCACGTCCCTGGTTCCGACCGTGTCATGGTCGATCAGCACCGTTGCCTCATAGGTGCCATCGGGCCACCGCGCGACTTGTTCGCGCACAAGGCGTTCGGTGTGGTCGATCGAGCGGTTGATCGCTGCCTTCACCGTGTCGGCGCCCCATTTGCCGATCATGCCGTCCAGCATTTTCACCCCGCGCTGGACCGCGCCGATCATGGCGGCCAGATCGCCCGCAAAGGTCGCGAAGCGGTTGTTGCGCTCGATCATGTGGATCACGTCGCCGCGCTTCTCCCCGCGATGCACGAGCTTCACGCAGGGGAAGGACACGCCTTCGGTGAAGATGTCGGTGGCCTCGAGCGTGAAGCCGCCCGGGTCCTTGCCGCCGGTGTCCCCCTGGTGGGCCTGAAGCGTGAGGATGACGATCAGCTCGCCGGCCTCGTCAAACACGGGTGCATAGACGCAATAATCGGGAAGGTGGCCGCCGCCATGATCGGGATCATTGGAGAGAAACACGTCGCCCCGGCCCCAGTCATAGGCTTCGACATTCATCAGCCCCCAGCGCACCATCATCTGGTTGACGAAGGTCAGGTGCGGCGTGCCGATCGCGCCCATTGCCAGCCGGCCATTGGCGTCGACGATGGCGGCATTGCGTTCATTCGACTGGTTGATGATCGGCGAGGAGGCGGCGCGGCCCAGATGCGTCGCGGCCTCGAAGCAGACGGTTTCGAACGCGCCGCGGATGATGTCTGCGGTGACCGCGTCGATTGAGGCCGAAGTCGGCAGCGGATCGCGCCGCGCGGCAAGCTTGCGGTTCAGTTCGAACGACACGGGGGCCGGCTCCTATCCTGGCAGCCTCGCTTCACCCGGTTGATGGGGGCAAGGTCATGCCAGTCTGGATAGGGCCAGGTTCGGCCTCAATCTGAACATCTGACGCGCGGCGATGTGCGATTGGCGCAGGAGTGTCGGTCGGCGACCAGGTCCTCCCCAAGGCAAGCTTGGGGAGGATCCTTGATTACCACACCAGCGGCAGAGCCTTCGGGCCGACCACGCCGCCCGGATAATATTCGACCGTCGCGCCCGTTTTGACGCTGAAATCGGGGATGCGGCGCAGCCACTCCTGAAGTCCGACCTTGATCTCGAGCCGCGCCAGATGCGCCCCGATGCAGCTGTGGACGCCGCCCGCAAAGGCGAGGATGGGCTTGCGCTGGCGACCGAAGTCGATCGTCTTCGGATCCGGAAACACGTCGGGATCATAGTTGCACGCGGGCAGGATGCTCATGAACTTGTCGCCGGCCTTCATCTTCACGCCGCGCATCTCGAGGTCCTGCGTCAGCGTCCGTCCCGAAAAGGTGACCGAGAAGACGCGCAGCAGCTCTTCGACCTGCGCGTTGATATTGTCCGGATTGGCGATGATTTCCCGGCGCCGGTCGGGATTGTTCGCGAGCCACAGCCAGATGTTGTTGAGCGTGGCGAACACCGTGTCGAGCCCGGCGATGAACAGGAAGAACGTGAAGCCGAAGATCTCGCGCTCTGTCAGCGGTTCGCCATTCGGCCGCGCCTGAATGATGGTGCCGATCACGCCGTCATCGGGATTCTCGGTCTTTTCCGCGATGACCTTGGCCAGATAGGCCTCGATCCCGCGCATAGCCATGCCCGCGGTCATGCGGTCCTGCGAATGGAGCAGGTCCACCGCCCAGCCGACAAAGGTGTCGCGCATGTTCTGCGGCAGGCCCATCAGGTCGAGGAAGATGGAGACGGGAAGCGGGCGACCGAAATCGGTCGTGAACTCGCACGCGCCCTTGTCGATGAACTGATCGATCAGATCGTTCGTCAGCTTGCGCATATAGCCTTCCAGCTTCAGCACGCCCTGCGGAGAGAAAGTGGAATCGAGGATCGCGCGGTACTTGCGGTGGTGCGGCGGATCGATTTCCAGCGGGATGAAATAGAAGAAATTGTTGGGATCGCGCGGGAAGGGCGTGGCGTCCGCGGTCGAGAAATATTCGGGATGACGCAGCGCGAAAAAGGCATCCTCGTGCTTGATCGTGGCCCACGCATTACCCGTCATCGGATTGACGCTGTAGAAAAGCGGCGGATGCGTGTCGTGCAGCTTCGCCATGAAGTCGTGCGGCGCGGCGAGAAATTCGGGCCCGGTGGTGAGCCCGATTTCGCGGATCAGTTCGCGCGGGACGTGCGCGGGAATTTCGGCGGCGGGGGCAGTGGCCATGATCGCTCTCCTGGGACGCTTGTTTTTAGTATTGGGCTTCGGGCAGATGGATGACGATGCCGTCGAGCGCCGGCGCCATGATGATCTGGCAGCTCAGGCGGCTGGTCGGCCTGCGTTCCGAGGAAGCGCTTTCGAGCATGTCGAGCTCATCCTGTACGGCTCCGGGAAGCCTGTCGGCCCACGCATCGTCGACATAGCAATGGCAGGTCGCGCAGGCGAGGCCGCCACCGCATTCACCGACAATGCCTTCAATGCCATTGTCGAGCGCACCGCGCATCACATTCTCGCCCTCAGGCAGATCAACCACGTGCTGCGCGCCGTTCGCTTCGACATAGGTGACGGATGCCATCAACCTCTCCTTGTTCGATTTTCATGGATGAGAACGATGTTCTCTTGACTGGTACTATAGCGCGGAACTGCTAAAAGGGAAGAACATTGTTCTCATCGGGAAGGACCCGAATGCAAAGCGCAGCCAGGCAGGCGGTTGAAGTCGACGTCGATGCGGACACGAGCGATCGCACGCACCAGATCGTTGCTGCCGCCTATGAGCTTCTCGATGAAGCGGGGCTCGAGGGCATGACGATCCGGGCGGTGCTCAATCGCACCGGCCTTGCCCGTCGCGCGTTTTACGATCGGTTCGCAGGCAAGGACGACCTTGTACTCGCGGTCTTCGCCAATACGCTGCGCCTCGCAGCGACCTATTTCGGAGAGCAGGTCCGCGCGCTTCCAGATCCCATGGCGCGCCTCAAACATATCGTGACGGGCATCGTGCTCGGCCGGGTCTCGATCGATGACGCAACCGGGGCGTCCGGCGATCGCCGTGCCGCCGCACTCAGCCGGGAGCATCTCCGGCTTGCCGAGGCCCGCCCGGCCGAATTGCAAAAGGCGGTGAGCCCGCTGATTGATCTGATCGCCGGGCAGCTCTCGGACGGCATCGCGGCGGCGCAAGTGCGCGAGGCACCGGTGCAGTGGATGGCGATGCTCGTCTACAATCTCGTATCGACGACTGTGCACACCGAATTGCTGTCGGAAGAAGCGGGGCATTCCGATCCGCAGCGCCGGCAAAAGCTTGCCGACGAAATCTGGGAATTCTGCCGCCGGGCTATTGCCGCGTGAGTTAGAGCCCGAAGCGCTGGTGCTGGATACCGCGAAAGCGCTCGATCAATTGTGACATCCGTTCCTCGGGGGGCGTCCGCGCGCTGTTGGCGGGCAGAACATCCGAAAGTTCGGCGCTCTTGACGCATTGCGTGAAGACCGTTGGCCCGGAGGCGCTCATCAACGTCCGGATGGCGAGATTACCCTGCTCGAAACCGCAGGTGTCGAGCCAGTTGTGGAAGCCAGGATCCTTGCTGCAAAGGATCAGGCGGACGTTGCCGTCGTCGTCCATGCGCGTACGGGACGGCGTATAGCTCACGGGGCGATAGAGATAGTCGAGGCTGTTCATGAAGACCCCGCCGAGCGACGCCATCCAGAAGCTGTCGTCCGGTTGGAAGGTGACGATCAGCGCCTCGTCGGGCTGGAGCGCCCAGACCATGTTAGCGACCGCGCGGCCGCGCTTGCCGTCTCCGGAATCGTTCGAAGGCAGAGGCGGAAAACGGTTGATCATTTCCGGATCCACCGCGCCGCCGCTGTAGCGATACGGATGGTCGGGCCAGTCACGCATGAGGCCGGTGACGAACTCTCCGGCCCAGTCGAAAGCGCCAATCATCTCGTCCGGTGTCGCCACGGGGCGCGGGGCATCCATGCCGATCCGTTCTATGCGCAGCATCCACGGTGTTTCATTCCAGTCATCGAAGCCCTGACGGATGAAAAGCTTACGTGACCCGGGCGTGGTCGGGAGCCAGTTGGATGAACGTTCGACCCCGCCGACAAAGAGTTCGAAGCTGCCATCGGGCGCGCCTTCGATCTGGTGTCCGAAGAGATTGGCCTCGGGAATGTCGCCAAAGGGTTCGTGCAGGCTGGGCCAGCCCGTGCCTGATTGCGTTTCGGGGCGCGGTCCCTGCACGGTGATATTGAAGAAGCGCGCGGTGCCCTTCGTGCCCGAGATGCGATAGGCGCTCGTTCCGTCGATCCAGGCCTGCTGATAGCTGAAGTCTGCAGCGTCCGCGCCGAGCTTGCGAAAGGGCGTGCAGAAGGCATGGATGTGTGGATAGCGCGGATCTTTGGTTTCGAGCGCGAGGTCGAAGGCCTGTCCCAGGTTTTGCGTGAGGAAGCGGAAGGCGTCGGCGCGGTGGAGGCCAGACGAGGGATTGTGATCCTTGAACACCTGATCGCCGGCGGCGCGGAGACGATCACAGAATTGCGCCCATGCTGAGTGCAAGGCTTCGTCATCGGGGCCGTCGCCAAAGGCCATGATCAGGCTCCCAGTTTCGTGAGCATTCCGGACACGCGTTCCGCAGCGCGCGTCGCTGCTGCCACATTGCCCTCAGCTTCGATGCGCGGACCGATCAGCTCGATGTCGAACACGCCTTCATAGCCCGTGTGCAATATGTCGCCGAGTATCCGTTCCAGCGGAACCACGCCATCACCGGGAACTGCACGAGCAGGAAGCGCGCGGTCGCCCAGCACATAGTCGCTTACCTGCACCAGTTCCAAACGCGGCACCACGCGACGAAAATGCTCCTTGAGGCTCGCTTCCGCCCAGCACGCGAACAGGTCGATGCAGACGCCGGTGTCTGCGCGCTCGGCCAGCGCGATCGTGTCGGCAAGGCTATGGGCAATATGGATATCGGCATAGAGCGCCGAGGCGTTTTCGATCAGTACTGCAATGCCGCGCTGCCGAGCCGCCGCAACGCCCGGCGCAACAAGCGCCGCGAAGCGATCCGCGGCTTCCTCCCATGCCAGCGGCCCGCGCCCGCCCGTAAGCAAATAGATCGACCGCGCCCCCAGCGACTCGGCTGCGTCGATTACGTCCAGAAAAGTGGATGACGCCTGACCGGAATCGCTCGAAAGGTCCGGAAAGGTTGCAAAAACGTGATTCAGCGCTTCGATGCGCGGTTCGCCATGGGCCAGGATACTGCGAACACCTCCGAGCGCATCGGGCGCAAGCAGTTTGGGGCTGACCATCACCGCATTGCGGACCCCGATTTTCCGACAGATATCGATGAACGCCGTGTTGCTCTCACCGATGAAGCACACCTGATGCAGCGAAACGCGCGGGTGCATCCTTACCCCCGCTGCTCGATGTCGAGGCCGAAGCGTTCGCGATAGGGCGCGAATTCGGCGTGGAGCGCGTCAACATCGCCGTCGACCAGGTCGGTCGAATAGCGGAATTTGCCGTAGCGATCGCCGCGGTTGGTCGCGAGATAGTTGCGCATCGCAGCTTCCGCCTCCGCGGTCAGCTCATGGCCCGCAAAGTCGTAGAACTTGCGGATCACGCCCACCTGATCCGCCACGAAGTCCTGGTAGCGGACATGGTGGATGCGCGGATCGTCGATCATCGGGTTATCGAGGGTCGCCTTGAAACCAGCACGGCCGAGCCGGGTGTGAAGCTCGGCGATCGCTTTGATATCGACCGATCCGGTCAACCCTTCGGTCAAATCCGCCGCCATCTGGATGCGCGAGGCGATCGACTGCACGGGATCGCGGTGAATGTAGAGGATCCGCGCGTCCGGATACGCCTCGAAAAAGGCCGGAAAACGCGTCGCGTGGAATCCCTTCAGCACCCATTTCTTCCTGGGTCGTCCGTGTTGAATCGCCTGCAGCATCATCTTGTGGATGCGGTACTGCGCGGGCGGGTCCGAAGGGATACCACCCACGACCATCCCCATGGGGACGCGCCACCAGGCGGTGGGGGTGAGCACGCGGAAATCAAACGCCCATGTCCGCTCACATTCGGGTAGGCCATCGCCGAGCATGTCGTTATAGGGGTGGCTCTTGAGCCAATTGGGCAGGCGCGCGTTGATCTCGCGCCACTCGACATCGGATTGGGCGCGGCGGGGATCGTCGGACCCGGCAAGTCCCGGCGGTGGCGAGGGGTGCATGACTTCCCAGAAACGCAGCGCCCGCGCATCGGGATCGACCGAAAGCAGTGCGTGGAGCAGCGTCGTGCCCGATCGCGGCTCGCCGGTCACGAACATCGGCTGCTCGATCACTTCCCTGTCGAGCTCATGGCGCTTGTGATCGTCGAAGAAGCGGAGCCGGTCGGTTAGCAGCCACGTGCAATTGGCAGCCGCAATCGCCTCGCCTGCGTCGTCCATATTGGCGGATCGGATCAGGTCGACCGCCTGCGCGAACCGTTCGCGAAAGCTCGGATCGCCCCAGTCCGACAGACCGGTTTCCGCCTGAGCGACGGCGAGCAGCGCTTCGGCGTCCAGCGGTACTGCCATCGTCACACGCCCTCGCAAAGGCGCAGCAGTTCGTCCTCGGCTTCGCGAACCTTGGCCGGAGATTTTGCGCCATAGGCGAGCCCCGCCATGCCGCCATAGTCGAGGATCTTGGGCACGCGCAGCCCTGCGTCGCAGAAGCCTTTGACAACCCCGGCGACTTGCCTGGGTGTTCCATGGGGAATGAGATCGAGGATCATCTCTGGATAGACCTGCTCGCAAAAGGCCAGGAAGCGCTCGCGCGTCAGCACGGCGGGATCGATGTCCACAAAGCCGCGCCAGCTTTCGCCCAGCGGGTGCTCATGGCCTTTCTTGCGCAGTTCCGCCGCCGAGATCTGGAGGATGATCGCCTTCACGAGCGGCGCGGCCAGTATCTCGGCAAGTTCGGCATCATCCCCGATCAGGCAGGTCTGAATGAAGGCGGGGGTGATCGCCATGGGATCGCGACCCGCCTTTTCTGCGGACGCACGTATGACACCCAGTTTTTCGGCATAATCCTCCGGGCTCCACGCGCCCGCGGGCCACCAGCCATCCGCAAATCGTCCCGTGATTTCGAGCATGCGTGGACCGCCCGCGCCGATCCAGATTGGCGGGCAGCGGCCGTCGAAGAGTTCGGTGTCCATTCGGGCGTGACGGAGGTGGAAGAACTGGCCCTCGAAATCGACGGGTCCTTCGCTCTCCCACAACAGCTTGATGACCTTGAGCGCCTCCTCGAAACGGCCGACCGGCTTCGCAAAGTCGAAGCCATAGGGGACGGTATTCTCCATCTCGCCGCTGCCGAGGCCGAGTATGAACCGGCCCCTGGACAGGTGATCGAGCGTCAGCGCGGTTTGTGCGAGCATGGACGGATGGCGGCGGACCGTATCGACCACGCTCGTCGCGATCGGCACATTCTTCGTCAGCACGGCAGCGGCGCCCGCGACCGCCATCGCATCCAGATGGCGGTGGGGCGAGGGAGATACCGTAGCGAGATCGGTAAATTCGGGTGTCCAGATCGAGTCTGGCCAGAAACTCACCATATGATCGGGCAGCCAGATCGAATGATAGCGCCCGGTGTCGAGATCGCCGATCTGGTCGATGCCCAGCGGCAAGGTTGTCCTGAGGAACGCCGCTGGCTGAACCTTCATGCTGTCTCTCCGCTGCGCCGGCGCGGCCGTGCCGGTCTTTGGGGTGGATGCTATCGTCATTGGTCGGAAGGGGGCAATGTGTGGCGATAACATCGGCGGGCCGATGCATGGCCCGCCGATGTCCTCGCCCCGGATCTATTGTCCCAGCTTCAGATGTTTGCGGAAGAATCCGGTCATCACGTCAAAGGCCTCGCGCGATTCGGGCAATGCGGGATCGTAGAAGAAGGCGTGGCCCAGCCCGTCCCAGACATGCAGGTCGGCGGTTGCGCCGGCCTTCACCAGCTCGCGGTGCGTGTTGACCGCGGCGCTCATCTCGAATGCGCGCGTTGCCGTAATGATCAGGGTGGGCGGGAAGCGCTTGAGCGTCTCAGGCGACCGGATGGGGGACACCATCGCGTCCGAAAGGTCGGCCTTCTCGAAATAGGATCGCGGCCCCTCGCGCGGCGGCAGCGCCTGGAACGGCCGGCCAAAGGCGCTGCTGTCACCACCCCAGCGGGCGTCGGCCGAGGCGCAGAAGATGCCGGTTGCTGCGGGCAGCGGCAGCTTCTCCTTGATCAGTGCGGCCATTGTTTCAGCTGTCAACAGCCCGCCCGCAGAACAGCCGAAGATAGCGACATCCTGCGGCTTGTGGGTTTTGAGCAGCTCGCGATAGACCTTGACGACATCTTCGGTGGCGGCCGGATAGGTATGTTCCGGCCCCTGGCGATAAGTGATGCTGACGATCTCGACGCCGGCAAGTCCGGCCAATGGAATCGATTCAATCATCCCAGTGCCGCTGGCCACGCCCATCACGAAGCCTCCGCCGGGCAGATTGAGCAGGATCTTCCTGGCATTGGCCTTGGGCACGCCCGCGGCCGGGGTGGCATAGACCGCGGGAACGCCAGCGATCTCGGCGTCGCGCGTCGTGACCTTGTACATCTCCTTCAGCGTGGCGAGCCGGGGCGCCAAGATCTGCGGCATCTTCTGCCGCAAAGCGCCTGCCTGGCCCGCGGCCACCGCTCGCATCATCGGTTCTTCCTGGTCGAACGGCGCGCGTGGCAGCGCTTTCTTGGCCTCTTCACTCAGATAGGCGGAGGGCGGTAGCCGAAAGGAAGGGACGACGACCGTGCCGTCCGGTTCAATGGAGCCGCTGGTCGGCTTGTCCTGGGCAATGGCGATCTGACCCGGCAGGCCCGCGAGCGCAGAAGCTGCCATTGTGAGCGCAAGGCGGCGGATAAGTCGATTCCGGCTCTTCATGACATTCTCCCCAGTGCTGCGCGGCTACCCGTTCAATTATATATTATGGAACATAACATATCGGCTTGAGCTTGCCGTGCAAGGGGGGTAGGCGGCTGAAGGTGGACAAGCCTCGAGATATCAAGCCGTCGATGATCGACCCCCTGCACGCGATGCTGGGCTATCAGTTGCGCCGCACGTCGGTTGCGGTCATGTCGGCGCTGGCCGATGAGCTTGCCCCGCTTGAGATCAATCCCGGCGAGGCCTCGCTGCTGATGGTAATCGGCGCGAACCACGGCTGCACACAGAGCGATATCAGCCGCGCGCTCCGGGCGCGGCCGGCCAATCTCGTCCCGCTGATCAACAAGCTCGTCATGTCGGGGGCCCTTGAGCGCGCGCCGGGCAAGGGGCGCGCGATCGCGCTGTCGCTGTCGAAGGCCGGCGAAATTCTCTACGCAAAAGTGGAGCGGATTTTCGACGACCACGAGGCGCGCATCGGCCGTAGTGTCCCGGCGGACCGCCGCGCGGAGCTTGTCGAACTCCTGCGCCGCATCGGCGACGATGCCTGCATCGCCATGCACTGCGCCGCCCGGGACGCGTAGCGCCTGCGGTTATTCCGCGTCGGGCTCCACCCATTTCGTTGTCAGCGCGCGTGGCGACAGATATTTGGTCGACGTCCAGCCGCCGTCTACCACGATCGTCTGGCCGTTGATGAAGCCGGCGCCGGGCGAACAGAGAAAGGCGATGGTGCTCGCTATGTCGTCAACCTCGCCGAGGCGCGGGAAGGGCGTCGTCTCGACATTGACGCGCTTGAACATTTCGTCCTCGAAACGGTGGCGCACCATGTCGGTCATCGTCACTCCCGGTGCGACGCAGTTCGCGCGGATGCCCTTTGGCCCATAGTCGCAGGCGATATGTTGGGTAAGCGAGGTGAGCCCACCCTTTGCAGCCGAATAGGCGCCGCCGCGCCGGCCGCCGATGACGGCATAGGTCGAGGTGACGTTCACGATGCCGCAGCCTTCGCCCATATGGCCGATTGCCTCACGACACAGACGGAACGGCGCGCGCAGCATCAGGTCGAGGAACTGGTCGAGCGTCGCGTCATCGGTTTCGTGCAGCGGCTTCGGGCTGCCTGCGCCGGCGTTGTTGATGAGGAAGTCGATCCGGCCGAAGCGATCGAGCGCGAGCTGGACGATCTTCTTCGGCGCCTCATCCTCGGTCACGTCGATCGACAGCGTCGCGATACGACCGGGATCGTTGATCGCTGCTTCGAGCGCCACGAGCTTTGCCGGGTCGCGTCCGACGCCGACGACGGCCATGCCCATATCGTACAGCATCCTGGCCGTGCCGAAGCCGATGCCGCTTCCCGCACCCGTGATGATCGCAACCTGCATGGCCTGCCTTTCCGTAGCTGTTGTCTGTCGTCATATCCAAACATCGCCGAGCCGCGAACCTCGACCTGAAGAACGTCGCCGGTGCGATGCTTGGCCGCGCGCCCTTTGAACGGCTGTCGCGGACGGCTAAGTCGTCGGAAACGTGCTGAACGGATAGTCAGCGGCAAAGTGTGGAGAGGCGTGATGGGTGCGCTTTCGGGCAAGGTCGCGGTGGTGACGGGCGCCAGCCGCGGCATCGGCAAGGGCATCGCGCTTGCGCTCGCGGATGAGGGCGCAACGGTCTATGTCACCGGCCGCACGGTTACGCCCGGCAGCAACCCGCTCCCGGGAACGGTGGGCGAAACCGCGGCGGAGGTGAACAAGCGTGGCGGCAAGGGGATTGCCGTCGCCGTCGATCACGCCAATGACGAACAGGTCTCCGCATTGTTCGATCAGGTCCGCCGCGAACAGGGCCGGCTCGATATTCTCGTCAATAACGCCTTCGCGCTGCCGGAAGATCTGACGGAGCCGGGCAGCTTCTGGGAGAAGCCGCTCTCCAACTGGGAAATGGTCGATGTTGGCGTCCGCTCCAACTTCGTCGCGGCACGGCATGCGGCGCAGATCATGGTTCCGCAGAAGTCGGGACTGATCGTTGCGATCTCAGGCTATGTCGGGGTCACCTACACCTATGGCGTCGTGTTCGGCACCTGCAAGTCGGCGGTCGACCGGATGGCGCGGGACATGGCGATCGAGCTCAAGCCGCACAACGTCGCCTCGCTTTCACTGTGGCAGGGGCTTACCTTCACCGAGCGCGCCGAGCGCAATATCGCCCGTAATCCGGCGATGAAGGAACAGGTCGTCACCAATCCGCTGGTGGGCTGCTCGCCCGAATTTCCCGGCCGGGTGATCGCGGCGCTGGCTGCCGATCCCGAAGTCATGAAGCGCAGCGGCGGCACCTTCATCACCGCCGAGGTCGCGCAGGACTATGGCGTCACCGATGTTGACGGCAAGGTGATCCCGTCGCTTCGTGAGCAGCGCGGTTCCCCGATCTGGTCACCGGTTTGAGTATAAGGAAGTTTGCATGTCTGAATTGAGATTCGACGGCCGCGTTGCCGTGATCACCGGCGGCGGCCGCGGATTGGGGCGCGCCTATGCCGAGTTGCTCGGCCGCCAGGGCGCCAGGGTCGTGGTCAACGATCTCGGTGTCAGCATGGCCGGCGACGGCACCAGCGAAGACCCGGCGGGCGACGTCGTCGCGGCGATCAAGGCGACGGGCGGCGAGGCGATCGCGAACCGCGATACCGTTGCCACTGCCGAGGGCGGCAGGGCGATCATCGAGAGCGCGCTCGACACCTGGGGGCGCGTCGACATCCTGATCCACAATGCCGGAAACGTGCGCCGCGCGCCGCTGGCCGAGATGACCGCGGAGACCTTCCGCGCGGTGCTCGACGTCCATCTGGTGGGGGGCTTCAATGTCGCACAGCCGGCTTTCGCCGCGATGTGCAAGGCTGGCTATGGCCGGATAGTGATGACCACGTCGATCGGCGGACTTTATGGCAATTACGACGTGGCCGGCTACACCTCGGCCAAGGCCGGGCTGATCGGGCTTTCCTATTCGGCAGCGCTGGAAGGCGCTCCGCATGGGGTCAAGTCCAATTGCATCGTGCCGAGCGCGGTGACGCGGATGTCGGAAGGCGTCGACACCAGCCAGTTTCCCCCGCTCGGGCCCGAATTCGTCGCACCCGCAGTGGGCTGGCTCGCGCACGAGAATTGCAATCTTTCGGGCGAGTTGATGATCGCGCTCGGCGGCCGCATCGCCCGGGCCTATCTCAGCGAGACGAAGGGCGTGTGGCAGCCCGAATGGACTATGGCGGACGTGGACGCGCGGATGGCCGAGATTTCCGATCGTTCGGAGCCTTACTCTTTCCCGGTCGTGCCCACCGAAGCGGGCGGACCCCACGGCTTCATGAAGCATCTCGGCACGAGCTTCGAAATGGCACGGAAGGGAGGCTGACGATGGAGCCGGCAAAGCTCGCGCGCCTCGAGGAACTGCTTGATCGGCAAGACATTCTCGATTGTCTGACGCGTTTCAGCCGGGGGATGGATCGTTTCGACAGGGAGTTGTTCCTGTCGGCCTTCCATGCGGACGCGACGATCGCAGCGGGTGATTTCGTCGGCCAGCCCGACGCGCTCTACGATTGGGCGCAGGGCCTCCATGAACAAGGCCAGGTGGCGACCCACCACAATCTGCTCAACCATAGCTGCGAGATCGACGGGGATACGGCACACGCCGAAACCTATTATCTCTTCGTCGGCCGCAACCGCGACGATACCAACTGGGTAGCGGGCGGTCGCTATGTCGATCGGCTCGAGCGGCGCGACGGTACATGGCGGATCGCGCTGCGCTGCAATGCCATCGAATGGTCGGGCATGGTTCCGACCATGACGATCCCCTTCGCCGACGTGCCCGACATTCACGGCAACGGCGCGCCGACGCGCGACCGTAACGACATCTCCTATCGTCGTCCCCTCACCAACTTGCGGGAAACGCGCAGCTAATCACGTTGCGACCAGTTTCGCGCGGATCACCTGCTTGAGCACCTTGCCCGCATCATTCTTGGGCAGCGCCTCCCAAAGCGCCACCGCCTCCGGATATTTGAAGCGCGCGACGCCATAGTCCGCCAGGAACGCGCTGATCGAGGGCACGTCGGGCGCGGCGCCATCGCGCGGCACGATCACCGCGACCGCGCGCTCGCCCGTGCGTGGGTCGGGGATGCCTACGATCGCAACCTCGGCAATCCCCGGATGCGCGACCAGCAGGTCCTCGATCTCCTTGGGTGCGATGTTTTCGCCGTTGCGGATGATGATATCCTTGATCCGCCCCGTCACGACCAGATGGTCGCCGTCGACCCAGCGCCCCTGATCTCCCGTCCGGTAATAGCCTTCCTCGTCGAACGCGCTGGCCTCGTCCTCGACATGCACATAGCCCACCATCATCTGCGGGCCGCGCGCGCGGATCTCGCCATCGGACGCGATTTTCACGGTCGCGATGCCGGGGCGACCATCGGTCTCTGCGGCATGCTCGACATCGCCGCAACTGATGACGCCAACGGTGCTTACGGGCACTTCGGTAGATCCGTAGACGCGCGAGACGATCGCGTTATCGAAATAGTCCGATGCCTCGCGAATGAGCGCGGGCGGGACCGATGCGCCGCCGCAGATGAACAGCTTGAGCGCGGGCAGACGCGTTTCAGCCGCGCGCGCAGCCGCCAGCAACTGCTGGAGGAAGGGCGTGGCGCCTGCCATGTGCGTGCAACCTTCGTCGTCCATGATCCGGACGGCTTCGCCCGCGTCCCATTGATCCATCAGGATGGCGGTCGCGCCGAGCAGCAGCGGGGTTTCGAAGGCGTAGATAGAACCGCCGATATGGCTGATCGGCGAGGGCACAAGAAAGCGGTCGCCGGGCGCCACGAGCCAGTGCTTGCCGATCTGGCGGATCAGCGCATTGATCGAATTGTGCGTGTGGAGGACGCCCTTGGGCCTGCCGGTGGTCCCGCTGGTGTACATGACCATGCGTACTTCGTCGGCATCGAGCGACGGCAGTTCGGCCGCAGCGTCGCCACCCTCCAGCAACCGCAGATAGGGCGTGTGGACGCCGGCATCGCCGCGCACGACGACGGTCTCGGGCGGGTTGTCGATCTGCTCCGCGACGCGCGACAGCATCGCAGCATAGTCGTGCCCGCGGAACTCGGCGGGAACAAAGATCATGCGGCTGCCGACATCGGCGAGCATGAAGCGCAGGTCATGATCCCTGAGCGAAGGCAGGATGGGGTGCGCGACCATTCCGGCCAGCGTCGCCGCCATGTAGATCACCGCGGCCTCGTGCCAGTTGGGCAGCATGAACGAAACGACGCTGCCGGGCGCAAAGCGCAATAGCATCGTCTGCGCCATGCGCGCGGCATTGTCGTGGATCACGCCCGCGGACAGGCGCGCATCGCCCTCGATCACGAGGATGCGATCGGGGTCCTCCAGCGCGATACGGCGCAGCGCGTCGGCGCAGGTGTCCTGTCGCCACCAGCCCTCGGCATATGCCCGCTGTGACAGTTCCTCGTTCCAGCGTATCTGCCATCCGGCGGCTGTTTGTCGCCTTGCCTCGCCTGTGCCCATCATGATCGGGCCAATCCGGTTTCTTGCCACGCGGCGACCGCCGTAGCTCCATCGCGCGATGGCTGAATTGCACCCGGCGTGCGCGAGAAACGGGGGACGGGCGCAACCTGTACAAGTCCGTCATGCGTCACAAAGACGCCACGCTCGGCCATGTGCGGGTGCTCGGAGGCTTCATGAAGCGGAACAACCGGCGCGAAACATGCGTCGGTACCGTCGAACAGCGCGGTCCATTCGGCGGCGGTGCGGCTCTTGAATATCTCCGCAAGAACCACGCAATGCTCAGGCCAGCGCGCCGGATCAAGGCGTTCTTCGTGAAGTGCCGGCGGCGCGCCGATCAGCTTCAGGAGTTCGGCATAGAAATGCGGCTCCAGCGGCCCGATCGAGATTTCCCGGCCATCGGCGCAGATATAGCAACGATAATAGGGTGCTGAGCCCGCCAGCAGGTTGGATTCGCGTTCCATGGAAATCGCGCCCCTTGGCAGCAGGCCAGCGAACATGCTCATCAGCGACGAGGTGCCATCCACGATCGCCGCGTCTATGACCTGCCCCTTGCCCGAGCGTTCGCGCTCCCACAGCGCCGACATGATGCCAAAGGCCAGCAGCATCGATCCGCCGCCGAAATCGCCGACAAGATTAAGCGGGGGCTGCGCAGGTTCACCGGGACGTCCCATCGCAGCGAGCGCGCCGGTCAGCGCGATATAGTTGATATCGTGACCTGCCGATTTCGCCAGCGGACCGGTCTGTCCCCATCCCGTGATGCGGCCAAAGACGAGCCTCGGATTGCGTTCGAGCAGCACTTGGGGGCCAAGGCCGAGCCGCTCCATCACGCCCGGACGGAACCCCTCGATGACCACGTCGGCGCAATCGGTGACGCCCAGGCAATAGTCGCGCCCTGCTTCGGAACGGAGATCGACCGTGACAGTTGCGCGCCCGCGATCCACGATCGGGTTTTCCCAGCCATTGCCACCTTCGCGGTCGATGCGGACGACATCGGCACCCAGATCGGCCAGCAGCATGGCGCAATGGGGGCCGGGGCCGATGCCGACAAACTCCACGACGCGCAATCCGGCGAGCGGGCCACCCCCGCGCACGGATTGGTCATCATGCTGGTCCGTCGTCATAGCGCTGTCCTCCCGTCGCCTTCTGACCCGTTCACGCCATCTCGGGTTCGACGACGAGGTTGGAAAGACGGCCACGGATAATGGCCTCGGCATCGCGCACGATGCGTGCCACCAGTTCCTCACAGGTCGGAATATCGTGGATCAGACCCTGGATCTGGCCGGCCCAGATAAGCCCGGAATCGATGTCGCCCGTTTCGAGCGCGGTCCTGCCCTTGGCACCCGACACCAACGGTCGGACATCCTCGAATACTGCGCCCGGACGGCTTCCCAATTCCACCACCTGATCGGAAATCGAGTTCTTGGCAACGCGACCGGTATTGCGGAACGCGCGAAAGATCAGGTTGGTCGCGCGTTCGTCATTTTCGACGAGCAACTGCTTGATACGCTCGTGGATCGGCGCTTCAACGGTGGCGCAGAAGCGCGTGCCCATGTTGATGCCCTCGGCACCCAGCGCCAGCGCCGCCGCGAGACCGCGTCCATCGCCGAACCCGCCGCTCGCGATCATGGGGATCTTCACCTGATCGGCGGCCGCCGGAATCAGGATCAGCCCCGGAATGTCGTCCTCGCCCGGATGGCCCGCGCATTCGAAACCGTCGATCGAGATCGCGTCGACACCCATGCGCTCGGCGGAAAGTGCATGGCGGACGGCGGTGCATTTGTGAATGACCTTGATGCCATGTGCCTTGAAGTCGTCGACATGTTCCTGCGGCTTGTAGCCCGCGGTTTCGACGATCTTCACGCCGCTGTCGATGATCGCGCGGCGATACTCGGCATAGGGCGGGGGCGAGACCGAGGGCAGGATCGTCAGGTTTACGCCAAACGGCTTGTCGGTCATCGCCCGGCAGCGATCGATCTCGCGGCGCAGGTCGTCGGGCGTTGGCTGCGTGAGCGCGGTGACGATACCGAGACCGCCGGCGTTCGAGACTGCCGCGGCCAGCTCGGCGCGGCCGACCCACATCATGCCGCCCTGGACGATCGGATGTTCGATACCCGCCAATTCGGTGAAGCGCGTGCGGATCCCCATGTCAGCTGTCCTCAATCATGAATGTCGCCGCGAAAGCTCGCGCGGGCGGCGTTTCTTGAAGAGGCAGTGGGCGGAGCGGGCGCACCTTGTCAATGCGCCGGGACGCGGCAAGACGCCGTACAAGGCCATACATCGCCGCGTCGATGCCTGAGGGTATTGGAGCGCCATGCCCCAATGCTCATGAGCAAATGCCGGTCGCGTCACAGCATCGCAGAGTGGATGCTTTGCCCCCGATTGGGCCGTCACGATTGACGGTCCGAAATGAGCGGCGCAATACGCCGGCAGGTTAAACTTCGGCCAGTGGGTTTCATGCTTCTTTCCGACACGCAAATTGCCATCAGGGATGCCGTTCGCGACTTTGCGCAGGAGCGTATCCGTCCGCATGCCGCCGCGTTCGAGTCCCAAGGCGGCTATCCCCAGGCGCTATTCGAGGAGATTGCCGGGCTTGGCCTCATGGGCATGACCGCGCCCGAGGAGTTCGGTGGCGCGGGAGCCGATTACATCTCCTATGCGCTCGCGCTGATGGAAGTGGCGGCCGGTGACGGCGCGCTGTCGACGATCCTGTCGATCCAGAACAGCCTCATCGTGTCGGCGCTGCTGCGGCTGGGCACCGATGACCAGAAGAAGCGCTTCCTTTCCGATCTGATTTCCGGGCGGATGATCGGCGCCTTTGCGCTGACGGAGACCGATGCGGGATCCGACGCGGCAGCGATCCGCACGCGTGCGACGCGTGTCGAGGGCGGCTGGCAGCTCGACGGCGCCAAGCAATTCATCACCTCGGGGCGTATCGCGGGCCTTGCGATCGTGTTCGCGGTCACCGATCCCGCTGCAGGCAAGAAGGGAATATCGGCCTTTCTCGTACCCACCGACCGGCCCGGCTATTCGGTGGACAAGGTCGAGCACAAGCTCGGACAGGCGGCGTCGGACACCTGCGCTATCCGCTTCGACGAACTCTTCGTGGAGGACGCATTGATGCTGGGCGGCGAGGGTGAGGGCTATCGCATCGCGCTCTCGAACCTCGAGGCGGGCCGGATCGGTATCGCCGCGCAGTGCGTCGGCATGGCGCAAGCCGGCCTCGAGATCGCGGTCGCCTATGCCAAGGAACGCAAGAGCTTCGGCAAACCGATCATGGAGCATCAGGCCGTCGGATTTCGACTTGCCGATCTTGCGACGCGATTGGAAGCCGCGCGCCAGATGGTGCTCGCCGCCGCCGCGCTGAAGGATGCCGGCGAGCCCTGTCTGACCCAGGCGTCCATGGCCAAGCTCTTCGCTTCCGAAACCGCCGAGGCAGTGGTCTCGGGAGCGATCCAGACGCTGGGCGGCTATGGCTATCTGGAGGAGTTCGGCCTCGCCAAGATCTACCGCGATGTCCGCGTCTGCCAGATCTATGAGGGCACCTCGGACATTCAGCGCATGGTGATCGCAAGAGCGCTTTGATCGCGCGACCGAGGTCACTCGTCGGTGGCAGCAAGCCGCGGCAATGCAAAAAAACCATTCTCAAGGACCGCCCACGGATGAGCTCCATGACCATTTCCCTCTCCGATCCTGCGTTGCTCCGCGAACAGTGCCTTGTCGGCGGCCGCTGGACAGGCACTGCGACGATCGAAGTGACCGACCCGGCGACGGGACAGGTCCTTGCCTCGGTCCCGGAGCTTGGTGCGGACGAGACGCGCGCGGCGATCAAGGCAGCCGAAGCGGCGCTGCCCACATGGCGGGACCGCATAGCCGCTGATCGCGCGCGCATTCTGCGCCGCTGGTTCGATCTGGTGATGGCGAACCAGGAGGATCTGGCGATGATCCTGACGCGCGAGCAGGGCAAGCCACTGGCCGAAGCGCGCGGTGAGATCGCCTATGCTGCGTCCTTCATCGAGTGGTTCGCAGAGGAAGCGAAGCGCGTCTACGGTGAGGTCATACCAAGCCACCGCGCCGACAGCCGCATTGTCGTGATCCGCCAGCCCATCGGCGTCGTCGCCGCGATCACGCCGTGGAATTTTCCGGCTGCCATGATCACGCGCAAGGCCGCGCCCGCGCTCGCTGCGGGATGCACGATGGTGCTCAAGCCCGCGACACAGACGCCGCTGACAGCATTGGCACTTGCGGCCCTGGCCGAACGCGCCGGCGTGCCAGCGGGTGTCTTCAACGTCGTCACCGGATCGTCGCGCGTGATCGGGGCGGAACTCACCGGCAACCCGATTGTGCGCAAGCTCAGCTTCACCGGTTCGACCGAGGTGGGTAAGACGCTGATGGCGCAGTGCGCGCCGACGATGAAGAAGATTTCGATGGAGCTCGGCGGGAACGCGCCCTTCATCGTCTTTGCCGATGCGGACCTCGATGCAGCTGTCGAAGGGGCGATGGCCTCCAAATACCGCAACAGCGGCCAGACCTGCGTCTGCGTCAACCGCATCTTCATCCAGCGTGACGTCGCAGCCGCGTTCGAAGCAAAACTTGCCGCCGCTGTGCGCGCACTGAACGTTGGGCCGGGTGCTGAGCAGGGAAGCACGCAGGGCCCCCTGATCGACCAGGCAGCCGTAGCCAAGGTCGAGGAACACGTTGCCGATGCGCTTGCCAAGGGCGGCCGTGTCGTCGCGGGTGGCCAGCGTCATTCGCTTGGTCAAAGCTTCTTCGAGCCCACTGTGATCGCCGATTGCAACCCCGCGATGCTGCTGGCGCGCGAGGAAACCTTTGGGCCGCTGGCCGCGCTGTTCGTGTTCGACACCGAGGAAGATGCGATCGCGCTGGCCAACGACACCGAAGTCGGTCTGGCGGGCTATTTCTATACCCGCGATCTCGCGCGCGCCTGGCGCGTCGGCGAGGCGCTCGAGGTCGGCATGGTCGGGATCAACACGGGCCTGATCTCGACCGAAGTCGCGCCCTTTGGCGGGATCAAGGAATCGGGGGTCGGTCGCGAAGGGTCGCGCCACGGCATCGAGGACTATGTCGAGATGAAGTATCTTTGCATGTCGGGCATTTAAGCACCACATCGACGCGCGAATCGTAGAAAAAAGGGAGTAGCCATGACGGGAATAGTCGCAGTCACCGGCGCCGCGGGCGCTCTGGGTCGCAAGACCGTGGAAGTGCTCGGCCAGGCCGGCTGGAAGATCGTCGGCATCGATCTGGCCGACGTACCCGCAGATGCAGTCGCGCTCGCGCTTGGCGGGGTGGATCTCGGCGACGAACAGGCGATGCTTGACGCGGCCACGCGGATCGAGGCTGAGTTGGGCGGGCTCGACGGGCTGGTTAACATCGCCGGCGGCTTTCGCTGGGAAACCGTTGCCGATGGCGATGTCGCGACCTGGGACAAGCTCTATGCGATGAATGTCAGGACCGCGCTCATCGCCACGCGCGCGTTGATGCCGATGCTGCGCAAATCGGGGGGCGCTATCGTCAATATCGGCGCCGCGGCGTCCAGCAAGGCGGGGGCTGGGATGGGCGCCTATGCCGCATCGAAGGCAGGGGTCGCGCGGCTTACCGAAGCCCTCGCCGAAGAGCTGAAGGACGAGGGCGTCCGCGTCAACGCGCTGCTTCCCAGCATCATCGACACGCCCGCGAACCGTGCCGACATGCCCGACGCGGATTTTGATCGCTGGGTCACGCCCGAGCAGCTGGCAAATGTCGTCGGATTTCTGCTGTCGCCGGGTGCCTCGGCGGTCACTGGCGCACTTGTGCCCGTGACCGGCCGGGTCTGAGGCGAGAGGCAAGGGCGGCCGTATTGGCCGCCCCCTCGAACATCAGCTCATCGTTGGAATGACGAAGCTCTGGTCGAGCACGGCGCCGCCGCTCGGCCAGCGCTGCGTGACGGTCTTGGTCCGCGTGTAGAAGCGGATGCCGTCCATGCCATACTGGTTCAGGTCGCCGAAGCCCGAACGCTTCCAGCCGCCAAAGCTGTGATAGGCGACAGGCACCGGGATCGGCACATTGATGCCAACCATGCCCACCTCCACGCTGCTCGCGAATTTCCGCGCGAAATCGCCATTGCGCGTGAACAGGGCGACGCCATTTCCGTACTGGTGCTGCGTCGGATAAGCGACAGCTTCCTCGAAGGTCTTCGCACGCAGGATCTGAAGCACCGGGCCGAAGATCTCTTCCTGATAGCTCCGCATCTCGGGCGTCACGCGATCTAGCAGCGTGGGGCCCATGAAATAGCCGCCTTCATAGCCCTGGAGCGAAAGGCCGCGTCCGTCGACCACGAGCTCGGCGCCCTCATCCACCGCCATCTGGATATAGTTCTCGACCCGCGCCTTGTGCGTCGCGCTCACGACGGGGCCGTAATGCGCGTCGGGATCGGTCGGCACGCCAACGCGCAGATCGGCGATCGCCGAGATCAGCTTTTCGCGCAGCCGGTTCGCGGTCTCTTCGCCCACCGGCGTCACCACGGGCAACGCCATGCAGCGTTCGCCCGCCGAGCCATAGGCTGCGCCGACAATATCAGCCACCGCCTGGTCGAGGTCGGCGTCGGGCATCACGATCCCGTGATTCTTCGCCCCGCCCATGCACTGCATGCGCTTGCCCGCGGCGGCGCCGCGACCATAGACATATTGCGCAATGTCGGAGGAACCGACGAAGCTCACGGCCTTGATGTCCGGATGGTCGAGGATCGCGTCGACGACGACCTTGTCGCCGTGCACGACGTTGAGGATACCCTTGGGCATCCCTGCCTCGAGCGCCATTTCGGCCAGTCGCACGGGCACCGACGGGTCGCGCTCTGACGGCTTGAGGACGAAGGCATTGCCGCAGGCAATTGCCGGCGCGCACATCCAAAGCGGGATCATTGCCGGGAAGTTGAAGGGCGTGATGCCTGCCGCGATGCCGATCGGCTGCCGCATCGAATAGACGTCGATGCCCGGCCCCGCGCCCTCGGTATATTCGCCCTTGAGCAGATGCGGCACGCCACACACGAACTCGACCACCTCGAGCCCGCGCTGGATATCGCCCTTCGAGTCCGCGATCACCTTGCCATGCTCGCGCGAAAGCAGTTCGGCGAGTTCGTCCATGTGCTGCTCGATCAGTTCCTTGAAGCGGAACATCACACGCGCACGACGCTGCGGATTGAGCGCCGCCCAGCCTGGCTGCGCCGCCTTGGCATTCGCGACCGCGCGCTCCAGAAGCGCGGCGTCGCCGAGCGCCACTTGCGCTTGGACCTTGCCAAGCGCCGGATCGAACACGTCTCCGAGCCGCTGGGGGGCGTCGTTCAACGAAACGCCGTCTATGAAATGCTGGATCAATCGCATGGGCAGATTCCTTTTCCGTGTCCTGCGCGTCGATAGCCTTTGCAATTCAGGTCATATATGGGGGTAAAATGCGAAACAGCTGTGCGAATATGTAGATGCTCGATTGGGACGACCTCCGGCTCTTCCTGGCCGTCGCGCGGAGCGGGAGCTTTGTTGCGGGCGGTCAGCGGCTGGGATTGAACCACGCCACGCTCGCGCGGCGATTGTCGGCGCTGGAACAGTCGCTGGGCACGCGCCTGTTCGACCGTTCGCCTCGCGGTGTGCAACTGACACGGGCCGGGCTTGAACTTCTCGACCATGCGGAGCGTATTGAAGCCGAAGTGCTTGCCGTCGGCCGCACGCTTGCCGGCCAGGAGCAGCAGCTCTCGGGAACGGTCCGGCTGGCCACACCCGAGGCCTTCGGCACATTCTTTGTCGCGCCGCGCGTGCACCTGTTTGCGGCGCAACACCCCGGTATTGAACTCGAACTGGTCCCGGAATCGCGGACCGTGAACCTGTCGAAGCGGGAGGCCGACATTGCGATCGGCCTGCACCGTCCGGACCGTGGCCGGCTGCGTGCGATGCGGCTGGTCGACTATCGCATCGGGCTCTACGCCTCGCAGGACTTTCTCGCGCGCGCAGGCCCTGTCGAACGCATGACGGACCTGCGCGACAGGCCTTTCGTCTCGTACATCGAGGAAATGATCGACCTGCCCGAGTTGCGCTATCTCGACGAGTCACTGGGTGGCCAGTGCGTCTTTCGCTCAAGTTCGGTCGCGGCGCAGATGGGAGCTGTGGTTTCCGGGCTGGGTTTTGGCTTGCTTCACTGCTTCGCCGTCACGCCCGAGATGAGGCTCGTCCGCGTGCTGCCTTCCGAGATCGAAGTCATCCGCAGCTATTGGCTCATCTATCATGCGGACCTGGCGCGCTCGCCGCGGCTTCGCGCGGTCACCGATTTCCTGACAAGGGAAGTGAGGTCGCACGCAGCACAATTCTGACGGCCTCGGGATGACCCGAACGGCAGCCATGAAAATATCACGAGGACAGCGGTTTATAAGACAAAGCTCCGCCTTCGTGGGAAATGAGTATATTTCTACGAATTTGGAGTGGCTCCCCGGGCCTGATTCGAACAGGCGGCCGTCCGATTAACAGTCGGATGCTCTACCGCTGAGCTACCGGGGAATGTTCTCGCGCAATTCGGGATGGCTCCCCGGGCCTGATTCGAACAGGCGGCCGTCCGATTAACAGTCGGATGCTCTACCGCTGAGCTACCGGGGAATATCGCCAAAGCGAGGCGCGCCTATAGCAGCGGCTTTCGCGGCTTGGCAAGCACTCCGCTGTACATTTTTCGCCTCAGATGACGAACTGCTCCATCGCGATCCGGTCATCCAGCGCATGCTCGGGATCGAACATCAGGGTGAGCGTGCCCGAAGGATCGATTCCGATCTCGACGCGCGACACATCGCGGATTTCGCGCTGGTCCGCCACCGCGCTGACGGGGCGCTTTGCGGCGTCGAGCACCTTCAATGTAAAACGGGATTTTTCGGGCAGGATCGCACCACGCCAGCGGCGCGGACGAAACGGGCTGATCGGTGTCAGCGCGAGCATTGCCGAACCCAGCGGCAGAATCGGCCCCTGTGCAGAGAAATTATACGCGGTCGAGCCAGCAGGCGTCGAGACGAGCACGCCATCGCACACCAGTTCGGGTATCACGACATGCTTGTTGACCATCACCTCGATCTTGGCGGTCTGACGCGTTTCGCGCAGCAGGGAGACTTCGTTGATCGCGGGCAGCGAGAACCGCTCGCCTTCGATGGTCTCGGCATCCATGCGCAAGGGGGTGACCGCGAACGCCTTGGTGCGCGATATCCGGTCCTCGAGCAGGTCGGGGCGCCACTCATTCATCAGGAAGCCCACGGTGCCGAGATTCATCCCGAACACGGGCACGATCCGCCGACGCTCTAGCATCGCGTGAAGCGTCTGGAGCATGAAGCCATCCCCCCCAAGCACGACGATCATGTCCGCGCGCTCGGGCTCGACCCAATGGTACATCTCGCGCAGTTGCGCTGCGGCTTCCTGGGCGGCGGGCGTGGGGGAAGCTATCAGTCCCCGCGTCGGTTCCAGGCTCATCCGCCGGTCACGCTCATATGCCGTTCGACCGCTGGCGCGGCATCGCGCCTGTCGATGTGGAAGTCGTGACGCGCAGGCTTGAGGCGCAACGCCTCGTCGATCAGCGGATCAACGGCGTCGATCCCGCGCTCGCGCAGGGCCGTCTTGAGGTCGACGCGGTCATCATGACCAAGGCACATATAAAGCCGCCCCGATACGGTGAGCCGGATACGGTTGCATCCGTCGCAGAAATTGCGCGTCAGCGGCGATATCAGACCCATGCGAACGCCCAGTTCCTCGACCTGCCAGTAACGCGCGGGGCCGCCCGTGGTGAAGTCGAGCGGACGCAACGTGAAGCGCTCGCGCAAATCTTCCTGCACGCGCGTCAGGGGCAGGAAGCGATCCACCCGGTCCTCATCGATCGCGCCAAGCGGCATCGTTTCGATCAGGCTGAGGTCGAATCCCTCGTCGCTGCACCAGCGCAGCATGGGCTCGATCTCGTCGTCATTGAAATCCTTGAGCGCGACCATGTTGATCTTGATAGCGAATCCCGCCGCCCTCGCTGCCTTCAGTCCGGCAAACACCTTTTGGATATCACCGAAGCGCGTGATGTAGCGGAAGCGCTCGGGATCGCGGCTGTCGAGGCTGACATTGATCCGGCGCACGCCTGCATCGAACAGCGGGGCAGCCATCTCGTCGAGCCGTGTGCCGTTGGTGGTGAGCGTCAACTCATCAAGCGCGCCGGTTTCGATATGACGCCCGATCGATTTCGCCAGCCCTTCCAGGCCGCGACGCACCAGCGGCTCGCCGCCCGTCAGCCGAATCTTGCGGATGCCCCGTGCCACGAACCTGTCCGCCAGCAGCGCCATTTCCTCCAGCGACAGGATCGCCGCGCGGGGCATGAAGCTCATATGTTCAGCCATGCAATAGCGACACCTGAGATCGCAGCGGTCCGTGACCGACAGGCGCAAATAGGTGATACGACGGCCGAGGCCGTCGGTCAGTGCCGGCTGGGCGGGGTCGCGCACGCTCTCCATAGGCTTTAGCTAGGCGCAGCACGGGCGTGGAGCAAGACAAACCCGTTTGCGTGGGAGGTGCTTGGCGCTAGCATGCGCGCAAACGGGGGACTGTGTGGGCAAAGAAGGCGACGAGGCACTGGGCACACGTCAGGGGGCGCCGCTGTTCATGCTTTCGTTTCGACAACGTGACGAATTGGCCGCGGCGGCGGAGGCTGCGGGCTGGCGCACGATCGCCGCGCGCCGCGCCGAGGGTGTCGAGCGCCGCTTCATCGTCAGCGGTGCGGCGGTTGCGGTGGTCGACGCGCGCGGTGCTCTTGCCGAAGGGCTGGCGGCGATCAAGGCGCTGGCCGACCCGGTAGAGGCCAATGCGGGAGCGCTGCTGGTGCTGCTCTCACGTAACGACGTCTCGGCGCTCGACGCCATATTCGCGGCGGGCGCGACGCACTATCTCGCCAGTCCCTTTGGCGATGCGGAGTTCGCCCAGACGCTGCGGTTCGCCGAGCGGCTCGCGGACAGGCTGGCGGGTGGCGGGCAGGCCGGCGACGGCACGCGGCTTGGCCTCGATGACATGCTGGGCTGGCACTATCACCCCGTGGGTGGCCTCAGGATCGGAGCGCCTCTGCGCGAGCGCCTGGCGCTTCCACCCGAGCGCCCCATATCGCTGACTTACTTTTACCGCCTGCTCGGCGTGGAAGGCCGCGAGGCAGCGCGCGGCGCGGCCCGTCGATTGCGCGCCGGTTCGCGGGCCACCGCCTTCGCGCACGACATGCCCGAGCCGAGTGGTGAACGCGTTGCGCATCACCTGCACCTAGATCTGTCCGGCATCGGTGTAGCGGGCAGCATCGAAACGCTCGATACGCTGGGCGAACTCGACGAACGCCCCGAGAGGGGGCACCGCGATTCGCTGACCGGCCTGCGCGACGGCGTCGCGACACGCCGCTGGATCGAGGCACGCCTCAAGGCCGCCGGCCCGGTAACGCTGCTGCTGCTTTCGATCAGTCGCTTCGACATGATCAACGCTGCTTTCGGGCGGGCGACGGGCGACGCTTTGCTGCGCTCGGTCGCGCGCAGGATCGAGGCGCTGGCGAGTGCCTCGGCGGGACGTCGTGCGCTGGTAGCGCGAATCGCGGGCGCCGAGTTCGCAGTCGGCCTCGATCACGACGTGACGGAGGACAAGGCACGCTTCCTCGCCGAAGAACTGTCGCGATCGATCGCGCGCCCGTTCATATCGGGCGCACAAATGGTGCCGCTGGCCTGTCGCATCGGCATGGCGATCTCGGGTGCCGGAGAGGATGACGCCACCATCTTGTTGCGGCGTGCCAGCGCGGCGCTGGCTGAGGCACAGGCAACCGAATCGGGCGCGGTGCATGTGATCAGCGGCGCCAACCCCGGCGACGTCGCGTTGCACGGGCGGCTTCAGATCGACCTTCGCCGCGCGCTGAACCAGGGCGAGGTCGATATTGTCTTCCAGCCGCAGGTATCGGTGACCACGGGCGCGATCGTGGGCGTCGAAGCGCTCGCGCGCTGGAACCATCCCGATCTTGGCGAACTGGGCGCGGTGACGCTGTTCGCGGCGGCGGAACGGTCGGATTATGTCGCCCAGCTTTCGGAGCATGTGCAGCGCCGCGCAGTCGCGATCGCCGCATCATGGCCCGCCGCATTGTCCGAGTTGCGACTTTCGATCAACGTCACCGCCGCAGACATTGCAGTGCCCGGCTTTGTCGAGCGGCTGCTGACCATGGTCGACGATAGCGGTTTCCCGCGCGGTCGCCTGACCGTGGAGATTACCGAATCGGGATTGATCCGCGATCTTGGCGATGCCGCTGCGCTGCTTGCCGAACTCCGCGAGGCGGGGTGCCGCGTTGCGATCGACGATTTCGGCACGGGTTATTCGAGCCTAGCCTATCTGAAGGCGCTGCCGCTCGACTATCTGAAGATCGACAAGAAGCTTGCGGAGGACATCACAGGCTCGACGCGCGATCGTATCGTCGTGCGCGGCGTCATCGAAATGGCGCGTTCGCTGGGCCTGGCGGTGATCGCCGAGGGCGTGGAGAGCGAGGAGCAACTCGCCCTGCTCGCCCGCGAAGGCTGCAACTACTACCAGGGCTATCTGTGCTCGGAGCCGGTCGACAGCGAACGGCTGAGCAATCTCGTGATGCGGGCATAGCTCGCTTTACACAGCCGCCTTTGCCAGCCCCTTGGACAATTGCAGCACACCGTTGAGCCGCGACCTGGGATCTCCCCAGGCGCGGTTGATGACGAGCTTGCTGTCGGGCCTGAGTTTCGCCACGCCGTCAAGGCGCTGGACATAGGCCAACAGTCCAGGAAGATTGGGGAAATCGTCGTTGAAGAAGCTGACGAGCGCACCGCGCGGGCCGACGTCGATCTTGGCGATCGACGCCATTTTCGCATTCAACTTGATCTCGATGATCCGGAGAAGATTCTCGGTCGCGTCGGGCAGCTTGCCAAAGCGGTCGATTAGCTCGGCGGCGAACGCCTCGATCTGCTCGCGGTTCTCGAGTTCGTTCATGCGGCGATAGAGCCCCATGCGCAGGTCGAGATCGGGGACGTAATCGTCGGGGATCATGATCGGCGCGTCGACGGTGATCTGCGGCGAGAAGTCCTCGCGGCGTGGTTCAAGGCCGGCGCCGCCCGCGCGCGCCTCGATGATCGCATCCTCGAGCATCGACTGGTAGAGTTCGAAGCCAACCTCCTTGATGTGCCCCGACTGCTCATCGCCAAGCAGGTTGCCCGCGCCGCGAATGTCGAGGTCGTGGCTGGCGAGTTGGAAGCCCGCGCCGAGGCTGTCGAGGTCGGACAGCACCTTGAGCCGCTTTTCCGCCGCCTCGGTCATCAGCCGCTCGGACGCGGTGGTCATATAGGCATAGGCGCGCGTCTTGGAGCGTCCGACGCGGCCCCGCAGCTGATAGAGCTGCGCGAGCCCGAAACGATCGGCGCGATTGATGATGAGCGTGTTGGCACTCGGAATGTCGAGCCCGCTTTCGATGATGGTGGTCGAAACCAGCACTTCATAACGCTTGTCGTAAAAGGCCGACATGCGTTCCTCGACGAGCCCGGGCGCCATCTGGCCGTGCGCAACGACATAGCGGACTTCGGGGACTTCCTCGCTCAGGAACTTCTCGATCTCGGGCAGGTCGGAGATGCGGGGGGTGACGAGGAAGCTCTGCCCGCCGCGATAATGCTCGCGCAGCAGCGCCTCGCGCAGCACGACGGGGTCCCAGGGCATCACATAGGTGCGCACCGCAAGCCGGTCGACGGGCGGAGTCTGGATCACCGAAAGCTCGCGCAATCCCGACATCGCCATTTGCAGCGTGCGCGGGATGGGGGTGGCGGTCAGCGTGAGGACATGGACGTCGGTCCTGAGTGCCTTCAGCCGTTCCTTGTGCGTCACGCCGAAACGCTGTTCCTCGTCGACGATGACGAGGCCAAGTCGCTTGAAGTCAATCCCCTTGGCGAGGATCGCGTGCGTGCCGACGACGATGTCGATCGTGCCGTCAGCCAGCCCTTCCTTGACCGCCCTGGCCTCGCCCGCGGGAACGAGGCGCGAAAGGCGCCCGACGTTGAGCGGGAAGCCTTGAAAACGGTCGCGGAAATTCATGTGATGCTGGCGCGCGAGTAATGTGGTCGGGCACACCACCGCGACCTGCATTCCCGCCATCGCGGCGACGAAGGCGGCGCGCAGCGCGACCTCGGTCTTCCCGAAGCCGACATCGCCCACGACGAGCCTGTCCATCGGCTTGCCCGCGCCGAGATCGTCGATGACATCGGCGATCGCGCGGTCCTGATCGTCGGTTTCCTGATAGGGGAAGCGATCGACGAATGCAGGATAGCCGCCGCTGTCGGGCTCGGCGACCTGTGCACTACGCAGCGCCCGTTTGGCGGCGGTGGCGATGAGTTCGCCCGCGATTTCGCGGATGCGTTCCTTCATCCGCGCCTTGCGACGCTGCCAGGCTTCTCCGCCCAGCCTGTCGAGCGTGGCATTCTCGCCATCGGAGCCGTAGCGCGAGAGCACGTCGATATTCTCGACGGGCACGAACAGCTTGTCGCCGCCCGCGTAGGTCAGCCAGACGCAGTCATGCGGGCTCTGCCCAACCGGGATCGAGGTCAACCCTTCATAGCGGCCGATGCCATGATCGACATGGACGACGAGATCGCCCGGGCTGAGTGTCGCCAGTTCGGCGAGAAACGCGTCCGCACTCTTCTTGCGCTTCTGCCGCCGGACCAGACGATCGCCGAGCATGTCCTGCTCGGTCAGCAGTGCGACATCGGGTGCTGTAAAGCCGTGATCGAGGGGGAGCACGATCAGCGCGATTGCCGAGGCGGCGGTGCCGAGCGCTTCCTGCCAGGTGTCGGCGGCGCGGCCACCCTTCAACCCGTGATCGGCGAGGAGGCCTCCCAGGCGCTCGCGCGCACCCTCCGAATAGCTGGCAAGGACGAGTTTCTTGCCCTGCTTCCTGAGCGAAGCGGCGTGCGCGGCGACGGCTTCGTAGACATTGGCGTTCTGCGCACGCTCGGGCGCGAAATCGCGCGGCCCTTCGACCTCAAAGTCGAGAACGTTCGCGCTCTCGGGTTCGTGAAAAGGTGAGGTTAGGTGGATTGCGTGTTCTGCGATCGCCTTGGACCACTCGGCCGCATCAAGGTACAGCATCCCGGGGTCGATCGGGCGATAGCTGCCCGGATCGCTCGTCCGCGCGCGCTCGCGATTGGCGTGATAGTCGGCGATCGCCTCGAAGCGCCCCTCTGCCGCGCCCGTCGAGCCGCTGTCGCGCACGATCACGGCATCGTCACCAATATGATCGAACAGCGTCGTCATGCGCTCTTCGAGCAGCGGCAGCCAATGCTCCATGCCCGCGAGTCGACGCCCTTCAGAAATCGCCTGATAGAGCGGATCACCCGTCGCGGTAGCGCCGAAGATTTCCCTGTAGCGACTCCGGAAGCGTTTGATGCTCTCCTCATCGAGCAGCGCCTCGGACGCGGGGAGGAGCGTGAAGCCGTCGATGCGCCCGGTCGTGCGCTGATCGGCGGGATCGAAACGGCGAACGCTCTCGATCTCGTCGCCGAAGAAATCGAGGCGGAGCGCCTGTTCCTCGCCCGAGGGGAAGAGGTCGACGAGTCCGCCACGCACCGCGAACTCGCCCGCATCGGCGACCGTCTCGACGCGGACATAACCATTGGCCTGGAGCAGCGCCGCAAGTGCATCGCGCTCGATCCGTTCGCCCGGCGCGAGCCTGGCCACGAGCTGCCGGATGCGAAAGGGGGTAAGTGTGCGCTGGGTGATCGCATTGAGCGTCGTCACCAGCAATTGGGGCCGTGTCGCGTTGCGCTGCAGCGCGTGCAGCGTCGCCAGCCGTTCGGCGGTTACGCGCAACGAGGGTGAGGCGCGATCATAGGGAAGGCAGTCCCACGCCGGGTAGGACAGGATCTCTAGTTCGGGCGCGAAATAATGCGCGGTATCGACGAGCGAGCGCATCGCGACATCGTCGGAAGCGACGAACACCGCACGCCCCTTGGCGGCGCGGGCGAGATCGGCCATCAGCCAGGGCAGAAAGCCCGTTGGTGCGCCCGAGAGCGTGAGCGGGCCCGCGGCCTTCAGAATGCGCGTGAGATCGGTCAACGCGCCACCGGAATATAGTCGAGCTTCTTCATCGCGGTCATCATCGGGCCCTGATAGCGCTCGGGCACGTCGGCCATGTCCATCGCCCAGGCGAGGATGTCGACATCGGCTTCCTCGATAAGCACCTCGAACAGATCGACGTCTTCTTTCGTCCAGCTTTCCGAATATGTGTCGAAGAATCCTCCAACGAGCATGTCGGCTTCGCGCGTGCCGCGGTGCCAGGCGCGGAAGCGGAGACGTTTGAGACGGGTTTCGGCGTCCATGATTTTCCCAATAGAAATAAGCCGGCGGACGCTGGCGGCGACTGTCGGCTGAGCTATAAGCAGGGCCCAGATAGTCATGCGACCCGATATTCTCAATCCGCTCTTTGCCGAAATAACGGCGCTCAAAGGCATCGGGCCACAGCTCGCCAAGCCATTGGAACGGCTTGGCCTTGCGCGCGCCATCGACGTCGCGTTCCATTTGCCGACGGGATGGATAGACCGGATGCGCGTCGACGAACTGCGCATGGCCGATACCGGGCGCGTCATCACCATCGAGTTGACGCCCACCGACTATCGCAGCGGCGGTCCGCGCAGCCCGTTCCGCGTGGCTGCTGCCGACAAGCACGGCAACGTGGTCACGCTCGTCTATTTTGGCGGCAATCCGGGGTGGGCCAGGAAATTATTGCCGCTGGGCGAGCCGCGCGTGGTTTCGGGCAAGCTCGAAAATTACGGGCAGGAACTCCAGATCGTCCATCCCGACTATGTGCTGGCGCCCGGCGAAAGCGCGAGCCTGCCCGAGCGCGAGGCGGTCTATCCGCTTTCGGAAGGATTGACGGGCAAGCGCGTCGCCCAACTCGCCGAACAGGCGCTGGAGCGCGCGCCCGATCTGGCCGAATGGATCGAGCCGAGCCTGAAGGCGCAGCATGGCTGGCCCGACTGGCGTGATTCGCTTGTGCGCATCCACGCCAATCCCGCCGACAAGATGGCGCGCGACCGTCTCGCCTATGACGAGATCTTCGCTAACCAGCTCGCGCTGATGCTCGTGCGCGCCTCGACGCGAAAACGGCGGGGCAGGGCGCTCAAGGGCGATGGCCGGCTGCGCGATGCGTTGAAACTGCCCTATGCGCCTACCGGCGCGCAGCGACGCACGATCGCCGAGATCGAGGGCGACATGCAGCAGGAACAGCCGATGCTGCGGCTGCTCCAGGGCGATGTCGGATCGGGCAAGACACTGGTCGCGCTGATGGCGCTGCTGAGCGCGGTCGAGGCGGGCGCGCAGGGGGCATTGCTGGCGCCGACCGAAATCCTTGCACGCCAGCATTACGAGACGATCACGCGCGACCTTGCCGGCATGCCCGTAAACGTCGCGATCCTGACCGGGCGTGACAAGGGGCGCGTGCGCGAGGCGACGCTGATGGGGCTCGCCGATGGCTCGATCGACATATTGATTGGCACGCATGCGATCTTCCAGGATGCGGTGGCGTACAAGAATCTCGGGCTCGCGGTGGTCGATGAGCAACATCGCTTCGGCGTCGCGCAGCGCTTGATGCTGGCGCAGAAGGCCGAGCATCCGCCGCACCTTCTCGTGATGACCGCGACGCCTATCCCGCGCACGCTCACGCTCACCCATTATGGCGAGATGGACGTGAGCCGCCTCGACGAGATGCCGCCGGGACGCCAACCGGTGGAAACGCGCGTGATTTCCGACGAGCGCCTGCCCGAAGTGGTGGACGGGCTGGCACGACATTTGTCGGGCGGAGGGCAGGCTTATTGGGTGTGTCCGCTGGTCGAGGAAAGCGAGACGAGCGATCAGGCAGCCGCGGAGGAGCGCGCGGCCGCTCTCAAACGGCGCTTCGGAGATGACAGGGTAGGGCTGGTCCATGGCCGGATGAAGGGTGCCGAGAAGGACGCAGTCATGGACGCGTTCCAGCGCGGCGCCACGCAACTCCTTGTCGCGACCACCGTAATCGAGGTGGGCGTCAATGTCCCCAATGCAACGCTGATGATCGTCGAGGGCGCTGATCGTTTCGGGCTCGCGCAGCTCCACCAGCTACGCGGGCGCGTCGGGCGAGGCGAGGGGCGTTCGGTCTGCCTGCTCTTGCGCGGCAATGCGCTCAGCGAAACTTCACGCGCACGGCTGGCGCTGATGCGCGAAACCAATGACGGATTCCGCATTGCAGAAGAGGATCTGCGACTGCGCGGGGCGGGCGAAATCCTTGGCACGAAGCAATCGGGCGAAGCGCGCTTCCGGTTGGCCAGCCCGGAACATCTGCAACATTTTCTGCCCGTCGCCACCGATGACGCGCGCCTGCTGGTCGACCGCGACGGTGGACTGCAGGGCGTGCGCGGGCAGGCCGCGCGAACCGCGCTCTATCTGTTCGAAAGGGATTCGGGTGTGGAACTGCTGCGCTCGGGCTGAGCGGCTTCCTGGTGTCGCTCGATCGCGGCGATCACATTCTCGAATTGCATCTGCGGGATTGGTGCGAGGAACTCGGCTCCCACTTCCTCGCCCATTGACCAGACAGTGCGCGCCCTGACTTCGCCCAGCATCGGCAGTTCGACCGAAACCAGCGCGCCGTCGATGATCACCATGTCCGTCCGGACGAGGAAACCCAGGCGCGAGAGGTTTACGAGGGTCGCGGGTTCGGGACGCGTGATCGGCGGTGAGCGGCGACGGAACAGCGTCGGCACGCCGATCTCTTTCCGGTCGGCGCGGCGCTGGTCGATATCATTAATCTGCCGGGCGATCGGCCACGCCATTGCTGAACTCTTCCCCACACGTGTTCGCAAGCGCCGAATGGTGACGCTCCCGGTACAAGATGTGGCTAAAAGACAGGGTTAAGTCGGCGTTTACCGTCGTTTGAGCTTTACGACCGCGGTATCGAGCGCCGAGAGGAAGCGCGAGCGATCTGCCTTGCTGAAGGGCGGGGGACCGCCGCGCACCTCATCCATCGCACGCAGATCAGCCATCAGCGCTCGGGTCGCGACGGCTGAGCCGATCGAATGCGCGTCGAAGGGTCTGCCATTAGGGCCGAGAACTGCTGCGCCCGCCTTGATGCAGCGATCGGCGAGCAAGATGTCAGCGGTGATCACGATCGTATCGGCCGAGGCATGCTCTGCGATCCAGTCATCCGCGGCGTCGAAGCCCGATCCCACCAGAACCCGCTCGATCAGCGGTTCGGGCGGCACGCGGATAAAGCTGTTGGTGACGAGCTTGACCGGAACGTCGTAGCGGCGCGCAACCCGGTAGATTTCCTCCTTTACCGGGCAAGCGTCGCCATCGATCAGGATCACCCGCGACGGCCTGGGCCCGACCCCGCTCCGGGGCCGGACTTCTTGCCGCGATAAGGCTTCGGCGAATAACGCTTGGCTGCGGGCGGACCGTTGGGGCGACGACCACCACCGCCGCGCATCGGGGGCGGACCTTCGGCCGAATGTTCGATCCGGACGTCTTCGTCCTCGGTCGCGGTCTTCCGGACGGCCTGGGCGAAGCGATCGGCCATCGCGCGCGGAATCTGGAACATGGTCTCGCGATCGCCGATGCGGATCGCGCCGACCTCGTTCTTAGTGATGTGACCGCGGCGGCAGATCAGCGGCAGGATCCAGCGCGCATCGGCACGATCGTTGCGGCCAACGCTCATGCGGAACCAGACCACATCCTCGAAGCCGTCGCGCTTGCCGTCGGTGCGCTGCCCGCGATCGTCGGGACCGCTACCGAGCAGTTCCTCGGGCTCGGGCAGTTCGCGGCGATGCGCGCGGACGAGTGCTGCCGCGATTTCCTCGGCGCTGTGGCGCTCAAGCAGCGTGCGGCCGATCGCCAGATCATCCTCGGCGACCTCGCCCGGGACGATGGTTTCGAGAAGTCGCTCCTGATCGCGCGCACGGATATCCTCGGCGCTGGGTGCGTCGACCCACTGCGCCTTCACATTGGCGGCGCGCAGCAGCCCTTCGGCGCGGCGACGCCGCTGATAGGGGACGACCATGATGCAGGTGCCCTTGCGCCCCGCACGGCCCGTGCGCCCCGAACGGTGCTGGAGCGTCTCGGCGTCGATCGGCAGTTCGGCATGAACGACGAGACCGAGATTGGGCAGATCAATGCCGCGCGCGGCGACGTCGGTCGCCACGCAGACGCGCGCGCGGCGATCGCGCAGCGCCTGTAGTGCGTGATTGCGCTCGTTCTGGCTCAGTTCGCCCGACAGCGCGACCGCGGAAAAGCCACGCTCGGTGAGGCTGGCTGCGAGCCGGCGGACATTCTCGCGCGTCGCGCAGAACACCATCGCGCCATCGGCTTCATAGAAGCGCAGCACGTTGACCACCGCATTCTCGATCGCCGAGGGCGGCACGGCGATCGCGCGATAGTCGATATCGGCATGCGCCTGGCCCGAAGCCACGGTCTGGATGCGCAGTGCATCGCGCTGATAGGTCTTGGCGAGGTTGGCGATGGGGCGGGGGAGCGTTGCCGAGAAAAGCAGCGTGCGGCGTTCCGGGGGCGTGACGTCGAGGATTTCCTCGATCTCCTCGCGGAAACCCATGTCGAGCATCTCGTCGGCCTCGTCGAGCACGACAACCTTGATGCTGCCGGCGGCGAGGCTGCCGCGCTCGATATGGTCGCGCAGGCGGCCAGGCGTCCCCACGACGATATGCGCGCCGCTCTGGAGCGCGCGCTGTTCCTGACGGATATTCATGCCGCCGACGCAGGATGCGACGCGCGCCCCTGCCTTGGCATAAAGCCAGCTCAGTTCGCGCTGAACCTGCATTGCGAGCTCGCGCGTGGGCGCGACGATCAGCGCCAGCGGTTCGACCGCGTAGCCGAGTTTTTCCTGCCCGCCGAGCAGATCGGACGCCATGGCAAGCCCGAAGGCGACGGTCTTGCCCGAGCCGGTCTGCGCGGAGACGAGCAGATCGCGGCCCTCGGTTTCCTGAGTGATGATGGCGGCCTGAACATCGGTAGGCGCGGCATAACCGCGCTCGGCCAGCGCCTCGCCAATCGTGGCGGGCAGCGAAGAGAAGGGCATCTGAATTCCAAGTTCTGGGGCACGGGGTCGAAGCGACACCCGGCGAAGGCGCGGCCCTTAGCACGACTTAAGCACGAATACCACCGCAACGGTGGCGCTCGGTGCGCGCTAGCGCTTGCCCTTTTGCAGCTCGGACTTCGCGGCCGCGCGCCGCGCCTGCTCTTCGGTGATGAGCCGGTATGCGATATAATATTTGTAGATGTTGCCGACATAGGTGACGGTTTCGCGGCCGATCCGTTCGGATGCGATCCGCTCGACATTGCCGAACCACACATTGGGGTCCAGCCCGCGCTGCGCCGTCTCGCGACGAAGCTGGCGGATTCGACCGGGCCCGGCATTGTACGACGCAAAGGTGAACAGCCCCTTGTTGAGCGCGGTCATCGGCTCGCCTTCGAAATACTGGTTGCGCATGAAACGCATATATTTCACCCCGGCGTGGATATTGGGCTCCAGCTGCCGCACATCGCCGACTTTCTGCTCCTCGCCCGTTGCCGGCATCAATTGCATCACGCCGATCGCGCCGACATGGCTCTTTGCATCCTGGTCGAGCTTCGACTCCTGATAGGCCTGCGCCGCCATCAAAAGATAATCGAACTCATACTGCTGCCCATAGCGCTGGAAGAGGTCCCGCATCGCGAGAAATTTCTTCCTCTCGGCTTCCGACGTGGCATTCTGCACATATTTGGTACCCTGCAGATACCGTTTGGAAAGGACCCTGCCGATCACGCTGGTCAATCCATGGTCAGCGATGAACGCATTGAGCTCGGCCGCAAATTGCGGGCTGTTCTTGCGAAGTGCGACGGCAAGATTGCCACCGGTCCGCACCGCGAGATTGTTGTGTATAGTCAGGTCGGGGAATATCTGCTTCCAATAGTCGGCGAGAAAATTGTCGACGACGGTCGCGGGGATCAGCCCGGCGTTGACCATTTCGAGCAGGTCGTCATCCTCGAGGCTCTCGGAGGCTTCCTCTATGTCGATCGGGGCCTTGCCCTGTGTTTTCAGCTTCGCATTCTGCCCCACCAGGCTCGCATAATAGCTGGAACTCCTGCGAACAAAGACCTTCTTGCCTGACAGATCATCCAGGCTGTCGAGCGGCGGCGCGTCGGGGCCCGTCACGACAACTTCATTCACGCCCGTGCGCGTCGGATTGGTGAAGTCGACAAGCTTCTGCCGCTCCGGCGTGACGGTCAGCTGCGCGACGACCATGTCGAGCTTACCCGACTGAAGCGACGGCAACAGCATGTCGCGTGGCATGGGTAGCAGGACGACGTGGATCTTGAGGTTTCCGCTATTCAGCTTTTTGTTCAGCTGCTCCTCGAACAGCATCAGATACTCGTACGAAAGACCGCGCTGGACGCCCTGGTCGACGAAATAGAAGGTACGGTTGAACGGCACGCCGGCGCGGATGATCCTGCGCTGGACCATGGCGTCCAGATCCCCTGTGAAGCTCTTGTCGACGGCGGCGCGGAGATCTTCAGGGAGCGCCAGCTGGTATGCAAGCGGCGGCGGTGCGGCTTCGCTCGATTGGTTTTCGGCAGCCTGCTCATCTTTCTGGGCAGAACAGCTGACGGCGAAAATCGCCAGCAGCAGCACGAAGGGCTTTCCCGTCATCTTCATCGGATGCCACGCTCCGCATGAGAATACACGAACGCGACCGTTGGATGATTCTCGACGAAGTAATGGCGCGTTGTCAATGACAAGTCCCGGGCGGAATACGCGCGGTATGCCGCGATGCGCGTCGATCTGTGAAGCGACTAGATGAACGATTTGGCCTGTTTCAACACCATATCGCAGACCTGCGACTTCAGCTGCTTCGGCGCACTGTCGAGCGAGAAGCTCTGCCCCTTGCCCGTCAATACCTTGCCGGCCGATCCGACGCCATAGTCCTTGGACTTGGTCACATCAGGTTTTTTGGTCAGACTGCCGAGCACGGAACTGGCGTCGCTTCCGCCGAGAACCTTGTTTTTCACGCAATAGCTGAGCACGCCCGCCGCATTGCCCATGCCCATCGAGGACACGTCGGGCACGCCCATAGCCCCCGCACCACCGGGTATGCCGGGAATCTGGGCCTGTACCGAGCCGATTGCTCCGATCAGCGACAGCGATATGACGCCGAGAAATCCCCGCTTCATGGTCTGCTCTCCTTTGCGCGCGTGTAAGAATCTGCTGGAAAAACACGCAGCTTTCGCCGGCGTTCCCCCTGCGTAGTTTCCGCGACGCCCGGCGCTTGTCTCAGGCCTCAGATCGCTTGCCCCGCCGCGACCCCGCTCGCCCAGGCCCACTGGAAATTATATCCGCCGAGCCAGCCGGTGACGTCGACCGCTTCGCCAATAAAATAGAGGCCGGGCACCTTGCGCGCCTCCATCGTCTGCGAGGAGAGGCCGGCGGTGTCGACGCCACCCACCGTCACCTCGGCCTTGGCGAAGCCTTCGGAGCCGTTGGGGACGAAGCGCCAGCCATTGAGGCGTTCGCCCGCTGCGCGCAGGGCCTTGTCGGGGATGTTTGCGAGCTCGCCCTTGAGGCCGAGTGGCGCGCGGATCAGATCTGCGAGGCGGTCGGGGAGCAGTTCGCCCAGAACGGTGTGGATCTGGACTCTCGGCCGGGCGCGCTTGATGTCGAGGAGCAGCGCCGCAGCGTCGCGGTCGGGGAGGATGTCCATCACGATCGCGTCGCCATGGCGCCAGTAGGACGAGATCTGGAGAATGGCGGGGCCCGAGAGACCGCGATGCGTGAAGAGCGAGGCTTCGCGAAAACTCGCGCCGTTGCAGCGGGTGATCGAATCCACCGCGATTCCGGATAGCCCGCGAAAGACCATGTCGTCGCCGGCGAGCGTCAGCGGGACCAGCGCAGGGCGAGGCTCCACCACCTTCAGCCCGAACTGACGTGCGACATCATAGCCGAAGCCCGTAGCGCCCATCTTGGGAATCGACGGTCCCCCAGTCGCGATCACCAGCGACGGCGCGACAAAGATGCCTCGCTGGGTCGTGATTTGGAAATCGTCAATTTTTTCGATGGTTGCGACGCGATGTTCGCAGCGAATATCGACATCGCCCCGCGCACATTCGTCGACCAGCATGTCGACGATCTGGCGCGACGAGCCGTCACAGAAGAGCTGGCCCAGCGTCTTTTCGTGCCAGGCGATGCGGTGGCGCTCGACGAGATCGAGGAAATCCTGCGCGGTGTAGCGGCCTAGCGCCGATTTGGCGAAATGCCTGTTCGAAGAGAGGAAGCGGTCAGGCGCGCAGTGAATGTTGGTGAAGTTGCAGCGCCCCCCGCCCGAGATCAGGATCTTCTTGCCTGGCCGATCGGCATGATCGAGCAGGAGTACCCGCCGCCCGCGCTGGCCTGCGGTGAGTGCAGCCATGAGTCCCGCGGCGCCCGCGCCGAGGACGATGACGTCAAACCGCTCCATGCGCGCGCGCCGGGTGCGCGGTGGCGAGCGCGGCGAGTTCCTTGACCATCTTGGCGGCGACCACGGCGGTCATGCCGTTGATGTCGCGTGTGGGGTTGAGTTCGACGACATCGGCGCCGGCGATGGGGACTTCCAGGTTCAGAAGAATATCAGTCACATCGCGGACGCTGAGCCCGCCGGGCTCATGATGTGACACGCCCGGCGCAAAAGCGGGGTCAAAGCCGTCCAGATCAATGCTGATATAGAGCGGGCCCTGAAGCGCTGGCAGGCAGCCGGGTCTGAAGTGTCGCGCCTCGATCACCTCTATGCCGAAACGTTCGGCCTGTTCACGGCAATGGCGGTTCATCGTGCGGATGCCGACCTGGACAAGGCGTTTCGCGAGCCCATCCTCCATGATGCGTGCAAAGGGTGAAGCATGCGAGCGGCGATCGCCGCCAAGCTCGTCATAGGTGTCGGGGTGCGCGTCGAAGTGCAGGATCGTCACCGGGCCGTGCGCTGCCGCAATCGCCTTGAGGATCGGATAGCTGACCGCGTGATCGCCGCCGATAATGATCGGGATCGCGCCAGCGTCGAGCGAAGCGGCGACCGCACCGGTGATACGCTCGTCATCCTCGGGACCCTCGTCGAGCATGACATCGCCGCGGTCGACAAGATCGATTTCGACGCCAAGTTCGGTTCCGCGCTCGCTCGCGGGATTGCCATGATCGCTGGTGAGCGCCGCGCGGATCTGCGCAGGCGCCTTTGCGGGGCCGCGAAGGAACGAGGAATGGCAATCGGTCGGCAGGCCGATCAGATGGATGGGGACGGGCGTGGTCACACGTTTGCCCGTTTGAGGACGCCGTGATTCTTCTTGCCCGACGACACGCGCACGGGATCGGCGCCGACGGCCACCATCAACGCCTCATCGTCGACCTTCTCGCCGTCGACGCGTGCCCCGCCGCCCTTGATGAGGCGGCGCGCCTCACCCTTCGACGTCGCGAGGCCGAGCCCGATGAGCGCATCGACAATGGCGATCTCGTCGCCCAGCACTTCGAGCGTGGGCAAATCGTCACCCGCAGCGCCCTCCGCGAACGTCTTGCGCGCGGTCTCAGCGGCTGCAGCTGCGGCTTCGCCGCCGTGACACATCGCGGTCGCCTCGTTCGCCAGCCGCACCTTGACCTCGTTGATCGCAGCACCCTCGGCCTTTTCGAGCTCAGCGATCTCGTCAAGCGGTACGTCGGTGAAGAGGCGCAGGAAGCGCCCGACATCGGCATCCTGTGTGTTGCGCCAGAACTGCCAGTAATCATAGGGGCTCAGCATGTCGGCATTGAGCCAGACCGCGCCCGCCATCGTCTTGCCCATCTTGCCGCCATCGGCGGTGGTGATGAGCGGGGTGGTGACACCGTAGACCTGCGTACCATCCTTGCGGCGCGTCAGTTCGATGCCGTTGACGATATTGCCCCACTGGTCCGATCCGCCCATCTGCAGGCGGCAGGCGTAGCGCTCCGCCAACTCGCGGAAGTCATAGGCCTGCAGGATCATGTAATTGAATTCGAGGAAGGAGAGCGACTGTTCGCGATCGAGGCGCATCTTCACCGAGTCGAAGCTCAACATCCGGTTGACCGAGAAATGCTGGCCAATCTCCCGAAGGAATGGGATGTATTCGAGCTTGTCGAGCCACTCGGCATTGTCGAGCATGATCGCGTCGGTGGGACCGTCGCCAAAGGTCAGGAAATTCTCGAAGACGCGCTTGATCGACGCGACATTGCTGGCGATGACCTCGTCGGTCATCAGCTTGCGCGCCTCATCCTTGAAGCTCGGATCGCCGATCTTGCCGGTGCCGCCGCCCATCAGCACGATCGGCTTGTGGCCGGCCTGCTGGAGACGCCTGAGCATCATGATCTGCACCAGCGAGCCGACATGGAGCGAAGGCGCGGTCGGATCGAAGCCGATATAGCCGGGCACGATCTCCTTCACCGCAAGGGCATCAAGCCCCTCGGCATCGGTGGTCTGATGGATATAGCCACGCTCTTCGAGCAGCTTCAGTAGATCGGACTGGAATTGGGTCATAGCGCGCGGGCGCTTAGCATGGGGCGCGGCGGGTTTCCAGAAATCCGTTACCCGCCACGCCAAAGCGCCACTTATAGCGTGTCCATCGCACCGCCGTCGACGCGGAGCGCCGCGCCCGTCGTCGCCGAGGCGAGCGGGGAGGCGACATAGACGACGAGGTTGGCAACTTCCTCGACCGTCGCGGCGCGCTGGATGATCGAAGTCGAACGGTGTTGCCTCACGAAATCGTCGGCAACCTCCTGCGCAGGCCTTCCGGTCCGCGCAATCTCGTCCTTGAGCATGTCGGCAACGCCTTCGGAGAAGGTGGGGCCGGGGAGCACCGAGTTCACCGTGACGCCGGTGCCCGCCATCCGCTTGGCGAGGCCGCGCGCTACCGCGACGTCTGCGGTCTTGCTGACGCCATAGTGGATCATCTCGACCGGGATGTTGAACGCCGATTCCGAGGCAAGGAAGATGACGCGGCCCCAGCCTCGCTTTTCCATGCCCGGCAGATAGGCTCGTGAAACGCGCACGGCCGACATGACGTTCATCTGCCAGTGCGCCTCCCAGACATCGTCGCCGGCTTCGAAAAAGTCGACAGGGCGAAAGATGCCCGCATTGTTGATGAGGATATCGATGTCGGGCGCCGCTGCGACAAGCGCCGCACAACCTTCCGCGTTCGAGAGGTCGGCCGTGACGCCGCGCACGTCCACACCGGGATACTCCTCGCGAAGTCGCGCGGCGGCGGCCTCGATCTTCGTGGTCGTGCGGCCGTTGATGATGACCGCCGCGCCCGCGCCCGCGAGCCCTTGTGCGATCGCATAGCCGATGCCTTCGGTCGAGCCCGTGATGAGGGCGGTTTTTCCTGTAAGGTCTATGTTCACGTCGGTCTCCTGCTGGGGGTGTCGCAGAATTGGGCTGTGCGCGGGGACCATACTAGATAAGGGCGGGGCACAGCACCCTTTCCGTGCCGGAACAGATGGCTTCGCCTTGACGAAGGTGGTTGCAGCAATCAGGACGGGCGCATGCGTCTGGCGTTGCAGCTTCATCCCGAATCCCGTTGCCGGGCGATCACGCGGATCGAGGTAGATCTGGCGTGCGACGCGGACATGCTGACACTCGAATTCCAGGCAATCGGACGCATCGCCGATCTGCGCATCCCCAACTCCGCCACGCCTGTGCGTCGCGACGGGCTGTGGCAGCACAGCTGTTTCGAGGCCTTTGTTGCCGCGGGCGGCGTATATCACGAATTCAACTTCGCGCCGTCGGCCGAATGGGCGGCCTATGGCTTCAGCGGTTATCGCACCGGCATGCGCGACCTCGACATCGCCGCGCCCGCGATCCAGCTGCGCGCGGGCGACGAACTGCTCGCCCTGACCGTATCGTTGGCGCTCGCCGACCTGCCCGAGCGAAACAGTGCCCAATGGCAGCTAGGCCTGTCGGCAATCATCGAGGAATCCGACGGCAACAAATCATACTGGGCGCTGGCGCACGCGCCGGGCAAACCCGACTTCCATCACCCCGATTGCTTTGCACACCCACTCGCTGGACAGTGACCACCATGAAATTTGGCATTGATCGACTTCTCGCCGACCCGGCACTTCGCGCTCCTCTCAAGGGCAAGCGTGTGGCGCTCGTCGCGCACCCGGCTTCCGTCACGGCGGATCTGACGCATTCGCTCGATGCGCTCGCGTCGTGCGAGGACATCACGCTGTCGGCGGCCTTCGGGCCGCAGCACGGCCTGCGCGGCGACAAGCAGGACAATATGGTCGAGTCGCCCGATTTCAACGACCCGGTGCATGGCATCCCGGTTTTCAGCCTCTACGGTGAGGTCCGGCGCCCGACCGGGCAGTCGATGGGCACCTTTGACGTCGTGCTGATCGATCTTCAGGATCTGGGCTGCCGCATTTACACCTTCATCACGACCTTGCTCTACATGCTCGAGGCGGCCGCCGAGCATGGCAAGAGCGTGTGGATACTCGATCGCCCCAATCCCGCGGGCCGACCGATCGAAGGGCTGACCCTGCGCCCCGGCTGGGAGAGCTTCGTCGGTGCCGGGCCGATCCCGATGCGCCACGGACTGACGCTGGGCGAACTGGGGCGGTGGTTCGTCGATCACTTCAAGCTCGACGTCGACTACCGCGTGATCGAGATGGAGGGCTATGCGCCCGATGCCACGCCGGGCTTTGGCTGGCCGCTTGGCGAGCGCATCTGGATCAATCCGAGCCCCAATGCGCCCAATCTCAACATGGCACGCGCCTATGGCGGGACAGTGATGCTCGAGGGCACGACGCTGTCGGAGGGGCGGGGCACGACGCGGCCGCTCGAGCTGTTCGGCGCGCCCGATATCGATGCGCGCGCGGTGATCGCCGAGATGCGCACACTCGCACCACACTGGCTCGAGGGCTGCATCCTGCGCGATTGCTGGTTCGAGCCCACCTTCCACAAGCATGTCGGGCAACTCTGCAGCGGTGTGCAGATCCACGCCGAAGGGCCGGGCTATGATCACGCCGCCTTCCGGCCCTGGCGGCTCCAGGCGCTTGGCTTCAAGGCGATCCGTCGGCTCTACCCCGATTACCCGCTCTGGCGCGATTTTCCGTATGAATACGAACTCGGCAAGCTCGCCATCGACGTCATCAACGGCGGACCGGCGCTTCGCGAATGGGTGGACAATGTCGACGCGACGCCCGCCGATCTCGATGCGCTGACCGAGCCCGACGAGCGCGCGTGGGCGGTCGAACGGCAACCCTGTCTGCTTTACTGATCACCGGAAGGAAGAACATGCTCACCATCGGCCGCCGTGGTTTTCTTGGCATGACAGGTGCGGCTGCGATCGCAGCAAGCATGCAGGGACGCGCACTTGCAGCGCCGGCCCCGGTCGAAGGCCTGACCTCGCTAGCCGGCAAGGCCGTTCCGATCGGTGCCGAAGAACGCAAGGCGCGGATCGCAAAGGCGCAACAGCTGATGCGCGCGCAGGGTCTTTCGGCATTGCTGATCGAGCCCGGATCGAGCCTGATCTATTTCACCGGGGTCCACTGGCACCGCAGCGAGCGCCTGACGGCTGCCGTTTTGCCTGTTGAGGGCGATGTCCTGATCGTCACGCCCTTTTTCGAGGAGCCCTCAGTGCGTGAGACGCTCGCCGTGCCCGGGGATTTCAGGACGTGGAACGAGCATGAGGACCCGCTCAGACTGGTGGCGGACTGGCTGAAAGCGCGCAAGCTGGCCTCAGGCAAGATCGGCATGGAGGAGACAGTCCGCTATTTCGCCGTCGACGGACTGAAGCGTGAACTGCCCGACGCCCAGATCGTCTCGGGAGCTTCGGTTGTCCGTGGATGCCGCATGCACAAATCGGCCGCCGAGATCGCGCTGATGCAGGTTGCCGCGGACATCACGATCGCGGCCTATCGCTACACCGCGCCCCGGATCGAGCGCGGCATGACCCCGTCCGACATCGGCGCGATCATGAACGGCGCGACCCGCGCCTTGGGCGGCGAACCCGAGTTCTCGCTGATCCTGCTTGGCGAGGCGAGCGCCTATCCCCACGGATCGGGCAAGCCGCAGGCGGTGCGCGACGGCGAGGTCGTGCTGATGGACTGCGGCTGCAACGTGCAGGGGTACCAGTCGGACATTTCGCGCAGCTTCGTCTTCGGCGAAGCGACCAAGGCTCAGCGCGACGCCTGGCAGATCATGCGCAAGGGGCAGGATATCGCGTTCGAGGCAGCGAAACCTGGCGTGGCAGCGGGCAGCGTCGACGATGCGGTGCGCGCCTATTACACCAGACTGGGGTACGGTCCCGAGTACAAGCTGCCAGGACTTTCACACCGCACCGGGCACGGCATCGGACTTGACGGGCACGAGCCCGTCAATCTCGTGCATGGCGAGACGACGCGGCTTGCACCGGGAATGTGCTTCTCGAACGAGCCCGGAATCTACATCCCCGGCGATTTCGGTATCCGCCTGGAGGATTGCTTCCACATGACAGCGCAGGGGCCGCGCTGGTTCTCCAATCCCCCACCGTCCATCGACCATCCGTTCGACTAAAAAGGGCGCGCCGTCCGAAGACGACGCGCGCCATGGCGGTCGGGGGGACCGCGCTTATTGCGGCTTTGCCTTGGCTTCGAGTTCGGCCTTGGTGATTCCGATCGTCAGGCCTTTTTCGCCTGCCGCAAGCGCCGAAACAGGCACGCGAACCTTGGCGGCACCCGTCGAGATCACGGCCATGTCGTCCGCAACCGATTCCACGGTGCCGACTGGCGCGCCGCTGGTGTCGACGACGGTCGCGCCGACGCTGACGGCAGCGGCTTTTTCGCTGTCGGCGGCGGGCTGGTCCTGCGCAATTGCAGGCATCGCACCGCCCGTGAGCAGCATGCCGGCCAGGGCACCGGCAAATATTGTCTTACGCATAGCAACGTCCTCCTTCGCTAAACTCAGGAGGGTCAACACGGCGATCAGGATATGGATGCGCGCATTCAGCTGAAACGACGGATTTGCAGGACGTTACGCCCCCGTCGAAACGAGCCTAATGCTTGCGCGTCAGCTCGCGCATGGCCTCGTCGAGTCCTTCGAGCGTCAGCGGGTACATGCGATCGTTCATCAATTCGCGCAGGAGCTTGGTCGATTGCGAATAGCCCCAATGCTGCTCGGGCGTGGGGTTGAGCCAGACGGCAGCCGGATAGACATGCGTCATGCGCTGCATCCAGGCAGCGCCCGATTCCTCGTTGAAATGCTCGACCGACCCGCCGGGATGGCTGATCTCATAGGGGCTCATCGCGGCATCACCGACAAAGACCAGCTTGTAGTCGTGGCCATATTTGTGGAGCACATCCCAGGTCGGGGTACGCTCGGTGAAACGCCGGCGATTGTCCTTCCACACGCCCTCATAGACGCAGTTGTGGAAATAGAAGAATTCGAGGTTCTTGAACTCGGACGTGGCCGCGCTGAACAGTTCCTCGCACAGCTTGATATGCGGGTCCATCGACCCACCGACATCGAGAAAAAGCAACAGTTTGACGGCGTTGTGACGCTCGGGGCGCATGTGGATATCGAGCCAGCCCTGGCGCGCGGTGCCGTCGATCGTCGCATCGATGTCAAGTTCGTCGGCCGCGCCTTCGCGCGCGAAACGGCGCAGGCGGCGCAGCGCGATCTTGATGTTGCGCGTGCCCAGTTCCTTGGTGCTGTCGAGATTCCTGAACTCGCGCTTGTCCCACACCTTGATCGCGCGGCCGTGCCGACCTTCATTCTGGCCGATCCGGACGCCCTCGGGGTTATAGCCATGGGCGCCGAAGGGTGAGGTGCCCCCGGTCCCGATCCACTTGTTGCCCCCCTGATGGCGTTCCTTCTGCTCCTCGAGCCGCTTCTTGAGCGTCTCCATGATTTCTTCCCACGAACCGAGCTTCTCGATCTCGGCCATCTGTTCGGGCGTGAGATAGAGTTCGGCAACCTTGCGCAGCCATTCCTCGGGAATCTCCGCGGCACCGGTGTCGAAGCTCGTCTCGATGCCCTTGAAGACCTTGGCGAAGACCTGATCGAAACGGTCGAGCAGCCCCTCATCCTTCACGAAGGTGGCGCGCGCCAGATAATAGAATTCCTCGGGGCTCCGCTCGATCACCTCGCGGTCCAGCGCCTCGAGCAGGGTCAGATGCTCCTTGATCGAGGCCGGAATGCCCGCCGCGCGAAGCTCGTCGAGAAAGGAAAAGAACATGGTCGTGAGCCTAGCAGCTTGGACGTGGCCCGCAATCCTGTGCGTGGTTAACCGCACTTCAACCAATTGCCTCTAGCAGCGATCCTGGGTCGAAAGGGGGATTGCTCATGGCAACGCAAGCAATTGCGGCGGGACTGGGTGATAGCGGCGCGATTGATGACGTCGCGCGCAATTGCGGACAGGTTGCGGTCGGCTGCAGTGATGCGGCGGGCTATGTCGAAGGCGTTGCGACGCGAATCAAGCGCCAGCTCGAAATGCTGTCGGCGCTTGAAGAGGTCACGGCCGCGCTCGAGGCCGATCAGCGTCGCGTCGCGGACTCAACCGACGAAGCGCGGCTGCTCTCCGAACAGGCGCACGACAAGCTCGAGCGCGGCGCGCAGCTGATCGGCAGCGCCATCGCCGAGTTTGGCGGGCTGACCGACCTTGTAACGCGGCTGGGCGCACACATGACCAATTTTGCGGCGGCGATGGAACAGGTCCAGCGTGTCTCGGCGGGCATCGACGTGATCGCGCGCAAGACCAATATGCTCGCATTGAACGCAACGATCGAGGCCGAGCGTGCCGGCGATGCAGGCCGAACCTTCGCGGTCGTCGCCGACGAAGTGAAGAAGCTGGCGCAGGAAACGCGCGCCGCGACCGACGAAATCACGACGACGATGGCATCGTTGACCCGAGAAGCGGGCACGGTGATCTCGGAAATAAACCAGGGCGTGGAAAAGAGCCGCACCGCTCAGCGCGGCTTCTCGACGATCAATCAAACTGTCCGTGACGTGACGGAGATCGTCGAGCAGGTCGATCAGCAGAGCGAAGGTATCGCCAAATCGACCGCGCTGATCCACGACAGCGTCGCGCGTGTGCAGGAAGGGCTTACGCTGTTTGCCATCGACGCACGCGAAAATGGCGGACAGCTCATCACTGCACAGGAACGGCTGACCAGGCTCGAGATTCTGTCCAATGAAATGCTCGATCAGCTCGCGCACAGCGGCATCCGCATTGCCGACAGCCATTTCATCGATCTCTCGATCGACGCGATGAAGGAAGTGCGCGCGATCGTCGAGAATGCCCTCAACGAACATCTCGTGTCACCGCTCGACGTGTTCGACACCGATTATGTTCCCGTGCCGGGTTCGGATCCGGAACAATGGGACAATCGCTTCAACGCCTTTGCCGACGCGCACGTTCAGCCCGTGCTCGATCGTATCGCACGGCTCGACGAGGCACGTATCCTTGGCGTCGCCATCACCGACGTGAACGGCTATCTCCCCACGCACATGTCGTGGAAGTCGCATCCGCAGCGCCCGGGTGATCCCGGCTGGAATGCGCTCAACTGCCGCAACAAGCGCGTTTTCTTCGACGATTCGACCAAGCGCGCGGTGTCGTTCCAGGGCGACTTCATCCTGAACACTTATTGCCAGGATCTGGGGCAGGGGCGCTTCCGTGCGGTCAAGAGCGTTTTCGTGCCGCTGAGTTTCAACGGCCGCCGCTGGGGCAATTTCGAGATGGCCTTCATCGACTGAAGAACGCAACTGCGGGGCGGGGTTGCGCCTGCTCGCCGGCGCGGTTAATAGTTAACTCAATGGTTAGCTATTCGGAGTCGATGCCATGCTTACCTGCTACACCTTCGGTGCCGTTCCAGCTTTCGCGCAGGGTCTTGTCCGCGACCTCCGCGTGCGGTGGGCGATGGAGGAAGCCGGGCTTCCCTATGACGTGCGCCTTGTGGGCGAGGACATCGAGCGCGAAGACTATCGCCGCACACACCAGCCCTTCGGACAGGTTCCCGCGATCGAGGAGGATGGCTTTCAGCTCTTCGAGTCGGGCGCGATCGTGCTCTATATTGCCGAAAAGTCGGAAAAACTGGCGCCGCGCACGCCCGAAGCGCGTGCCAAGGTACAGCAATGGGCTTTCGTAGCGCTCAATTCGGTCGAGCCACATCTGGGTGAACTGGTCGATATCGACATTTTCTCAGCCGAAGAAGACTGGGCGAAGCAACGCCGTCCGGCTGCGGTCAAGCGCACAGAAGCACGCCTCGATCTTCTCGCGGCAAAGCTCGATGGCCGCGACTATGCGACGGGCGCCGAGTTCTCGGTGGCCGATATATTGCTGGCGACCGCGCTCAAGGAGCTAAGGCACACCGACCTGATCGATCGGCGCCCGGTGCTCATGGCGTACATGGAACGCTGCTTTGCGCGGCCCGCCTATCGCAAGGCGCTGGCCGATCACATGGCAGTCTTCGAGCGACAGCCTGAGCCGGCCTGAGAGATCACTTCAACTGGTCGCTGCTGACGTTTATCCGTGTCGAGCCATCCGGATCGAATTCGGTCCGCGAGCGTACCGCGCCGCCCTTGGAATCCGTGCCCGAGAGGATGTCGCGAAGCTGCTCGCCGCTGGGGATGCGGTCATAGCTGCCAAGCGTTTCGGTCTGGCCGATCTGATGGATCAACAACGTATGGCCTGTACCCAGAAGCCGGGGTGATGCGCGCAGGATCATGCCCGAATCGTTGATCACGGTGAACACCGATGTCGGGGCGACGCCTTCGTCGGTGGCCTGCATGACCTCAAAGGCGCTCGGGCCGATCGAGAAGCGCTCGCGAACGCAGACCTTGGTCAAGGGCTGGATCGGGGGCGCTTCGCCGCCTTCGATACCGGCCACCACCGCGGGCCCGGCCAAGGCACCAAAGAGCGCTGCATCGGCGCTGTCCTTGTCCTTGAGCGGTTTTGCCTTGCGCGGGTTCTGGATAGGGCATTCGCTGACCTCGAGCAGATGTGCCGGGGTCGGCTTCGCCCTGTCTTCGAAGCGCAAGGACGCGATCAGCGCGTCGAGCGTCGCGACGATATCCGTGTTGCGGCTCATCGGCCCGGAGACGCGGAGCTTGACGATCCATCCGCCCGCACGGAGAAAGGCCGCGGCCGTGGCGCGCGTGCCGCCATCGGCATTCTCATAGAGCTGGCGGATCGCCGCGGCCTTTTCACCGCCCGCGTCGATCAGGCTGGCTGAGAACAACCGTGTCTCGGGGCCGAAGCGCTGCATGATGATCTGGCTCGTGCGATAGGCAGTCAGCCCCGCATCGGGGAAGCTTGGAAAATAGACATAGACCGTGGCCGCAATCGCCTGATCAGGCGAAGCATATTGCGCGACATTATCGATCCCGCGCCCCTTGTTGCTGAACTCCTCGGTCTTGACGAGGCTGACCATACCCGCCTTGGCGGGCATCGAAATTCCCGAATTGACCAGCACATGCCGATCGTCGCGTACTGCCCAATTGTCAGAGGTCGAGATTTCCTCCGCGGTGGCGGGCGCCGCGGACAGCATGACGGCGAGCGCCAGCCAGGCGTTGCGCAAGCTCAGCGCCCCTGCTGCCGCTTCGCCATGAAGGCGAGACGCTCGAACAGCATGACGTCCTGTTCGTTCTTGAGCAGCGCGCCGTGGAGCGGCGGGATCGCCTTGGTCGGGTCGCGTGACTGGAGCACGTCCAAGGGCATGTCCTCGGCGAGGAGCAGCTTGAGCCAGTCGAGCAGCTCGCTGGTCGAGGGCTTCTTCTTGAGCCCGGGGACCTCGCGGACATCGTAGAAGATGTCCATCGCCTTCTGGACGAGGATCTTCTGGATCCCGGGGAAGTGGACGTCGATGATCGCCTGCATCGTGTCGCGCTCGGGGAATTTGATATAGTGGAAAAAGCAGCGGCGCAGGAATGCGTCGGGCAGCTCCTTCTCGTTATTCGAAGTGATGATCACGATCGGACGCTCGGCCGCCTTCACGGTCTCCTTGGTCTCGTAGACATGGAATTCCATGCGATCGAGCTCCTGAAGGAGATCGTTGGGGAATTCGATATCGGCCTTGTCGATCTCGTCGATCAGCAGAACGGGCAGGGTGGGCGAGGTGAACGCCTCCCAGAGCTTGCCCTTGCGGATATAGTTGGCGATGTCGTGGACGCGCTCGTCGCCGAGCTGACCGTCGCGCAAACGCGCCACCGCGTCATATTCGTAAAGGCCCTGCTGCGCCTTGGTGGTGGACTTGATGTTCCATTCGATCAGCGGCGCACCGAGCGAATCGGCGACTTCCTGCGCGAGCACGGTCTTGCCGGTGCCGGGCTCGCCCTTGACGAGAAGCGGGCGGCGGAGCGTGACCGCTGCATTGACCGCGACCTTCAGGTCGTCGGTTGCGACATAGCTGTCGGTTCCGCTGAAACGCATGCGCTGATCCTCTTCGCTTCCACCTTACGTTAAGGGAAGCGATAGGGGTGCACGCGAGGCGGCGCAAGGCCGGATTCGGTCGCCTGTCGTTCGGCAGGAACGTTGTCAGTAGTCGCCGCGCGCCGCGTTACGGGCTTCAAGCACGTCCCAAAGTCCGCGATGCTGCGCCAGAATCTGTTGCGCGCCAAAGCCGAGCGCGCGTTCGATGCTGGGCGTCTCAGCGATCGTCATCGCGACGGTGCGGGTCTCGCGCTCGTCGGGCAACCGGGCGGGCTGAACGGGAATCCCCAGTCGCTCGGCGGCGGTGTCGAGCACGCGGCGGATTGCCTTCCAGTCCATGATGAGAGCGATCGCGGCACCAAGTGCGCAGCCGACGCGATCGGACTGGGCGAGCATTTCAAGCGCGTGCCGCTGCCCCATCACCGCCGCTTCGCACTCGGCCTGGCCGGGCGTGCTCGGGATCGGGCCAGCCGCGACCGTGATTCGCGTGAGATATCCACGCTCACGCGAAAATCCGTCGGCAGCGTCGATGAGCCAGCCACGGGCTGCTGCGTGTACGGTCTTGGTCGCCGCCAGATCGATCACGCCAGGGTGGCGACCATGAAGCACGCACAGATAATGCGCGGCATCGGCAAGATTGCGCGTCGCATGGCGCCCTGACAGCAGATCGCCGGAGTGCGCATAGCCTTGCGCGCCCGATCCGTCCGCCTCGACCAGCGCGGCCAGCATGTCGGAAACGCCGCCGCTGCGCGCGGTCTGAATAGCTTGTATCGCCATCCGAAATCCCCAAAAATCGTGGTGCGCCCATAAGGGCGTTCAATCATCTGGGCGACCTTCTATATCAGTCGCGTAAAGAGGCGGTTTATTTCGCATTAGGGCGCTGGTCAGAATTGACCACATCCAAGCGGCCCTGCGCATCGTATCGCTTCAGAAACTGAAGCCGAGCGTCGCATTGACGGTCCGTCGAATACCGACAAAGCAATCGCCGCGACCGAGGCAGGTTGAGTAATATTTCTTGTCGAACAGGTTTGTCGCGCTGACCGTCAGGCTCCAGGGGCCCCGGTCAATGGCAATCAGTGCGTCGGCCAGCACATAATCGGGACTGATCACCTTCCCGCTGCCGCTCAGCGTTTCGGACACGCTTTCATCGACATAGCGCACGCCCGCGCCCAGCTGGAGCCCGACCTCCTCATTGAGACTGAGATATTTCGTACCCCAGAGTGACGCGAGATGCCGGGGGACGCTCTCCACCTGCAGGTTCCCGCGGGCGCGATCCTTCGCGCGTGTGTAGCTATATGTGGCAACGATATCGAAATTCCCGGGGAGCGATTTGGACGCCTCCAGCTCGATGCCCTGCGTGCTGATTTTGCCAGCCTGTACCGCATTGAGCGGATTGCCGGGATCGGCCAGCAAGCGGTTCTCGTCGTCGAGATCGAAGGCCGCGACCGTAAGCATCGCCGAGGAGTCGGGGCGCCATTTAAGACCAAGCTCATATTGCCGGCCGTGCTGTGGCAGATAGCGATTGCCGGATGCGTCGCGCCCATTGATCGGCAGGAAGGATTCCGAATAGTTCACATAGGGGAGAACGCCGCCTCCCAGATCCACCATCAGCCCTGCGCGCCCGGTGGTCGCCTTGTGGACGATCTCGCCCAGACTTGCGACATTGTCTTCGAACCGGTCACGACGAATGCCCAGTACCAGCAACACCTTGTCGAACGCGCGCGTCTGGCTCTGGAGATAGGCACCAAGCTGGGTCTGGACCTGGCGACCATCATCGATCAGCGGGTTGGCGATGATATTCCCGAATTCGGGGGCATAGGCGTCGATCGGCGTCGCCGAAGGCGCCAGCGAAAGCACGGGCAAGCCGTTGGTATCGAGCGCAGCAGCGCCCGAATAGCCCCCGGTCGAGCGCATCGTGCTGCTGTGGTGCACATAATCGATACCCGCCAGCAACTCGTGCGTCAGCGCGCCCGTCGAAAAATCGAACTGCAACTGGCTGTCGCTCGTGAAGACGCTGGATCGGAATAGCTCACCAAAGGCGAAGCGGTTGAGGATTCGATCCTGGCCGCGCGCTGCATAGTCGGGGAACCATACGTTCAGATACGCATCGGCGGGATCGAGAAAGGGATCGTCCGGATTGGTATAGACATCGGCGTAATGCAGGTACTGGTTCGACCTGAACCATTCCTGTCGCAGATTCTGGCGGAATTCGACCACATGCGAGAACTGATGCGAAAAGTTCGCGGCTATCCACTGGCTGTCGAGATCGACGCGGTCGGTCGAAGGCTCGCCGAGCTGGGTGCTCCATGAAAGTCGCCCGTTGGGGGCATCGCGTAACGTCCCCGCCAGCGGCAGAATCTGTCCGACCCAGCCGCTCTCGTCATTCTGCGCCTGGCCGAGAAGCGTCAGGCTGGTATCCTCGCCAATCTGCCAGGTCAGCGACGCGTTGAGCAGCCAGCGGCGATCGGTGGCGAAGTCGGTCTGCGACTCGCTGTCCCGCCACACACCGATCACGCGGCCCGCGAGTTGATCGGTCACAAGTGGCCCGGTGAGGTCGAAGCCAAGCTCCTTGCGGTCGAAGCTGCCATAGGACGCGAAAAGCGTACCCTGCGTCTCGAACTCGGGTCGTTTGGTGACGATGTTGAGCAGTCCGCCGACCGAGCCCTGACCATGAAGCATCGCGGACGCGCCGCGCAGTATCTCTATGCGCGAGAGCGTGAACAATTCGGGACGCGGGCCCTCGCGATAGCCGAAGGTACGACGCAAGCCGTCCTGATAGATCGGCGCTTCGATTCCCCGGATGAAGCCATAATCGCCACGCGCGTCGAGCCCGTAGGCGTCGGTGCGGACGCCGGTGGCATAGCGCAGGCTGTCGTGCAGGTTGAGCGCGCCCATCTCGTCAAACCTGTCGACCAAGATCACGCTGGCCGACTGGGGCGTCTGGATGAGCGGGATTTCGTCATCCGGCTGGCCGGTGTCTTGCGCCCGGTCGTCAGTGGTGGCCGCCGTCGGTTCGTCGGCGGGGAAGGGGTCGCCTTTCGCATCCTGCGCTTGCGCCGTCGCCGCGAAAATCACGGTCGAAGCAAGGAGCAGCGCCTTCAGCGTGCGGCTCTTGAGCATGGCGGTGATCATTCCCCCTGTGGCAACCGACCCCGGTCGCACGGCGGTGTTCGAAAATGCAGATGAACCTGCGATGTATGCGGGGCTCATGCGAGGAGATTGGGGCAGCTGTCGATTCAAAAAGGGCGGCACCGCATCGGCACCGCCCTTGATCCAGATTCGGAAAACTTACTGGTCGAGGAAGCTGCGCATCTTGCGGCTGCGCGAGGGGTGCTTCAGCTTCCGGAGCGCCTTTGCCTCGATCTGGCGAATGCGTTCGCGCGTCACCGAGAACTGCTGGCCGACTTCTTCCAGCGTGTGATCGGTGTTCATGCCGATCCCGAAGCGCATGCGCAGCACACGCTCCTCGCGCGGGGTGAGGCTGGCAAGGACGCGGGTGACTGTTTCCTTGAGGTTTGCCTGAATCGCCGCATCCACGGGGATGATCGCGTTCTTGTCCTCGATGAAATCGCCCAAGTGCGAATCTTCCTCGTCGCCGATTGGCGTTTCAAGGCTGATCGGCTCCTTGGCGATCTTCATCACCTTGCGGACCTTTTCGAGCGGCATCGACAGCCGTTCGGCCATTTCCTCGGGCGTAGGCTCGCGGCCCTGCTCGTGGAGGAACTGGCGGCTGGTACGCACGAGCTTGTTGATCGTCTCGATCATGTGCACCGGGATGCGGATCGTGCGCGCCTGATCGGCGATCGAGCGTGTGATCGCCTGGCGGATCCACCAGGTCGCATAGGTCGAGAACTTGTAGCCGCGGCGATATTCGAACTTATCGACGGCCTTCATCAGGCCGATATTGCCTTCCTGGATGAGGTCGAGGAACTGCAGGCCGCGATTGGTATATTTCTTTGCGATCGAGATCACGAGGCGGAGATTGGCCTCGACCATCTCCTTCTTCGCGATCCGCGCCTCGCGCTCGCCCTTCTGCACCATGTTGACGATACGGCGGAATTCATTGAGCGACATGCCCGTCGCCTGGGCGATTTCGCCGATCTCGGCGCGGATGCGATCGACGGCATCGGCCTCGATGTCTGCGAACGCGGCCCATTTCTTGTCGATCTTCGCGACGCGATCCATCCAGCCGTCTTCGAGCTCATGGTCGACATATTCGTCGAGAAATGCCTTGCGCGGCACCTTGTGGCGCTCGGCGAGGCGAAGCATCTGGCCGCCCAGCGCGGTCAGGCGCCGGTTGAACGAGTAAAGCTGGTCGACGAGATATTCGATCTTGGCGCCGTGAAACTGGACGCTCTCGACCTCGGCGGTCAGTTCCTCGCGGAGCTTCTGATATTTGGATTCGTCGCTTCCGGTGAACTCGTTACCGACCGCGAGAACATCGAGGCGCGCGGCCTGGATCTTCGAGAATTTCTTGTAGAGCGACGTGATGTTCGCGAACTTCTCGAGCGCCGCGGGTTTCAGCGTCTCTTCCATCTGCGCGAGGCTGAGCGTGTTGTCCTCTTCCTCGTCGTCCGACGGGCGCTTCGCGCGCCGTTCGGTCATCGAATCCTCGTCGTCGCCGTCGGCGGACTCTTCCTCGACCTCTTCCTCTTCCTTGAAGGAGGGGCCAGCGGTCTTCTCGGAAATCTCGCCGTCGCCTTCCTCTTCCTCGTCGGTGAGGCTTTCCGGCGCGGGATCCTTGGAGAGCATCGCATCGAGATCGAGGATCTCGCGCAGCTGCATCGTTCCTTCGTTGAGCGCGGTCGACCAGTCGATGATCGCGTTGAAGGTGATCGGGCTTTCACAAAGCCCGAGGATCATCGTGTCGCGGCCCGCCTCGATGCGCTTGGCGATCGCGATTTCGCCCTCGCGCGAAAGCAGTTCCACGGCGCCCATTTCGCGCAGGTACATGCGCACGGGATCGTCGGTACGATCGACCGTCTCGCGCTTCTTCTCGGCAACATTGCCCGACGAGCCATCGCCGGTGTCGACCGACTCGACCTCGTCGTCCTGATCCGGCTGCTCTTCGCCGTCCTCGCCAGCATCCTCGTTCTCGACGATGTTGACGCCCATTTCGTTGAGCGCGGCCATCACGTCCTCGAGCTGGTCCGAGGACATCTGGTCCTGCGGCAGCGCCTCGTTCAACTGGTCATAGGTGATGTAGCCGCGCTTTTTGGCGCGAGCGATCAGCTTTTTGAGCGAAGCCTCGTTGAGGTCGATGAGCGGCGCATCCCCGCCCTCATTGGCCTCGCTGTTCTCCGCCGCGTTCGTCTTTGCCATTTACTCGCCTTGTCCCAAGTCACCCACCGGCATCATCGTCGCCCTGCGTCAGCGCCGCGAGCCGCATTTCTGCCTCTTTGCGCGCCGCTTGCAAGCGGCGTTGTTCCTCATATGCCTCATCGTCCCACTCGCGCTCCAATCGCGCCGTTGCGGCAGCGATGGCTGCGTCGAGTTCCGGACGTGCAACAAGCGCATCTATAGCCATTATAAGATTGCGCTGCGCGGCCTCCGGTTCCGCATTGCTGCGCTTCGAGGAAAAGGCAAGCCTGTTTGTAGCCAGAAGGTCCGCAACCAGCCCGCCAAGGCCGGCCTCGGCCAATATGGTATGCAGCGAAGCGAGATCAAGGTGCGCGACAGTAAAGCTGGCTTCCAGCAAGGCCTTGCGCAATTCCTCGAGCGCGCCGTCGGTCAATTCGAGCGCCGAAATTGCTTCCGCGCAGGGCGCAATAACGCTCGGATTGTTCAGCAATCCCGCGAAAAGTGCGCGCGCCAGCATCGGTTCTATTCCGCTGCGACTGATGGAACGGGTCTTGTCGGATACCGGCCGTTCGGGCGGCTGCCAGCGTCCTCCCGAACGCGGCTGATATTGCGGTCGCGACTGGTATGGCTGTTGTGGTCGAAATTCGCGGCGCTGATTGTAGAGAGCATCGAAACGCTCGCGAAACTCCGCAAAATACTGCTCGCGAACGTCGCCATCGCCGATCGCCTTGGCGTGAATGTTGAGCCGACGACGCAGCCCGGCGCGCGCCTCGGGTGTGTCGAGAGGCTCGGCCGCCTGCTCGTGGCGCCAGAGTCGGTCGGCGAGTCCTTCGGGGCTCGCGGCCAGCGCTTCGAAGGCTTGCCGCCCGCCCGCCTTGACGAGATCGTCGGGATCCTGCCCCGCGGGAAGCGTGAGAAAGCGGAGCGAACGTCCGGGTTCGAGGTGCGGCAGCGCTCGCTCGGCGGCGCGGATCGAGGCCTTTTGCCCGGCATTGTCGCCGTCGAAGCACAGAATCGGCGTCTCCGTCATGCGCCACAATCGTTCGATCTGCATCTCGGTTAGTGCGGTGCCGAGTGGCGCGACCGCCTCCTCGATTCCCGCCTGGGCGAGCGCGATCACGTCCATATAGCCCTCGACCACGATCACACGCCCCGATTTACGCGCCGCGGGCGCGGCCCGATCGAGATTGTAGAGCGTGCGTCCCTTGTCGAAGAGCGGGGTATCTGGCGAATTGAGATATTTGGGCTCACCGGCCCCCAGAATCCGTCCACCGAAAGCGATCACGCGGCCTCGCTGGTCGCGGATCGGGATCATCAGGCGGCCGCGAAAGCGGTCATAGGGTTCGCGTTCACCCTCAGGCTCGATCAGAAGACCTGCCTCGATCAGTGTCGCCTCACCGAAATCCCTGAGCGCGGCTTTGAGGCGCCCACGCGAATCGGGAGCGAAGCCGAAGCCGAAGGTCTTGCGCGTCTTTTCGCTTATCCCGCGTTTCTTGAGGTAGGCGCGCGCCTCGGCGCCGTCGATTCCCGCCAGCTGTTCCTCGAACCAGATCTGCGCGCGCTCCATCGCAGCGTGCAAGCCCGTTGCGCGCTCAGCGCGTTCCTGCGCCTGCGGATCGGGGGCGGGGACGTCCATCCCCGCGGACTGCGCCAGTTCCTTCACCGCATCCATGAAGGGCAGCCCGCGCTGGTCGGTCATCCAGCGGATCGCGTCGCCATGCGCCGAACAGCCGAAGCAGTGGTAAAAGCCCTTCTCGTCGTTGATGTAGAAGCTGGGCGTCTTCTCGTTGTGGAACGGGCAGCACGCCTTGAACTCGCGTCCCGCGCGCTGGAGCTTCACGGTCTTGCCGATCAGCGCGGACAACAGCGTCCGCGCGCGAAGTTCGTCGAGGAATTGGGGGGAGAGGCTCATTCTCTCCCGATCAGGCGAGAGCCGCCTTCACCAGCCCGCTGGCCTTGCTCATGTCGAGCTGCGGGCCGTGCCGCTCTTTGAGCACCGCCATCACGCGGCCCATGTCCTTGACCGACGCGGCGCCGATCTCGGTCTTGATCGCCTCGATCGCCGCGCGTGTGTCGTCCTCGCTCATTTGTGCGGGAAGGAAGCGCTCGATCACGGACAGCTCGGCTTTCTCTGCCGCGGCCAGCTCGTCACGACCGCCCTTTTCGTAAAGCTCGATCGATTCGCGGCGCTGCTTCACCATCTTCTGGAGCACTTCTACGACCAGCGCATCGTCGTCGTCGGGTGCCTTGCCCGTACGTGCTTCGATATCGCGGTTCTTGAGTGCGGCCTGGATCAGGCGCACCGCGGCGGTGCTTTCCTTGTCGCCGGCCTTCATGGCGGCGATCTGCGCGGCTTTGATGTCGTCGCGAATCATGGGGTGCTTTCGGCTGAACTTTCGGAAACGATGAGCTTAGCCAAGGCTTGCGGATTTTAATAGATTGACCCGGCCGGGCGTGGCACCTAGTGACGCGGCCGTTTAACCGACAGCCCAGGAGCACATGTCATGGCCGACGCCAAATCCCTACGCGCGCCCGATGGAGCGACGGGGGTATTGGTTCTGGCTGATGGCGCCGTCCTGTGGGGACGCGGATTCGGCGCCAGCGGCGAGGCGGTGGGCGAAGTCTGCTTCAACACCGCGATGACGGGCTATCAGGAAGTGATGACCGATCCGTCCTATGCGGGGCAGATCATCAACTTCACCTTTCCGCACATTGGAAACGTCGGCACCAACCGCGACGATGTCGAGGCGACCAATCCGCACGCGCTTGGCCTGATCGTTCGCGAGGACGTGACCAACCCCAGCAATTTCCGCAACATCCAGCATTTCGACGAATGGCTGAAGGCCAATGGCCGGATCGGCCTCGCCGGAATCGACACGCGCGCACTCACCCGCCGCATCCGGCAGAAGGGCGCGCCCAACGGTGTGATTGCGCACAATGCATGGGGCGAATTCGATATCGACGCGCTGCTCAAGAAAGCGCGCGAATGGCCGGGTCTCGAGGGCATGGATCTCGCAAAGGAGGTCTCGACGCTGCAGAGCTATCAGTGGCGCGACGGGCTCTGGACGCTCAGGGACGGTTACCATCTCAACGAGGCGGGCGATGACCGCCCGCACGTCGTCGCGATCGATTATGGCCTCAAGCGCAATATCCTGCGGAACCTCGTCGCTGCTGGTGCGCGCGTGACGGTGGTGAAGGCGACCGCGACCGCCGAGGAGGTGCTGGCGCTCAACCCCGATGGCATATTCCTATCGAACGGCCCCGGAGACCCCGCCGCGACCGGGGAATATGCGGTGCCCGTGATCCGCGAACTGCTCGAAACGGCCAAGCCGATCTTCGGCATCTGCCTCGGCCACCAGCTTCTCGCGATCGCAGTGGGCGGCAAGACGATCAAGATGCATCAGGGGCATCGCGGCGCCAATCACCCGGTCAAGCGCCTCGACGACGGCCAGGTCGAGATCACCAGCATGAACCACGGCTTCGCGGTCGAGGTGGCGACGCTCCCCGCCAATGCGCGCGAAACGCATGTCTCGCTGTTCGATGGTTCGAATTGCGGCTTCGAACTGACCGACAAGCCCGTCTTCTCGGTGCAGTACCACCCCGAGGCGAGCCCCGGTCCGCAGGACAGCCATTATCTGTTCGAGAAGTTTGTCGGACGACTGGAGAAGGGCGCGTGAGGTTAGTCGCCGTCGCCGGTGTTTCTGCCGCGACCGTTTTGATTGGCTGTTACAGTGCCCCGAGCCTGCCTGCGTCGGCTTTGGATATTCTCCGCTCATGCGATGTACCGCAGAGATATGCGGGTTGGTGCGAGGAGTGCGGATATTTCAAGGTGGTCCTCCCGAGCGAGGATTCCTTCCGGTCGAAACGGACCTGCCTCGAAAACACGATTACTGAACGCAATGAACGCAATTTGGTCTTGTCCCAGGAAACGCTTCGCTGATGCCCAAACGCACTGACATTTCCTCCATCCTCATCATTGGCGCCGGCCCGATCGTCATCGGCCAGGCGTGCGAGTTCGACTATTCGGGGACGCAGGCGTGCAAGGCGCTGCGCGAGGAAGGCTATCGCATCATCCTCGTCAACTCGAACCCCGCGACGATCATGACCGATCCGGATCTGGCAGACGCGACCTATGTCGAACCGATCACGCCCGAGATCGTCGCCAAGATCATCGAGAAGGAGCGCCCCGACGCTCTGTTGCCGACGATGGGCGGGCAGACCGCGCTCAACACCGCGCTCGCGCTCTTCAATGACGGCACGCTCGAAAAATATGGCTGCCAGATGATCGGCGCCGATGCAGAGGCGATCGACAAGGCCGAGGACCGGCTGAAATTTCGCGACGCGATGAGCAAGATCGGGCTCGAAAGCGCGCGCTCGCGCATCGCGCACTCGATGGCCGACGCGATGGCCGCGCTCGAGTTCGTGGGCTTGCCCGCGATCATCCGCCCGAGCTTCACGCTCGGCGGAACGGGTGGCGGCGTCGCCTATAACAAGGACGAGTTCGTCCATATCGTGACAACGGGGCTCGAAGCCTCGCCTACCACCGAGGTTCTGATCGAGGAATCGCTCCTCGGCTGGAAAGAATATGAGATGGAGGTGGTGCGCGACCGCAAGGACAATTGCATCATCATCTGCTCGATCGAGAATGTCGATCCGATGGGCGTCCATACGGGCGACTCGATCACCGTCGCGCCCGCGCTGACGCTGACCGACAAGGAATATCAGATCATGCGCAATGCGAGCATCGCTTGCCTGCGTGAAATCGGCGTCGAAACAGGTGGTTCCAACGTTCAGTTCGCGGTCAATCCGAAGGATGGCCGCCTGATCGTGATCGAGATGAACCCGCGCGTCTCGCGCTCCTCGGCGCTGGCGTCCAAGGCCACGGGCTTCCCGATCGCCAAGGTCGCGGCCAAGCTGGCTGTCGGCTACACGCTCGACGAGATCGACAACGACATCACCGGCGCGACCCCCGCGAGCTTCGAGCCGACGATCGACTATGTCGTCACCAAGATCCCGCGCTTCGCCTTCGAGAAGTTCAAGGGCTCCGAGCCGCTGCTCTCCACCGCGATGAAGTCGGTGGGCGAGGTGATGGCGATCGGCCGCAATATCCATGAGTCGATGCAGAAAGCGCTGCGCGGCCTCGAAACCGGCCTTTCGGGCTTCAATACGGTGGATCACCTGATCGGCGCGTCGAAGGACGATATCGTGGCGGCACTGTCGCGCGCGACGCCCGATCGGCTGCTCATTGCCGCGCAGGCATTGCGCGAGGGGCTGAGCGTCGAGGAGGTCCACCAGATCGCGAAATATGATCCCTGGTTCCTCGAGCGCATTGCCGAGATCATCGCCGCCGAGCGCGAGGTGATCGAGAATGGTCTGCCACGTGACACCAGGGGCATGCGCCGGCTCAAGGCGATGGGCTTTTCGGACAAGCGCCTCGCCTGGCTCGCGCTGCAATCGGCGCATCTGGCGAAGGGCATGGACCGCGCCGTCGCGCGCGGCTCGGGCCTGATCCGCGAGGCGGTCGTCGCGATGACGGGCGGGGTGACCGAGCAGGAGGTGCGCAAGCTGCGCCACAAGCTCGGCGTGCGTCCGGTCTTCAAGCGCATCGACACCTGTGCCGCCGAGTTCGAGGCGAAGACGCCCTATATGTATTCGACCTATGAGGCGCCCGCCTTTGGCGAGCCCGAATGCGAATCGCAGCCGACTGATCGTAAAAAGGTTGTCATCCTTGGCGGTGGTCCCAACCGGATCGGGCAGGGGATCGAGTTCGACTATTGCTGCTGCCACGCGTGCTTCGCGCTCGATGAGGCTGGCTATGAGACGATCATGGTCAACTGCAACCCCGAGACGGTCTCGACCGACTATGACACGTCGGACCGGCTCTATTTCGAGCCGCTGACCGCCGAAGACGTGCTCGAGATCCTTCATGTCGAGCAGGAGAACGGTACGCTTGCGGGCGTGATCGTGCAGTTCGGCGGGCAGACGCCGCTCAAGCTGGCGCAGGCGCTCGAGGATGCAGGCATTCCGATCCTTGGAACATCGCCCGACGCGATCGACCTCGCCGAGGACCGCGAGCGCTTCGCGGCGCTCATCAACAAGCTCAAGCTGCTCCAGCCCGCAAACGGCATCGCGCGCAGCCGCGAGGAGGCGATCGCGGTCGCCGAGCGCATCGGCTATCCCGTGCTGATCCGCCCGAGCTACGTGCTCGGCGGCCGCGCGATGGAGATCGTCGACGGCCAGCAGCAGCTCGAAGACTATATCCAGACAGCGGTGCAAGTGTCTGGCGATTCACCCGTTCTGATCGACCAGTATCTGCGCGACGCGATCGAGGTGGATGTCGACGCGATCTGCGACGGCGAAGATGTCGTGGTCGCGGGCGTCCTCCAGCACATCGAGGAAGCGGGCGTCCATTCGGGCGACAGCGCATGCACCATCCCACCCTACAGCCTGCCGCAGGACATCATCACCGAGATCGAGCGCCAGACCGATCTGCTCGCGCGTGCGCTCGAGGTGAAGGGCCTGATGAACATCCAGTTCGCGGTGAAGGACGGCAAGGTCTATCTGATCGAGGTCAATCCGCGCGCAAGCCGGACCGTGCCCTTCGTTGCCAAGGCGATCGGCCAGCCCATCGCCAAGATCGCCGCGCGCGTGATGGCGGGCGAGAAGCTGAAGGATCTGCCGACGATCGACCGCCATGCGATCAACCATGTCGCAGTGAAGGAGGCGGTGTTCCCGTTCGCGCGCTTCCCCGGCGTAGATCCTGTGCTGTCACCCGAAATGAAATCCACAGGTGAAGTGATGGGAATCGACAAGGATTTCGCGATCGCATTCGCCAAGTCGCAGCTCGGACTGGGCGACGATCTGCCGCTCGAAGGCACTGTGTTTGTTTCGGTCAAGGATACCGACAAGCCTGTCGTGCTTCCCGGCGTCCGCCTGCTCTCCGAAATGGGCTTCACCATCATCGCGACGGGCGGCACCGCCGACTATATCGAGGAAGCGGGAATCGCGGTCCAGCGTGTCAACAAGGTGGCGCAGGGACGGCCCAATATCGTCGACCGGATCAAGGACGGCGGAGTGGACCTGATCTTCAACACGACCGAAGGCTGGCAGAGCCACAAGGACTCGCAGTCGATCCGCGTCTCCGCACTATTGGGCAAGGTTCCGTACTATACGACGGCGACCGCGAGTGTCGCTTCGGCGCGCGCCATTGAGGCGCTTCGGAACCAGTCCCTTGAAGTGCGGTCGTTGCAATCCTATTATTCAGCATCACACGCCTGATCCCGACAATTTAAGCGTGGCGGGCGGCTTTTCACTTCAGGGGTGAGGCCGCTTGGGGGAAGCTTTGACAAAGGACCGTTGGATGGCGACCGTCGAGAAATTGCCGATGCTGGCAGAAGGCTATGACAAGCTGACGGAGTCCCTCCGTCGCCTCAAGGCCGAGCGCCCGGAGATCGTCGACGCGATCGAGGAAGCGCGTGCGCATGGCGACCTTTCGGAAAATGCCGAATATCATGCCGCCAAGGAGCGGCAGGGCCAGATCGAGGCGTCGATCGCCGATATCGAGGATCGCCTCAGCCGTGCGCAGATCATCGACCCCACCTCGCTTTCGGGCGACAAGGTGATCTTCGGCGCGACCGTGACGTTGCTCGACGAGGATGAAAAGCCCGTGAAGTACCAGATCGTCGGCCAGACCGAGGCCGATGCCAAGGTCGGCCGCATCTCGTACAACTCGCCGCTGGGCCGCGCGCTGATCGGGCGCCAGGTCGAGGACGAGGTCGAGGTGTCGGTGCCCTCGGGCGACCGCTACTATCTGGTTTCCAAGATCGAATTCATCTGATCGCGGGATGCGTATCCCGCAGGGCAAGGTAACCAACGCGCTGGTGATCGCCACCAGCGCGATCTGGCTCGCACTGACGCTCGGCGGCTATGAAGATCTCGCCGCGGGCGCGGGCGGCTTCTTTTCCGCGCGCCTTTCTGGCGCACTCGTGCTTGAAGGCGCTTTGCCCGCATGGTTGACGCCGCTCTCGGCGGCGTTCCTCCACGCCGACATCTTTCACCTCGCCTTCAACATGCTGATGCTGTTCTATTGCGGGCGTTTTGTGGAAGCGGCGATCGGCCCCACCGGGCTGGGCGTGCTCTATGTCATCGGGGCCTATGCTTCAGCGGCTGCCGAGTATCTCTGGGATCCCGTCAATGTCGTGCCGATGATCGGCGCCAGTGGCGCGATCTCGGCGATTGTCGGCTGCTATGCGATGCTGTTCGGCCAGAACCGTATCCGACCGCTGGGACCGATCCCCGCGCGCATCATCCAGATCGTCTGGCTTGCTGCCGCATGGATCGTGATCCAGGGCCTGATCGGCATTGCGACCTGGGGTTCGATGACGCGCATCGCCATCGTCGCGCATATCGGCGGTTTCATTCCCGGCCTGCTGCTGGCGCGCCCGCTGCTACTCTGGCGCTACCGCAAGGCCTGAGCCTCAACGCGGCGTCATCGTCGCTGCAGCGGAAATGACGCCACGATCGATCGGTTCAGTCGCCCTTGTCCGCCGGCGCCACTATGTCGGGCTGAAGCAGCCGATGAAGGTGGACGACGACATATTTCATCTCGGCATCGTCGACCGTGCGCTGCGCCGCCGCGCGCCACGCCTTTTCAGCGCTGGCATAATCGGGAAAGACGCCGACGATGTCGATTGACTTGAGATCGTCGAAGTCGAGCGTCTGCGGGTCGCTTACGCGGCCGCCGAAGACGAGGTGCAATTTGCTCATGGGGTCACCAGATCTGTTGGGATTTGGCGGGCTCACTAGGCAGCATGCCGGGCGCCGTCAATGCGAACGCTCGGAAAATCAGCGCTTCTTCCCGGCACCACCGACGCTCTTGCCCGCCGCAGACCCGGCTTCCTCGACGGCGGTCACCACCGCGCTGACGAGCTGATTGAGTTGCGACTTTGCAGAATCGGCATTGATGCCAAGCGCGTCGAGCTTCTTCTGTCCCGCATTCTTGGCTGCCTTGGCTGCGGCCGATGCACCCTTGTTGAGCTTCTTGCCGGTGGCGCCCAGCGTCTTGGTCTCGCGCTCGGTGCGGGGCAGCAAAGAACCCACAAGCGCGCCAAGGGCAATGCCGCCGACCAGAAAGGCGAGGGGATTGTCCTGGACCTGCTCAGCGGTCTTGGCCTTTGCGGTCTTTGCGCCCTTCTGCGCGCCCGCATAGGCCTTGCGGGCCTTGACCTTGCTCGTCTCGAGCGCTTCAGCCGCCCTGGCCCTTCCGGTGGCATAAGCGGCCTCGGCGCGTTCGCGCGCGGCATGGGCTCCCTCCTTCACCTGCTCGCTCGCCGCGCCGATCTTTTCGCTCGCCATCGCCGAAACCTTGCGGGCATTATCGGTGATCGGATTGGTCATTTTTTATCCTCCATTTCGGCGGGCGCGGGGGCGCCTTTTGCCTGGCTGAAACTCCTGGGGCGCAGGATCGGTTGCCTTGCGCCGGGCGAGCGACTTCATCTTACCTAGCAAGCGATCGCGGAACAGATAGCCGATGCCGGCGACGACGATCGCCACGGCTGCAATCGGTCGATGCCGGACCAGTTCAGCGCCGTCGCGTGCCGCCTTGGTCGCCTTGTCGCGCACGATCGTCCGCGCCTCATTGGCAAGCGACGCCGGCGTCAGTCGGCTGCGCACGGCGCTGACCGTGCTTATGAATTGCTCGTGCGCCTCCTCCGCTTCCTGGCGCGCCTCAGCCACCCTTTGCGTGCTTCGGCTCATGATCGCCTCCCGTCACCTCTGGAAACCACGAGAAACAATATCACCGCCAGCGCGAGGAGCGCGGCCGCCACGATGAGTGCCGCGAGCGCCAATCCCGTGATGGGCGCCAACGCCGCGACTGCCGCAACGATCAGGAGGATGATTGCGAACAGCGCCAGCAGCGCGCCGGCAGCAGCCAGCGCGAGGTTCTTGCCATAGAAGGTGATGCGATCGAGCGCCTGCGCACGATAGAAGCTGATCTCGGCGCGTGCGAAGGACTTTGTGTCGTCGATCAACTGGCCGAACAGCTGCCCGATCGCCGGATCGCTTTCGCCAGGCGGCACCTCGTCGCTCACGCTCTTCTCCCCTTGCGTTTCGACAGGGCTCAGGCCTTGTCGTCGGATCCTGCCTTGATCAGACGGGCGAGCACGAAGCCGATCGCGGCGGCTGCGCCGATGGCGACTGCGGGGCTTTTCTTGACGAAATCGCCTGCGTCCTTGACCAGATCGTCGACATCCTTGCCCTTGAGCGTGCTGGCGAAGCTCGACACCGCCTCGGCGGCCTTGCGCGTGTAATCGCCATATTGCGCGCCGACGCGCTCATCGACGGTGCCGGCGGCGTCTCCGATCAACCTGGCGACGTTGTCGAGCGCGCCCGTCGCACGATCCTTGCCCTGTGCTGCAAGTTCATGCGCGCGTTCGCTCGCCTGCTTCGTCAGCACCTTGGCTTCCTTTTTCACCGCGGCGGTTGCCTCGGTCGCCTTGGCCTTGAGCGGCGAGGGCTTGGCTTTGACCTTGGGGCCAGCACGTGTCGCCGCCTTCTTCACCGGTTCCGCTTTCTTGGCGACGGGCTTGGGCGCCGCGCTCGCGGCAGCCCTGGCCGTCGCGGGTTTCCTCGCGGCGGGCTTCTTCGCCGGGGTCTTCTTCGGGGTCGTGCCTTCAGCCATGAACGTGTCTCCCATCTGCGGAATTCGATTCACTGCTACAACAATCGCGATTGCAAACCGGTTCCGCAAGGGCCGCCCCGACAATTGCCTTTCCGGGCCTTCCCCGATAACAGGCCGCCATCCTTCCAAACCGCGCAAGAAAGCGAGACACATGACCGCGATCATCGACGTTCACGCACGCCAGATCCTGGACAGCCGGGGCAACCCGACAGTGGAGGTGGATATCCATCTGGAAGACGGCAGCTTTGGCCGCGCCGCGGTGCCATCGGGCGCTTCGACGGGGGCGCATGAGGCGGTCGAAAAGCGCGACGGCGACAAGGACTATTATCTCGGCAAGGGCGTGACCCAGGCGATCGAGGCGGTCAACGGCGAGATCGCCGAGGCTATCCTGGGCCTCGATGCCGAGGACCAGAGCGAAGTCGATGCGGTGATGATCGATCTCGATGGCACGGAGAACAAGGGGCGCCTCGGCGCGAACGCGATCCTGGGCGTCAGCCTCGCGACCGCCAAGGCCGCAGCGGACTCGCGCGGGCTGCCGCTCTATCGCTATGTCGGTGGCGTTCAGGCGCACCTCCTGCCCGTACCGATGATGAACATCATCAACGGCGGCGAGCATGCCGATAATCCGATCGACTTCCAGGAGTTCATGGTGATGCCCGTGGGCGCTGACAGCCTTGCCGAGGCTGTGCGCTACGGCACCGAGATCTTCCACACGCTCAAGAAGGGCCTGTCGGAAAAGGGCCTGTCGACCGCGGTTGGCGACGAAGGCGGCTTCGCGCCCAATCTCGCTTCGACCACCGACGCGCTCGACTTCATCATGTCAAGCATCGAGAAGGCGGGCTACACGCCCGGCGACGACGTCGTCCTCGCGCTCGACTGCGCGTCCACCGAGTTCTTCAGGAAGGGCGCCTATCACATGGTGGGCGAGGGCAAGACATTCTCGCCCGCGGAGATGGCCGACTATCTCGCGGATCTCTGCGCGCGCTATCCGATCCTGTCGATCGAGGACGGCATGGCCGAGGACGATCTCGAGGGCTGGAAGATTCTGACCGAGAAGATCGGCGGCAAGGTCCAACTCGTCGGCGACGACCTGTTCGTGACCAATCCCGCGCGCCTCGCCATGGGCATCGATCAGGATCTCGCCAACTCGCTGCTCGTCAAGGTCAACCAGATCGGCACGCTTACCGAGACGCTGGAGGCGGTCAACATGGCGCACCGCGCGGGCTATACTGCAGTCATGTCGCATCGTTCGGGCGAGACCGAGGACTCGACGATCGCCGATCTCGCGGTCGCCACCAATTGCGGTCAGATCAAGACGGGCAGCCTCGCGCGCTCGGACCGGCTCGCAAAGTACAACCAGCTGATCCGCATCGAGGAAGAGCTTGGTTCGGTGGCGCGCTATGCGGGGCGGGCGATTTTCAGCTGAACGCGGCCGGAATCGAAGAAAACAGGCTTCCCAGGCGACCTTTTTGCCGCCGCGCGTCGCAAATGACGCGCGGCGAGGCAGAAACGGCTTGATTCCGCGAATCGCCTGTGATTCAAGGGATGACAATGACACGCGCTATTCCTTTCCTCGGTTTGCTTCGCTCGGCCGCACCGACCGCGATCATCATGCTCGTGATCGCGATCTTTGGCGGCTATGCGGTGGTGGGCAAGAATGGCGTGCTCGCCTGGGGCGATTACAGCCGCCAGCTCGATCAGCAGCGGGTCGAGCTCTCCAGGCTCGAGAAGCAGAAGGCGCTGCTCCAGAATCGCGTGGCGCTGCTCGATCCGAGGAAAGCAAACCCCGACATGGCGGATGAGCTGATCCGCCGCGAACTCGGTCTTGCGCACCCCGACGAAGTGATCGTTCCACTCAACTGAACGTGTCTGTGAAAGAAAATTTCTCCATGCCGTTGCGGAATCCGTAAGGGCGCGCTTATAGACCGCTCGTTCCTCTCCTCCCTACCAAGGTGAACGACTTGGCAAGAGCATCGACAGCGAAACCGTCCAAGAGCGCGCCGGCCCCGACATCCAATCGCGAGCGCCCCGGCGAGCCAGAACGCTACAAGGCGAGCAAGGAAGAACTGCTCCAGTTCTATCGCGAGATGCTGCTCATTCGTCGCTTCGAGGAAAAGGCCGGACAGCTTTACGGCCTCGGTCTCATCGGCGGTTTCTGCCATCTCTATATCGGCCAGGAAGCCGTCGCGGTCGGCCTTCAGTCGGCACTTAACGGGGATACAGACAGCGTTATCACAGGCTATCGCGACCATGGCCACATGCTCGCTTACGGCATCGATCCCAAGGTGATCATGGCCGAGCTGACGGGCCGCGAAGCTGGCATCAGCCGCGGCAAGGGCGGCTCGATGCACATGTTCTCGGTCGAGCACAAATTCTATGGTGGCCACGGCATCGTCGGCGCGCAGGTGTCACTGGGCACAGGTCTTGCCTTCAAGCACAAATATTCGAAGGACGGCGGCGTCGCGATGGCCTATTTCGGCGATGGCGCGGCCAACCAGGGCCAGGTCTATGAGAGCTTCAACATGGCCGAGCTCTGGAAGCTCCCGATCATCTTCGTGATCGAGAACAACCAGTACGCCATGGGAACCTCGGTCAATCGCGCCTCGGCCGAGGATCAACTCTACCGCCGCGGCGAGAGCTTCCGCATCCCCGGCCTTCAGGTCGACGGCATGGATGTGCTGGCGGTCCGCGGTGCCGCCGAAGAGGCGGTCGCCTGGGTCCGTTCGGGCAAGGGGCCGATCCTGCTCGAGCTCAAGACCTACCGTTATCGCGGCCACTCGATGTCCGACCCCGCCAAATATCGCTCGCGTGACGAGGTGCAGGCGGTGCGCGACAAGTCCGATCCGATCGAGCATGCCAAGCGCGAGCTCGAGGCGCTGGGCGTCAGCGAGGATGCGCTGAAGGACATCGACAAGGAAACCCGCAAGGTAGTGAGCGAGGCGGCCGATTTCGCCGAAACCTCGCCCGAGCCGGATGTTTCCGAACTCTATACCGACGTGCTGGTGGACGAATATTGATGGCTGTAGAACTCAAGATGCCCGCGCTTTCTCCCACGATGGAGGAGGGCACGCTCGCCAAATGGCTCGTCAAGGAAGGCGATGAGGTCAGATCCGGCGATATCCTCGCCGAGATCGAAACTGACAAGGCGACGATGGAGTTCGAGGCGGTCGATGAAGGCACCGTCTCCAAAATCCTCGTTCCCGCGGGCGCCGAAGGCGTCAAGGTCGGAACCGTGATCGCGCTGATCGATGGTGAGGGCGAAGCCGCCGCACCGAAGGCCGAACCCGAGGTGCAGAAGGCCGCCGCCGCGCCGGCAGCGCCGACGCTCCCCGAAGGCGAGGCGGGCAGCGCTAAAAAGGCGGAATCTGGCACGCAAAAGCTCGTGTCGGAGGCCAGGGCGCTGGTCGCGGACCCTGCGATCCCTGCGGGCACCGAGATGGTGAAGACCACCGTCCGCGAGGCTCTGCGCGACGCGATGGCCGAGGAAATGCGCGCCGACGACCGCGTCTTCGTGATGGGCGAGGAAGTCGCCGAATATCAGGGCGCGTACAAGGTGACGCAGGGGCTGCTCGAGGAGTTCGGAGCCGAGCGCGTCATCGACACCCCGATCACCGAATATGGCTTTGCGGGCGTCGGCACGGGCGCGGCGATGGCGGGCCTTCGCCCCGTCGTTGAGTTCATGACCTTCAACTTCGCGATGCAAGCGATCGACCACATCATCAATTCGGCCGCCAAGACCAACTATATGTCGGGCGGGCAGATGCGTTGCCCGATCGTGTTCCGCGGTCCCAACGGCGCGGCGAGCCGCGTCGGCGCACAGCACAGCCAGAACTATGGCCCCTGGTACGCCAGTGTTCCCGGCCTGATCGTGATGGCGCCCTATGATGCGGCCGATGCCAAGGGTCTCTTGAAGGCCGCGATCCGCTCGAACGACCCTGTCGTTTTCCTCGAAAACGAACTGCTCTACGGGCGCAGCTTCGAAGTGCCGAAACTGGACGACTATGTCCTGCCGATCGGCAAGGCCCGCATCATGCGCGAGGGCGGGGACGTTACGCTGGTCAGCTATTCGATCGGCGTCGGCATCGCGCTCGATGCCGCCGAGAAGCTTGCGGCCGAGGGCATCGAAGCCGAGGTGATCGACCTGCGCACGCTGCGCCCTCTCGACACCGCAACGGTGCTCAAGAGCCTCAAGAAGACCAACCGCATGGTCGTGGTCGAGGAAGGCTGGCCGACCTGCTCGATCTCAAGCGAGATCGTTGCGGTGGCGATGGAGCAGGGCTTCGACGATCTCGACGCGCCGGTGCTGCGCGTCACCAACGAGGACGTGCCGCTGCCCTATGCCGCGAACCTGGAGAAACTGGCGCTCATCGACGCCGACCGCGTGGTAGCGGCGGTGAAGAAAGTCACCTATCGCTGATCGGCAGCTTGCCGATCAGCTCGAATAGGTACTGCACGACGCCACGGGGGCCTCGTTGTTCGGATTGAAGATGCCATTGAGATCGCGTTCGTCGCGGACGAGGAACGTGGCCGTATAGCGAATCAGCGGCTCGCCAAACAGGTCTGCGCTCACGATCGGCTCATATTGATAGGTGACTTCGGCGAACATGGCGGCGTTGCCTTCAGGCGCTTTCACTTGCTTGCCAGTCGGGCCCATGCCCGGAAAGGACGTGCCGGTCGCGCCGTCGCCTTGCTTGCCATAGCTTGAATCATATTTGCGCTGGCCGAGGCAGCGTTGCCACTGGATCCATTGTCCTCCATCGGCATTGACGTTGAGGCTGGACAGGATGATCCGGCCGCGCTCGGTGAGCTTCATCGTACCTGCCTGAAGCTTGGCGCCCATGAATGTGTCGTTGACGTCGGATTCGCGAAACTGTGTGAGCGCCATGGCATTGTCCAGGCCGACCCGCGAACTGTTGTCGGCAATGGCGAGCGCAATCTGGCTGACCCGCATATGCGTCATCGCCAGGTTGGTCGCTTCAACGCCGTAAAGCCCCATCGCCAGCACCGGCGGGAGTGTATAGGCGAATTCGATATAGGCCACCGCCGAGCGGCAGCGCCAGAGCCGGGCGGTGAAGGCGCGCGCACGCGACCAGCCATGCTTCACGCTGGCGTTGGGCATATCTCTACTCCCGCTTCTTCGGCCTGCTCGCTATAGGGCTGGTTCCTGAGCGTGGTCCGGGCAACGACCGTGCCGGTGTTGGACCACCCCAGCATTCCCATCACGGGAAAAAGACGAGGATAGGTGGCAGTGGCGGTGAATACGACGATGTCGTCGGCGCCGCCCAGCCCAGACTTGCCGCGCTTGTTCCATGTCTTCGAATTGTTCACATCGAAAAAGCACTCGGTGCCGGCATCGAACTGCTTGTCACCGTCGAGATCTTTGAAATCCTCATAGGTGTTCACCTTGGTGAACGACGAAAAGGACTCGCTTGTGGTCGTGACCACTGCTTTTTTGGAGATTGTCTGCAGCATCGATCCGATCTTGCCCTCGATCAGCGCCTTGTTCGTCGGCGCATCCTCGAGCGTGAGATCGCGGGCGGCCTTGTTGGTGGCGCCGAGCAGCACGGACTGCGCATAGGCCTGGTAGCCGAGCTCCATCATGCCGAGCATCAGCGTCAGCATGATCGGCGCGATGATCGCGAACTCGACAGCTGTCGCGCCATGCGTGTCGTTCGCGATCATCGTCGCTGAGTGGCGCGCCGCTATCATTTCGCGATCCTGAGCTCGGCGATCTTCGACGCGATGAGCTGGAACTTCTTCTTCAGCTCGGCGTCGTTGGCGGCCGTGAACGACTTGCCCGGATCAGCGCAAGCCTGCAGCTGCGGTGTTACCGTCAGACCATAGGCGACCGCCCAGACCGTGATCCCCTTCGCCTTTGCAGCCGCGCAGATCGCGAGGAAGCGCGAATGGTGGCGGTTGGCGAGGTCGCTGTTGCTCGGCGTCCCGCCGCTGACTCGCTGGTCCAGGTACTCATAGCCGTACATCGAATAGGTGCTGTAGCTCGGCTCCATGATACCGTCGGTCATGAACACGATGTGCCGGTTGGTGTCGCGGCCATTCGGCGCCACCGTATGGTCGGGGCCGAAAACGCCCTCCAGCGACATCATCCGCGTGCCCCACAACATCCCGAGATCGTGATAAGTGCTGCCTGTCGGGCTCAGGCTGTCGACATAGGTCTGCACCTCGCTTTGCGTCATTGTCGCAAGCCGCCTTGCGGCGCGCGGGCAGGCCGTGCCTGGCTGGTTGTGGTCGTCGTCGTCGAACTCCTCGGTCGTCCCGGCGGCGCGCGTGAAAACCATTTCGCGCCATGCGGGGCCCCATTTCGTGTCGTTCGCGGAACCCGGCTTGGCATCGATCTCGAGATCGAGCAGGTCATCAGGTTTTGAGCCTGCCCCCTTTGGCTTGATGACGCCATTCCCGAACTCGAACTCGGGCTCGGGCAGGGTGCGCCGCTCTTCGACACAACCCGACCACTGAGCCGATGCCTTGTTGGAATAGTTGTTGCCAATGCGATATGTGACACCAGAAACAAACTGTTTGTACTGGTCAGTTTCTCTCTCGATTCTCGCGTATTTCCACGTATAGTCTGGCGTAAGTACGACGGTGACTGTACGCTCCTGCTCGGAACGCGTCGTCTGGACCTTGACGGTGCATTTTCCGCCGCTCCAGTTCGTGTCGTACTCCTTGCGGACGCGGGTCCGCGTTTCCTTGTATATGCTTGTCTTCACGTCATCGACGACGGTTTCGCCCGTCTTCGTAGAGGTCTGATTCTCGTAATTGGTCTCAATGTCGCCATCCATGTTCTGGCATGTCGACTTGCTGTTGATCTGATTGACCACATCTTCCCATCCCGAAGTGGTGGACGACGTGGTTTGCCAGCTTGTCGTTGTCGTATTTGGTTCGTTGTAGCTGCTGCCGTCCCACCAGCGATCACGGGTCTGATACGACCATTTGTCGGCCAGATAGGCAGGATTGAGGTCCAGCAGCAGCTTCCCGACGTTGACGCCCGACGAATAGGGGGTGAAACCGAAGCGCAGCCGCGAACTCTTGCTCGCAGCGCCGTCGAGTATCTTGTAGAAATCGATCACTGCGGCGCGCAGTCCGACGATCTTCTTGGCCGTTCCGCCCGGAAGAGTCTGATCCATCGAGCCTGTCACGTCGAGCACGAACATCACATCGGTGTTCGCCAGCTCAAGACGCGCATCACAGGCGGCGGCCATCGTCAGCGTGGGAACGTTGAAGACCTTCATCAGCGTCATCGGAACCGTGGCGCTTGCGCGCGCGGTCACCTGACCATCGTTCAGGCTGTTCGAATCCACGCTGCCCTTCGGCGTGAAGCTTATGTTGCCAACGCCGAAGGAGCCTTCGGGAAAATTGGCATGAAAAAATTTGTTTGCCTCTTGCTTGGCAACGGTATCGTCGTCGAAATCGGCGGCGGTCATCGCACGGCGGCCGGCCAGGGCGCCGGCGTCGCAGGCCTGCTGAAGACGCGACTTGACCATATAGGCGCGGCCCATATCGAAGGCCGATCCGGCCATGCCGATGATCGGAAGCATTGCGGCCGCCATCATCAGCATGGCGTTGCCGGTGGTGTCACAGGCGAGTCTCGCGAGTTGCCCGCGGCTCCAACCCTTTGCTTTCGGTCCCGTTTTCATGCTCTGGCCTTACCCCCAAGCGCTGCATAGATTGCGCGACAGCCTGCACCCTGCCACTGAGCGGCTAATGAGTGCTGACGGGCTTTGGTTAACCGCCCGTTTTCCATGAACGGGTTTGGTTTACGAGGAGCCGGCGTGACGCCTTCGATCGATCCGGAAATCGCGCTTTCAATTGCTTACGCGCGCGCTGACCGACGCGCCGCGCTGGAAACCATATGGGCGCTCGACGCTCAGCTGGGCGGCATAGTTCGTTCCACGAGCGAACCGATGATCGGCGCAATGCGGCTGACCTGGTGGCGTGATGCGATCGACGCACTCGGACACGGGCCGGTGCCCGCCGAGCCGCTTCTGCAGCGCCTCGCAACCGTGCCTGGCGCGCAGGAAGGCGCGGCCGGCAGGCTATCCGAAATGGCCGAGGGCTGGATATCCCTGCTCGATCCCTTTCCACTGGCCCGCGAAGGGCTTGAGGCATATGCGCGCCAGCGTGGCGGCGTGCTGTTCTCCGAACTCGCAAGGCAGCTGGGTGCTGCGGTCACGCCCGCGATACCCGGCGCTGGTGCCGGTTGGGTATTGGTGGACTTCGCCTTTCGGTGCAGCGATCGCGCCACCGCGGAGGCGGCGCTCGATCTGGCGGGTCCGATGTTGCTGAGCGCCATGGCCACGCGCTGGCCGCGTGAGGCGAGGCCGCTTGGCATGCTTGCATCGCTCGCTCTTCGCGACGCCCGGGCGGGACTTGGCGTTGCGCGCCAATCGGGTGCACCGCTCAGGCTGCTGCACATGCTCCGCCATCGCCTCACGGGGCGCTGACACTTGATATCGGACCCGAAACGAGCATAGCCTCGCCGTGACATTGGGCAGGAGGTCGCAATGGGACGTTTTCTGGCGGGCGTGGCATCGGCACTGTTGTTGGCCGGCGCAGGGATTTTCTGGTGGCAAAGCCGCGCCGAGAGCGAGCCCCGGCTGCCGCTGGCGCCTGCGGTGCAATCCGCTGGGCTGCCGCTGTCGGATGATCCCGTGCCCGACCCGCCCGAGGCGAGCGCGAAGACGCGCGAGGAAAAGCGCTTCGGGCGCTACGACAAGGACAGGAATGGCGGGATCAGCACCGAGGAATATTTCGCCAGCCGCCGCAAGGCCTTCGCGAAGCTCGACGCCAATCGTGATGGACGGCTGAGCTTCGACGAATGGGGAGCGAAGACGCGTGAGAAGTTCGCCAAGGCAGATACCGATCGCTCGCAGGTGCTCAACCGCGCCGAGTTTGCGACCACCGCACCGGTGCGCAAGTCCAGGCCCAAGCCCGATTGCCCGCCCGCCATTGCCGCCAGAGGCGAGGAGGACGACGGCTGATCAGGATCCCGGTGCGTACAGGCGCACGGGCGCTCCGATCTCTATCACAGGCACCTCCCATGGATGGCGCTCTGCGATCGTCTCGATAAGCTGTTCGAGGCGATCGTCGGGGAGGTCGGCATCGACCCAGGTCAGCAGGACGATGGTTGGCGATAGCGCGGGAATTCCGGCTTCGCCGAGCACCGGATTCGCGGCTTCGGTCGGCACGAAGCTTTCGGCGCCGAAGCCGATTTCGCAGACACCCTGATAGGCACCAAAGCCGCCAAGCGCATTGTCGCCGCGGATCAGGTCCAGAATGGACGCGATTTGCGGATCGCGCTCGATCGCGGCCAGATCGCCCCCAACCGCGGCAGCCAGCGCTTCCGCGGCCACCGGGCAATGGATCCTGATCGGCCGCGCGGCGCGCAGCGCCATCAGGCGGGCATCCACTCGGCGAACGCCTCACGCGCGCGGGCGGTGTAGAGCAGCTTGCGGTCGGCCTTTTTGGTGCGTCCCTCGATCGGCGGGAAGAGGCCGAAATTGACGTTCATCGGCTGATAGCTCTCGACCTCGGCGCCGCCGGTGATGTGGCCGAGCAGCGCGCCGAGCGCGGTTTCGACGGGTGGCGACGCGATCGGCTGGCCCAGCAGTTCGGCTGCGGCGAAGCGGCCTGCGAGCAGGCCGACTGCGGCGGACTCGACATAACCCTCGCACCCCGTGATCTGGCCCGCGAAACGAATATTGGGGCGCGACTTCAGGCGAAGCTCGCCGTCCAGGAGTTTGGGCGACTGGATGAAGGTGTTGCGGTGCAGCCCGCCCAGCCGTGCGAACTCGGCATTTTCGAGCCCGGGGATCATGCGGAAGACGCGGATCTGCTCGGCATATTTGAGCTTGGTCTGGAAGCCGACGATATTCCAGAGCGTGCCGAGCGCGTTGTCCTGGCGGAGCTGGACGACGGCATAAGGCCAGCGCCCGGTGCGCGGATCATCGAGCCCCACGGGCTTCATGGGACCATAGCGAAGCGTGTCGACGCCGCGCTCGGCCATAACCTCGACCGGCATGCAGCCCTCGAAATAGGGCGTGTCCTTCTCCCACTCCTTGAACTCGCCCTTTTCGCCGTCGAGCAGCGCCTGATGGAAGGCGAGATACTGATCCTTGTCCATCGGGCAGTTGATGTAGTCGTGGCCTTCGCCCTTGTTCCAGCGCGACTGGAACCAGCAAATGTCCATGTCGATGCTGTCGCGGTGGACGATCGGCGCGATCGCGTCGAAAAACGCGAGCGAGTCCTCGCCGGTCTGCGCACCAATCGCGTTGGCGAGGCTTTCGGCGGTGAGTGGCCCGGTTGCGATGATCGCGGGCCCATCGGGCAAGGCATCGACGCGTTCGCGCACGATCTCGATATTGGGGTGGGCGGCGAGCGCGGCGGTCACACCTTCGCTGAACCCGTCACGATCGACCGCAAGCGCCGAACCCGCAGGCACCTTGTGTTCATCGCCCTTGGCCATGATCAGCGAACCGAGCGCGCGCATCTCGGCATGGAGCAGCCCGACCGCGTTGCGCTCGGCATCGTCCGAGCGGAAGCTGTTCGAGCAGACGAGCTCGGCGAGGTGATCGGTCTGATGCGCGGGCGTCATCACGCCCGAGCCGCGCATCTCGGACAGGCGGACCTTCACGCCCGCATTGGCAAGCTGCCATGCCGCTTCCGAGCCGGCCAGACCGCCGCCGATGATGTGGATCTGATGTGTCACGACCTGCCTTAGCTTCCCTTGGATTCACAAACTTCTCACAAACGCGCATGCGGATCAGCCTCGCCCGAAGCCAGCGCATACGCCTTCGCGGCCAGAATAGCCGAAGGCGGCGCATGTAGGACAGCACGACCTTCTGCGCTAGGCTGGAGCGATGAGGATCTTCACCATCGGCTATCAGGGCGCGACGCAGGCCGAACTGATCACGGCGCTGAAGCGGGCCGGTGTCGAGCGGCTGATCGACGTTCGCGCGGTGCCGTTGTCGCGCAAGCCCGGCTTTTCGAAGAATGCGCTGGCCGCGGGGCTGAGAGAGGCGGGGATCGACTATGTCCACCTCCGCGCGCTCGGCACCCCGCCCGAAGGCCGCTATGCGGCGCGCAAGGGCGATCGTGCGACGATGGAGGCGGTCTATTCCGGGCAGCTCGAACTGCCCGAGGCGATCGCCGAGGCCGCGATGATGCGTGACCTTGCCGCCGAAAAGCCGAGCGCGCTGCTCTGCTTCGAGCGCGATCCCGCGATCTGCCATCGCACCGTGCTGCTGGAAAGGGTTGCGGCGGACGCGGAAGTCGTTGATCTCTACGCCTGAAACGGGAGATGCATATGCTCGATCATATCGGCTGTGCGGTATCGGATGAGGGGGAAGGATGGCTTTGGGGGGCGTTTCGCGCGGGCTGCTGATCGCAAGCCTGTTTTTCGGATTGAGTTATCCGCTGATCTGGAACCTCGGCTGGCCCGAGGCGGCGAGCACCGCGGGGAAGGGCGCGGGCGTGGCGCTGCTCGCGCTGGCCGCAGCCATCGAGGCGCGCGACGGCGACGGCTGGCGGCTCACCGCGGTCATGGGCTTTGGCGCGTTGGGAGACATATTGCTGGTGAGCAGCATGACGACGGGCGCGATCGCGTTCGTGATCGGCCATATCATCGCGATCTGGCTCTATCTGCGCAACCGCAGAGCGCGGCTCTCGCCGAGCCAGCGGGCGCTGGCGCTTGTCGTCATACCCGGCTCAGTGCTGATCGCCTGGCTTCTGCCGGCCGACAGGGCGCAGGCTCCCGGGGTCGCGATCTATGCGCTGTTCGTGGCCGCCATGGCGGCGGCGGCATGGATAAGCCGTTTCCCACGCTATCGTACGGGTATCGGTGCGATGATGTTCCTGGCGTCGGACCTGTTCATCTTCGCGCGCATGGGACCGCTGGAAGGCGCGGCATGGGCCGGGCTGGTGATCTGGCTGCTCTATTATGTCGGGCAGATGCTGATTGCGCTCGGCGTACTCGGCGAAAAATCGGGGTGGCGCGTGGACCAATCGGTGCCGGCGGAGTGAGTCAGGGTTTGCCCTGATGGTGACGTAACGCCTCCAGATATAGCCTTCCGTCGAGAATCAGGGAGGCTTACATGCCGCGTCAATTCCGTGGAAAGGTCGCGCTCGATGTCCGCAACTCGCAAGCCGACTGGCCGGCCTTCCTGGCCGACAAGGCGCCCGAGGGCGCGCCGAACGTGCTGGTCATCCTCTACGACGACACTGGCCAGGCGGCCTGGTCCCCCTATGGCGGGCGGATCGCGATGCCAACGATGGACCGGCTGGCGAGGAACGGCCTGACCTACAGCCAGTGGCACACGACGGCGGTGTGCTCGCCGACGCGATCGTGTTTCCTGACCGGGCGCAACCACCACGCCAACGGGTTCGGGACGATCTCCGAGGCCGCGACGGGCTTTCCGGGCTACAACGGGCACATCCCGCTCGAGAACGGCACGATCGCGCATATCCTGCGCAACGCCGGGTGGAGTACCTTCTGGATTGGCAAGAACCACAACGTGCCGGTCGACGCGTTCAGCATCGGCGCGAGCAAGAAGGCCTGGCCGCTCGGGCTCGGCTACGACCGGTTCTACGGTTTCATCGGCGGTGAGACCAACCAGTGGTATCCCGAACTCATCGAGGACAACCATTTCGTCGACCAGCCGTACCAGCCCGAGGAAGGCTACCACTTCTCGAAGGACATTGCCGACAAGGCGATCACCTTCATCCGCGACACGAAGCAGTCCGATCCGGAAAAGCCGTGGTACATGTGGTACTGCCCGGGTGCGAACCACGCGCCGCATCATGCGCCGCAGGATTATATCGACAAGTACAAGGGCAAGTTCGACGACGGCTACGAGGCCTATCGGACATGGGTGCTTGAGCGGATGATCGAGCGCGGGATCCTGCCGCAAGGGACCGCGCTGACCCCGATCAACCCGCTGCCCGAGGGCGTACTGCCCCAGGCGGACAGCGTCCGGCCGTGGGATACGCTCAACGATGACGAGAAGCGGCTGTTCAGCCGGATGGCCGAGGTCTACGCGGCGTTCTCCGAATACACCGACGTGCAGATCGGGCGGGTGATCGACTACCTGGAGGAGTCGGGCCAGCTCAACAACACGCTGATCTTCTACTGCGCCGACAACGGAGCCTCGGGCGAGGGAAGCCCCAACGGATCGGTCAACGAGAACCGCTTCTTCAACGGCTACCCCGACGACATGGAAAGCAATCTGGCGATGATCGACAAGCTCGGCTCGCCCGACACCTACAACCATTACCCGACCGGCTGGGCGGTCGCCTTCTCGAGCCCCTACAAGATGTTCAAGCGCTATGCCTCGTACAGCGGGGGGACCTGCGATCCGCTGGTGATCCACTGGCCAGCCGGGATCAAGGCGCGCGGCGAGGTGCGCCACCAGTACCACCACTGCAACGACATCGTGCCGACGATCCTGGAATGCTGCGGCGTGCCGATGCCCGAGGAGATCGATCGGGTGAAGCAGGCGCCGCTGGCGGGCGTGTCGATGAAGTACAGCTTCGACCAGGCCGACGCGCCAACCACCAAGCAGGTCCAGTATTACGAGATGGCCGGCACGCGCGGCATCTGGGCCGGGGGCTGGAAGGCCGCTGCCCAGCACGGCCCGCTCCCGTCGGACCAGGGCAATTTCGGCAAGGACGTGTGGGAGCTGTTCAACACCGAGGAGGATCGCGCCGAGGCGCACGATTTGGCCGCCGAGTATCCGGAGAAGCTGAAGGAGCTGCAGGAGCTGTGGCTTGACGAGGCCAGGAAGAACAACGTCCTGCCGCTGGTCGACCTGGGCCTCGCAGCGTACCACGCGGCCGAATTCCACGCCGAGCCGCTCAAGAGCGGGCGCTACACCTACTATCCCGGAACCACCGAGGTGCCCGAGGCCTCGGCCGCGCGCACGCTGGGCGCTTCGTTCAAGGCGCTCGCCGAGGTCGAGTTCAACGGTGAGACCGAGGGGGTGATCTTCGCGCAGGGCTCGCGCTTCGGCGGCTATTCGCTGTTCGTGAAGGATGGCAAGCTGGTGTTCGCCTACAACTTCCTCGGCATCCCGCCCGAGCAGCGGCTGACCTGCGACGCGCCGAAGGACGGGCGGCACATCGTCGGGGTCGAGTTCGCCAAGGAGCGGATCAGCGACAGGCTCGAGACCTTTGGGACGATGACGCTTTATGTCGACGACAAGGCGGTGGCCGAGGGCGAGTTCCGCACCCAGTCGGGCCACTACGCGCTGTGCGGCGAGGGATTGGCGATCGGCCGCGACGCGGGCGACGCCGTGAGCAGCGAGTACGGCTCGGCGTTCGACTTCAGGGGCGGGACGATCGAGAAGGTCGTCTTCGACGTGGCCGACGACCACTATTTCGACGCCGAGCGGCAGCTGAAGGCGGCGATGGCGCGGGATTGAGGCCGTACAGCAGATCGCTGCGCACGGCCGATCCCGAGGCGGATCCCGCTCGCCGGCTTCCGCTCGGGAATGCCGGCGACAAGGTCTGCGGCCGTCGCGCTGAGTCAGGCTGGATCTGCGGCAACGCTCGATAAACGATCGACAAACCATCAGCCGCTCGGCCGGTCGGCATCGGGCGCGCAGCGGCCTTCTTGGCTCAGGCGGCGGTGTCAGCCAGCACCGTAATGAATTTTCCTGAACGCTTTTTCGTGTCCTTGACGGACCTGACATGCGCCCCTTAAAGGCTAGTGCGACTCACTCGCATTATCATTTATGGGGCATTTATGGATCGCTATCGTCTTACCGCAATCATCGCGTGCGCACTGGCTGCACCTGCATGGGCGAGTGCGCCCGAAGCTGCGGACGCGGTCGATGCAGCAGGCGCGACGCGGGGGCGCGACATCACGGTGACCGCCACGCGGACGCCGCAGGAGGTGAAGGACGTTCCCGCGACCGTGACCGTGAAGGGCGAGGAAGAAATTGCTGACGAAATGATCTCGGACATCAAGGATCTCGTGCGCTTCGAGCCGGGCGTGAGCGTGCGGCAGCAGCCGAGCCGCTTCGGCGCGGCGCTGGGCGTGACAGGTCGCGACGGCGCGTCGAGCTTCAACATTCGCGGGCTCGACGGCAATCGCGTGCTCGTCCAGGTCGACGGCGTGCGCGTACCCGACGGCTTCACCTTCGGCGCGCAGGCCGCGGGGCGCGGCGACTATGTCGATCTCGGCCTCGTGAAGTCGGTCGAGATCCTGCGCGGTGCGGCATCCGCGCTTTATGGCAGCGACGGCCTGGCCGGAGCGGTGAGCTTCGCGACGAGCGATCCCGCGGACATGCTCGCCGAGGGCAAGGATTATGCGGCGCGCGTGCGCGCGGCCTATGATTCCGCGGATGAAGAGTTCACCGAGACCGCGATCCTCGCGGGTCGTACCGGTCGCTGGTCGGCGCTGATCGCCTACACGCGCCGCGATGGGCATGAACTCGACAACAAGGGCACCAATGACGCGCCCAATTCGACGCGCACCGCGCCCAATCCGCAGGACACCGAGTCCAACGCGCTGCTCGGCAAGCTGGTGTACGAGACCGGGGCCAACAGCCGGATCCGCCTGACCGGCGAATATCAGGATGCGACGGTCGACACGAATGTGCTGAGCGGCATCACGCCCGTGCCGCCTTCGGGCGTGCTGCCCGGAACCGCGGTGCTCGGCCTTCAGGCGCACGACAGCACCGAACGGACGCGCGTCGCGCTCGACTGGCGCCATGAGGGCGAGGGCGCGATCGATTTCGCGCAGGTTACCGCATACTGGCAGGATGGCGAGAGCCGCCAGTTCACCGCCGAGGATCGCAACACCGCGGCAGACCGGACACGCCTCAATACCTTTGAGAACCGCGTCTATGGCGCGGCGGCCGATTTCCGCAGCGATTTCGTGACCGGCACGCTGGGGCACCATGTCGCCTGGGGCGCGGACATCTCGGTCACGCGGCAGGAGGGGCTGCGCGACGGCACCGTGCCGCCCGCGGGCGAGACCTATCCGACGCGCGCCTTTCCGGTGACCGACTTCACGCGCGGCGGGGTCTATGTGTCCGACACGATCGAGATCGCCGACGGCGCTTTCACGCTCTATCCCGCGCTGCGCTTCGATTATTACGACCTGTCGCCCAAGGACGATCCGCTGCTCCCGACCTTCGCCTCGGCGAAGCAGGACGGATCGCGACTGTCGCCCAAGATCGGCGCGGTCGCCTGGCTCGCCGGAGACGTCAGCCTGTTCGCCAATTACGCGCAGGGCTTCAAGGCGCCCGAGCCGAGCCAGGTGAACCAGTTCTTCGAGAACCCGGCGTTCGGCTATCGCTCCGAACCCAATCCCGACCTCAAGCCCGAGACGAGCAAGACGATCGAGGGGGGCGTGCGCTTCTCGACCGATCATCTGTTCGCAAGCATCACCGGCTTCAGCGGCAAATATCGCAACTTCATCAGCCAGGAGGTCGTGGGCGGTGCAGGCACTGTCGCCGATCCGCTGATCTACCAGTTCATCAACCTAGCACGCGCGAAGATCGAGGGCATCGAGGGCAAGCTCGAGGCGAATACCGACTGGGGACTGACCGGACAGCTCGCCATTTCCTACGCAAAGGGTGATGTGACCGAAGGCAGCGAGCGCGCGCCGCTGGCGAGCGTGGATCCGCTCAAGCTCGTCGCGGGGCTAGGCTGGCGCGATCCGGGCGACCGCTATGGCGGGCAGATCATCATGACGCATTCGGCGCGCAAGGAACTTGGCCGCACGACTTACGTGAACGCGGCCGGCGCGCCTGCGAGCATCTGCACAACCGCGTGCTTCCGCCCCGATGCCTTCACGATCCTCGACGCCACGGCGTTCGTGCGGATCGCCGACGCGTTCACGCTGCGCGCGGGGCTCTTCAACATTCTCGACAAGAAATATGCCTGGTGGAGCGACGTGCGCGGGCTGAGCGCCAGCAGCACGATCACCGATGCGTTCACCCAGCCTGGACGCAATATCAGCCTTTCGCTGACCGCGCGCTTTTGATAATCATTTGCATCTACGAAAAGGGGTATTTGATGAAGAGGTTCACACAGGGCGTGATGCTCGCGACACTCGTCGCGCTGGGGAGCATGACCGCCATCCCCGCCGCCGTCGCGCGCACCGAGGCGACGCAGGACAAGTTCGAGGCCGACCGCAAGGCGATCCTCGGCATGGCGGGCACGTTCCACGTCAATTTCGACTTCCGCGAGACCGTGCCCTGGCGCGCCGAATATACGCCGATCGACCCCAAGGTCTCGGGCGGGTTCGAGGTCGTGCGCGTGATCGAGGATACCGGCCGCGTGATCAGGCTGCAGCACATCCTCGTCATCAGCCATGACGGCGAGGTGTTTCTCGTCAAGCACTGGCGCCAGGACTGGACCTATGAGCCTGAGACGGTACTCGAATATCGCGGCAAGGGGCATTGGGCACTCAAGCCCGTGCCCGAGGCGGAGCGCCGGGGCCTGTGGTCGCAAACGGTGTGGCAGACCGACGATTCACCGCGCTATGGCGGGGTGGGGCGCTGGACGCTCGACTATGGCGCGCCGCGCTGGACCAGTGCGGAGAGCTGGCGACCACTCGCGCGCCGCGACGCCGTCCGCAAGCCCGTCTATGACCGCTATCTGGGCGTCAATCGCCACGCACTGACGCCCGAGGGCTGGGTGCACACGCAGGACAACATGAAGTTGGCCTCTGCCGACGGCAAATTGTCCGCGGTGGTGCAGGAGACGGTGATCAACAGTTACGACACCGATACCGGCTTCCAGATCGCCAAAGCCGACGAATATTGGGCGAAGACCAAAGGCTATTGGGCCGCGGTCCGCAGCGCCTGGGATGAAGCGATTGCCAGGGGCAATGGCGTCACCGTCACAGAGGAGCCCGAAAACGGCTCGGTGACCGGCCCGAAGCTGATGGGGCTGGCCGACGATCTGGCCAAGGGCAAGAAGCGCGAGGCCGCCGCGATCGCCGAGGCACGCGCGGTCATCGCCGCCAATACGAAGTAGAAGGCTCAGCCCGCACCGTCATGCCCGTTTTACCGCGGGCATGGCGATGTTCTGGGAAGCACAAACCAGCCATCCGGCTCGCTGGCCTGCCAGGAATTGGGCTTATTCGGGCTTCGCCACGCACGTCTTGTCGCGAAACAGCGCCCATTCCTCGCACTGCCGCCCGTCAGGCAGATGGCAGATGCCCGTTTGACCGCCATCCGGCCCCGTGACGATCTCGACTTTGCCCCCGAGATCCGTGCAATGGACCGCCGCGGGATTGGGCATGCCAACCGATCCGGGTTCGGGTGCGGACGGCTGGGCCGCGCAGGCCGCGAGCAGGCTGGTGAGGGCCAGTATCCTGATCGCATCGCGCATGGTCATCCCCTCGATCGCGGCCACCACCGCAAGAGCACTGCCGCAAGCTATGCGTGAAAGGGGCGAATGTCGACTTCAGGGTGAAGCAGAAGATCTGCTTTGGCGTGGATTCCGGACCAGCGGCTCTTATCCGCGACAAGCGAAAAGCTCATATCCGTTCATTACTTTCACGCCGTGTCGTGAAGCGACGACTTTCCTGCCATCCAACTGGCAACCGCGATGAGAGGGAAGCGGACGGTTACGACCTGCCCAATATTGCGGACTTATGCCTTTGCCGCCATACCATCCTGATGGTTGGACCGGTTCGCGCTTTTGTCAGGTTACTTGATCGTTGGTCGAAGCAGCAGGAAACCGCGCTGCTTCAGATGATGAAGCGGAAAACAGCCGGGCAGCGAATTGCCGGCTTCTCAAAGTCGGAGCGCGCAGACGCGAAGTTCTTGCTTTTGGCTCTTGCCCCGTTCTCGGTTGTTGCAATTTCCGATCAACTCGGCTTGTCGCGTAGCACCCTATGGCATGCGTGGTTTTGGCTCAGTGCGATTTGGGCTGTATGCATCGTAACTGTTTGCTTCGCCGCTTATTGGCGAGCAATGCGCCGAGCATCGCGCAAGGATGAGGCGTAGGTGGCGGCTTCGAAAGGCAGCCTGCACACCTTCACGCCCTAATACCGGACTGTCCGGACACCACGACTTTTCGGTCATCGGCGGCGGCGATGACGAACACCAAGCCGGACTGGCCGGAAACGCCGGCTTCTCTGCCCCTCCCTTGCAGAGAGGGGAGCACGCTGTGCTTGATGACTGCTTCCCCCGACATCTCGGACGCTATCGCCCTCGAAACCGGATGATTGCGGCCTTTCCCAAAAGCTGCCGCCCCTTGCCTCTTCATCCGGGCGACCGTCAGCGACCAGCGTGGATCGTTGGGGCGATGAGCATTTGTATCCGGGGCGGACTCGTGGCCGATGCGCGGCGATATTGTTATACGCCGGGTCGGCTTTCAGCCGATTGTGAACCGTGAATATGCCGGCGGCGCGCCAAAGGAGAGAACATGAACGACACGCCCAACGAGTTTGAAGCGCATGATTTCTTCCGCAGCGACCGGTTCATCAACGATCCGTACGCCTATTTCGATTACCTGAGAGACCAGTCTCCGGTCGTTCGTGAGCCGCATCAGGGCATCGTCATGGTAACGGGCTACAACGAAGCGCTCGAGGTTTATAACGATCCCGCGCGCTTTTCCTCCTGCATGTCGACGACGGGACCGTTCGCGGGCTGCCCCATTCCGCTGGCGGGACGCGAAAACGACGATATTTCCGAGCTGATTGAAGAATATCGCGACCAGACGCCGTTCAGCGATCAGCTCCCGACCATGGATCCGCCGGAGCACACCGCCCACCGGGCGTTGCTGATGTCGCTCATCACCCCGAAGCGCCTCAAGGAAAATGAGGACTTCATGTGGAAGCTGGCCGACGAACAGATCGACACCTTCCTTTCGCGTGGCGCGTGCGAGTTCATGGACGCCTTCGCCCAGCCCTTCGCCGTACTCGTCGTATCCGACCTGCTGGGCGTGCCGCCCGAGGATCGGGTAGAGTTCCGCAAGCACCTCATACGCGTGGAGCAGGAGAGTGGCGGAGCCGTGGTCGGCGGCACGGACGGCGAAGTCACGCACGGGCCGCTGGTCTTTCTCTACGATAAATTCTCGGCCTATATCGAAGACCGCAGGCGCAATCCGAGAGAGGACGTCCTTACCGGACTCGCCAAAGCCACCTTCCCCGGCGGCGGGGTGCCGGAGCCGATCGAGGTCGCCCGGGTTGCCGCCAACCTGTTCTCCGCCGGACAGGAAACCACGGTGCGACTGCTGAGCTACGCCTTCAAGGTGATCGGCGAGCGCCCCGACATTCAGCAACGCCTTCGCGCGGATCGCAGCCTCATCCCCAATTTCGTCGAGGAATGCCTGCGGATCGAGGGACCGGTGAAGGGCGACTTCCGACTGGCGAAAAAGCCGACGAGCCTGGGTGGCGTCGATATTCCGGCGGGCACGTTCCTCTATATCTCCAACAGCGCCGCCAACCGGGATTCGCGCAAGTTCGAAAACCCCGGCGAGTTCGAGCTGGACCGGAAGAACGCGCGGCTGCATGTCGCATTCGGCGCGGGCCGCCATGCCTGTCCCGGCGCGCCGCTTGCGCGCGCCGAGACGGTCGTCGCGCTCAACCGCATGTTCGACCGGACCAGCGACATTCGCATCGACGAGAAGGTCCACGGGCCGGCTGGCGCGCGACGCTACAGCTATCTGCCGACCTTCATCCTGCGCGGATTGACGCACATCGCCATCGAGTTCGACCCGGTGGAGGCTGTCGCAAGATGAAAGTCCGCGTCGACACGGACCTGTGCGCCGGTTTCGGGATCTGCGTGGGGATCTGCCCCGAGGTGTTCGAACTGCACGACGACGGCTACGCCACCGTGCTGGTCAGCGAGGTGCCGCCGGAACTCGAGGAGCTGGTGCGCCGGGCGGCCGACCAGTGCCCGACGCAAGCGATTTCCCTCATTGACGACTCGTCCGCCTGACAGAAATCGGCGAGGACGGGCCTTTGTTTCTGAAACCTGCCGGTCGGCAAACGCCGGCTTCTTTGCCCCTCCCTGCAAGGGAGGGGTTAGGGGTGGGTATCGCCGTTAGGCGATCAAAACACGGGCTTTAGAGGGGCTCGCTCCGCTCGCTACCCACCCCCAGCCCCTCCCTTGCAGGGAGGGGAGCACGTTGCGCTCGACCTCCGCTCGCCAAGACTTTCCGGACATCACGGAGCAATATTCCGCCGATAGAAGCGGTGGATCCGGCGTCGCGATCAGGCAGGAACGTAGGTCAACCTGATCACGTCCTCGTCCATTCGATCGCTGGCCACGAGGCGGAGCCGCGGCCGCGGGGCGGCGAAGAATGGCTTGCCGTGGCCCAGCACGACCGGGTGGAGGTAAATTCGATACGCATCGATAAGGCCAAGGTCGGTCAGGCTTCGTGCCAGGTCCGGTCCGCCGACTTCAAACTCCCCGTCGAGTTCAGCCTTCAGCCCGCGTATCACCGCCTCGAAGTCATCTCCGACGAGGGTGGCGTTGGGACCGACTGACTTCAGCGAGCGCGACACGACCCATTTCGGCTGGTTCCGCCACGCCTCCGCGAAGTCGCGTTCGTCGGCACCCCACTCGGGATGATCATCGTCCCAATAGCGCATGACCTCGTACAAGCTGCGACCGTACACGCTGCCCGCCTGCTCGCGCGCCTGCTCGATGAAATGACGGAAGAGCGCGGGGCCTGGCGCAAACGCCATGTGATCGACATAGCCGTCCAGCGACTGGTTCATTCCAAAGACGAGCTTCGCCATGCTGCAAGGCCTCCACCCCGGGGGGGCTTCAGCATAGCTTGAGCCGATGTGGCACGCCACTTTGTCGGAGTGGTCCCTGCTCCGTCGCTTGCAGGGAGCGTCCCGGATCAGAGCGTCGGCATCTCCGCCGCCTCGACGATCGCGCTCATCGGCAGGTCGCCGTAGAGATGCGGAAACAATTGTCCGCCGCGCGAGAGTTCCCATTTCACGGCATCGCCAAGCCGGGTCAGGTCGACTTTCGCAAGGACCAGGCCGGACTGTCCTGCGAAATGCCTTGCCGCCGTCTCGGCGACCTGTTCGGCCGTCGACATGTGGATATAGCCGTCCGCCAGATCCACGGGCGCGCCCCTGAACACGTCTGCGGCCTGGAACTCGGTCCATTGATCCTCGGTCAGGATCTTGTAGGCGAAGTCGCTCATCATAATTCGCCGCTCAGCCTGAGGAGAGGCTGAGCCCGGCGAAGCCTCGTCTCGAAGGCACGTCGCGTTGTCCTTCGAGACACCGCTTCGGCTTCGCTCAGCGGTTCCTCAGGATGAGCGGATCCAGTGAGTTCATGCTTCACTGGCAGGTGCTTCGCCGAGCTCTGCGTCGACACCGTCCTCCGCCACGTCCTCCTCACCGCTGTCAGCGATCTTCGCGGCCGAGACGACATGCTCGTTGTCGGCGACGTTGAACAGGCGCACGCCCGCGCTGTTGCGCCCGATGACCCTGAGCGAATCCAGACCCATGCGGATCAGCTTGGCCTGATCGGTGACGAGCATCAGCTGGTCGCTGCGCTCGGCGGGGAAGCTCGCGACGACGAGGCCGTTGCGTGCGATATTGTCGATATTGGTGATGCCCTGACCACCGCGGCCCGTGCGGCGATACTCATAGGCCGACGACAGCTTGCCATAGCCGTTGGTGCAGACCGTGAGGATGAACTGCTCGCGCTCTGCCAGCTCGGCGAAGCGTTCGGCCGCCATCTGGGGAGCACCTTCCTTTTCGGCCTTCCAGGGTGCGAAGCGCAGATAATCCTCGCGCTCCTCCTGATCCTTCACGCCCGCGCGGTGCAGGATCGAGAGCGAGATCACCTCATCGCCCGCACCAAGCCTGATGCCGCGCACACCCGTCGAGTTGCGGCTCTGGAATTCGCGCACATCGTCGCCGGGGAAGCGGATCGCCTTGCCCTGTCGCGTCGCGAGGAGGACGTCGTCATTCTCCTCGAGCAGCGCGACGCCTATCAGGCGGTCATCCTCGTCTTCGCCCTCGAACTTCATGGCGATCTTGCCGTTCGAGGGGATGTTGGTGAACGCGTCCATCGAGTTGCGGCGCACCGAACCCTTGGCGGTCGCGAACATGACGTGGAGCTTGCCCCATTCGTCCTCGTCCTCGGGCAGCGGGAGCACGGTCGAGATCGTCTCACCCTCGGCGAGCGGCAACAGGTTGATGAGCGGACGCCCGCGCGTCGCGGGCCCGCCTTCGGGCAGGCGCCACACCTTCATGCGGTAGACCTTGCCGTGCGTCGAGAAGAACAGCACCGGCGTGTGCGTGCTGGTGACGAACAGGTTGGTGACGACGTCCTCTTCCTTGGTCGCCATGCCTGCGCGGCCCTTGCCGCCACGCGCCTGAGCGCGGAACGTATCGAGCGTGGTGCGCTTGATATAGCCCTGCATGGTCACGGTGACGACCATCTCCTCGCGCTCGATCAGGTCCTCGTCGTCGATGCCGTCGGCAGCGGGGGCGATGATGGTCTTGCGCGGGGTCGCGAATTCGTCGCGCACCGCCTCGAGCTCCTCGCGCATCACCGCATAGAGCTTCACGCGGTCGGCGAGGATCGCGAGCAGTTCGGCGATGCTCGAGGCGAGCGTCTGGAGTTCGCCGCCGATCTCGTCGCGGCCGAGTGCGGTCAGGCGGTGGAGGCGCAGGTCGAGAATCGCGCGGACCTGCAGGTCGGAGAGCTGATAGGTATCGCCCTCGACCTCATGCTCGACGGCCTCGACGAGCTTGATATAGGGCGCGATCTCGGCGACGGGCCACTCGCGCGCGAGCAGCGCGGCGCGCGCCTCGGCAGGGCTCGACGATCCGCGGATGATGCGGACGACTTCATCGAGATTGGTGACCGCGATGACGAGGCCGAGCAAGATATGCGCGCGCTCGCGTGCCTTTTTCAGCTCGAACTTCGAACGGCGAGTGATCACCTCCTCGCGGAACTTCACGAAGGATTCGATGATGTCCCTCAGCGCCAGCGTCTCGGGGCGGCCGCCGCGGATCGCGAGCATGTTCGCGGGAAAGCTCGACTGCGCAGGCGTGTGGCGCCAGAGCTGGTTGAGCACGACCTCGGGGGTCGCGTCGCGCTTCAGGTCGATGACGATGCGCACGCCCAGACGGTTCGATTCGTCGCGGATGTCGCTGATGCCCTCGATCCGCTTGTCCTTGGCGGCCTCGGCGATCTTTTCGACGAGCCCGGACTTGCCGGTCTGATAGGGGATCTCGGTCAGCACGATCGAGCGACGATCGCCGCGGCCTTCCTCGACATCATATTTGGAGCGCACGATGATCGAGCCACGGCCGGTATGATAGGCGCTGCGCGCACCCGCCTGGCCGAGGATCGTGGCGCCCGTCGGGAAGTCGGGGCCGGGGATGATCCCGATCAGTTCCTCGGTCGTGATCGCCGGATTTTCCATCATCGCAAGGCAGCCCGCGATGACTTCGCCGAGATTGTGCGGCGGAATGTTGGTCGCCATGCCGACCGCGATGCCGCCCGCGCCATTGACGAGCAGGTTGGGGAAGCGCGCGGGGAGCACCTGCGGCTCGCTTTCCGACGCGTCATAGTTGGGCGTGAAGTCGACGGTGTCCTTGTCGAGATCGTCGAGCAGGCTGTTGGCGACCTTGGCGAGACGCGCCTCGGTGTAACGCATCGCGGCGGGCTCGTCGGGGTCCATCGAGCCGAAATTGCCTTGGCCGTCCATGAGCATGACGCGCATCGACCAGTCCTGCGCGAGACGCGCCAGAGCCATGTAGATCGCGCTGTCGCCGTGCGGGTGATATTTACCCATGACGTCGCCGACGATGCGGCTGCACTTGCGATAGGGCCGCCCCGCGACATAGCCCGCCTCGTGGCACGCATAGAGGATGCGGCGATGCACGGGCTTGAGGCCATCGCGCACGTCGGGAAGCGCGCGGCTGACGATCACCGACATGGCGTAGTCGAGATAGCTCGACTTCATCTCATCGACGATGTTGATGGGCGTAATGTCCGAAGGATCGGCGAGCAGTGTCTCGTCGGTGCTCAAAGTGCTGCTTTCAGAAAGTGAATCCGTTGATCGACCATCTCTAGAGCATGGGCGAAATCATTTCCAGCCCTCGCGCACGCGCATGCGCGCGTACGCGTGCGCGAGAACGCTGCTGTCAGGGCGCGATCTCGGTGCCGTCCCAGGAAAGGAACTTGCCGCTGTCGCGGATGCCCAAACCCTCGATCGCATCGAGGAGCTGCAACGCAGTACGCTCGGGGTCGGGCCCCGTTCCCGGATCGATCGCGACGATCGCCGCGCGCTGGCCGCTGCGCGTGCTCTCGATCGCCAGCGTCTTCGCCAGCATGTTGAGCGCCGCCTTGGATGCGCGATAGCCATAAGCGCCGCCGAGGCGGTTGTCGGTCAGGCTCGCGTCGCGCGCGGACAGCATCGCGAATACCGGCGTGCCGCTCTTTTCCAGCAGCGGCAGGAAATGCTTTGCAACAAGTGCGGGGCCGATCGCGTTGACGGCGAAGCCCTCCGCCATCCGGTCACGATCGAGATCGGCAACCGAGGCCTCGGCAGAAGCACGATATCCCGTGGCGACGATCACGAGCGAAGGCGCGGGCCCCGCGGCGACACGTAAGGCTGCGGCCGCGATGCTGTGTTCGTCGAGAATATCGAGATGATCCACGCCGCTCCGGCTGCGCGCAAAACCATAGACGCGGCCATACGCGCCTTCGTCAATCAGGGCCGCCTCGGTCGCCGCGCCGATCCTGCCCGATGCGCCGATAACGACGGCCGACGCGTTCATCGGCGGATGAAACGCCAGACGTCGCCTTCGGTGCCTTCGGGATCAAAGGCATAGCCGTCGCTGTCGAAGCCCTTCAGCGCTTCCGGATCGGTCAGTCGATGTTCGCACAGGTAGCGCGCCATCATGCCGCGCGCGCGCTTGGCGGCGAAACTGTTGAAACGCAGGTCGCCATTGGGCCCGATTTCGCGAAAATCGACGGTGATGACGCGAACATGTTCGGGCAGCCGATTCTTGACCGCGCCCCAATATTCCTGGCTGGCCAGATTGATGATCGTGTCGTGGCCTTCGGTGGCAAGGTCAGCGACCGCGAGGTCCGCGATGCGATTGCCCCAGAAACCGTAGAGATCGCCGGTCGCGGGCGCCCAGCGCGTCCCCATTTCGAGGCGATAGGGGCGGATGCCGTCGAGCGGGCGCAGCAGGCCGTAGAGCCCCGAGAGGATGCGGATGCGATCCTGCGCGAAGGTGATGGCCTCTGCGGGCAGGCTCTTCGCTTCGAAACCGGTATATACGTCGCCCGCGAACGCAAAGAGCGCGGGGCGGGTGGGCAGATTTTCGAAATTCGCGTAGCGCTCGGCGTTGAGCACCGCGAGATTCTCCGAGATGTCCATGATTGCCTGCAACCGTGCCGCCGAAAGTTCCGACGCGGCGCCTGCGAGAATCATCGATTCGGTCTCGAAACGGGGCAAAGTTTCGGCGAAGGGCGGGATTGCCGACTTGTAATCAAGCGTCTTGGCGGGGGACAGAAAGGCAAGCATCGGGGCCCGCTAGCGCAAAGCCCCCGAAGAGGTCAAAGCTATACCGCGCCAAAATCGTTAAAGCGCGGTTCAGCGCGGGAACCACAAAGCAGGCGGGTGGTTGTGAGGCTTGTGTGTCGGGTCGCGCGCGACTAGGCACGCGTTAACGCGCGTGCAGAACGCGAAGCCTCGGTTGCAGCAGGAGAATTGATCGATGAAGGTGGTTTCGAAGGCGACGCTCGGTCTCGCGCTCGCGCTTGGTTCGGTCTCGATGATGGCCGCGGTTCCCGCGCAGGCGCAGAAGGACAAGAAAGAAAAGGAAGCTGCCAGCAAGGGCCCCCAGCTTAAGCTGAGCAAGGAATTCCGCGCCGCGATGGCTCCTGTCGACGCCGCCTCCAAGGCGGGCGACTATGCCGGCGCGCTCACCGCAATTGCGGGCATCGAGGCGTCGGCCACCACGCCCGATGAAAAATATGTGTTGAACCAGTACCGGCTCGACGCGGCGGTCAAGACGCAGAACGCCAAGGAACAGTCGAAGGCGATCGACAACATGCTCGCCACCGGGCTCGTGCCCGCCTCCGAATCCGCCAAGTTCCAGTTCTATCTGGGCAAATTCGCATATCAGGCCAATGACCTGGCCAAGGCGGAAACCGCACTCGGCGCGGCCGCCGCGGCTGGATATGACACGACCGAACTGCACCTGACGCAGGCCCAGCTCTATTCGAAGCAGAACAAGGCGCCCCAGGCGCTTGCCGCGCTGGAAAAGGCAATTGCCGGGCAAAAGGCTTCGGGCCAGGCGGTTCCCGCCGACTGGTACGCATTCGGCATCAGCCAGGCGTACAAGAGCAAGGACATCCCGGCGACGGCGCGGTGGTCGTCCATGCAGCTCGCCGCCTATCCGACGCCGGAAAACTGGCGCCAGGCGCTCGTGCTCTACCGCGACAGCGGCAATCTGGGCCGCAAGGTCGAGCTCGACGTGTTCCGCCTGATGCGCGCGACCAACTCGCTCGCCGGCGAGCGCGACTATTATGACTATGCCTATGTCGCCAATCAGGATGGTCTGCCGGGCGAAGCCAAGACCGCGATCGATCTGCTGAAGTCGAAGGGCGCGACCTCGAACCGGAGCATCAACGAGCTCTATACCGAGGTTTCGGGCAAGGTCAGCGCCGACAAGGCGAGCCTCGCCACTGAAGAGAAGCGCGCCGGATCCGCGCCCAATGGCGTGCTCGCCGCAGGAACGGGCAACGCGTATCTTGGCTATGGCGAATATGCCAAGGCGGTTCCGCTGCTCCAGACCGCGCTCACCAAGGGCGGCGTCGACGCCGATGAGGTCAACACGCGCCTTGGCATCGCACTTGCGCTGTCGGGCCAGAAGGAAGAAGCCAAGAAGGTTTTCACCACCGTCAAGGGCGCGCGCACGGGTATCGCGCAGTTCTGGCTGACCTGGCTCAATCAGGGCGCCGCACCGGCGGCCTGATCGGATATCGCATCAACAGAAAAGGGCGGCGGGGCACAAGCTCCGCCGCCCTTTTCGTTGGAATGACGTGCGTCCTAGACTTCGCCCTCGAGCGGAACGCCGGGCTGGAATTTGGAGCGGCGGATCGTCAGCGACGTCTTGACGCTCGACACATTGGGTGCGGGCGTCAGCTTGGACGTCAGGAAATCCTGAAAGCTCTGCAGGTCCCTGGCGACGATCTTGAGCAGAAAATCGATCTCGCCATTGAGCATGTGGCACTCGCGCACCTCGGCCAGATCGGCGATGTGCTTTTCGAACGCCTGGAGATCGGCCTCGGCCTGGCTCTTGAGGCTGACCATCGCGAAGATCGTGATGCCATAGCCGAGCGCGGCTTGATCGAGCCGGGCATTATAGCCCTGAATCACACCCGCATCCTCGAGACTGCGTACGCGACGAAGGCAGGGCGGGGCGGTCAGCCCGATTTTCGAGGCAAGTTCGACATTGGTCATGCGCCCATCCGACTGGAGGTGCGCGAGGATCTGTCGGTCAATATCGTCGATGGTCAATTGGGCCATGTTAGCGAACATCCATACTCAAAACTGCATCGGCTTATAATTTAATTACGATGGAATGCAATTGTCCCACATTGCGACGTGTCAGATTCAATGCTTCCTATCCCGGCCCGGCTTGGCTATCGAGTGCGATCAAGCCACCCACAGGAGACAGCTTTGCGCTTCGACGACATGGCCGCCACGGTGATTGCGCGGGTCGGCGCAAGCCCCGAGGCGCGCGCGGTCGCCTGGAACCAGCTGGTCGATCTCGCCGCCCAGCGGCGCGGTGATTCCGAAGATCCCAACGCTCTCTATGTCGTGCTCCGCAAGTGGCGGGCCGTCGTGCCCGTCGAGCGGCGGCGTCTTGCCGCTGAATCGCTGGTGGGCAGACCCATCCCCGCAGCGCTGTTCGCTTATTTCGCCAGCGATGCGCTGGCAGTCTGTGCGCCGCTAGCGCGTAGTGTCCAGCTGAGCCCCGTGGAATGGCGCGCGTTGCTGCCGCGCCTGCCCGTGCCCGTCCGCGCGCTGCTGCGGCACCGTAACGATCTCGACCCCGAGACGGTGCGCGCGCTCGAAAGTTTCGGCCCCGCGGATCGCGTCATCGCGGCTCCCGAACCCGTTTCCGCGAGCAAGCCCAAGCGCGGGGAGATCATGCCGCCGGTCGAAACGCCGGCCGAGATGGAAGCGCCAATGGGTGGCGGCGTGCAGATTCGCGAACTGGTGAACCGGATCGAGGCGTATCGTCGTCATCGCCCTGCCCAAAAAACCCTGGAGCCACGCGCGGCTCCGGCAACCGAGACGCGTGCCGAAAATTTCCGTTTCGAAACCGGCGCCGACGGCGTGCTGATCTGGATCGACGGGGCGCCGCGCGGACCTTTGGTGGGGGTGTCGATCGCAACGCCCGCGGACCGGCCCGATCACGGCGTTGATGGATATGCCGCGGGTGCGTTTCGCCGGCGCGCCCCCTTTCGCGATGCGCGCCTGACGATCCCCGGCACAGGTGAAGTGGCCGGCGAATGGCGCATCTCGGCAGTGCCTTTCTTCAACGCGCATGACGGGCGGTTCACGGGCTATCGCGGCACAGCGCGACGCCCACGCGTCGACGAGGTTGCACGCAGCGCCGCTTCGCAGGGGCTTTATGGCTCCGCACTGCGTCCCGAATCGCTCCGCCAGCTCGTCCATGAACTGCGCACCCCGCTCAATGCGATCATGGGCTTTGCGGAGATGATCGACGGCCAGATGCTCGGCCCCGCCGCGCAGGATTACCGCGCGCGGGCGATCGATATCGTGAGCGAGGCGCGCAAGCTGCTCGGCGCGGTCGACGACCTCGATACCGCGGCACGCGTCGACAGCAACGCGCTCAGGCTGCGCAGCAGCCATGTCGATGGCGCCGGCCTGCTCTCGCGCATCTGCGTCGAACTCGCTCCGCTGACGGGAGAGCGTCACGTCTCGCTCGATCTGGCGGTGGCGGCCGACCTCCCCGAGATGACGGTCGATCCGATCGCGCTCGAACGCATGTTCTCGCGCCTGCTATCGGCGGTGATCGCGGTCTCGGGCCGTGGCGAGGCATTGACGATCCGACTGGCGACTGAGGCACGTGGCCAGGTCACACTGAGCGTCGCACGGCCGAAAGCGCTGGTCGATCAGGAGGAGCGCGCGCTGCTCGATCCGGGTTACAGTCCCGACGGCGACTGGCCCGACGCGCCACTGCTCGGGCTCGGCTTTGCGCTGCGCCTCGTCCGCAATCTCGCCGAGGCTGCGGGCGGGCGCTTCGCCATTCGCAGCGACAGCTTTGCGCTGATCCTGCCGGGCGCGGCGCGCAGTGTGGGGACGGGTGAAGGCAATGGCTGAGCGTCTTGCCGCCAGGTGACGCAGGCCGCGCCGCGACGGGCGCGGGCCGGATCGACATTCCGCCGCCAGAGGCCATGATCGCGCGCTACCCCGACGGCGATGCGCCGCGATTCATGGTGTTCGTCGACACCGAAGAGGAATTCGACTGGCGCGCACCGCTCAGCCGTGACGGTCATGGCACGCGACACGTCCATGCCATCCCCGCGATGCAGAAGGTCTTCGAGGATGCCGGCATCGCCCCGACCTATCTCGTCGACCACCCGATCGCGGACAGCGACGCCGCGGTGGAGGTCCTCCGCCCGGTTCTTGAGCGCGGCGCATGCGCGATCGGCGCGCAGCTCCATCCCTGGGTCGGTCCGCCCTTCGACGAAGCGCTGACGCCCGCCAACAGTTTTGCGGGAAACCTTCCCGCGTCGCTGGAGCGCGCCAAGATCACGCGACTCACCCAGCGTATCGTCGAACGATTCGGCCAGGCCCCGTCGACCTACCGCGCGGGCCGTTACGGGATCGGTGCGAACAGCGCCGCAATCCTTGAAGAGCTTGGCTATCGGCTCGACGTCTCGGTGCGCGCGGGCTTCGACTATAGCGGCGAGGGCGGGCCCGATTTCACCGGATACGGGTCAGCGCCTTTCTGGGCCGGCCCGAGCGGAGATCTTCTCGCGCTCCCGCTGACGACCGCCTATGTCGGCGCGATGCGCGGCTTCGGCCGCAGGCTGAACCGGCTTGCCGGGATCCAGGCGCATCTGCGCGGATTTCTCGCACATACCGGCATCTTCGCGCGCATTCCGCTGACGCCGGAAGGCGTTTCGGCGGCGGAAGCGCAGGAAGCGATCCGTGTGCTGGCGGGGGAGGGGTGCAAGGTCTTCAGCCTCTCCTTCCATTCGCCCTCACTCGAGCCGGGTCATACGGATTATGTGCGCAATGCCGCTGATCTGGACGCGTTCTACCGCTGGTGGGATGCGGTGATCGGATTGTTCGATACGCTCGGCGTCCCTCCGTCGCGCGCGGCAGATTTCGTCGAGGCGATGGCTGCCAATCGCCAGCGCACGCCGTAATGGCCTTGCAATGCGCGACATCCCTCCGCTATCGCGGGCGCGCGCATGGCGGGGCCTGTAGCTCAATGGTTAGAGCTGGCCGCTCATAACGGCTAGGTTGCGGGTTCGAGTCCTGCCGGGCCCACCAGCGCAACGGCACAGAGCAACGCCGCTCATGTCGCGATCAGCGCACATTTTAGCGGCCCAGACAGCTTCACCGCCGCCCTGTTCGCGTCAAATCGTTCTGGCCTGCGCATTCTGCTTGGCAAGCCGCCCCTTTAAGGGATAGAGGGCCTCGGCGTCGGGGAGTGGCGCAGTCTGGTAGCGCACCTGGTTTGGGACCAGGGGGCCGTAGGTTCGAATCCTATCTCCCCGACCATCTTCAAAATCATGCTGAAATCATGGCCAGTTCCGGCGTACCCGGCGTCAGCGTCGGTGCGCCGTGGGTCTTCTGGGTTATGACCAGCAGTCCGCGCGCGCAGGCGCGTGCGATCATGTGCGTGCGGTTGCGTGCGCCGACCTTCAGACGAAGATTGTCGATGTGCCGTTCCACCGTGCGCGGCGCGATCGCCATGAGCCGCGCGATCGCCTTTGCCGATAGCCCGTGCGACACCAGCTGCAACACCTCGCACTCGCGCGCTGTCAGTCTTTCACAGCTTGCGTGTTCCATCTTCAAGCCCCTCCCGAAACGGATGAGGCGACCCTGTACGGCGGCCAGGATATTGACGCCGTGGAAACAGAATTAGAGCAACGTGAAAGATTTGGATTGGAGGAAAACGACGTCGGATTTTTCCCAGTTTTTCGGGCTGATCCGCGACTCACCGACCAATTCGGTAGACAAAAGAAAACGGACGATCCGTGAGGATCGCCCGTTTTGCTTTTTGCGCCCTGGCCGCACGAGGCGACGCAGGGGGAGCAAATTACTGTGCGTTGGTCGTCGCGTTCTCGACGGCGTTCGCAGCGTTGTCCACCGCGTTCGCAGCGTTCTCGGTCGCGTTGACGGCCGCATTCGCGGTGTCAGCGGTCACGTTCTCAGCAGCGGCTTCGACGTTCTCAGCAGCGGCTTCGACGTTCTCGACAGCGTTTTCGACAGCGTTTTCAGCAGGCTTTTCACCGCAGGCGGCCAGGGTCATCAGGCCGGCGGCAGCGAGAACGAAAGTGACTTTTTTCATTCGATTTGCTCCCAAGCAAAAAAATTTCGCGTACCGGCCCGTGTGCCGTTCGCGAGCCCTTCAGATAGCGGCGAATCCTGTACCGTCAACGATAAATTGAAGTTTACGGTCGACGGGTCGAAATATTCTCGGGCGCATCGGCGACCACCGAGAGCATCGCCGTCCATGCCGCGACGTTCTGCCGAAGCGCTTTCGGGTCGACCTTGTCGAGCGTGTCGTCGGGGGTGTGATGCAGGTCGAAATAGCGCGTGCCATCCTGATTGAGATCGATGGCCGACACGCCTGCACGGATGACGGGACCCACGTCGGCGCCACCGCCGGCAGCCCCGGAACCACGAACAATACCGAGTGGAAACAGTGCGTTAGCCAGTCTGTCCGCAACAGCCTTTGCGCTATCGGGCAGCTTCGTTTCGAAGCGCCAGATCCGGTCTGCGCCGAAGTCGGACTCGGCGGCAATGGCGTGATTGTCGTCCTTGTGGCGTTCGAAATAGGCCTTGCCGCCAAGCACGCCGATCTCCTCGGCACCGAACCACACAAGGCGAATGGTCCGCCGGGGGCGCCCTGAATCCATGATGCGCTTGGCCGCTGCGGCCGTGATCGCGACACCCGCGGCATCGTCGATGGCTCCGGTGCCCAGATCCCAGCTGTCGAGATGGCCGCCGATCAGCACGATTCCGGCATCGGGATCGCTGCCCGGCACTTCGGCGATGACATTGCCCGACGGACGCACGCCGATGTTGCGCGGGGTGAGCGTGAGTTTCATCCGCACCGCCTTCTTGCGCGCGAAGATGCGTTCGAGATTGTCGGCGTCGGGGTTGGAGAGCGCCGCCGCCGGAATCGGCGCGACGCCCGCCTCGAAACTGGTGTTGCCGGTATGCGGGTTGCGATGACTGTCCGTGCCGATCGAGCGGATGACGATTGCCGCGGCGCCTTTCTTGGCCGCGACATTGGGGCCGGTAAAACGCGCCTGGCCGTAATGGCCATAGCCCGAACCGTCCTGCGTGGGCTTCATCGCATGGCTGACGAAGACGATCTTGTCCTTCACGGCGCTGTCAGGTGCGGCTTTCAGCGCGTCGAAGCTGGGAAAGTAGACGACATCAGCTTCGAGACCCGTCTCGGGCGTCGCGCCGCTGTTGCCCAGGGCGGCGAGGACGAGCGGCTGAGGGTAGGGCAGCGTGATTTCCGCTTTCTCTTCACCGCGTACCCAGACCGGCATGTCGAAAGGCTCGACCCGGACGTTGCTGAACCCGAGCGCCTTCAGCTTCATCACCGCCCAGTCACGCGCGCGCGCCTCGGCCTCGGTGCCGGCCATGCGCTGGCCGATCTCGGTGGTCAGGCCTTCGGTGATATCCCATGCAATGTCGTCCTTGAGCGCCGCGTCGCGCAGATCGGCGGTGCGATCGGGGGCGGCGAATGCGAGCGAAGGAATTGCGGACGCCAGAAGTACAAACTTTTTCATGGGATTGCTTTCCGAATGACGACTATGGGGCGGTGACGCTCTAACATTCCGCGCGCGACAGGGAACACGCTTTTTCCTTATCGATCACGGCCTTGCATTTATCGACTGCGCAGCGCTCTGGACTCGCGCGTCCACATCCCCATATTTGCCAAGCAGCGGGCGCTCGGCTAGGGCGTCGCGCGAATTTCAGCCGCATTCGATTTAAAGACGGAGTCACGTGCCGATGGCCGCGCAGTACAGTTTTGTGATGAAGGGCCTGACCAAGACCTTCCCCGGTCAGCCCAAGCCCGTGCTCGATAACATCAACCTGCAATTCTATCCGGGCACCAAGATCGCGATCATCGGCGTGAACGGCGCCGGTAAGTCGACGCTGATGAAGATCATGGCGGGTTACGACAAGGAGTTCTCGGGCGAGGCGTGGCCCGGCGAGAATATCCGTGTCGGCTATCTGGCGCAGGAACCGCAGCTCGATCCGAAGAAGACCGTCAAGGAGAACGTGATGGACGGCGTCCGCCCCGTCGCGGACCTCGTCGATCGCTTCAACGAAATCTCCAACCTGATGGCCGATCCGCCGGAGGACGTCGATTTCGACAAGCTCATGGAGGAAATGGGCGAGTTGCAGGAAAAGATCGACGCGGTCGATGGCTGGACGCTCGACAACCAGCTCGAGATCGCGATGGAAGCGCTGCGTTGCCCGCCGGGCGACTGGAGCGTCGAGAGCCTTTCGGGCGGTGAGAAGCGCCGCATCGCGCTGTGCCGCCTGCTGCTCGAGAAGCCCGACATTCTGCTGCTCGACGAACCGACCAACCACCTCGACGCCGAAAGCGTCCAGTGGCTCGAGAAGCACCTTGTCGACTATGCCGGCAACGTCATCCTCGTCACCCACGATCGCTACTTCCTCGACAATGTCGTGGGCTGGGTGCTCGAAATCGACCGCGGCAAGGGCCTTCCCTTCGAGGGTAACTATTCGGCATGGCTCGAAGCCAAGGCGAAGCGCATGGAGCAGGAGGGCCGCGAGGAGGCCGGTCGCCAGAAGGCGATCAGGGACGAGCTGGAGTGGATCCGCCAGTCGCCCAAGGCCCGCCAGACCAAGTCCAAGGCGCGTATCAAGGCGTTCGACGAACTCGTCGAAAAACAGGCCAATCGCGCACCCGGCAAGGCGCAGATCCTTATCCAGACGCCCGAGCGTCTGGGTAGCAGCGTGATCGAAGCCAAGGGGCTGACCAAGGCTTATGGCGACAAACTGCTCTTCGAGAATCTCGACTTCAACCTGCCCCCGGGCGGCATCGTCGGCGTCATCGGCCCCAACGGCGCGGGCAAGACCACGCTGTTCAAGCTGATCACCGGTCAGGAACAGCCCGACGGCGGCGAACTCAAGATCGGCCCCACGGTGAAGCTCGGCTATGTCGACCAGAGCCGCGATGCGCTCAACCCCAAGAACAATGTCTGGCAGGAAGTGTCCGACGGCGTCGACATCTTCACCTTCGGCAAGCACGACGTGGCGAGCCGCGCCTATGTCGGTGCGTTCAACTTCAAGGGTTCGGACCAGCAGAAGAATGTCGGCCAGCTCTCGGGCGGTGAACGCAACCGCGTCCACATGGCCAAGATGCTGCGTCAGGGCGGCAACGTGCTGCTGCTCGACGAACCGACCAACGACCTCGACGTCGAGACGCTGCGCGCGCTCGAAGAGGCGCTGGAGAGCTTTGCGGGCTGCGCGGTGGTCATCAGCCACGATCGCTTCTTCCTCGACCGGCTCGCCACGCACATCCTCGCCTTTGAAGGCGACAGCCATGTCGAATGGTTCGAGGGCAATTTCGAGGCCTATGAGGAAGACAAGCGCCGTCGCCTGGGCGACGAGGCCGATCGTCCGCACCGCATGACCTACAAGAAGCTCACGCGCTGAGCTTCAGCCACGGGCAAAGAAAAAGGGCCGACACCGCAAGGCGCCGGCCCTTTTTCGTGGGCGTGCCCGATCTTACTTGATCTTGCGCACCGTGGCGTAGTCGAGGCTCGTCACCAGCTTGCCTTCGGATTCGCTGACCGAGCTCGTGGGCACGCGGACGAAGCGCGCGTCGAAGATGATCGTGACG
>NZ_JAKVIO010000031.1 GCF_022601895.1 Sphingomonas sp. LaA6.9
CAGGCCATGATCCTCGTCGCCATGGGCGGTAATCTGCTACGCCGGAACGCCCATCCCTGATTTTCCAAACAGACTCTTAGGGCTTCAATGCGCCCCGGTATGTGTCCGCCGCACGCATGCGACGGACACATGCCAGTGAGGGCCTATTTCAGGGGGCAGTGCTCAGGCTCAAGTCAATAGGGCCAGGGCACATTGTAATAGCCATAGACCTGGCGGCCATAGGCGTCGTCATAGACCTGCTGCTGATCGGCGGAGTAGCGGGGCGCTTCCTTCAGAAAGTCCTTGTCGAGATCGATCACATAGCCGCTCTGATCGGGGTCATAGCGGAGCACGTCCCACGGCAATGGATAGTGATCCTGCCCCAGTCCGAACAGGCCACCAAAGGACAGCTCCGCATAGTCGACCTTGCCGCTCAGCTTGTCGACCATGAACCGGCTTATCGTGCCGAGTTTCTCGCCTTCGCGATTATAGACCGCGGTACCCTCGACCTTGTCGGATGCGATGGTGCGGCTTCCTTCCAGGGCTCTGAAATCAGTCATGTCGTCTCTCCTTCGGTCTGGGTGTCATGCAACCGGCGCGCCGTGCTGAAGTACTGCGCCCGCGAACGAACGTGTGGTTGGCGTCGGCAGGCCCTCTGTCCGGAACTCGGCAAGCAGGGTCTGCTTGCGCGTTGCCAGCGCGTCTGCGAGCGCATTCATATCGATTCCCGCGGCGCGCGCCTGGGCGAACATCCCGTCGCCTGGACGCTCCTCCTCCTTCACATGGTGCCGGATCTCTTCGCAGAGCACGGTCATCTTGGCGTCGCAAAAGGGATCGTCGACCCCTGCTTCAAGGAGTTCGGCGATCAGCACCTTGGCGCCATCATGCTCGACATAGGCTTCAGACAGGAGATCCCTGTCAATTCTTCCCTTAAGTACGGGGTAGAAGATTTCTTCCTCGATCGTCGCATGGATCATTAGTTCGGTGCAGATTTCCTGCACCAGCTCCTGTTTGCGGCGGTCGCTGCGCGCCTTGGTGAACTCGTCGAACAGGTGTTCCACCTTGCGGTGATCCTGTTTCAGAAGTGCAATCGCGTCGGGGTGCTTCGTGGCCATGTTTCTCTCCTTTCGGCTGGATGACCATTTGGTCGCCGGGTGTGGAGAGCTTCATTGCAGCGGCGTCATACTGCGCGGCGAATGCCTTCAGCCGTACTGCGACGATGGCATCATCGGATCGCGCAGCGGCGTCTCGACACTGCTCGGCGCGAAACCGCAGCCATGTCTGCTGGGTCCCTCGTGGCCGTAAATGCTCGATGGGATACGGCGAATGACCGGCGGGTGGCAGATGACGCAACACAACTCTCCTTCCCTGCGCTCGTCGTCAACAACTTCGGGGGGGTGGCGAAGTTTCGCGCATCAGCCGGAGATTCGTACTGATCGAGGTTAAGTCGCGCCGAACAGCATGGCATGCGCAACTGGTCCATCCGTCGCAAATGTCCGAATCTTCGATTTGCGATTTGGCATGATCTTCAATGACTTTGCTCACAAGGCCATAGGGCACACATAGCGTGCGGGATCAAAGGCGGGCGGTGAATCGTTCTTTTGATAACCGGCACGACAAGACCGGCCATGAAACAGAGCCATTGGGGCAGCATGAGGCTGCAATGAACGGGTCGCCCGATAACCGAGCCTATTATGCGCGCCGCGCGCGCGAAGAACGCCGGCTCGAGGAAACCAGCGCCGATATGTGCGCAAGGCATATCCATCGCCAACTCGCCGAGGAATATGAGCGCCGCGCCCGGCGGGACCGAGACGAGGCCGCCGGCTACGGCTTGCCGCCTGGCGAAACAGGCCGGGCACGTCTGAATACTCCGCCTGACCGGCGCGGCTTAGCATGCGGGAATGACTGCCATGTCTCTCAAGGAACCGATGATCCACGAAGACGCGTTGCCCGGCCATGAGAGCCGGCTCGAACCCAGTCCCGACTGGGAGCCGCGCTATGCGGGCAGACCGGCTCAAGGGCAAGGTGGCGGTCATCACCGGGGCGGACAGCGGAATCGGCCGTGCCGTCGCCGCGCTTTATGCGCGCGAGGGCGCGGACATCGCGATCCTTTACCTGTGCGAGCATGACGACGCCGCGAAAACCATGAAGATCGTCGAGCGCGAAGGGTGCCAGGCGATCACGATCGCGGGTGATATCGGCGATCGACAATTCTGCGCCGAGGCGGTCAGGCAGGTCGTCGGCCGCTTCGGACGCATCGACATCCTCGTCAACAATGCCGGGGAGCAACATCCTGACAAGGATATCCGCGACATCACCGAGGAGCAGCTGCGTCGGACCTTTCAGACCAACATCTTCGGAATGTTCTTCCTGACGCAGGCCGCGCGCCCGCATCTTCACAAGGGCGCCGCGATCATCAACTGCACCAGCGTGACAATGTACGAGGGCTCAGAGGAACTGCTCGACTATTCGAGCACCAAGGGTGCCATCACCGCGTTCACGCGCAGCCTGTCCGAAAATCTGGTTGGCGAGGGCATCCGCGTGAATGCCGTGGCGCCCGGACCGATCTGGACTCCGCTCAATCCCTGCGGCGGCGCGAGCCCGGAAAAGCTCGAACATTTTGGCGAAAAGACCCCGATGGGACGTGCGGGCCAGCCCAATAAGGTGGCGCCAAGCTTCCTTTTCCTTGCCTGCGAGGATGCGAGCTACATGTCAGGCCAGGTCCTGCACCCCAATGGCGGAACGATAGTCAACGGGTGAGATTTCGGGCCGATGGTGTTCCCACAGCACTCATCCTTCCGGCACCTTGTGACGAACGGTTTCGCGCAATGTCGGCGTTGTGTCCAATATATCCTCCAGAACTATCGCATCCGCGCCAGGGTTGTTCCACGCATGACGTGACGAACCCGGTGACTGGAGGGCGACAAGCGCGTGGTCAGGGACAATAGCCTTACGATCGGTGTTGCTGGGACTGTTCGCGGTGAGCGTGATTGGCTAGGCGCTGACCGGGTGGCATTTCAACAACGCCAAGTTGCATGAGCATCAGCCATCGACAATTGGCCTGACGCAGTTCATCAGCGACCCCCTGTTCCTTTCAAACGTGTTCGAGAAGTGGGAGAGCGAATTCCTGCAGATGTCTGCCTATGTCGTTCTGATCGCCGTGCTTTGCAGCGAGGATCGGCGAAAGCGCGCGATCTCGACGGACCGCTGCGCGACGCGGATCTTGCCGCGCAGGCGCGGCGTCCGGGTGCACCTGCCATCCTTCGCGCCGGCGCATTATGGCGATGGGCCTATGCGCGGTCGCTCGGCATCACGCTCTTTCCTTTTCTTCCTGCTATCCTTCTTTCTGCACTGGACCTACAGCACGGCCGATGCGGCCGCCGACGCAGTGCGGCACGGCGCCGAACCCCGGTCTGCCTATCTCTTGTCCTCCCGACCCTGGTTCGAATCATTTCAGAACTGGCAGAGCGAGTTGCTCTCGACCGCTGTGCTGGTCGTGCTTCAATCTATCTGAGGCAGCGCGAGTCCCCGGAATCCAAGCCGGTGGCCGCGCCGCACGCGCAGACCCGAGTCTGAGTTGACCGCGCGTAGCAAGAGTGCCGCTACACCAGGGCCGGCGCGAAGCGCACCGTCATCCGGAAGCGGCAGGCGTGGCGGCGGCCTCCGAGGCCTAGTCTCAGGCCTATCATTTTCCTGATCGAACGGCTTAGGAACGGCCGGCATCAGTCGACGGCTGATTTGCTTTCATCGGCTGCGGCGAAATACGCCAGATAATCGGCGTGAGCCTTCTTCAGGGATGGACGGTCGGTTAGTCGCTGAAGATTCTAATCTCGATCAATACGATTCCGGTCCGAGCGTCGGAACCCGCCCGTTTGCGTGTTGGTTTAACGCGATGGCGAGGCGCCCAAGCCTGGCAGCCTTTCCGGCATAGTCAGCCTCTGGCCGCGTCTCGCCACCGATAAGCGAGGAAGTGCATTTGAGGACGGAGGTGCCACAATGTCGTCGCAGGGTCATCGAGAGTATTTCTTGAAGCGGGCCCAAGAATGCAAGGAGATGGCACAAAGGTCCATCGATACGAGCGTACGAAAGCTCCATCTCAAATTTGCGAGGCATTACGCCGTCGCTGCGGACGCCGAAAACAGGTCCACTGGAGGCAGTGATGTTTCAACCCGATAGCGAGCCGAGCAGAGCGGCCCATTTCTATGCGGACCAGGCCCTGATCAATCTCAACATTGCGCGTGAAGCTTCGCTCGGCAACGTGCGCCAGCGACACGTCATCGCGGCGAAACGCTTCATGGCATTGGCGCGCATTGCCCTGGCCACGGACAGGCATCGCGGGTCGAAAAATAGGTGCGCGCAGGCAATCAGCACGGACGACCAGAGGGCCAGTTGAAATCTACACGGGACGTGGCGAAACCCACCGCCCTCTTTGCAGGTGTGGCCGTCACCGGAGCTGCTTTGCATCACCAATTGGGGTCCGCGTTGCCTGTGGTCCTAGAGCGCTGGGGCCTTGGCAACCTCGACCCTCCGGTCGCGTTGCCTTCAGGGCGAGGGGTAAGGAGATCCGACATGCCTCGTGGTGACAAGAGCAGCTACACCGACAAGCAGAAGCGCAAGGCCGAGCACATCGAGGAAGGCTATGAGAAGCGCGGTGTCTCTCAGAAAGAGGCGGAGCGCAGGGCCTGGGCGACGGTCAACAAGGAATCGGGCGGCGGCAACAAATCAGGCTCCGGTCGGGGCAAGAAGGAGAGTCACGAATCATCGCGGCGCGGAGGGCGCAAGGGCCGTGCCGCCGCCGCCCGCAGTGCCGCCGATCGATCCGCTGCGGCAAAGAAGGGGTGGGAAACGCGACGCAGGCGCGGCAACGCGTGACGGGACAGACAAGCGCATCGGCGTTGGTTGAGCAGATCGACTCCAAGGCGCTGGAGGAATTGGCCGCCAAGGTTCTCCGCGAGGCCTGTGCCCGTGAGTGGACGGTCGCTACCTGCGAGAGCTGTACCGGCGGACTTCTCGCATCGCTCCTCACGGATGTCGAAGGGCTGTCCCACGCCTTCGAGCGGGGCGTGGTGGCCTATACCGATCGCGCCAAGGCGGAACTTCTCGATGTGCCACCCGAGTTCATAGCCGACCATGGCGCAGTTTCATCCCCCATGGCCGAAGCAATGGCAAAGGGCATGCTGCTGCGTTCGCAGGCCGACCTGGCGGTCGCGGTGACCGGATTTGCGGGCCCTGCCGGGCCCGATGATGAACCAGGGCTCGTCTACGTAGCAGCCGCGGGGCCTCGCGCTACCAATATTCGCGAGCTTCACCTCGGCGATATAGGAAGGAGCGCGGTCCGAAATCGAGCCGCCTTCGACGCGCTCACCATGCTCTTGCACTTGCTCGACTGTCGCTAATACTCTCGCCGCGAGGCAAGCCCGTCTTTGACCTGCGCAAAAAGCAAAGCGGCTCCTCACCCCCCAAAACGACGGCGAGGTCCTCATGAACGAAGCGCCGGTTGCGGGAAGCGAAATTGGCGGACTTGACGGCAGACTTGGCGGGGTCCCCGGGCGAATCTGATTGTTGTTATGCAACAGGCAACTTCGCGCACGATCTAAGCTATGCTGACGCTCGCGACCGATTCCCAGAACCTGCAGTTGGCAGACCCCGCGCCGGGTCCGCCGCACCTTCCTCAAGCGGCCCAGCCAATCCGTCCTAATGCGTGCTCTCGCGCGAACATTACCTCCAAAATTTCCGGCAGAGATGCCTCTCACCCATTGGAAAATGGCCGACACATTTTGGAAATCGACCCTCACAAATTTGAGAGAAAAATGTCCAATCAGGACAAATATGTCCTCAATGGGTTGCAAATTCGGGTGACGTAGCCGATGGTCGGTGCGAGAAACGGGGGCCACATCATGATCTCAATCGCGCGACTGCAGCATGTCATCCTGATCACCACGGCATTGGCCCTGCTCGCCAGCCGGACCTTCGCCCAGCCCCCCGTCGAGGGGCCCACCCGGACGCCCGCAGCATCGCCCACTACCGCGGCCGCGCTCGAGGGGCTCGATGCCTATATCGAGAACGCCCGGCAGTCGTGGCAGATGCCCGGCCTCTCCGTCGCCATCGTCAAGGATGACAAGGTCGTCTATTCCAAGGGCTTTGGCGTCCGCGAGGAAGGCAAGCCAGGCAAGGTTGATGCCGATACGGTCTTCGCGATCGGATCCGCCACCAAGGCATTCACCGCAGCGGCGCTCGGCATGCTGGTCGATGAAAAGAAGATCGGCTGGGACGGCGCGGTGCACGATTATATGCCGTCGTTCGAGCTCCACGATCCGTATGTCACCCGCCAGGCGACGGTGCGCGACCTGCTGTCGCACCGCACCGGCGTCGTCACCAATGCCGGGCTCTGGTACGGATCGGGCTTCGATCGCAAGGAAATCATCCGGCGGCTGCGCTTCCAGACTGAGGCGCTCGGCTTCCGCAATCAGTTCCAGTATCAGAACGAGATGTTCATTGTCGCGGGCGAGGTGGTCTCCGAGGTCGCCGGCACCAGCTATGACCGGTTCATCGCCGACCGTATCTTCGAACCGCTCGGCATGCACCGCACCAATACCAGCATCACCGATCTCAAGGGACTGGCCAATGTCGCGACCCCGCACGCGCTGGTCGAGGGCAGGATAGTGCCAATCGATTATCGCTTGATCGATAATGTCGGCGGCGCCGGTGTGATCAATTCCAGCGCGCGCGACATGGCGCAGTGGGTGCGCCTGCAACTCGGCGGGGGTACGTTCGAGGGCAAGCAGCTGATCGCGCCCGCGACCCTGGCAGAGATGCATACCGGCCAGATCGTCCCGCGCGGCGGCTCCGGCGCGCCCTTCAAGTTCAGCGAATACGGCCTGGGCTGGGGCGTGCAGGAATATCGCGGACAGAAGGTTGTCCAGCATTCCGGCGGAATCGACGGGATGCAGAGCATCGTCGCGATGATGCCCGAAAAGAAGCTGGGCGTGGTCGTGCTGACCAACAGCATGCCATCCGCGCTGACCGTCGCCGTCGAACTGCGGGTGCTGGACGCCTTTCTCGGTGGCCCCGTGACCGATCACAGCGCCGTCCTGAAGAAGGCGCGCGACGACGCGGCCCGGATCGCACGCGAAAAGGCGGCGGCAACCCCGCCCCTGGCGACGGCGGCACCCACCAGGCTGCCGCTCGACCGCTATGCCGACACCTATTCGAGCGACCTGCTCGGCGACGTCACGATCACGCTGGCCGACGGCAAGCTGGCGCTCGCGCGCCCGGCGGCGTCGGCGGTGCTCGATCATGACCGCAACGACATGTTCAAGGCGCGGTGGAAGAGCCTGGGCCAGACGAGCATTATCGGCCAGACCCCGGTGGGTTTCACCTTCGCGCCGGACGGAAAGATCGCCACGCTGGAGCTCGGCGGCGACAAATTCAAACGCAAATAGGCGTGCGCGACCGGCTCCACCCTCCAAGAGGTCCCGGGCACGGTACACCATTAGCGGACAACAATCGTGCAGGTTAAGTCGTGCTTCGTGACCCGAATGTAGGTCCGCTTTGCGTTAGCAGAATCGACGCGCTCAACATCTGATTTGTCGGCGGATACGGACTTTATGAATTGACCGAATCTTCGACAATGATGCGCCCGTCCCACCGAAAGAAATGGCCTGCCTGCTTTATCGCATCTGCGTAGGCGGGTGTAAGGAACACGAAACCGATCGGACGACCAGTAGCGCCCGGGAGAGGCGCGGACCACCGGAGCGGTCGCAAAGGCTCCGCGCGGTGGTCCGCACCTGTAACAGTTAAAGCCAGCGGAGTTGGGCTCGCCGGCAATGGCAAAACAACCGTGCCGCGATGATTGGCATGAGAACCATAGGGACCGGCGCGCAATAAGAAGGCATGCAACGATTTCATGGTCAAAGCCATGCATGGCCGCCTACGCATGCTCGAACCGGGGTTGGCCGAGCCTTGACACAGTCTGGCTCATCCATCCTAGCACGGTGGATAGCGCCGCATCACCCGGCGAGCGCCAGCCCCTCCTCGACCTCGGCCGCGGTGAGCGTACTGAAGTCTCCGGGAATTGCGTGTTTCATGACGCAGGCGCGATGTGCGAAGCGCAGCGCACGCTCATCGTCCCACCGGCTCGCAAGTCCGAACAACAACGCTGCGGCAAAGGCATCGCCGCCGCCAACGCGGTCGACATAAGGCGTGATTGGACTCAGTGGGACATTGACGACATCGTCACGCGTGCTCAGTGACGCGCCCAGTCGCTCTCCTTCACCATCCCGCTCCCTCGTGGTCGCGGCGACCCAGTGCGTTGCCGGCAGCACCTCGAACAAGTGGCAAGCCGCAGCGGGCGTCGTGACAAGCTGATGCGCCCTGGTTCCGAGAACCAGCCGCGCATCCCAGTCGCTGGCGAAGACGAGCTTCGCCGATGAGGCGAATTCAAGCAGGAGAGCCGCCGCCAGGTCGTCTCGCCCTTGCCAGAGCAGGGGTCGGAAATTGCAGTCGAAGGAGATGAAGACGCCGAGCTGCCGCGCGACGATGACCGCCCTGCGCATCGCACGCACGGCCGCGTCGCCAAGCGCTGCCGTGATACCCGACAGGTGCAGCCATTCGGCCCCTGCAAGCGCGCGCTCCCAGTCGATCCCGTCGACACCATCTGCAAAGGCCGATCCCGAGCGATCGTAGAAAAAGCCACCCTCCCGACCGGCAAGCGGCGATTCGATGTAGAATGTCCCCATTCGCCCGGGTCGACGAATGCACGCCCCCGTATCGACGCCATGAAGCGCCAACGTGTCGAGTGCGCGGTCCCCAAGCGCGTTTTCGGGCAAGACGGTGGCCATCGCCGCAGGCAGGCCGAGTTTCGCCAGCGATATCGCGACATTGGCCTCTGCGCCTGCGACATGCACGCTCATCATCTGCGCGTCGCGCATCGCCTTTCCGTCGGCCGGCGCAAAGCGCAGCAGCATCTCGCCGAAACAGACGACCCGCGCGTCACCCATTCCCGACAAGCCCGTCACCAGGGCTTGTTGAGGCCGGTCCGGCGGCGGCGTTCCGCCCAGCTGTCGCCGGCCACCTGGCTCCGCCCCGCGGATACCGCGAAGGGCAGCGTCAGAACGAACAGCCAGACCGACGGGCTGGTGAGCAGCGCGCCAATCGCCTTGAGCGCATCACGCGGCGTGACCGTCACCCTGGTGGCAATGGTGCTCTCCGAGCTGCTCTCGATCACCAGGTTGCGCCCCGCACGGGCGATACGGCCGATCCCGAAATCGATATCGGCAAGCGAACTGACGACGCGCATCCCTTCTGTCTCCCCCGCTCGCTCAGCGCTTCAGCGTGCCGATGGCCTGAGCGGCCTTGACGCGACGCTCGTGCTGATTGGCCATGTCATCGACGGTCATGCCGGCAGGCGGCGTGAACTGGCCGCGGCCATAGAGGTCGCGGAACACTTCCTTCACCGGACCCATCTTGTCGGCAAGCGTGCGCGGCGGACGACCGCTCGGGAACTGGTTGGCCGGATAGATGGGGTTCTCATAGATCTGGCGGAAACCTTCGGTGCGCACATCGACCCAGGTGTTGTGGTTGCAGCGTGAGCGATGTTCGCGCAGCGACTCTATATCGACCGTGACGCCCAGCACCTGTTCCTGGGGATAGGGCGCATGACGCAGGACCATGCCCGTATAGTCGATGGCAAAGCTGCCACCCGGGCAGAATGCCTTGGGATAGAAATCATAGTCGACCGTGCCCCAGTTGGAGCCGAGCACATAGGCCATGTTGTCGTGCGCGCGCGTCCGGCGTGTGAACATCCAGAAATCCCAGGGCTGCGAAACGCCTTCGACTTCCTGGAGCGCAACCGGGTGGCAGATCACCTCGGCACCATTATAGCCGAGCGCGCGCGAAACCTCGGGCGTGCAGCCGTCATGGCAGGTCATCGTTCCGAGCTTGCCGATTTCGGTATCGACGACGGGGAACAGCGTCTTGATGTCCCCGCCAAAAGCCGCGCAATATTCGTCAAAGATATCGTGCGGGCTGGTTCCGAGACCAATCGAGGCCGGGATATGCCACTTGTGATATTTGAGCACGATTTCACCGGTCGGGCCGATGATGAAGGCGGTGTTGAACCAGCGATCGGGAAACTCGGGCAGCTTTTCGATAACGCCGCCACCCGCAATGTAGATTCCGTATTCGCGCGCCTTGTCGCCGAGCCGCTGCATCTCGGGACCGTCGAGCGTGATCGCCTTCTTCATGAAGCTGTCGATGCCGTGCTCGCCCTTGCCGGGGGTAGTCACGCCCTGCATGAAATATTCGGGAAAGACCGCGAGCTTTGCGGGTAGTTCCCAGAAATAGCCCACGCCGAAATCGATCATGTTGAGCGCACGATCGAGGTTCTTCGTGATGCCATCCCGGTCCTCGGCCACATGAACATGCGGCTGCATCACCAGCGCTGTATATTTGTCGATCTTCTTGGCAGCGGTCATCGCTTGGTCCTTTCCTGAAATTCTCACCAGAAATCGGCGGGTTCGATGCCCATGTCGTCGAGCATCACGCGCGCCGTGATTGTGCCTGCGGCCGAGATGCCCCCGCCGGGATGGCAGTGTGGCCCGGTCATGTAGAGATCGCGCACCGGAGACCGGTAATGCGCATAGCCGGGAAACGGCCGGAAGGGTCCGAGTTGCGCGGCGATGCGCTCGCCGCCATTTGTCGTCCCATCAACGAAGCTCGGGTTCGCCTCCTCGAGCGTGTGACGCTGCTGGACATACATGCCGAGAATCGTCTTCTCGTTGATGTTGGGCGCATATTGCTGGAGCTTGGGGATCAGTACGTTGCGCGCATAATCCTCGCCGATATCGGCCCAGGTCTGCCCGTCGGCCAGCCAGTTGGAGACATAGGTGTCGACGATCAGCGTGTGCTTGCCCTCAGGCGCGCGCGTGGGGTCGAGCTTGGTCCAGCAGGCCGACCAGAGAAAGGGGTCGCTGGGCGGCTTGCCCGTCGCGAGCTCGGCATAGAAGTTGATCATCTGCTCCATGGAATCGACGATCCGGTGGAAGGGGCAGGCGCTCATGTCGGTGCCGTTCAGGAACTTCGGTGCCTCGGAGAGCGCAAGCTGCGCGCGGCAGATGCTGATCTTGCCGAAGGAGAAGCTCTTCACCATCGATGTGAAGCCGGGATCGAGATGCTCCTCACCCACGAACTTGAGGAACGTTTGCTTCGGCTCGAGCGCTGAAACGACAGCGCGGCGGGCACGGATCACTTCGCCGCTTTCAAGCCGGACACCGACTGCGCGACCGTCCTCGATGACGAAGCCAGCGATCGGCGCTTCGCGCCGGACCGTTCCGCCCTTGGCTTCCACATAGCGCGCCATCGCGTTGGGCAGCTCCATGCTGCCGCCCTCGGGGATCGCCTGTCCGTAATAGTGGATGGCCGGGATCATGATGTAGAAGGACTGCCCCGCGCCTTCCTGGTCGGGCAGGATCTGTGGTGCGAGTGCCCAGTTGAGCATAACTGCCTTCACGAAATCATTCTCGAAATTCGTCTCCACCCAGGCGCGGGCGGACATCGAGAATTCGCGCAGGCGACGCAGGCCGGTTTCGCTGGTTTCGAGCGCACTCGCGAGCGCCGAGGGGGGCGAAGGCGGCGAGAAGAAGGCCTTGATGAAGCCCTCGCGCACCTGTTCGAAATCCGAATAAACCGCGCGGTAGCGGTCCGCGTCCTTCTGCGAATAGGCCGCGATCGACGCACAGGTCTTGTCGATCGACTTGTAGATGACGATGCCCGGGCCGCCACCGCTGTCGGGGTGACCGGTAATATGATCGGCGGGCTCGATATATTTGAGGCCCATCTGTTCGAGCTCGGGCCGGATCTCCTGGAAGTCCGGGTTGCACTGGATCCACACATGCGACGATCCGTAGAGATCGTGCTTGAAGCCGGGCAGCGTCACCTCGCGCGTCACCGCGCCGCCTCCGACCCATGGGTTGCGCTCGACGACGCAGACCGAAAGCCCCTTGCGCACGAGCGTCGCGGCGCAGGCAAGCCCGTTTACGCCGCCACCTGCGACCACAATATCGAAATCAGCCATTGAACCACGCCTCGATGTGCTTCGGCACGTTGCCGGAATTTGGATCGAAGCTAGAGGCTGCAGGGTGATGTGAGAAATTAGCGTCGCTCAGGTATCGGATTAGCTTTTTTGTGATCCGGGATTTGCACCGCCGCCCTATGATCCACGGCAATGACAATTGGAGTGAGGTTTGCCGCGATGCGTACGGTCCTGATCAGCGGTGCATCGCGGGGCCTGGGGGCTGCCCTCGCTGAAGCCTTTTCCGAGGACGGCGACCAGGTCTTTGCAGGCGAGCGCAACCCGTCCGGTCCCTCTCAAATGCCGCTCAACGTCCGCTCGCTCGCGAGTGTCGACGACGCGGTCCGCACCGTTGTGCGCAGCGCAGGCGGGATCGATATCCTCATCAACAATGCCGGGACGCATCTCGCAGGGCCCCTTGCTTCACTCGACCAGGATCGTTTCAAGGAAACGCTTGACGTCAACCTGCTCGGCGCGTGGCGGTTAACAAAGGCAGCACTTCCCCATATGCGGTCTGGCGGAACGATCGCCATGATCTCCTCGCTCTCCGGTCTCGTCGGTCTGCCCGAGGACGGCGCCTATGCGGCGAGCAAGTTCGCGCTCGAGGGCATGAGCCAGAGCCTCGCGGCCGAAGTCGCGCCGCTTGGCATCCGCGTGCTGATCTTCGAGCCCGGGCGCATCGCGACGGGTTTTGCGGGCGCGAATGACGGCGCCGATCCGGCCGCTGTCGCGCGGCAGATCGTATCGATCATCGACGATGAGAATGCGCCCTTCCGCAATCCGCTGTGCGAAACAGGGCGCACGCTGTTCGAGACCGTCGGCATCGACAATGGTGCGCGCACCGAAGACCTCGTCAGGCAGGTCACCGGCAAGGACTGGCGATGGCAGGGGCATTGCTGAGCCGAATTCAATGGGCCGGTGGCTCGACTGAGGGGAATGGAAATCGATGATCGCGCCCGACAATTTTGCAGCGCTGCTGGCCATCGTGTTCGGCCTCGCCTGGCTCGGCTTCTGGAGCGAACGCAATCGCATCGCGCGCAAGCTGCCAGGGGTCGTGTGGATCCTTGCCGGCGCGGCGCTGCTCTCCAACCTCAGGGTCATTCCGCACAACTCGCCCCTTTATGATTTCATCGGCGGCTATGTGATGCCGATCGCCATTCCGCTGCTTCTCTACAAGGCGACGTTCGCGAAGATCCTGGGCGAAAGCGGACGCGTCCTCCCGCTGTTCTTCATCGGCGCGGTCGGGGTCTGCGCGGGCGCCATCATCGGGTGCCAGCTGCTCGATCTCGGGCAATTCGGACCGCATATCGCCGCGACCTATGCGGCGGCGTGGATTGGCGGGATGACCGACATGGTCGCGATGGCCGAGATCACGAACCTTCCTGCCGACACATTCGCAGTGGCCGTGAGCGCAAGCGCGCCCGTGAGCGTGATCGGGCTGATGATCCTCGTATCATTGCCCAACATGGCCTTTGTCCGCAGACGGATCCCGTCACCGATCATCGATGCCCAATCGGGCGATACCCAGGCCACCGATGACGGCGTCGTGGCACAACTCAACCTAGCGCATATGGCGGGTGCGCTCGCCCTGAGCGCGGCGATCTGCTGGGCCGGGAACTGGCTGGCCGCGACCGCGGGCCACCATAATTACGGCCTGTTCGTCATCACGTTGATCACGGTGCTCATTGCAAACGTCTTTCCCGGTCCGATGCGCGCGCTGAAAGGCGATTTCGAACTGGGCATGTTCGCAATGTACCTGTTCTTCGCGGTGATCGGTGCGGGAACCGATGTGACGGCGTTCCTTACCTCGGCGCCCGTCTACTTCGTCTTCGGACTGATCATCATCCTCGTCCATATCGCGATCGTGCTGCTCGCGACCCGGCTGCTGAAATCCGATCTGGCCGAGGGGATTATCGGCTCTGGCGCAAACATCGTCGGTGCCGCTGCCGCCGCCGGCATCGCGACCTCGAAGGAGTGGAAATCGCTTGTCACGCCGGCGATCGCCACAGGCATGCTGGGCAAGGCCATCGCCAATTTCTTCGGGGTGGCGGTATTCCGGCTTCTCTCCTGAGACGCTGGCCCTCCCGCCCCTGCGCTGCCAATGGCCAGCCCAGCTAGGTCGTGGCACCGGCGCTCCTCCTCGCTCGCCACGCCCGTGACCGGTTCCGCTGGGATCGTCCTTGCGCGTCACAAGGTCCGGCCCTGCTCTTGACCATGTTCCATTCGTGACCGGCCACAATCGCCGGTGACGCGTTCGATTGCGCGCATCGTCAGCGTCGTCACGAGCCAGCCAATGCGGGGCCTTGGATGCCCGGAGGCGTTCAGGCGCGCGCCGGATTAGCGCTGCTCATAGCTGATGTGAGGAGCATTTGATTGTGGCGCTCAATGGGGTCTCGCTAGGCTCCACGGACCAAGCAGATGCGCGACCCGGCCAAGGGGCCGCCGTCCGATGCCGAAAGTGGATCCGAAATGAAGCGTCATGCCAGATTGCTGCTGGACGCCGCACTGCTGCGGGCATCGATCCCGGCGTTTGCCGAGCTCAAAGCGCCTGGCGGCGTACGCCTCATGACTTCTCGCGACATGGACAACGACCAGATTGGCTCCGTCCATGCGGGTCAGACCCGGATCGCGGAAGCGATCGGCTCAACTGCGCTACACTCTGCGAAAGACCGTGCGGTTGACCGGGCGGGGTTCGAACGCTCCGTCCATTCCATCCCTGCCCTGCAGTCGCCGCTTGCTCCCGCTCTCTCGGCAGCAGCGCAGTGACATCGTCGCCCTGCCATCGCGGAATTTTCATATCCGGTGGTTCTGCCGGCGGCACAATGCGCGTCGCGCTCAAGGACACGATCGACGTCGCGGGTGAAGTCACCACCGCCGCATGCCGTGCGCTGGCGGGACGGCCAGCGGCCGAACGCGATGCCGAGATTGTCTCGCGGCTCCGCAATGCCGGATGCACCATCACCGGCCGCACCAACATGCACGAACTCGCTTTCGGCGTGACCGGTCTCAACGTCTGGACGGGCACGCCCGTCAATCCCTTCTATCCCGCGCTCGCACCGGGTGGCTCTTCCAGCGGTTCGGCAGCCGCGATCGCCGCCGGCCTTGCCGACTTCGCCATCGGAACCGACACGGGCGGTTCGATCCGCGTGCCGGCCGCCTGCTGCGGCATTGTCGGCCTGAAACCCACATTCGGGCGTGTCAGCCGCGCTGGCGTCATTCCCGCGCGGAGCTCGCTCGATTGCGTCGGTGCTTTCGCGCGCGACGTGGCAGGGCTCCAGCAGGCCATGGCCATAATCGCGCCCGAATGGGCAGAGGCCCCGGCCTCATTCTCCGCGCGCATCGGCTTTATCGGCACGTCCGCAGATTCCGACATTGTTCGCGGTACACGCCAGGCCATCGAGAGTGGCTTTGCAACGACCGATGTCTGGCTTGAGGAACTGGAACTTGCGCAGCGCGCGGGCCTCAGCATCATCGGCCGCGAATGCTGGGAGGCCTTTGGCGCCCTGACCGGATCCGGGCTGGTCGGCCGCGACGTCCATGATCGCCTGCTTGCAGCATCGAGGATCACCGATGATGAACTGGTCGAGGCCGAGGCCGTCCGCGCGCGCTTCACGGCCGCTGTCGATGCGCTCCTGCAGCAATTTGACGCCCTTGTGCTGCCGACCCTGCCCTGTCGGCCGCCGTCACTGCTCGCCGCGGCTGACCTGATGGCGGCCATCCCGATTACCGCCCATTGTCGCCCGTTCAACCTGTCGGGCCACCCGGCCATCGCGCTGCCAGTTGGCGAGACCGACGGTTTCCCACTCTCGCTCCAGCTCGTCGGGCGCAAGGGCGAAGACGAAGCGCTGTGCGCTCTGGCGCGGCGCGTGCCGCTGTTTATCAAAGGAGAAACGCAGTGACTGCGACCCAGATCACCGGGCTTGCCAGCCCTGCCCTTCAGCCGATGCTCGACGATATCCGTCAGCGCCGCAAGGACCTCCACGCGCTCGGTCATATTCCGCAGGACATTGTCGCAAGATTCCAGGAAATCGGACTGTACCGCGCCTTCGTGCCCACGCAGTTCGGTGGCGGTGACATGTCGCCTGCCGAGTTTCTCCGCATCATCGAGATCATCTCGGCTGCCGATGGCTCTGCGGGCTGGGTGGCGAGCTTCGGCTTTGCGAGCAAATATCTCTCCTCGCTGCCGGCCGCGACCCTGGCGGAACTGTACCGCGAGAGCCCCGATGTCGTCTTCGCAGGCGCCGTCTTTCCGCCGCAGGCCGCAATTGCCGAACCGGGCGGCTACCGCGTCAAGGGTCGCTGGGGCTTCGGTTCGGGTTGCATGGGGGCTTCGCTTATCGGTGTCGGCATCAAGATCGAAGGCGAAAACGGGAGCCTGCCGCGCATGGCCGTGATGCCGCGCGACCAGGTCATGATCGAGGAAAACTGGGATACGATCGGCATGTTCGCGACGGGCAGCCACGACCTGGTCGTCGACGACGTCCTTGTGCCCGAGGAGTATATACTCATCCGCGGCGCGGCACCCTCGATCGATACCGCCGCCTATCGCTATCCGACAATGGCCATGGCCACGCAGGTACTGGCGATCGTCGGTGCAGGTGTCGCCCGCGAGGCGATCGACGAGGTGGTGAGGCTCGCCACGCGCAAGACCTCGATCACCGGGGCACCCTCTATGGCGGACCGGCCGGGCTGCCAGATCGCGCTTGCACAGATGGAGGCGCGGCTGTGCGCCGCGCGCGCTTGGTTCTACGAGGAAACGGAAGCCATGTGGAGCCGGGTCTGCGAAGGGCGCGAAGTCACGCCCGCCGATATCGCCAGGCTGCGCATCGCGTCGACCCATATCGCCAAGACCGGGGCCGATGTGACGCGCCGCGCCTTCGAAATGGCCGGCACGACGGGCATCTTCAACAGCCATCCGCTTTCGCGCCTGCTGCTCGACGCGCTCGTCGTGGCCCAGCACGCCTTCATGAATGACGCCACCTGGCAATCCGGCGGCGCCGTGCTGCTCGGGAAGACCCCGCCGCCTGGATATCTCTGATCTGCAATCGAAGGATCTGAACGATGAATGCAACCCCCAAGAAGATCCGCACCCTGATCTGCGGCGCGGTACTGCAGGGATTTTTCGACCTGCCGTCCGAGGATATTCCCATGGTGCTCAAGGCCACCGGCCGGACGATACGCGCGATCCGCGAAATGCCGGGCGTCGAGGTGCTCGGGACACTCGACGACGATGAGACGATGGTCGGCACATCCCCCAATGGCTGGCCCTGGACCTTCTATATTCTCGCCGATGTCCCCGACCGCGAGACCGCGGTCGCGATCTGCGGCCTGTTTCGCACCACCGAGGTGGGCGAGCATCGCCTCTGGAAATATATGCGCGTCGAAGCAAGGCTCGGACGCGAGCTGGTCATGCCCGAATGAGCGAGGCGGCGATCCTTGCGCGTATCGAGCGGCTGGAGGCGGAAAGCGCAATCCGGCACCTCGTCGCGCACTATTTCCGGATCTGCGACCGGCTGGGTCCGGATACAGAGTTCGAGACGCTCGGCGATCTGTTCACCGCCGATGCCCGCTGGGAAGGCAAGGGCCGATATGCCGAGGCGTTCGGCAGCCATGACGGCCGCGCAGCGATCGTCGCGATGATCCGCAGCTACTGCCTGCCGCAGCCACATTTCGCGATGACGGCGCATTTCTTTTCGGCCGAGGACATCACCGTCTGGGGCGAGACCGCGACGGGCAACTGGATGATGCTCCAGACTTCGACTTATCGCGAAGGCCATGCCGACCTGCGCAGCGCGTCCCTTTCGATGTCCTTCGCGCGCGAAGGCGAGCGCTGGCGCATCCGGCATTTTCGCACCGAGAACATCTTTTCGCGCCGTGTCGATCGCTGGAGCGACACACAGGCCATACCCGTTCCCAATGGACATCATCCGGAGCCGATCGATGAAACCAACCGCCTTTAGCGACCTGGTCCTGCCGGACCGCGTCCATACGTCGCTCTACCGCGACCCAGCCCTCTTCGAGGAGGAGATGGACAGGATATTCAACCGCACCTGGGTATGGGTCGCGCATCAAAGCGACATTCCAAACCCGGGCGATTTCGTGACGACGCATGTCGGCCGGCAGCCCGTGATCGTGAACCGCGACAAGAAGGGCGTGGTGCACGTGATGGTCAATCGCTGCCGTCACCGCGCAGCCACGGTCTGCGAGGCGCAAAAGGGTAATGCTGCAGGTTTTGTCTGCCCCTATCATGCCTGGACCTATGGACAGGACGGCAGCCTGCGCGGCGTGCCGCTGCCCAAGGGGTACAAGGATTTCGACAAGAGCGAATACGGCCTGATCAATCTTCGCGTGGAGCAATATAATGGCCTGATCTTCGCCACCTTCAACGCCGACATCGAGCCCCTGGACAGCTTCCTGGGACGCGCAAAGCCGTGGATCGACCTGTTCATGAAACAGGGCGGAGGCTTTCCCGTAAAGACGATGGGCGAACACCGCTTCACCTTCCCCGGCAACTGGAAGATCCAGCTGGAGAACACGACCGATGCCTATCACTTCCCGGTCGTTCACAAGAGCTTCCTGACCTCGCTCGACGATGCGACCGAGGACCTCTTCTCGTTCATGAACGCGGGAGGATATGTCGAGGATCTCGGCAACGGCCACAGCGTCATGGTTATGATACCCGAGCTCGTGGACCTCGAGGAGAATCTCGACGCAGATATTCCGGAACGCTTCGCCGCGATCGCCGAGACGTTGCGACAGGATTATCCCGAGGACCAGGTTCGCCGCATTGTCCGCGCGATCGGCGGTTCGGGCTTCAACCTGAACCTCTTTCCCAACCTTGCATGCTCGATGGCCTTTTTCCGCGTGTTGAGGCCGGTCGCGGTCGACAGGACCGAGATCCGGCACATCGCCATCGGCATGGATGGTGGCCCCGAGATCGCCAACCAGGCGCGGCTGCGCCTGCACGAACATTTCCAGGGACCCATGGGTTTCGGCACGCCCGACGATGCTGAGGCATGGGAGCGCGTGCAGCGCGGTTCGGCGGGCATGGCGGACCCGTCCTGGGTCATGGTCAACCGCGGCGAGGACAAGACTGCGACGAGTGCCGGGGACGTGACGGCCGAGACCGGCATGCGTGCCGCCTACCAGATGTGGAAGAGGATGATGTCGGCATGACGACGACGCTCGCGCCCGTTTCGCTCGAGGAAGCGATCGCCCTTGTATCGCTTGAGGCCGATTGCCTCGATCATCGCGATTACTCGACCTGGCTGACGCTCTGGGCCGATGAGGGTAAATATGTCATTCCGATCGATCCCGAGGCGACTGACTATGCCGACCGGCTCAACTATGCCTATGACGACGCAGCGATGCGCCGGATGCGCGTGGCGCGCCTGACAAGTGGCGAATCCATGTCGGCCAGGGACGCTGCAACCACGGTGCGCAGCATCTCGCGCTTTCGGGTCCTACCCGATGCGGCAGATGGTACCTTCCGCCTGCGCTGCGCCCAGCATCTCGTCGAATATAAACGGGACGTGCATCGCTCCTATGTCGCCAACGTGACCTTCACCCTCCAGCAGACCGAGGTTGGTCCCAGGATCCTCGAAAAGGTGGTGCGCCTGATCAATTCCACCGGCGCGCTGGCTGGCATGAGCTTCCTCCTGTGACTGTGCCGGCGCATCACGATGTCGCGCTTGTCACGGGGGCAGCCGGCGGCCTGGGTGCGGTGATTTCACGAAGGCTCGCGCGCGAAGGCTTCCGCGTGATCCTGAGCGACATCGATGCGGATGCCCTGGCGCATGTGACCGAGAGCATCGATGGCGAGGTCATGGCGCTCCCGCTCGATGTCCGCGATCCCACAAGCTTCGAGCAGGCGATCGAGGCGGCGACGGCGCGTTGGGGCGGGCTGGGCGTCCTCGTCAACAACGCGGCGCTCACCCGCACGACACCGCTTTTCGAGATCGGCCCGGACGAATTCGATGCGGTCATCTCAATCGCGCTCAAGGGGACCTTTATCGGGTGCCAGGTGGCGGGACGCCATATGCGAGCACATGGCTATGGCCGTATCGTGAATATCGCATCGCTGGCCGGCCAGAATGGTGGCGCCGCGACCGGCGCGCATTATGCGGCCGCGAAGGGCGGAATTCTGACGCTCACAAAGGTATTTGCGCGCGAGCTCGCTGGTTGCGGCGTGACGGTGAACGCCGTTTCGCCCGGGCCACTCGATCTCGATTCGGTGCGCGCCTTGCTGCCCCCCGATCGCCTCGCGGCCGTTGTCGGCACGATCCCCGCCGGCAGGCTCGGCGAGCCCGACTATGTCGCTCGCCTCGTGGCACTGCTCGCCGCCCCTGAAGCCAGTTCGGTCATTGGTGCGACGATGGACGTCAATGGCGGGCTCTATCTGCGCTGAAGTCTGATGGGTCGGAGCGGCCGCGCGCGCTGGCGCGGCACTTCGCCCCATTGTCAGACGCGCTCGACCGCGAGCGCAAGGCCCATGCCGACACCGATGCACAATGTGGCAAGTCCAAGCCTGCCGCCGCTTTTTTCGAGCTCGTGGACAAGCGTCATCGCGATGCGGGCGCCCGACATGCCCAGCGGGTGGCCGAGCGCAATCGCGCCGCCATTCGCGTTGACGTGCGGTGCGTCATCGGGAAGGCCGAGGCTGCGCAGCACGGCGAGCGCCTGGCTGGCAAAAGCCTCGTTGAGCTCGATCGCATCGAAGTCCTCGATCCCGAGACCAAGGCGCGCCATCAGCTTCTGCGACGCGGGCACCGGCCCGATACCCATGACACGTGGTTCAACCCCCGCGGCCGCCATGCCGAGGATGCGTGCGCGTGGCGTGAGGCCGTGCGCCCTCGCGGCAGCGGCGCTCGCGACGAACATGGCCGCTGCTCCGTCATTGATGCCCGAAGCATTTCCGGCAGTCACGGTTCCTTCCGGGCCGAAGAGCGGCTTCAGCGTCTGCAGCGCCTCGAGCGTCGTATCGGCACGCACATGCTCATCGACCGAGACGTCGATCGTCTCGCCCTTTTTCTTGCCCGGAACACGCACGGGAATGATCTCCTCACCATGAAAGCCTGAGCGTTGTGCGGCCGTCGCGCGTTGCTGGCTTCGCAGCGCAAATGCGTCCTGGTCGGCGCGACTGACACTGTAATCCGCGGCAATATTCTCACCCGTCCTCGGCATCGTCTCGGTGCCATAAAGGGCATCCAGCGCCGGATTGACGAACCGCCAGCCCATGGTCGTGTCCTCGATCCTCTGGTTGCGGCCGAAGGCGCCATCGGCCTTGCCCATGACGAGGGGCGCACGCGTCATGCTCTCGACGCCGCCGGCAATCGCCAGCGCCATCTCGTCCGTGCGGATGGCGCGCGCCAGCTGGCCTATTGCCTCCAGCCCCGATGCGCACAGGCGGTTGACCGTGACGCCCGGCACCGTGTCCGGAAGTCCCGCCAGCAACAGGCTCATCCGGGCAACATTGCGGTTATCCTCGCCCGACTGGTTCGCACAGCCATAGACGACCTCGTCGATCGCGGCCGGGTCGAGGCCGGGATTGCGCGCGATCAGCGACTGGATCGGAAGTGCGCCGAGATCGTCTGCACGCACGCTGGAAAGCGCACCGCCATAACGGCCAATGGGGGTACGCACCGCGTCGCAGATAAATGCTTCGGTCATGAAAGGCGCCTCTCACATGGAACAGGATTCAGCTGGTATATGCTACACCGCAGCGACCAAGCGAAAGACCCGTCATCTGGCGCAGGTCGTCAAGCGAGACGCCTTCGACCAGTTCGACGACGCTCGCGCCACCGCCACCAACGCTGAAGATGCCAAGGTCGGTGTAGACGCGCGATACGCATGCGAGGCCCGTGAGCGGGTAGGTGCAGGTCTCGACCAGCTTGCTTTGCCCTCGCCTGGTCAACAGCTCCATCATGACGAATGTCTGCCTGGCGCCGATCGCGAGATCCATCGCGCCGCCCACCGCCGGAATCGCGTCGGGCTCGCCGGTGTGCCAGTTGGCAAGATCGCCGTTCACCGACACCTGGAAGGCGCCCAGCACGCAGATGTCGATATGTCCGCCGCGCATCATCGCAAAGCTGTCGGCATGGTGGAAATAGCATCCGCCGCTCAACAGCGTCACCGGCTGCTTGCCCGCATTGATGAGTTCCGGGTCCTCTTCGCCGAGTGCCGGTGCGGGCCCCATGCCGAGAAGCCCGTTCTCGCTTTGCAGGAAGATTTCGCGGTTCCGGGGCAAATGGTCGGCGACCTTGGTCGGAAGCCCGATGCCCAGGTTCACATAGGAGCCTTCAGGAATGTCACGCGCGACGCGCGCGGCCATCTGGTCCCGGTCGAGGCGTTTCATGAAGCGTGTATCCCTTCAGGCGGTGGCCGCGTCCAAATCGGCGATGGCGGCTCCAGGCGTGATCTCGACGACGCGCTGGACGAAGATACCCGGCGTCACCACCACTTCCGGATCGAGACTTCCCAGCGGCACCAGTTCGGACACCTGTGCGATGGTGGTCCTGGCCGCCATCGCCATGATCGGCCCGAAATTGCGCGCGGTCTTTCGGTAGACCAGGTTGCCCCAGCGATCCCCTTTCGATGCCTTGATGAGCGCGAAGTCGGCATGGATCGGATATTCAAGAACATGGTCCCTGCCGTCGATCCGGCGCGTTTCCTTGCCTTGCGCCAAGAGCGTTCCAAAACCGGTAGGGGTGAAGATGGCGCCGAGTCCGGCACCGGCTGCATGAATGCGCGCGGCAAGGTTGCCCTGGGGCACCAGTTCGAGCTCGATCTCGCCGGCACGGTAGCGCGCGTCGAAATGATGCGAATCCGACTGGCGCGGGAAGGAGCAGATGATCTTGCGCACGCGCCCCGCCGCAATCAGCGCGGCGACACCGGTCTCCCCATTGCCCGCATTGTTGTTGATGATGGTGAGGTCACCGACATCACGCCGGATAAGGGCGTCGATCAGTTCATCGGGCATTCCGGCAGTGCCGAAGCCGCCGATCATGACCGAGGCGCCGTCAGATATGTCCGCTACCGCAACCTCGGCCGACACCGCCGCCTTGTCGATCACGCCACCCGCTCCCTTCCTGGATGCCATCACTCAATGCCGGGAGCCCGCAGCGAGAACGCTGTCGGGACCGAGCTCGGCCGGCACCGCGTAGCTGCGGTTCGCATAGATGAGCGGCTTGCCCGGCGTCGAAAGCTGCACAGCCTCCACGCTGCCGAAAAGCACGTGGTGCGTGCCGATCATCTGCTGATCGAGGAGGCGGCAATCAAAGGCGACGAGCGCGTCGGCGAGCATCGGCACACCTGTCTCGCTCCTCGTCCAGTGTGCGCAATCGAAGCGCCCTTCGCCGCGCTCGCCCAGGCGTCCCGCGAATGTGTCCGAAATGGCCGCCTGATTTTCGCGCAGCACATTCACGGCAAACACGCCATTGGCGATTATCGGCCCGGCACCCGAGCAAGCCTGGTTGATGCACACGAGCAGAACGGGTCTTGCGCCGTCTGCCGATACCGAGGTCATCGCGGATACGGTCACCCCCGCTTTCCCATGTGGACCATCGGTGGTGACGATGTTTACCGTCGATGCGGCAAGGCTCATGCCCTGCAGGAAATCGGATCGAATATCGGTCATGATGCGCCTGTCAGAAACGACGCTACCGCGTCATTGAACGTTGCAGCCTGCTCGACATTGCTGAGATGCGCTGCATCGAGGGTGACCAGCTTTGCCTCCGGTATCCGCCCTGCCAGGAGCTCGGCGTGTTCGGGCGGCGTCGCGGGGTCCTTCGCGCCTGCGATCACGAGCGAGCGCGCGCGAATGAGAGCCGCTACCTCTCTGAGGTCCATGTCGCGGATGGCCGCACAGCACCCGGCATAACCGCGGGCTTCGGTGGCAAGCAGGAGCGAGCGTACCCGTTCGACATCGGGGGCGCTCGATGTGCGAAACGCGGACGTGAACCACCGCTCGATAACCGGGTCGACCATGGGCTCCATGCCGTCGGCGAGCACGGTAGCAATGCGCGACGCCCAGCCGCCGGGAGGACCCATATAGGCCGATGTGTTGGCGAGAATGAGTCCGTCCAGCCGTTCGGGCGCCCTGTAGCCGAGCCATTGGCCCGTCATCCCGCCGAGCGAGACGCCTGCAAAGTGCACGCGATCGATTTCGAGATAATCGAGCAGCTCGATCACGTCGCGCCCCAGCCGGTCGAGCGAGTAATTGCCCGGCGGCACCGACGACGCGCCATGACCACGAGGGTCATAGCGCAGGATCGAGAATTGCGAGCCCAGGGCTTCGACCTGGGGATCGAACAAAGCCATTGCCGTTCCAAGCGAAGCCGAGAGCAGCAGGACCGGCTTTCCCTCGACGGGCCTGTAGTCGAACGCAATCGCGCAGCCGTCATCGGCCTGGAAATGGCGTGTCATTGTTCGCGCCCGCTCACGGTCATGCAGCAGCACGCGGGCGGCTCGAAAAATGCTGGTCATCGGCTGACTGCGCACGCTGCATCACGAAATCGAAGACGATTGCCGGATTGCCGCCGCTGCGATCGGGAATTGGCAACAGGCCGTCACGCGTCGCGAACGCGAAGTCGTCATGCGCATGAGGGTCGTCGCCGAAATTGATCTGCGTCGTGAGCGTGCGATAGCCCGGTGCCTCGATGAAGAAATGGATATGGGCCGGGCGGTCGCCATGCCTGCCGAGCAGCTTCATGAGCTGGTCGCACGCGCCTCCGGGCGGAACGCTATAGCCGCGCGGCATCCGCGAATGAAAGGCAAAGCGGCCATCTGCCCCAAGCCTGATCCGCCGCCGGTTGTTGAAGGGAGATTGCGCGGAAGTGGGGTCGAAATGCGAATAGAACCCCTTGGAGTTGGCATGCCAGACATGGAGGATCGCATCCTTCACCGGTTCGCCATCGGGCCCGAGGATCCGACCCGACATTGTCAGCTCCTCGACGTCGTCGGGATCGGTCGTCAGGTTCACGTCGTTGGTCCTGGACAGATCGCCCTCCACCAGCGGTGCTCCGGCGACATAGAGCGGCCCCTCGATCGTTCGCGGCGTTCCACCCGTACGCCCGGCTTCAGCGTCCTTGGCGTCGAGATGAAGGTCAAGAAAATGCTCGATGCCGATGCCGGGGATGATCAGTCCGAACTCACCAGCGCCTCGCCCCAGGAAATCGATCGCCTGCCAGAATTCGCCTTCCGATATGTCGTGCTTTTCGATGACGCCCATCGTCGCTTCGAGCACATCGCGCAATATGGCCTTCAGACGCGGATTTCCGCCGCTTTCCGTCAGCCCGCTCGCGCGGTCGAGCAGCGATTGCACGGCTGCGGTTTTGACAATGTCGGTCATGATCCTCTCTCTCGTTGCAAGGCGTGGTCAGTCGGTCGCGATGGCAGAAGGGTGCTGGCACAGTGCCGTCACCTTGACCTGCATGAAGGGAAAGAGCGGCAGGCCCGTCATCAGCTCGTGCAGTTCGCCGGCGTCGTTCACGTCGAAGATGCTGACATTCGCGTAGCGCCCGGCCACGCGCCAAAGGTGCCGCCATTTGCCGGAACGCTGAAGCTCTTCGGAGCGCGCCTTCTCGGTTGCCTTGAGTTCCTCGAAGCGAGCCTTGTCCACATCGTGGGGCACGATCACATCCATCTCGACCATGAACAGCATGGCGGTCTCCCTATTTCTGTCGTGAAAAATGCCTGAGCCGGTCGTGGTCCACACGAACCCCGAGACCCGCGCCGCCCGGCACTTCGATAGCGAAATCGCTGTAGCGAAGCGGCTCTTCGAGGATCTCCTCGGTCATCAGCAGGGGGCCGAACAATTCGCAGCCCCATTCCAGCGCGCCGAACGTGGCGAAGAGATGCGCAGAAGCCGCGGTGCCGACGCCACCCTCGAGCATCGTCCCGCCATAAAGCGCGATATTTGCGGCTGCTCCGATGGTGGCGACGTCACGCGCAGCAAACAGGCCGCCTGACTGGGTGATCTTCACCGAGAAGACATCGGCGGCGCCCAAGCTTGCGAAACGCCAGGCGCTTGCCGGCCCCGTCAACGCCTCGTCGGCCATCACCGCGATGCCGAACCTGTTGGCCAGCCACGCCATCCCGTCGACGTCATCGGCCCTGAGGGGTTGTTCGATGAGCGCCACGCCAGCGTCCTGGAGCCGCGCGATGCCATCCGCCGCCTGCGCACGCGTCCAATGTTGATTGACATCGACCCGGATCGAGGCTCGACCCTCGAGCGCCCTGGCGATCGCTGCAACATGCGCGCAATCCTCGGCTACCGAACGCCTGCCGATCTTGAGCTTGAAGATATTGTGGCGGCGCTGGGCGAGCATCGCCTCGCCCTCCTCGATATCGCGTCCGGTCTCGCCGCTCGCAAGCGTCCAGGCAACGGGGAGCTGGCTTCGAACGCGCCCACCCAGCAGCTCGGACATGGCTATCCCCCTGGCCTGGCCCAGGCCATCCAGGAGAGCGGTTTCGAGCGCGCATTTCGCGAACCTGTTGCCAACGACATGGCCTGAAAGCATGGCCATCACGGCTGCCGGCTGGTCGGCGTCGTGCCCAAGCAACAATGGAGCAAGATAGGTCTCGACCGCGAGCTTGATGCCTTCCGGACTTTCCTCGCCATAAGCGAGGCCCCCGATCGTGGTTGCTTCACCAACGCCCACAATGCCGTCGCTTCGCGTGACCAACAGAAGCACGACGGCCTGCGACATCATCGTCGCCATCGCGAGCACGTGCGGGCGTATCGTCGGAACGTCTGCAATGATGGCTTCGATGCGCTCGATCTTCGTCATGGGACCTCTGAATTGGCCCGGGAAATATGCCAGAGACCCGCAGAACGCGGTCGGCAATTAAACTCGTAACGATCATTCGCGATTCTAATGTCATGCCCGGGCGGACTTTCCGCCGCAGATGGCACGACCTTCTCGCGCGTGATGGATCGCATGGGTTCGAAGCAGGGTATCCGCGGCCTTGATCGCGCTTCTGCCCGATCGCTGCCTGCGAACGGTGCCGCGCATGAATGCCATGCACCAGCGACAGTTGATTTGCGCGCAGCCTGCAATGCCCGGTGGCAAACGGGCCTGAAGCAGTGCCGGTGCGGGGCAAACCGACGCACCGGCCCGCTCGATCATGTCCCGATCTTCAAGCTGCGCCAGCAGCGCCGGCAGCGGCCGGGCAAGCGATCAGGCACAGGAAGGCGGTCATGTCACCAGTGCCAGAGCGTTCCGTCCTCAAGACGGTTCACCGGCAGATAGGAAGGCTTGTAGGGATATTTGGCGGCGAGTGCCTCGTCGATCTCGACGCCATGCCCGGGCACGTCGCCCGGCAGCATATAGCCTTGCTCGAAGGAATAGGCGTGCGGGAAGACCGCATCGGTCGCCTCGGTATGTCGCATATATTCCTGCACGCCGAAATTGGGTGCCCATATGTCGAAGTGAAGCGCAGCACCCATGCAGACGGGCGACAGGTCGGTGGCGCCGTGGCAACCGGTCCGCACCTGGTACAGCGAGGCGAAGTCGGCCAGGCGGCGCAGATGCGTGATGCCGCCGGCGTGGACGACGGTCGCGCGAATATAATCGATCAGCTGGTTCTGGATGAGGTCCTTGGCATCCCAGATGCTGCTGAAGATCTCGCCGACCGCAAGCGGCGTCACGGTGTGCTGCCGGATCAGCCGGAATGCGTCCTGGTTCTCGGCTGGTGTCGCGTCTTCCATCCAGAAGAGACGGTAAGGCTCGAGCGTCTTGCCAAGTCGGCCGGCTTCGATCGGGGTCAGGCGGTGATGAACGTCGTGCAGCAGGTGATGCTCGAAACCGAAGCGCTCGCGCAGTTTGTCGAACAGCTTTGGCACGTGATCGAGATATTTCTCGGTCGACCAGATATTCTCGGTCGGGAGCGCGCCGTCGGCGGGCTCGTAGAACATCTTGTCGTGCGAAACGCCATAGGTGGAGGCAAGTCCGGGGACTCCCGATTGCGCCCGGATGGCCCTGTAGCCCATCTCGATATAGCGCTGGACCTCGTCCGAGGTCTCTTCGATGTCGCGTCCGTTGGCATGGCCATAGACCATGACCTTGTCGCGGCTGCGGCCTCCAAGCAGCTGGTAGAGCGGCAGCCCCGCCGCCTTGGCCTTGATGTCCCACAACGCAGTGTCGACAGCAGCGATGGCGGTCATCGTCACCGGGCCACGCCGCCAATAGGCTCCGCGATAGAGATAATGCCAAATGTCCTCGATGCGATGCGCGTCGCGGCCGATCAGGCAGGGAATGACGTGATCGTTGAGATACGACGCGACAGCCAGTTCGCGGCCGTTGAGCGTCGCGTCGCCAATTCCCGTGAGCCCCTGGTCGGTCTCGATCTTGAGCGTCACGAAATTGCGGTCTGGGCAAGTGACGATGACGCGTGCCGCCTTGATTTTCACTATGGGGATCCTCGTACAAAGATGGCGATCCGCGGAGCTATTGCCTTTTGCCCGGAGCGGCGCAAACAGACGTTTGTGATCGGTTCCATGAGCCGAGTTAATTGATGCCGGAAGGATTGAGATGAGCCGCAAGCTGCCTCCGCTGCTGGGCCTGCGCGTGTTCGAGTGCGTTGCGCGCCACCTGAGCTTCACCAAGGCAGCGGACGAACTGTGCGTGACACAGGCCGCGGTCAGCCACCAGATCAAGGCGCTCGAGGACTGGCTGGGAGCCCCGCTGTTCCAGCGGCTCAGCCGCACCATAAAGCTGACCGATGTTGGCGAGAGCCTTGTCGGTCCGCTCGGCCGGGCGCTCGACATCATGGCCCAGGCGACCAGCGAAGCGCTGGAGCGCGACCAGGTCACGCCGCTGACTGTCGCGACCTTCGATTCCTTCTCGGCCGCCTGGATCATCCCCCGCCTGTCGCGTTTTCGCGAACGCTTCCCCGAGATCGACATCCGCTTCATTGCCAAGCGACAGGAGGATGACGCGCTATCAAGCGGCGATGCAGACCTCGAGATCCGTTACGGCAATGGCGCCTGGCCGAACCTCCAGGTCGAAAGACTGATGAGCGAAAGCGTGCTGCCGGTATGCAGCCCGGAACTTCTTGAACGCTATGGAAAGCCCGACTCGCTCGCCGATATCGCCCGTCTTCCCTTGCTGCATGACGTGTTCAGCGTCGACTGGGCCGAGTTTCTCAATCATTTCGGCGTGCGCGGGATCAATGTGCGGCGCGGCTTCGGCTTCAGCCACTCACATCTGGTGAAGCAGGCCTGTCTTGCTGGCCACGGCATCGCACTGGGCCGCTGGCCGCTGGTCGTCGAGGAAGTGCAGCGCGGTGAGCTGGTCTGCCCCTTCGAGGAGAAACTGATGCTCGACGATGCCTATTATGTCGTTTGCCGCAAAAGTGTCTCGGACGAGGCCAACGTCAAGGCATTCGCCTATTGGCTACTCGACGAGGCAGAGCTCTTCGTCAGCCAGTCCGCACCATTACCGACTTGAATTCGGTGAAGGCCTCGAGACCGGCAAAGCCGTGCTCGCGACCCTGGCCAGACTGCTTCATCCCCCCGATCGGCATGGCCAGCTCAGGGATTCCGTGGCTGTTGACCCAGACGATCCCGGCACGCAGCTCCGCCGCCATTTTGTGCGCGCGCCCGACATCGCGCGTCCAGACGCTGGCCGCCAGGCCATAATCGGATCCGTTTGCGAGGTGGAGCGCCTCGGCTTCGCCATCGAACGGGATCACCGTGACGACCGGGCCAAAGACTTCGCTCTGTACGATCTCGCTTCCCTGGTCGGCGTCGACAAGAATTGTCGGCTCATAGAAGAATCCGGGGCCATCGCGCATCGCGCCACCGGTGACGGCTTTCGCGCCGGCAGTGACTGCACGCTCGACGAAGCCGTCGACATTTCGCCTGTGGGCCGCACTGATCAGCGGTCCCATCTGCGTTTCGGGTGCGAATCCCGATCCAAGCTTCAATGCCCGCGCATGCCCTGCCAACCCTGCGACGACATCCCCATAGGCGGCACGCTCGACATAGAGCCGTGACCCGGCGACACAGACCTGTCCGGCATTGCCGAAAATGGCGTCGGCGGCGCCCGCAATCGCCCCTGGAAGATCGGCGTCGGCAAAGAGCAGCACGGGCGATTTTCCGCCCAGTTCGAGCGACAGCCGCTTGAGGCTGCCTCCGGCCTGCGTCATCAATTGCCGCCCGACCGCGGTCGAACCGGTAAAGGAGATCTTGGCGACTGCAGGGTGGCGCACCAATGCTTGCCCGAGCTCTCGCCCGTCACCTGGCAGGACTGCGACCACGCCCTCGGGCACGCCCGCCTCGAGCGCAAGGGCTGCAAGGTGGAGGGTCGTGAAGGGCGTCAGCTCGGACGGCTTGATGATCGCCGAGCAGCCCGCGGCGAGTGCGGGCGCGAGTTTCCACGCCGCCATCACCAGCGGTCCGTTCCACGGTGCGATCAGTGCTGCCACACCTGCAGGCTCGCGGCGGCCATAGCCGAGAAAGCTCTGGCCCGGGACCGACGGATCGAAGGTGCCGCCATCGATCTTCGTCACCCATCCGGCGTAATAACGGAATGTCTCGGCCGCAGCTGCAACCTCGCCGTGCAGCGCGGCGCCAAAGAGTTTGCCGCCGTTCAACGTCTCGAGTTCAGCCAGGAGTTCGCGGTCCCGCTCGATCAGGTCGGCGACGCGCAGCAGGATACGCTGCCGTTCGGCAGGGGTCTTGCCCCGCCACCTCTTGTCATCAAAGGCGGCCGAGGCCTGGGCAACGGCTTTCTCCACGTCGGCCGCATCTGCTGCATGCGCCTCGCCAAAAGGCTCGCCGGTCACAGGATCAATGCCGACGAGCGGTGCCCCCTTTCCCTCGAGCCAGGCAGCGCCGATCAGATAGGGGCGCGGCGCGGCCAGGAAGGCTCGGGTTGCCTCAGTGAGCGGGTATCCCCTGGTCATCAGCGAATATAGTCCTGCAGCGCTGCGATCACGCGATCATTCTGCTGCGGCCGGCCGATCGAAATCCTGAGCCAGGCCTCGGGTCCGGTATTGACCGGGCGAGGAATGATCCCCTGCGATTCGAGATGTTGCGCAGCGCCCACCGGATCGCGTCCTGTCATGGGAAAACGGATGAGGTAGAAGTTGGCGGCCGACGGCACCACCTCGATCCCGAACCCTGTGAGCGCGGTCGAGATGCGCGCGAACTCGGTGCGGTTTTCTTCGCGCACCATCTCTGCATATTCCGTGTCGCGAACCGCCGCCTCGGCGGCAGCAAGTGCGGCAGCGTTGGCATTGAAGGGCGTGCGGATGCGCTGGACCATGTCGATGATCGCTGTGGGCGCGTACATCCAGCCGATGCGAAGTCCGGCCAGGCCGTAAAGCTTCGAGAAAGTGCGCGTCATCACGACATTCTCATTGGGCCCGACCAGCGTCGCACCGGCCTCATAGTCAGGCGCCTCGACATAATCGGCATAGGCACTGTCGAGATGCAGGATGACGTCGCCGGGAAGTCCCGCGTGAAGCCTGAGCAACTCGTCGCGCGGCAGGTACTGGCCGACGGGATTATTGGGGCTTGCTATGACCACCATCTTCGTCGCAGGGGTGAGCGCGGCGAGCAATGCGTCAACATCGGGTCGAAGCTGCGGCTCGGCAACGCTGACCGCGTTCGCCCCCTGCGCGATCGCATGAACGAAGGCCATGGCGAAACTGTACTGGCTGATGACGACGTCGTCTCCGGGACCGACATAGGCGCGGATCAGCAACTGGATGAGTTCGTCCGAGCCATTGCCGCAGACGATGCGATCGGCATCGAGCCCGTGCACCTCGCCAATGGCCGCACGAAGCGCCTGTTGCGAGCCGTCGGGATAAAGGTGCAGGCATTTGGAGCAGGCCTGATAGGCCGCGATCGCCCTGGGGCTCGGCCCGAGCATCGACTCGTTGGACGACAGCTTCAGTGGCTCGGCGACATCGCTCAGCGTTGCCTTGCCCTGGCGATAAGGCGCGAGCCCCGCGATACCTGGGAGAGGCAAGGGCAACGCATGTGCGTCGGTACGCGATTGCGGTTTGGGCATCATTTCATCTCTCTCAGGCAACATCGAACACGGGAGGGCGAATGATGAAGGGCCATGGTGATGCCATGTCGCCGCATGGCACCTCGATGAGCGCGGGTTCGTTGCGATCAAGCGCGGCAACGATCGCTGCCTGCAGCGCATCAGGGCTCGTCACGCGCTCGGCGCGGATGCCGAAGCTCTCCGCGAACTTTACGAAATCGGGATTCTTCAGGTCGGATGCGATCAGGCGCCCACCGAACCATTCCTTCTGCTGGCGCTGCACATTCTGGAACTTGTTGTTGTTGAACAGCACCGTCACGAGCGCGATTCCATGCTGCGCGGCCGTCGCCATCTCGTTGGCCGTGAACAGGAAACCGCCATCGCCCACGACATTGACCACCGCCTTGTCGGGGTGTGCCGCCTTGACGCCAAGCGCAGTCGCATAGCCGTAGCCCAGCGTGCCCTGGTAGCCGCAGGTGACGATATGGCGCGGTTCGTACACGGGAAAGCTGTACCACGAGGTGTATCCGACCTGAGTGATTTCATCGACGAAATAGCCATCGTCGGGAAGGGCCGCGCGGATGGCGGCAAGATAGGATGCCTGTGGCTGGACACGCGCTGCAACATCGCCGCGGACGCGCGCCGCAAGCTCGGTCAACTCGTCCTCGCGTGACGCACGCAGGTCGATGACGCGACCGAGCTTCTCGACCAGCGCGGGGACCGCATCGGCTGCATCGGCATGAATGGCAACGGCAGGGACCGCGATCCGGTCGAGCTCTTCCGCATCGATGTCGATGCGGATCACCTTCATGTGCGCGGGCACCTTCCAGTAGAGATATTGCTGCTCCATCCGGCTGCCGATGCCGATCACGACATCGGCGTGCTTCCACAGGTCATAGCCTGCCGGGAACATCTGCGAGAGATGCGAGCGATCGGAAACGACGCCGCGACCGCTGCGAAAGGCCACCACCGGCGCCTGCAGCATAGCCGCAAGCTGCTCGAGCGCCTCGCCGGCGGCAATCGCACCACCGCCCGCGATGATCAGCGGGTTGCGCGCATTCTTGAGCAAGGCGACGGCAGCCGCGATCGCATCCTCGTCGAGCGACGGCGCCTGATCGCGAGCGGCCGCCGGAAGCAGCTCGACCGCCCCTTTTGCGCCCATCACATCCATGGGCATTTCAAGGCTCACCGGCCGCGGACGGCCGCTCAGCATCTGCGTAAACCCCTGGTTGACGAGGCCGGGCGCCGATTCAGGCGTCATCGCGCGATCGGCCCATTTCGTGAGCGTGCGCATTGTCGCAAGCTGGTCGGGCAGTTCGTGCAGATAGCCGATCCCCTTGCCGATGCCTTCGCTTGGAATCTGGCCCGTCAGGCAGAATACCGGCGCATTGGTGGCATAGGCCGAGCACAGGGCTGCCGTCGTGTTGAGCACGCCCGGCCCGGGAACGACCGTATAGACGCCCGGCTTTCCCGTGGATCGGGCATAGCCGAATGCCATATAGGCAGCCCCTTGTTCATGACGCGTGCTGAACAGGCGCAGCTTGTCGCCGGCATTGTACATGGCGTCAAAAAAATGATCGAGCTGGCCACCGGGCAGGCCGAAGATAGTATCCACGCCATTGGCCATCATCTGGCCCAATATGGCCTCTGCCCCACTCATCGACATATTCACGCCTCGCTCAGCTTTTTTTCCGAATTTCCGGGAAATGCCTGTAGAAACCCGGAGCGGGTGGCAATTGAATGAAACTGGTGATGGTCATTAGATCGCTTGATGTACAAGCGCGCGCTGCGTCTCTCCGATTAGTATGGATTATGATCGCTATCAGTAACGTTCGTTTGAACGCACACTCGGCCTGCCCCGATAGTCTGTCACGAAAGGGCAACAAAGCCCCGCGTCATCCTGAGGTGATGGTGGCGCGCAGACCTGTCGTTTGGGGAGAGCAAATAATGCGCGCCACGTACCGGGCCGTTCTCATGGTAGCAACTTCAGTTGCGGCGCTGGCGCCGATCACGGCCGCATTCGGCCAGGATCAGGCGATGGCGCCCGCCGCAACCAGCAATGAGGCTGCGAGCAGCGACGAGATTGTCGTCACCGCGCAGCGTCGCGAGCAGAATCTGCGCGATGTGCCGATCAGCATCTCCGCCTTTTCCGCAGAGACTCTGGAAAAGGCCAATGTCTCTGAAGCAAAGGACTATCTGGCCTTCGCACCGAACGTATCGTTCAGCGAAGACGGTGAGACCGGCAACCGCTCGATCAACATTTCAATCCGCGGCGTCAGCAATCTCGATCTCGGCGAGGCGTCAACACAGCAGTCGATTGGCTATTATCTCGACGAGCTCAGCGTCGGCTCTACCGCCAATGGCACTTACAACCCCCCGATGCTGGACATCGAACGCGTCGAAGTTCTGCGTGGGCCCCAGGGTACGTTTTTCGGTCGTAATGCTTCGGGTGGTGCCCTCAACATCACGACCAAGAAGCCGGACGAAAACCTCTACGCGGAGGCAGGTGCCGAATATTCGAGCTTCGACAGCTATCAGCTGCATGGCATCATCAATCTGCCCATAACGGAAGGCCTCTACTTCCGTGGCCTGGGATCGTGGGACAAGAGCGATGGACTGGTCGAGAACATCAATCCCAACGGCACCAAGAACAGCGGATATGAGTACTGGAATTTCCGGGGCGCGCTGCGCGCGCTGCCAACGGACAATGTCACGATAGACCTGTCGGCGGCATATACCGATGAAGATGAAGGCCTGGACGCCACCGTACCGTCGGGTGTCCTCGATCTCGATACCAAGAGCATCTTCGGTCCGGATTTCCAGGCAATTCCCGATGGTGTGGGATTCTATCCGGAAAACCAGCGGCGCGTGAACCACAACGCTCCGGAATATAATCGAAACAGCTTCCTGCTGCTGAACGGCCGCGTCTCGGTCGATTTCGACGGATTCGCGTTGCGATCGGTCACTGGATACATCGACAGCAAGAACCGCCGCTTCTTCGATCAGGACAACATCTCGGCAGACGCCATCAACCGCCAGAACCGAAACGATGGCGAGTCCTTCAGCCAGGAACTACGCCTGCAATCGACCGGCGATCGCAAACTCGACTGGGTGGTCGGCGGCCTCTACGCCAACGATCGGATCCGCCAGTTCAACAGCATCCGCGCTGGCGCTGACACCACATATACCGATCCGGTCACAGGGGAAGTGATCGGCCTGCTGCCGCCTATTCCCGAAGGCTTCCGGATCAACGAGAACAACAAGATATTCAAGACCGAGAGCCTGGCCGCTTTCGCCGACCTGACACTGAACCTTGATCGCGTCCACCTCACCGTCGGAGGGCGCTACACGCACGACAAGATCACCAACAGCGCGTTCGACGTCTTTGCCTTTGAATCACCCGTTCCGGATATTGCCGGCAGCGCCAGTTTCGACGATTTCTCGCCTCGCGCTGTCGTTCGTTATGAATTTGACGAGAACGACAATATCTATGCGACTGTTTCCAAGGGCTACAAGGCCGGCGGCGTCGATATCAATTCCGGCATCGTATCGAAATTCAAGCCCGAGACACTGTGGAATTACGAAGTCGGCATCAAGGGCTCAGCGCTCGACCATAGCCTTCAGTACAGCCTGTCAGCATTCTACCTGAAATGGTCGAATCTTCAGGTTCAGACCAACTACCTGCTTGACCCGAGCGACATCAGCTCGGCGGTGGAACTGACGCAGAATGCGGCCGAAGCCTCCAACAAGGGTTTCGAGTTCGAGCTTCAGGCCCGACTGTCGCCGGAGTTCCGCGCCCAGGTCGCATTCGGTTATCTGGACAGCAAGTTCGACAGCTTCCCGGATGCCGTACTGGCTGGAGGGAATCGGGTGGATCTGACGGGCAAGCGTCTGCCCAAGACACCTGAGTTCACGGTTAGCACGGCACTCGACTACGAACATGATCTCGATGGCGACCTGAGCGTCTATGGACGCGCCGAACTCAATTTCCGCTCCTCGGCGCCTGGCGACCTTGAAGGCGTTGCCGCCTCCGAGCTCGGACTGCCGCGCTTTCCCTACGTGCCGCCGGCATATGCGGTGGTCAATCTGCGCCTTGGTCTGACAGGAAACCGGTTTGAACTGGGCGCCTATGTCGAGAACCTGACCGAAACCGATTATTATACCGGCACGCAGGACAATTTCGGCCTCAGCGGAATCCGGCTGCGTCCGCACCCGCGGGTATGGGGTATTACGGGGAAAGTGAAGTTCGGCAGCTAGTAGAGGGACATGTCGAGGCGATGGCGGCCACCGGGTCGTTGTCGCCTCTTCCATGTTCGGCCTGGAGACGCCGCCCGAGGATTGCCGAAATCCAGGCTCGGCAATGTGGTCGCAGCGGGCCTGGTGCCCTCGAACAGGGTGGCGGATGACTTGCTATGATGTGCTTATCGTGGGTGCCGGCCATGGCGGTGCGCAGGTGGCAGTAGCGCTGCGCCAGCATGGCTTTGAAGGGACCATCGCGGTCGTCGGCGACGAGCCCGAAATTCCCTATGAGCGCCCGCCGCTGTCCAAGGATTATCTGGCGGGTGAAAAGGCCTTTGAGCGCATCCTGATCCGCCCCGCCAGCTTCTGGAGCGATCGCAAGGTCGACATGCTCACGGGCAAACGCGTGACCGAGGTTGATCCCAAGGCGAAGACCGTCGCCATCGCTGGGGGCGAGGCGATCGGTTATGGGAAACTCGTCTGGGCGACGGGTGGCACGCCGCGCATGCTTGGCTGCGAGGGCGCCGGGCTGAAGGGCATCCATGTCGTCCGCACCAAGGCCGATGCCGATGCGATGATGGCCGCGCTCGACAGCACGACCGACGTCGTCGTGGTGGGGGGCGGCTATATCGGGCTCGAGGCCGCGGCGGTGCTCGCCAAGTTCGGCAAGAAGGTGACCGTCCTCGAGGCGCTGCCGCGCGTGCTCGCGCGCGTGGCGGGCGAACCGCTGTCGCGTTTCTATGAGGCCGAGCACCGCGCCCACGGCGTCGATGTGCGCCTCGACGCGTGCATGGCGGCTTTTATCGGCGACGGCGGCGCGGTTTCGGGCGTGCGCATGGAGGATGGCGAGGTGATCCCCGCCCAGATGGTGATCGTCGGGATCGGCATCATTCCCGCAGTGGCGCCGCTGATCGCGGCGGGTGCCGCCGGCGGCAACGGCGTCGACGTCGATCCCTTCTGCCAGACCTCGCTCTCCGACATCTATGCGATCGGCGATTGCGCCGCGCATGTGAACGATTTTTGCGATGGCGATCGCATCCGGCTGGAATCGGTCCAGAACGCCAATGACCAGGCGAACACCGTTGCCAGGGCGATCCTGGGCGACCCGCAGCCCTATCATGCGGTGCCCTGGTTCTGGTCCAACCAGTATGACCTTCGCCTCCAGACCGTGGGGCTGTCGACGGGGCATGATGATGTCGTCCTGCGCGGCGATCCTGACGCGCGATCCTTCTCGGTCATCTATCTGAAAAAGGGGCGCGTGATCGCGCTCGACTGCGTCAACGCGACCAAGGACTATGTCCAGGGGCGCAAGCTCGTGACCGAGCGCCTGTCGCCCGACAAGGCGCAACTCGCCGATGCGAGCGTGCCGCTAAAAGATGCTGCGTAACTTTCGCGTCGGTTCGACCAAGCCGGACCAAATGAAGAAATCGACCTCGATCCGCCATGATTTTCGTGCCGCCTGGACAACAATGTGAACGGGTTCGACTTCAATAAAGAGAGAAATTGTCTTTGAGCCACGCTGGTGACCTCGACATCCATTGTGCCTATTTATTTTTTCGATCAGCTAAATATGGGTGCGATATGAACTGGGAAAAAATTTGCACTTTCGGGCAAGGCCATTGCGACATATCGTCACGCGCGCCCCATATGCGATTTTTAGCATAGAGTCGAGTTATGTCTTTTTACGCATAAAACAACATTATGCGATAATAAGCATATTGCCATCTTATGCTCCATAGCGCATAAAGCGTTTGGAGAATAGCCATGCACCACATCGCGCGATCACCAAAACAACTTGGCTCTGTCATCCAGCGCGTCCGCAAGCAGCGCGGCATGAGCCAGACCGACTTGGCGCATCTGGCGGGCCTGCGCCAGGAAATGGTCTCCAAGATCGAAACCGGCCAGGACGGCACCCGCCTGTCCTCGATCTACGCGCTGTTCGCAGCCCTCAATCTCGAGATGACGATAGACCATAGGTCGCGCAGCTCTGCACAGGACATCGAGGATATCTTCTGATGGGCCGTCGCAAGGCGCACGCACCGCTCAATGTGCTCGTCAACAACCGCTTGGCGGGGCGGTTGCTGAAGGAAGCCAGCGGCGCCATTGCGTTTCAGTATGCCGAGACCTGGCTCGCATGGGAGCACGGGTTCCCGATTTCCCTGTCCCTCCCCATGCGCGAAACCGCCTATGCTGGCGAAACCGTTTTCGCTGTCTTTGACAATCTGCTGCCCGACAGCCCAACCGTACGGCGACGGGTCGCCGAGCGAACGGGAGCACAGGGAAGCGACTCCTTCAGCCTGCTCGAACGCATCGGTCGTGATTGCGTCGGCGCGATGCAGTTCTTGCCCGACGGAGTGGAGATCGATGGACTTGCCCCCATCGCGGGCGAACCAATCAGCGAGGCCGAGATCGAACGGTTGCTCGAAAATCTCACACGAGCGCCGCTCGGTATCGATATCGAGCATGAGTTCCGAATTTCGGTGGCGGGCGTACAGGAGAAAACCGCGCTGCTCTTTCATGAGGGACAGTGGCTGCGCCCAGTTGGAACAACGCCAACCACGCATATTCTCAAGCCGCAGCTTGGAGAGATCCCAACTGCGTTCGGCATGATCGACATGGCGAATAGCGTCGAGAACGAACACTATTGCCTCAAGCTCATGGAAGCGTTTGGTCTCCCGGTCGCGCGGACCGAGATCGCAACTTTCGGTGCGCGAAAGGTGCTGGTCGTCGAGCGGTTCGACCGACGATGGCGAAACGAAGCACAGCTCCTCCGCTTGCCTCAAGAAGATTGCTGCCAGGCGCTCGGTATTCCGTCAGCGCAGAAATACCAAAGCCATGGGGGGCCGAGCGCGGTCGGCATTCTGAAACTGCTCGGCGGTGGCGACAATCCGCTCGAGGACCGGGCCGCATTCCTCAAAAGCCAGATCCTGTTCTGGTTGATCGGCGCTACGGATGGCCATGCCAAGAACTTCAGCATCTTCATACGCCCCGGTGGACGGTACGAGTTGACGCCATTTTATGACGTGCTGTCGGCGCAGCCCGTATTCGATGCGCGCCAGATACCGCACAACAAGTACAAGCTCGCCATGTCGGCAGGGGCCAGCCGCAAATATCAGATCCTCAACATAACCGGTCGCCACTTCATCGAAACCGCGAAGGAGGCCGGCATCGGTCCTACCGTCATCACCAAGGTGGTGACCGAGATCATCCGCGATGCCGCAATGGCGCCGGATCATGCGCTGTCGTCGATGCCCGAAGGATTCGAGACCGGCATTCACGACAGCGTCGTCACCGCCATTCATGCTCGTCTACGCCAACTTGAGCTCGCCTTGGCCGAGCTCTGAAGCCGTTCCGGATCGGCTGAACCAGGCGCGATCGATCGAGTCGCATTCCGATCGAATCGTGCTCAATTTGATGTCGATCGCGCCGGGTTCGACGGCAGATGCAGACGTGTAAACATTCTTGGAACGGAGGGCGGAATTCTATATTGGAAAAAACTATATCAGACCAACAAACGGCCCTCGTCCTGGAATCTAACCGCCTCACCAAAGCTTATGGGCGGTATATCGAACGGTATCTGGCGCTGAGGGTATCTCGATTAACGATCTGATATCAAATAGATAAAATTTCAGTTCGATTCCGTCCCCGGCACCATCTTCCCAGCCATAACCCTCAGCGCCACACACGCACCGTATCGCCACGCGGATTTCAGGCCGGTGCCTTGGAACCTCCGAAAAGACGGCGCAGCATGCGGCGAAGCAGGATGATCGCGATCACCGCGCCGATTGCCAGAATCACAGCGATGATGATCGCCGCAATCGGGTTGGTGAGCGCGAGATAGAGCAGCCCGGTGGTCGCGACGTCCTCGCCCGTCGAAACTGCGACATTGCTGAACGGTTCGGGACTGGCGTTGACCACCGCGCGCGTTCCTGCCTTCGCGCCATGCGTCAGCAGCGCGGCACCACCGCCGAGCAGGAAGCTGATGACCTGCCACGCGGGATCCTGCGCGTCGACGATCGCCATCGCGAGAAGCGCGCCACCCACGGGACGCACGAGCGTATGCACCGCGTCCCAGATCGAATCGAGCCAGAGGATCTTGTCCGCAAAAAACTCGGCGATGAGCCCGATCCCGGCAATGCCAAGCACCCAGGGATTGGCGAGCACCGCAAGTCCGGCGAGATGCTGTGGCAGTTCGACCCATCCTGTCCGCATCGCGAGCCCGGTCGCGAAGACGCAGAGATAGAGACGCCAGCCCGAAAGCAGGCTTACGCTGGCGGCGACGCCCAGAAGCTCGACCACGCCCATCGCCGCCACGCTGCCACGCCTCTTTCCAATGCGCAATCATCGGACTAGCTCTGGGGCATGAATGCCCCTGCCCCCATTCCTGCTGCCACGCTGGTCCTGTTCCGCGAACTCCAGGGCAAAGCGCCCGAGCTTCTGATCGTGGAGCGCGCCGAGGGCATGGCGTTTGCGGCGGGGGCGCTGGTCTTTCCGGGCGGCAAGATCGATCCGGGGGATCATGCCATCGCAGGCGACAATGCTCTCGTCGGGGCCAGGGAGGTGATTGACCCGGACGACGCCGCGGCGCGCGTCGCCGCGATCCGGGAAACGATCGAGGAAAGCGGCGTTGCGGTCGGGCTGGATCCCTTGCCCGACGCGTCCGCCATCGATGCGCTGCGCGCAACGATCCATGCGGGCGGAGACTTCGCGGCAGCACTGCGCGAGGGCGGCTGGCGACTCGATCTCGACATGCTGGTGCCCTTTGCGCGCTGGTGCCCCAATTTTCGCGAAACGCGCAGCTTCGACACGCGATTCTACGTCGCAAGGCTGCCCGCCGACGCGCCCGAAGCACGCGTCGATGCCACCGAAAATGTCCGGCTGTTCTGGGCGGCGGCGCAGACGGTGCTCGATATGGCCGAGAGGGGTGAGGCGCGGATCATCTTCCCGACGCGACGCAATCTCGAACGCCTCGCGCAGTTCGCCGATTTCGAGGCCGCGCGCGATCACGCCGAGGCGACGCCCGTGCGGCTGATCCAGCCCTGGGTCGAGGAACGCAACGGTGTGACGATGCTCTGCATCCCCGATGACCTCGGCTATCCCGTCACCTTTCAGCCGATGGCCGAAGTCCGCCGCGGCTGATGGCGCGTAACAGGCCGCGATCGCCACGGCGGTACCGGGGCTGGGCCCTCATACTGGCGTGCCTCTTGCTGGCTTTCGCGGTTTGGGTGCTCTCGCGAATGCGCCCGCAGGACCTGCCCTGGACCGCGATCGACCTGTCGGCGCCGGTCGGCGCCTTTACCGGACGCAAGCTTGCGGCGCTGGGTGATGACCCGCAGCATTGTCGGCTATTGCTGGGTGAGGCGGGCATCGAGCATGAGGACATGCCCGTGATCGACCCCGGGGGCGAGTGCCGGGTCGAGAATGCGCTGAGGCCCGACGGCGGTGCACGCACAATCCTGTTTCGCCCGCGAAGCCCGGCGATAACCTGCCCCGTCGCGGCCGGGCTGGCGCTTTGGGAATGGCATGTGGTGCAACCTGCCGCCCAGAGGATTTTCGGCCAGCGCGTCGAAGAGATCGATCATCTCGGCAGCTATAATTGTCGCCGCATTGCCGGCGGCGAGGACCGGCCGTGGAGCGAACATGCCAGTGCCAATGCGCTCGATATCGGCGGGTTCAGGCTTGCCGACGGAACCCGGATCGACGTGCGGCGCGACTGGGCGGGTGACGGTCGCAAGGCGCAGTTTCTCCGCGCGGCGCGCGACGGCGCGTGCGATCTGTTCGCAACGGTGCTGTCGCCCGACTATAATGCCGCGCACGCCGATCATTTCCACTTCGATCAGTCACGGCGCGGCGTGCTCGGCTGGCGCAGCTGCCGCTGATCGGCTGTCAGAAGATACCGCCGCCGAGCATCAGGCGGATCACCCCGATCACGATCACCACGATGTTGAGATTGCGTCCCGCATTGCTCTTCGAAAGCACGCCGATGCCGAGGCCGATGACCGCGAGCGGAATGATGAACCAGTTTGCCCAGCCGAGCAGCGGGATGAAGGCGGGAATGGCGAGAACGAGCGCAACTACGCCAATCAGCAACGATATGATGTTGAGCATCCGGATCAGACCTGTGGGGCTTTGGGAAGGAACCAGCGCGCGATCACGAGCCCGCCGACGATGAGCATCGCGGCATCGGCGACGAAGCTGTAGATCGCATAGGTCCAGTCGAAGCGCATCCAGATCGGCGCGCCGAGATGGATGAGCCCCGACGCCGCCACGGAGAACAGCACGACGATCCGCCCACGCGAGGCGAAGTCGGTAACGCGCCCCGAAATGCCGAGCAGCGCAAAGCCGAGGATCAGCGCGACGATCGACTCATGGATGAAACCCGAGACGACCGCGCTCGTGCTCGCGACGGGGAATCCCATGGCATTGTAATGGACCGTCGCCACCGGCCCCTTGCCATAGAGCACCGTGCCCGCGCGCGTGCCTGGATTGGGGACGACATAGGTGCCTGTGGCGGGGATATTCTGCGCCAGCGCCGCCTGCACGCTTGCGCTGCGCGTATCGTCAACCGTGCGAAAGGCGATCAGGCTCAGGGGCGATGCAAAAAAGATGAAGCCAGTGATGAACATGGCGACGGCAGCCGCAAGCGCGCCGATCAGCATTCTGGGCATGGCGTCCTCCCTGTTCCGGGAGGGAAAGCCTAGCCCAGCGCCATCATCTTGCAAGCAAAACCGCGACGGGCGATCTCGGCGCGGTCAGTTCTGGAGTTTGCGGATAAAGCCGATCAGCCCGGTCTGGCGGCTGCGCTTCAAGCGCTCCGCCTCAAGGATCGTCTTCACCTTCTGGAAGCAGCTTTCGGCATCGTCGTTGACGAGCACATAGTCATAGCCATCCCAGTGCGCGATCTCGCTCGCCGCGCGCGCCATGCGCCGTTCGATCACCTCGTTCGTATCGGTCTGACGACCGCGCAAGCGGCGTTCAAGTTCCTCCATCGACGGCGGCAGGATGAACACGCGCACGACGTCCCCGCCGGCAAGCTGATAGAGCTGCTGCGCGCCCTGCCAGTCGATGTCGAACAGAACGTCGCGGCCCGAGGCAAGGATCGTGTCGACCTGTGCCTTTGGCGTGCCGTAACGGTGATCGAAGACATGCGCCCATTCGAGGAACTCGTGATCCGAGACCATGCGCTTGAACTCGGGCAGGTCGACGAAGTGATAGTCGACGCCATCCTGCTCGCCGGGGCGGATCGGACGCGTCGTCGCCGAAACCGACATGGCGAGCGTGTCGTCCGACGCGAGGAGCTTGCGCGCGATCGTCGATTTTCCCGCTCCCGAGGGCGAGGAGAGAACGAAGAGGACCCCGCGACGCTTGAAACCGTGCGGGTCGGACTGGATCGGATCGGCCATGCCCGCTAGTGACGTCTGAAATGGGCGGCGTCAATCGGGGGATGCATGGCCGACTTCGTGGTGCTGCTGAGGGCGATCAATGTCGGCAAGCGTCAGCTTCCCATGGCAGAGCTGCGAGAGCTCTGTAGCGAGCTGGGCTATGAACGCCCCGAAACCTATATCGCGAGCGGCAATCTGCTGATTGATGCCGACGAAAGCGCGAAAGCCGTCGCCACCGCGCTGGAAAAGGCGATTGCGGCGCGCTTCGGCTTTGCGGTTGATCTGATCGTCCGCGCCGCAAGCGACTGGACGACCTATCGGGACGCGAACCCTTTTGCCGACGATCCTGCCGCGCTCCCCAAACTGGTGCATCTGGCGCTGTCGCGCGATGCGCTCAGGCCAGACGCGGTGGAAGCGCTGCGCCAGCGGGCGGCCGATGGCGAACGGATCGAAGAAGCGTGCGGGGCGCTGTGGATCGACTTTGGCGCAAGCGGCGTCGCGCGGTCGAAGCTCACTCCCGGCTTTATCGATAAGGCTGCGGGATCGCCCGTCACGGCGCGCAACTGGAACACCGTGCTAAGGCTTCAGGAAATGATCGAGGCGCGCTGGTGAGCGCCCGCCCTTCGATCGCAGACATCCGCCCGCGCGACTGGCTGGTCGTCGCGCTTGTCCTCGCCGTAATGGCGGGCGTGCTGTTGTGGGCGGGACGCTCGCCCATCTGTACGTGCGGCCATGTCGAGCTGTGGCACGGCGCGCTCGATGCGGGCAACAGCCAGCATATCGCCGACTGGTACACGCCCAGCCACATCATCCACGGCTTCCTCTTCTACGCGTTCGGCTGGCTCGTGCTGCGATCGCGCCCGCCGGGCGAGCGGCTGATCCTTGCGGTGGTGATCGAGGCGGCGTGGGAGGTGCTCGAGAATTCGCCCATCATCATCGATCGTTACCGCGAGGCGACGATTGCACTGGGCTATACGGGCGACAGCGTGATCAATTCGGTCGCCGACGTCGCCTGGATGGCGCTCGGTTTCGCCTTTGCCCGGCGCGCCCCGATCTGGGTTACGGCAGCACTCGCGATCGGCTTCGAGTTGCTCGCGCTATGGGCGGTGCGCGATAACCTGACGCTCAACGTGTTGATGCTTGCGTGGCCGATCGACGCGATCAGGATCTGGCAAGGCGGTGGCTGAGCTTCAGCCGGCGGTGACGATCGGGTGATTGATCCGCACACTATCCAGCGCCTGCTCGACGCGTGCATTTTCTGCGGCACTGCCCGTCGGCGTGACCGACCAGTTGCAGTGCGGATGCGTCGCGACGCTGTAGACGCGCACGGCGCCGACGACGCTGCGCCAGCGCCGGCGGTTGCCCGCTTCGCGCGTCAGCATGGTGACGAGAAGGTCCTGAAGGTCGCTGGCTGTCATGATCGTCCACGCTGTCGCGCCGAACGCGCAGATTTGCAACGGCCGATCGCGTTCGGTTATGTCGCTCAGAATGCTCGACAGACGAACCGCCATCCACGGTCTGGCCGCAACGGTTGCTGCGCTTGCCCTGCCATTGTCCCCGGCTTCCGCACAGCCTGTGCGCAGGCCCCCGCGACTGCGACAGGGCGATACAGTCGGCCTGATCGAGCCGGCGGGCTTTACCGACGACGCGTTCGACCTCGCATTGGTCACGGATGCGGTGACCGCGATGGGACTGGTTCCCAAGCCCGCCAGGCATCTGGCGGGGCGTCATGGCTATCTGGCCGGTACCGACGCCGAGCGCGCCGCCGACGTCAACGCGATGTATGCCGACGACAGCGTGCGTGCGGTCTTCGCGGTACGCGGCGGATGGGGATGCGCACGCATCCTGCCCCTGCTCGACTTCAACCTCATCCGCGCCAATCCGAAGCTGCTGGTGGGGTTCAGCGACATCACCGCGCTCCATCTGGCCTTTGCCGCGCGCGCGGGCTTCACGACCATCCATGGCCCGAACGCTGCAAGCTCCTGGGGCAAACAGTCATGGGACTGGTTCCGCAGCCTCGTCTTCGCGGGCGAGACCCCCATTTATCGCAATCCCGAAGCGACCGAGGACCGCCTCGTGCCGCGCAGCGGGCTCATCCGCACCTTCCGTCCGGGCAAGGCGGCCGGCCAGCTCCTCGGCGGCAACCTGACCGTGCTCGCGGCATTGATGGGGACCCCCTATCTGCCCGATTTCGATGGCGCGATCCTGTTCCTCGAGGATGTCGACGAGGCCGAGTACCGCATCGACCGGATGCTGACCCAGCTTGCGCTGGCGGGTGTGCTCGGCCGCGTGGCGGGCGTCGTGTTCGGCCAGTGCACCGATTGCCGCGCCAAGGGCCCCTCCTATGGCGGCTTCACCTTGTCCGAAGTGCTCAATCATCATCTGGCGCCGCTGGGCGTGCCGGCATTTCAGGGCGCGATGATCGGCCACATCGCCAACCAGTTCAGCATTCCCGTGGGCGCGCGCGCCGAGATCGACGCGGAGGCGGGAACGATCCGCATCCTCGAGCCCGTCGTCGCCTGAAGCATGTGCTAGCATATCCCGACAGGACCGCGCTAAGCTCTCGCAATCATGGCACATAACCACGCGGATCACGCGCACGACCATCACCGCGATCACGGCCATGCGCATGGGCACAGCCACGGCCATTCGCACGCGCCCGCCGATTTCGGACGCGCCTTCGCGATCGGGATCACGCTCAACCTGCTGTTCGTGATGGTCGAGGCCGGCGCGGGATTCCTGACGGGCTCGATGGCGCTGCTTGCGGACGCGGGGCACAACATGTCCGATGTGCTCGGGCTGGTCGTTGCGTGGGGCGGCGCGACGCTCGCCAAGCGCCCCCCGTCGCGACGCTTCACTTACGGGCTGCGCGGTTCGACGATATTGGCGGCGATGCTCAACGCGCTGTTCCTGCTCGTCGCGATCGGCGCGATCGCGCTCGAGGCCGTGCAGCGTTTCGCAAATCCCCAGCCCGTTCATGGCGGCACGGTCATCATCGTCGCGCTGATCGGGATCGCGGTCAATGCGGGCACCGCGATGCTGTTCATGCGCGGGCGCGACCACGACCTCAACATCCGCGGCGCCTATCTCCACATGGCGGCGGATGCGGGGGTTTCGACGGGGGTGGTGATCGCGGGACTGCTGATCCTGTGGACTGGTGCGCTGTGGATCGACCCGCTGGTGAGTCTGCTCATCGCCGCGGTGATCTTCTGGAGCACATGGGGGCTGCTCAATGACTCGGTCGCGATGTCGCTCGCGGGCGTGCCGAGCAATATCGACCGCGACAAGGTCGAGGTCGAGCTGCTGATCTCCCCGGGGGTGAGGAAGGTGCATGACCTCCACATCTGGCCGATGAGCACCACCGATATCGCGCTGACCGCACACCTCATCATGCCCGGCGGGCATCCGGGCGACGCCTTCCTCGAGGATGTGCGGAGGCGACTCGAACAGAAGTTCCGCATCCACCACGTCACGCTGCAGATCGAGACCGGAAGCGAGGCTCCCTGCCGCATGGAGGGCGCAGGCTGCGCCTGAGGCGGATCAGCTGGTCCCGGAGGCGCTGCGCATATTGCCGATCATCGTGCGCACATCCCTCGGGCGCGTGAGCAGCGCACCGGGGCTGTTGAACGCCTTGAGCTTGCCGTCGTCCCAGATCCCGACCTCAATCCGCTGGGTCGCGGGATCGGCAAGCATATAGGCGGCGTCGGAGCCCCCCTCATGCGGCTTGTTGCCCGTCACGAAGAACACGCCGCCTTCCTTGCTCAAGGGCCCCGACACCTGCACGCGCTCGACGAAATCGTCATAATCGTCCTTGAGCAGCGCCTTCATCGGCGCGACCAGCACGCTATTGTCCCATAGTTTCAGGTCGCGCGGATATTTGCCCACCGCCGAATCGAGCGCAGCCCAGCTACTGACATCTACGGGTGTCGCGACATTGGAGGCGTCGACCGCATTGGCAGCCGCAGCTTCGGCCGCATTGGCCCCGGCCACCGCGTCGTTCGCCGCTGCGACAGCGGCGTTGTCCGCGGGCTGCTTGCTGCACGCAGCAAGGCTCAGCGCGAGAGCAAGACCGATAAGAGGGGTATGATTCATCACGCGTCCTCCAGCTGGTTGATCACAGCGAAACCCACCGGCCCTTTCGGGCGACGGCCGTCAACGGGGAAGAGTCCGCCCCTAAGCGTTCAGCGCGCGCGGCGGCGGTCGAGCATCTTCTTGGCGACATAGGCGCCGCCGAGCGCAAGGCCGAGCGGCCCGAGCCGCCGCATCCCGCCCGCGGCCGCAGCACCGAGCACCGCGCCCTTTAGCCCGCGCCCGCCTTCGCGCCGCTCGATCTCGCCACCCACCAGCGCGCCGATTATCTTGCCGATCATCTCTTTATCTCCTGTTTCCAGTGGCTCAACGCCCGAGCATCGATTCCGGGCGCACGACGCGATCGAAAGTTTCGGCATCAACCAGTCCGAGCGCAAGCCCCGCCTCCTTGAGCGACAGGCCGTGCTCGTGCGCGTGCTTGGCGATCTTCGCGGCACTGTCATAGCCGATCTCGGGCGCGAGCGCGGTGACGAGCATCAAGGAGCGGTCGACCAGTTCGGCGATCCGTCGACGATCGGGCTCGAGCCCGTCGATGGTGCGTGCCGCAAAGCTCTCCATCCCCGTCGCCAGCAACTCGATCGAGCGCAGCACATTGGCGCCGATCATCGGCTTGAAGACGTTGAGTTCCAGATGCCCCTGAAGCCCGCCGACGGTGATCGCCTGGTGATTGCCGATCACCTGTGCCGCGACCATCGTCAACATCTCGCACTGGGTGGGGTTGACCTTGCCGGGCATGATCGAGCTGCCCGGTTCGTTGGCGGGCAGGATGAGTTCGCCGATGCCCGAGCGCGGGCCCGAACCGAGCAGGCGGATATCATTGGCGACCTTGGTGAGCGCTACGCCAAGCACATTGAGCGTCCCCGACAGATGAACGATCGGGTCGTTCGAGGCGAGCGCCTCGAACTTGTTTTCTGCGGTGAAGAAGGGCAGTCCCGTGAGCTTCGCCAGCTCTACCGCGATCGCAGCGCCGAAGCCCGCAGGCGCATTCAGCCCGGTCCCGACCGCGGTCCCCCCTTGCGCCAGCTGGCACATGCCATGCTTTACCGCGGGCTCGATCCGATTGCGGCAGCGGTAAAGCTGGTTGGCATAGCCCGAAAACTCCTGGCCCAGCGTCAGCGGCGTCGCGTCCTGCAGGTGCGTGCGGCCGATCTTGACGATGTCGTCCCACGCACTGGCCTTTGCATCGAGCGCGCTGCGCAACCGCTCGAGCGCCGGGAACAGTCGATCGGTCGCCGCGCGCGCCGCTGCGATATGGAGCGCGGTCGGGAAGCTGTCGTTGGACGACTGGCCCATATTGACATGGTCATTGGGGTGGACGGGCGATTTGCCGCCCCGCGTGCCCGCCAGCATCTCGTTGGCGCGGCCCGCGATCACCTCGTTGACGTTCATGTTGGACTGGGTGCCCGAACCCGTCTGCCAGATGACGAGCGGAAACTGGTCGTCGAGCTTGCCCGAAACGACCTCGGCGGCGGCGGCCTCGATGGCGTCGGCGATTTCGGCGGGAAGGCCATGCGCGCGATTCACGCGCGCCGCGGCCTGCTTCACGAACGCAAGCGCATGGACGATGCCGATCGGCATGCGTTCCTCGGGACCAAAGGGGAAGTTCTCGATCGAGCGCTGCGTCTGGGCGCCCCAATAGGCGGCAGCGGGAACCTCTATCGGGCCGATGCTGTCGGTCTCGGTGCGGGTATCGGCCATCTCACACTCCCGTCATGCCAGTGCAGACCGGTATCTATGTGGGATGGCAGGGAGTTTCCAGCGCCGCCCGGCGCTGAACGCGATTATTTCTTGCGGCTGAAATCGACTGCGACGACGTTGGAACCGTCCTCGATCGGTTCGGCCGTCGGGCGGTCATTGCCGGGCTCGTCATGCGGTTCCGGCTCGGCATCATCGCCCTGCGCCTGGAACTGGAGCGCGAAATTGACCGCGGGATCGACGAAGCCCGTCACCGCCGCGAAGGGGATAACGAGCCTGGCGGGCACCTGGTTGAAGCTCAGACCCACCTCGAAGCCGTCCTCACCCACCTTCAGATCCCAGAACTTGTTCTGGAGCACGATCGTCATCTCGTCGGGGAAGCGTTCGGTCAGGTGCTTCGGGATATCGACACCCGGCGCAGCTGTCTTGAAAGTGATGTAGAAATGATGCTCGCCGGGAAGTCCGCCCGTGTGCTCGACCTCTCCGAGCACGCGGCCGACCACGGCGCGGAGCGCCTCCTGGACGATCTCGTCATAGGGAATCAGGCTGTCGGGCGTATCGTCGCTCATGGCGCCTTGGTGAACGCTGACGCTCGCCCGGTCAAGAGATTGCGCCATCGGCGAAGCACGCTTATGGGGGCGGATCATGCGCACAGCCACCATCCGCCGCGAAACCAAAGAGACCTCGATCGAGGTCGCACTGAACCTGGACGGAACCGGGTTCTACGAAGTGTCGACGGGAATCGGCTTTCTCGATCATATGCTTGAGCAGCTCTCGCGCCATTCGCTGATCGATCTGCGCGTCAAGGCGGTGGGCGACCTGCACATCGACCAGCACCACACCACCGAGGACGCGGGAATCGCGATCGGCGAGGCGATTTCGCAAGCGCTGGGCGACCGGCGCGGAATCACGCGCTACGGCACCGCCTATGCGCCGATGGACGAGACGCTCACCCGCTGCGCGATCGATATTTCGGGCCGCCCCTTCCTCGTCTGGAAGGCCGAATTCAGCCAGCCGCGCCTCGGCGAGATGGACACGGAGCTGTTCGAGCACTGGTTCCACAGCTTTGCGGGGGCGGCGGGAATCACGCTGCATCTCGAATGCCTTTACGGGCGCAACAATCACCATATCGTCGAAAGCAGCTTCAAGGCGCTTGCGCGCGCGCTGCGCCAGGCCGTCGAGATCGATCCGCGCAAGGCCGATTCGATTCCCTCGACGAAGGGAACGCTGGGCGGTGGCTG
>NZ_JAKVIO010000032.1 GCF_022601895.1 Sphingomonas sp. LaA6.9
GCGCCCGCCATCGTGTCGGCATTGATATTATAGGTATGGCCATCGGCGCCAACGCCGATCGGCGCGACGACCGGAATCATGCCCGCGGACGAGATGGTGTCGAGAATGGTGCGATCGACATGCGCGGGTTCGCCGACAAAGCCCAGGTCCACGACCTGCTCGATATTGCTGTCGGGATCTCGCCGCGTGCGGCTGACCTTTTCGGCGGTGACGAAGCCGCCGTCCTTGCCCGAAATTCCGACCGCCCGGCCGCCCGCCTGCGCGATCCAGGCGACGATTTCCTTGTTGATCGCACCCGACAGCACCATTTCCGCGACCTTGGCGGTTTCGGCGTCGGTGACGCGCAGCCCGTCGACGAACTGCGATTCGACACCGAGCTGCCTGAGCATCGCGCCGATCTGCGGACCCCCACCATGGACGACGACGGGGTTGATCCCGACCATCTTCATCAGGACGACGTCCTCGGCGAAATCGCGCGCCAGCTCGGGATCGCCCATCGCATGGCCGCCATATTTCACGACGAAGGTCTTGCCCGCATAGCGCTGCATATAGGGCAGCGCCTCGGTCAATGTTTCGGCCTTGGCGAGCAGTGCGGGATCGGGGGCGTGGGACAATGTTCAGGTTTCCAGTGGCTTGGCGTCGAGCCTGCGGCCAAGCGCGACGAACAGGGTGATGAGGACGGGCACGAGCACGATCGAAAGTACGACCTTGGTCAGCATCTGCCCCGCCATCAGTGACAGGATCGGCCGTTCGCCGAGGAACGAGATCGAGATGAACAGCACGGTGTCGACGATCTGAGAGATGACGCTCGCGATGATCCCGCGCAGCCAGACGAGCTTGCCCTCGCCATGCGAGAGCCGCGAGAAGATCACGACGTTGAGCGTCTGCGAAATGCCGTAGGAGATGAGCCCCGCGATCATCATCCGCGCGCTTTGCCCGACGACGATCGGAAACGCATCGATCGCGGGCGGGTACATTTCAGCATCGTGCGGCAATGCGATCACGAGCTGGATCAGCGCGGCGGAGACGAGCAGTGGAATGAAGCCCAGCCGGACGAGCGAGGTCGCGGTCTTCTGCCCGTGGAGTTCGGCGATCGCGCTCGAGATCACGACGAGCAGCAGGAAGGCGAAAATCCCCGCCTCCACCGCAAGCGGTCCAAGCGCAACCTGTTTGACCCCCAGCACGCCCGCAATGCAGACCATGCCGCCGTAAAGTACGGAAAAAACGAACAGCGATCGCGGCATTGAAACGGTCATGGCTTTCCCCGCCCGGAAACGATAGGCCCGCATAGCGCGGCAAGACTTCGCGCAAAACGAAAAAGCGCGCCCCGGCACCCACGCGACGCGAAAGGAGCGGATCGGCGGTTCAGCGCGTCGGCACGGGCTCATCGCCCGAATAATCGTAGAAGCCGCGGCCTGTCTTGCGGCCGTACCAGCCGGCCTCGACATATTTGACGAGCAGCGGCGCGGGGCGGAACTTGGGATCGCCGGTGCCCGAATAGAGCACCTTGCAGATCTCCAGACAGGTATCGAGGCCGATGAAGTCGGCGAGCGTCAGCGGGCCCATCGGATGGTTGAGCCCCATGGTGATCGCGGTGTCGATGTCGCGGATCGAGGCGACGCCCTCGCCCAGCGCGAAGCACGCCTCGTTGAGCATGGGGAGCAGGATGCGATTGACGATGAAGCCCGGCGCGTCATTGGCGTGGACGACCTTCTTGCCGATGGCTGTGGCGTAGGTCTCGACGATCTTCACCGTCTCATCGGCGGTCGCGAGGCCGCGGATCAGTTCGATCAGCCCCATGACGGGGACGGGATTGAAGAAATGGACGCCGACGAAGCGCTTCGGGTCGGGGGTCGCCTGCGCCAGCCGCGTGATCGGGATCGACGAGGTGTTGGAGGCGAGCACCGCCTGATGGCCGAGGATCTTGCCGACCTGCTCGAAGATCGCGCGCTTGACCTCCTCGCGCTCGGTCGCCGCCTCGATGATGAGGCCGGCCGAGGCCATCGGCGCGAAATCGCCGACGGGCTCGATCCGCGCAAGCGCCTGATCGCGCGTGGCGCCGTCAATCTTTTCCTTGTCGACGAGACGGTTGAGCTGGCGCGCAATGCCCTCCTTCGCGCGCTCGGCAATTTCGCGCTTGGCATCGGCGAGCAGCACGCGATAGCCCGCCTGCGCCGAAACCTGGGCGATGCCCGCCCCCATCTGACCCGCGCCGATCACGCCAACCGCCTGCATCGCGATACTCCTTCGTCCGAAAAGCTATCGCGGCGCTCCCTAACGGGTCTTTCCGGACGATGCCAGCAGCCTGCGCTATTTCGCGGCGAGATCGTCGGGGGTCATCGTCCGCTGGACCTTGCCCGCGGCGTCCATGAACAGGATCTGCGCGGTTCCGTCCGCCGCGACCTGGAGCCGCAGCCGCGTCTTGCCCTTGCCGTCGCGCAGATCGAGCACCGAGGCGTCGCGCGCATTCTTGCCGACGAAGAGCCGCGGGTTGTTGAACTCGCCCCGCTCGGCCATTTCGGTATAGGCCTTGTCGCGTGCCTCGGGCGTCATGGCGTCAAAACGAGGCTTTTCCCTGAACATCGCTTCGGCCGATCCCGTGCCCTTGTCGCTGATCACGAGCCCGGCGCGGACCAGCTTGCCGTCTTCCTCGATCTGCTGGAGCGCGACGACCTGATCGCGGTCATAGGGATCGAAGCTCAGATGCCCGCCGCTGCGGATCTTGTCGTTCGCATCCTTGGCGCCGTTGAAGATCAGCCCGCCATTCTCGGTGCCCTCGTCATTGTAGAAGATCATCCCCGCCGCGTCGCGCGGATGACGATACTCGCGGCCCTGAAAGATCGCGCCGGGGAAGCGTCCCTCATTGGACACCACCATGCGCAGCGTGCCATCCGCCTCGCGCACATTGATCCGCTGGACGTCGATCGTGTCGAAACGGGCATTGCGTGGCGCGTCAGCGCCGGTGAGCAGCAATCCTCCGAACGCGAGCGTGACGACGCCCGAATAGATCGCGATGTAATTCTGGAAGCCGCTGGATTTTGGCATGGGCACTTTCCCTTTCATGAACACCAGGAATATCGGCGCTCCGGCTGAAACGCCCCCCATTCGCAGGAGGATATGTAAAAAACTTCGCCTATCAGCGACTTATGGCTTTTGCCAGACTGGGCCGCGATGCTGACGCCGCTCCTCCTCGCGGCCGTGGCTTCGCCCCAGCCCGGCACAGGCAAATCCTTCGGCGACTGGGCCGTGGGTTGCGACAACGCGCTTTCGTGCGAAATGACGTCGCTGGTGAGCGACAGCGTCGAAGGCCATCTGGCGCGCGCAGGATGGCTGACGCTTTCACGCAGCGGCGCGCGCGGCGATGCCCCCGCGGTATCGATCTCTGCGCGGCCCGGGCTTCCTGCCATCCGCGCAGCCGCGATTCCCGCGGGCGATGCGGTCGCGCCAGCGCCGAAAATAATCACGGCGATGCAGACGGTGTCGGGCTGCGAACCCGATGGTGCGCAGGACACCCCCGCACAGGCCTTTCGCCTCGACGGCGGCAACATGCGGTGCTGCTCGCCTGCGGTGCGGGCGCCTATAATCTCACGAGTGCCGCCTATGTCGTCGGCGCGGGGGGGGGGGCAGGTTCGCACCCGCTGACTTCGATTCAGAACCCGGCTGGGGCGGCGAGAATGGCGTCGCCATGCTGGTCAATGCCTATTGGGAGCCGCGCGAGGCGCGGCTCAGCAGCTACGCTAAGGGCCGCGGCATCGGCGATTGCGGAAGCGCCGAAAGCTATGTCTGGGACGGCGCGATGTTTCGCCTGATCGAAGCAAAGCTGATGGACGAATGCCGCGGCAGCTCGCACTGGATCACCGTCTGGCGCGCCGGGCGCCGCTGATCAGACGGGCAGTCCCTGAAGCAGCCTGGGCAGATTGCCCGATTCGCCGCGCGCCTCGGCCATGAAGCGGCGTTTGAGCGGCGGGATTCGCTGGACCGCGCCCAGCCCGAAGCGGCGCACGGCGGAAGCGGTTTTGCCCGGAAGCCCGAACAGCCGGGTCAGTCCGTCGGTCGACGAGGCGACCATGAAGGTGTCGAGCGAGCGCCAGCGGTCGTAGCGCGCCAGCAGCTGGGCGTCGCCAGGATCGAGCCCGATGCGCACGCCTTCGGTCAGCACCTCGGCAAGCGCCGCAACGTCGCGGAAGCCCAGATTGAGCCCCTGTCCCGCAATCGGATGGATGCCATGCGCCGAATCGCCGACCAGCGCGAGCCGCTCGCCCGTGATGTGCGCGGCGTGATGGAAGCCGAGCGGATAGCTCTGGCGGGGCGCGGCGGCCCTGAGCGTGCCCAGAAATCCGCCCATCCGCTTTTCGGCCTCGGCCCAGAAGGCGCGGTCGGACAGCTTGAGCATCGCGCGCGCGTCGGACTGCTTGACCGTCCATACGATCGCCGAGCGATTGCCGGGAAGCAGCGGCAGCAGTGCGAAGGGGCCTGCGGGATAGAAGATTTCATAGGCGACATTGTCGTGTGGCAGCTCATGCTCGAATGCCGAAATGATCGCAGCGTGGTCATAATGCCAGCGCGCGACATTGATCCCCGCCGCCTCGCGCGTCGGCGAATTGCGTCCCTCGCACGCCGCGAGCAGCGAACCCCTGAGTCTGCGCCCGTCGTCTAGTCTTACGTGCACGCCCGCCGCGTCGCGCACCACTTCGGCGGCGCGCGCGGGCATTATCATCCGGATATTGGGCTGGGCGAGTGCGGCTTCGCGCAGCGCGATACGCAGCAGCCGGTTCTCGAACATGATGCCGAGCGGGCCTTCCTCATCCTCGGGAGTGAAATCGAGCACGCCGGGCGCAAGCCCGTCGCTGACATGGATGCGGCGGATCGCACAGCCCTTGCCTTCCAGGTACTTGCCGACGCCAATCGCCTCGAGCATCCGCCAGCTCGCGCTCGCCACGGCCGAGGCGCGGCCATCGAAGCCCGGGGCGAGCGAGGCTTCGGGATCGGCGGGGTCAATGACGGTCGACGTGACGCCATGGCTGCCCAGCGCGATCGCGAGCGTAAGCCCGACCAGCCCGCCCCCCAGGATGATGACGTCGCTTTGTTCGATGGTTTCCACAGTCATGCCATGTCCTTACCCCACTCATCCGCACCGCAAAAGCCCGGAACGGCTCGTCGCGCAAAAGCCGCATCCTGCCGGGGACTCTTGACGCGGAGTCGCCCGAAGGCGCATTGTACATATGCGGAACAACAGGATTTCCGCGCATTTCGGGGGTGGCATGGCAAGCCGCATGAGCAAGAGCGTGCCCGTGTGGCGCGAGTCGATGAAGCGCGGCGCGGTCCGCACCAGTGCGCTTGTCGGCGGCGCGGTGATGCTGCTCGCCACCTTGCTGCTGGTGCTCGCGCTCGCAAGCTATAAGCCGACCGACCCCGCGTTGATGACCGCGGCCGAGGGCCCCGCACGCAATCTGGTAGGCGGTGTCGGCGCGTGGACCGCCGATCTGCTGCTTTCGACCTTCGGGCCCGCAATAGCGCTGATTGCACCGTTGATGACGGTTTTCGGCATGCGGCTGATGCGCGGGGTTCCGGTAGGCCGCTGGCGGCGGATGCTGCTGGGCGCCATGATTGGTATCACGCTGATCGGCGGCGCCCTCGCTTTGTTCCGCGCCAATGCGCTGGCATGGTTGCCCGGTGGCTTTGGCGGCGCGCTGGGGCTCGCGCTTGCCGGAATCGCCGACTGGGGACTTGGTTTCATGGGCGAGATCCCGGCGCGGGGCTGGATCCGGACCACGATACTGGTCGGTTTTGCGGGCGCGGGCATCGTGCTCTGGGCCAAGAGCCTGGGCCTTGATGACGAGGAACGCGCCTGGTTGTTCCGCCGCCGGGACCCCACGGTTGACGATGATCTCGACGATTATGAGGGCGAAGACGAAGGTGTCGCGCTGGTCGAGCCCGCGCCGCGTCGCGCCGAACCACGGAAGGCGGCCGAAGCCGAGGAGCGCCGTGCACCGATCATCTCGCTGCCCGGCCGCAAGGAAAGCACGTCCGACAGGAAATCACAGGGCGCGGTCCAGACCTCTTTTGACCTCAAGGACCGCTACACGCTTCCCTCGGCCGAGCTCCTCAAACCCGCGCCGCCGCCGTCGGGTCAGAAGCTCGACAAGGCTGCACTCGAGCGCAATGCGCGACTGCTCGAGACCGTGCTCGACGACTTCCATGTGAAAGGCCAGATCGTCGAAGTCCGCCCTGGTCCCGTCGTCACCATGTACGAGCTCGAGCCCGCCGCGGGCATCAAGGCGAGCCGCGTGATCCAGCTCGCCGACGATATTGCGCGCAACATGTCTGCGCTGTCGGCGCGCGTCGCGACGATCCCGGGGCGCAGCGTGATCGGCATCGAATTGCCCAACAAGATACGCGAGGCGGTTTCGTTCCACGAGTTGGTGACGTCGCGCGGCTTTGCCGACCAGGGCGGCGCTCTTCCGCTGATCCTTGGCAAGAACATCGCGGGCGATCCGGTGATCGCCGATCTTGCGCCAATGCCGCACCTGCTCGTCGCGGGCACCACGGGCTCGGGCAAGTCGGTGGGTTTGAACGCGATGATCCTCTCGCTGCTCTATCGCCTGAGCCCCGACGAGTGCCGGATGATCATGATCGATCCCAAGCAGCTCGAACTGTCGACCTATGACGGGATTCCGCACCTGCTCTCTCCCGTCGTCACCGATCCTGCCAAGTCGGTGCGCGCGCTCAAATGGGCGGTCGAACAGATGGAGGAGCGCTATCGGATGATGGCCTCGCTCGCGGTGCGCAGTCTTGCGGGCTTCAATGAAAAGGTGCGCAACGCGCGCGCCAAGGGGCAGAAGCTCGGTCGCCGCGTCCAGACCGGCTATGATGCCGATACCGGCCAGCCGATCTATGAGGAGGAAGAACTCGACTATCAGACGCTGCCGCAGATCGTGATCGTGGTCGACGAGCTCGCCGACCTGATGATGACCGCGGGCAAGGAGGTCGAATTCCTCATCCAGCGGCTCGCGCAAAAGGCGCGTGCCGCGGGCATCCACCTGATCATGGCGACGCAACGCCCCTCGGTCGACGTCATCACCGGCGTGATCAAGGCCAATCTGCCGACGCGCATCAGTTTCGCGGTGACCAGCAAGATCGATTCGCGCACCATCCTCGGCGAACAGGGCGCCGAACAGCTGCTTGGCAAGGGCGACATGCTCTACATGCCCGGCGGGAAGCAGATCGTGCGCGTCCACGGCCCCTTCGTCTCCGACGAAGAGGTGCTGCGCGTCGCCGATCACTGGCGCGGCCAGGGCACGCCCGAATATATCCAGGCCGTGACCGAGGAGCCCGAGGATGGCGGCTATGCGATCGACGGCGCGCCCACGGGCGACGACAGCCCCGAGGACCAGCTGTTCCGCAAGGCGTGCCAGCTCGTCGCCGAGAGCCAGAAGGCCTCGACCAGCTGGCTCCAGCGTCAGCTGCGCATCGGCTACAACAGCGCCGCGCGGCTCATCGAGCGCATGGAGAAGGAAGGCCTCGTCTCGCGCCCCGACCATGTCGGTCGCCGCGAGGTGCTGATGGACACTGACGGTCGCCCACTCTGAACCGGGCTCCGGCCTCTAATTGATCCGCCAGAGCCTGAAGGGCGATCCCTTGGGCAAGGGCAGCGGCGCGAGCCATGCGGGTGCCTTGCCCGCCTCGAGCTGCGCGTAGAAGCCCTTGGGGCTGCGCGCCTTGTATACGGTGCCCTCGGCAAAGCCCGGGCAGATCAGCAGCAGCGTCGCGCCATGCTTCTTAGCGACTGCGCGCGCAGCGTCGGGCGTACCGTCAAAGGCGTGGTGGAGGTCGAGGATCGCGTCGCCGTTGCGGTGATAGGGACCCGAAATCGCGTCGTGATGCGTCAGCGTGATCAGCCTCGGGCCCAGATCGTTCATTGTCATGACGACGGCGCGCGGGAACTTGTCCAGCGGCGCCATGGCCGGGATCGTGCCGCACGCCGCGCCCGCCTTGCGCACGGCGGTGCCCTGTTTGGTTTCGACCTTGTTGGGCGCCATTTTCACCACCCAGGGCACGGCGAAGCCGCTTCCCACGATCACGACAATCGATGCGCCCAGCACGCGTACGAGCAGGCTCTTGCTCGCGCGGAAGCGTGGGAAGAGCAGCCAGATGAGCGATACACCGCCCGGCACGGCGAGCAGTTGCGCCGCGGGAGCTGCGCGGCTCTGGAAGAACAGCAGCGCGAAACCGCATGCCGAGAGCAGCGTCACCGAAGCCCAGGCCGTAAGCCGGGCGGGATCGCGCCGGACGAACCAGAGTGTGAGCAGGCTGCCCAATAGTCCGGTGACTGGCAGCCCCAGCATCGTTGCCATGACCCGCCAGTCCTGGCGATAGACCGGACGAACCTCGCGGATATTGTCGAGCCAGTTCTTTTGCAGTTCCGCCGAGACGCCCTCGGGCTTGCTCAGGCATTGCGGCCAGGCGCCTGCCAGGAAGCCGCCCAGAATGGCGGCCGCTGCGCCGGCTGCAGCGAGACGTTGGCAGCGGGTCGCCAAAGGCAGCCGCGCGAGCACGACAAGCAATCCGCCCGCCAGCACCATCGTCGACATCCATGCGGGCGAGAGCACGTCGCAGCGGGGAACGCGATTGTCGTAGGATGCAAAGAGTGCATAGCCGAGCGCGGATCCACCCGCGAGCAGTACCGCATAGGCCTGAAGTCGCTCAAATTCGGCGCGATCCCAGACCCAGCGCAACGCGATCGCGGCACCCGCCAGTCCGAGATAGGGCATCATCTCGAAACCGATGACGAGTGAGAGCGCACTGGCGGCCCCGACGGTCAGTCCGCCGCGTCGTCGTTCGGGGTCCACGAGCCCGGCCATGATGACCGCGAGCATCGCCAGCTGCCAGTTGTGATGATCGATGCGTGTGGGCGAGAACATCGCCATGGTCGACGAAGCGCCGATCAGCAGCAGCGCGGCAAGCGCGAAGCTCCACGGCGCGATCAGGCGGCGCATCGTCAGCGCGATGGCGAAGACGGTGACGCCAAGCGGCAGCAGGGGGGCAACGGCCACCGCGATGCGTTCTGCGATCGCGGTTCCGAAAAAGGGCTTGCTCGCCAGGATGATGGCCGCGATCGGGATATCGACGAAACGCGACCAGTGAATGTTGAAGCCTTCGGGCGGGTTGAGACGGTATTGGCGCATGTCGAACCAGCCCTGGCCGTCGAGCCAGGCGCGCACCTGCATCATGCGCAGATTGTCGTCGGTGTCGCCCAGCGCGAACCAGTGGATCGCGCCCCAGCGGTTCGCGATCAGGTACGCGGCCATTGCGATCCAGATCAGCAGCGTCAATGCGCGCCAGTGGCGATGCGCATCTTTCCAGTCAATCTTCATAGGAGCCCGCTCGATCGCCCTTTTCATATCCCCGGTCCGCGATTAGAGGCTCTTTGCCAGAGCACAAGTGAAGGGCATAGCGATTTTGGGCGCTCTATCGGTCGAAAACCGGATTTTACTGGGTCAACTGGTGCGCTACGGCCTTACCGGTGGTTTCGTCACGCTCATCGGCGCCGGGGCCTATTGGGTGACCGCCACCTTTGCCGGCGTCGCGCCGCTGGCCGCGAATGTCATCGCCTATGCCGTGTCGGTCGTCATCGGCTATGTGCTGCACAGCCGCTGGAGTTTTCGTGGGCATGGATCGCGTGACAATCTGGCGCGCATCACAAGCCGTTTCGTCATGGTCTCGGTGGTCAGTTTCGTGCTCAACAGCCTGTTTGTCTGGGTGTTGACCGGGCCCCTCGGCGGACCGACCTGGTGGCCGGTGATACCGATGGTCTTTGTCACGCCGCTCGTCACATTCGCGCTCAACCGCGCGTGGGTGTTCGGCTGATGGAACGCATCGTCTATGATCGCATGGCGGATCTGGACAGCCAGCACTGGTGGTATCGCGCCCGCCGCGAGATCCTGGCATCGGTGATCGCGCGTCACATCGCATTGCCCGCGCAGGCGCAACTGCTCGAGATCGGTTGCGGCACGGGTCACAATCTCGCGATGCTGAGCCGTTTCGGCAGGGTCGATGCGATCGAGATCGACGATGCGGCCCGCGCAATCGCGGCAAACCGCCTGGGCCGCGACGTCGGAAGCGCCCCGCTCCCCGGGCTTACGGGCGTGGCGCCACATCATTACGACCTCATCGCGCTGCTCGACGTGCTCGAGCACATCGAGGACGATCGCGCGGCCCTGCGGTCGATCGCAGGCCGCCTCAGGCCCGGAGGACGGATTTTGCTGACCGTGCCGGCATTCCCGTGGATGTGGAGCGCGCACGACGTCGTCAATCATCACCATCGGCGCTACACCAAGGCCAGCCTGTCCGGCGCGATTTCGGACGCCGGGCTGAAGCTCGAGATGCTCAGCTGGTTCAACAGCATTCTCTTTCCGCTCGCGGCCACCGCGCGCCTCGCCGGTCGGCTGATGGGAAAACAGGACAGCGACGATGCCTTGCCGCCGTCGCTGGTGAACTCGACGTTCGAGTGGCTTTTTGCGTTGGAGCGCTATGCGGTGGGGCGTGTGCCGATGCCGCCGGGCGTGTCGCTGGTCGCGATCGTATCGGCCTGAGTCGCGACATGGCCGTGCGCGCGACGCCCGCCGGCGCGGCCTGCAACCTGTGAGATGATGTAGAGCGGGCGGCGCTTCGATTCGAGGTATAGGCGTCCCAGATACTCGCCGATCATGCCGAGCACGAACATCTGCACTGCGCCGAGCACGACCACGACGAGCATCAGGGAGGTCCAGCCTTCGATGGCTTTGCCCGCAAGCCAGCCATAAGCCGTATAGGCCAGAAGCAGGACGGACGCTGCGGCAAGCCCGATCCCCATATAGCTGGCGATGCGCAGCGGCACCGTCGAGAACCCTGTCACCGCATCCAGCGCGAAGCGCACCATCTTTCGCAATGGATATTTCGTCTCGCCCGCCAGCCGTTCGGCGCGATCATACAGGATCGGGACCTGTCTAAAGCCGATCCAGGCCACCATGCCGCGCACGAAGCGCGCCTGCTCGGGGAGCGCGAGCAGCGCGTCGAGCGCGCGGCGGCTCATCAGCCGGAAATCGCCGGTGTCGACTGGAATCTCGATATCGGTAAGCCAGGAAAGCCCCCGATAGAACAAGGCGGCCGTGGAGCGCTTGAAGGCCGTCTCGCCCGCGCGCTTGCGCCTGACCGCATATACGACGTCGGCATTTTGCGCCTCCATTTCGGCCAGCATCGCACCCAGCAGCTCGGGCGGGTCCTGCAGGTCGGCGTCGATGATGAGGATCACATCGCCCGAGCAAAGATCGAGCCCAGCGGTCAAGGCGAGCTGATGCCCGTGATTGCGCGACAGATCTATCGCGACGACATGCGAATCCTGCGCGGCGAGCGCACGCATCAGATCCCAGGTCGCGTCGCGCGACCCGTCGTTGACGAGGACGATCTCATAGGCGTCGCCGACCGTGGCCGCGGCGGCATCGCCGAGCCGACGGTGGAGTTCGGTCAGACAGCCCTCTTCGTTATAGCAGGGCACGACGACGGAAAGGCGGGGACCGGTCATTGCGCGCGTATCATTCCTTGTCCGGGCTGGAAATGTCCCGCCCGTCGCGCTTGTAGAGCGCCGACATGTCGTTGCGCCAGACCAAATGGAAATTGCCGAGCGATCGCGCGTCGAATGTGGGGGCATCGATCAGCCAGAGATAGTCGAAGACCGCTGGCACCGACGCCAGCGCCTGATCGATCGAACGCCACGGCGCGGCGGCGCAGTGCGTGGGAAAAACGAACTGAGAGGGATCGGCGGTGAAGGGCGCTGCGCCCTCCAGGCGAACGCTCAGCAATTGCGCGCCCGGCATGTCCCATTGATCGTTCGAGAAGGCCTGTTTGCGGACGAGCGCGAGCGCGGGCAGGTGGTCGAGCCGCGACTTGGCCCAATCCTCGCGGCAGGGCTTGCCGACGAAGGAAACCATACGTGCATGCGGCGGGATATGCGCAACGGCTTCCAGCGTCCGGTCATATGTGCGGTCGTAGAGCCAGAAGCTGGCTGTATGCCCGGCGATCCGCGCGACGAAGAAGGCGCAGCTCGCGAGAGCGATCCAGTGAAGCGCGCGGCGTGAGAAATCCGGCCGAAAGCGGATCGCGAGGATCGCGATGGCGAGCGCGAAGGGGGCGAGTCGCATATCGGCATAGGCCGAACCGATCAGGATTCGCGGCAGCAGGACATAGGTGACCGCGAGCACGAGCGCGGCGAGGGCGAACATGCGCGAGAAGCCCGCGCTCGCGCTCCGCAGCGCGGCCGCAAGTGCGGCAACAAGCGCAATGAGCGAGAGCAGATCGAACAGCTGCCAGCGATCGCGCAAAATCTGGACGAAATAGGCACGCTTGATGTCCCAGTTGAACCAGTCGCCCGTGGTGCCCGCAGAGCCTTCCGAACGCCATGCGAACATCAGCAGCGCGGGCGGCGCGAGCGGCAGGCAGCCGATGCCGCCGCGGAAGATCGCGGCGATCCAGCCATGACCAGCATCGCGGTTGCGGACGATGCCCGCGGTGAAGGCGAGCAGGCCGAGCACCGCCCAGCCGAAGACATGGACGGTCCAGAGCGCAATCGAGAGCGGGACGAACAGCGCGGCGCGCAGCGTCGGGCGCGATGCGAGGTTGAGCCACAGCGCGAAGGCGAGCATCGACAGCGCCATCGACAGCGCGAAATTGACGAAGCCGAACTGGAAGGGGAAGGCGTAGGCAAGTGGCAGCGCGAGCGCGGCGGTCGGCGGCAGGCGCCCGTGCACCGCCTGCGCCACGGCGAGGAAGCCCGCGACGGTGAGCGGCGGGATCGCCATGACGATGAGCTTGGTGCCAAGCTCGACGCCGAAGATCTTGCCGAACGGCAGGATCAGCAGGTCGACCCCGAGATTGCCGATCCAGCGCCACTCGAAACCGTAGAACTGCTGCAGCGCCGGGCTGTTCGCGAGATCAAGCTGGACGCTGTAGCGCCCGATATGCGCGGTCAGGTCGACGAGCGGCAGGATATCCGGCCAGAGCAGGGGCAGCGCCGCGAGCAGGACCAGCGCGGCTGCATAGCCGCGCGTTTCCCACCAGTTGCGTCCCCCCGCCCCGGTCATCAGCGATCGCGCCGCCCGAGCAGTCGCAGCCGCAGCGCATTGAGCTTGATGAAGCCTTCGGCATCGCGCTGGTCATAGGCGCCCTGATCGTCCTCGAAGGTCACGACCTTTTCCGAATAGAGCGAATAGGGCGATTTGCGGCCGATCAGGTGCGCAGCGCCCTTGTAGAGCTTGATGCGCACGGTGCCCGTCACCTTGTCCTGGCTGTGGTCGATCGCGGCCTGGAGCATCTCGCGCTCGGGGCTGAACCAGAAGCCGTTATAGATGAGCTCGGCATAGCGCGGCATCAGTTCGTCCTTGAGGTGCGCTGCGCCGCGGTCGAGCGTGATCTGCTCGATGCCGCGATGCGCGAGGTGCAGGATCGTGCCGCCAGGCGTTTCGTACATGCCGCGCGACTTCATGCCGACGAAGCGGTTTTCGAGCAGGTCGAGGCGGCCGATGCCGTGGGTACGACCGAGATCGTTCAGCTTCGCGAGCAGGCTTGCGGGGCTCAGCCCCTCGCCATTGACTGCAACTGCGTCGCCGCGCTCGAAATCGATCGTGATGATCTCAGGCGCATCGGGCGCATCTTCGGGGCTGACGGTGCGCGAGAAGACATAGTCGGGGACCTCTTCCCACGGATCCTCGAGCACCTTGCCCTCGGACGAGGTGTGGAGAAGGTTGGCGTCGGTCGAGAAGGGGCTTTCGCCGCGCTTGTCCTTGGGCACGGGGATCTGGTGCTGCTCGGCAAAGGCGATCAGCGCGGTGCGGCTGGTCAGATCCCATTCGCGCCAGGGCGCGATCACCTTGATGTCGGGGTTGAGCGCGTAATAGCCGAGCTCGAAGCGAACCTGGTCATTGCCCTTGCCGGTGGCGCCATGGCTGACCGCATCGGCGCCCACTTGTCTGGCGATCTCGATCTGGCGCTTGGCGATGAGCGGGCGCGCGATCGAGGTGCCGAGCAGATAGCAGCCCTCGTAGAGCGCGTTGGCGCGCATCATCGGGAAGACATATTCCTTGACGAACTCCTCGCGGAGGTCGTCGATGAAGATGTGCTCGGGCCTGATGCCCATGAGCTGCGCCTTGGCGCGCGCGGGCTCGAGCTCCTCGCCCTGGCCGAGATCGGCGGTGAAGGTGACGACCTCGCAATTATACGTCTGCTGCAGCCATTTCAGGATCACGCTGGTGTCGAGGCCGCCCGAATAGGCGAGCACAACGCGGTTGATCTTGTCGCTCATGATTGCAGATTCCCGAATGGCGTTGGTGGAGTCGCGAGCGCGGTTATGCGCTATCGCGGTCCGGTGCAACATTCGTCATGATGGGAGGTTCATGCATGGCCGAGCTCAAGACCACGGCGACCGGGGTGATGGTGGCGGATTTTATCGCCGCCGTGCCTGATCCGGTGCGCCGCGGCGACGCGGAAACCCTCTGCGCGATGATGGCGCGGCTGACGGGCGAGCCGCCGGTGATGTGGGGGCCGTCGATCATCGGGTTCGGGCGCTACGCCTATCGCTATGACAGCGGCCATTCGGGCGAGATGTGCCGGATCGGTTTCTCGCCGCGCAAGGCGGAGCTCGTGCTCTATGTGCTGGTCGGCGATGCCGGGCAGGAAGACTCCCTTGCGCGCCTCGGCAAGCACAGGACGGGCAAATCATGCCTGTACGTGAAGCGGCTCGCCGATGTGGACCAGTCGGTGCTCGAAGAGCTCGTCGTCTCATCGCTGGCGTGGATTGACCAGCGCTATCCGCGATGAACCGGTATCCAACCACGCCGGGGCGCGGAACCGAAGGATATGAGACCCCGCGATGCTCGTTCTTTCCTGAGCGGCGCCATGAAAAGGCGTGCGTTCAGGAGGATGTCATGAAGTACACGTTGCTTGCCGCGGTCGCGCTCTGCACGCTGGGTGGTACAGCCTATGCCGGTGACATGTGGAAGACCGCCGACACCGATGGCGATGGCCGGATCACGCGCGTCGAGTTCGACGCGGCGACCGCCGCGGGCTGGACGAAGAAAGACGCCAATGGCGATGGCCAGATTTCCGCGGCCGAAGCATCGGCTAAAGCGGGCGACGCCAAATGGGCGGCCGCCGACACCGACAAGAGCGGATCGCTGTCGCAGTCAGAATATATGGCGATGAAGAACGCATGGTTCGCCAGGGCCGACAGCAACAAGGACGGAGCGTTGAGCAAGGCCGAGGGCGACCTTGCCATGGCGACACCGCATCGCTGACAGCCTGATCAGCGCCCGCTGATCTCTCGACGGAAGGCGCGGGCGATATTGGCGGCAAAGCCTGACAGCGTCGCCTCGTCAGCGCCATCGCGCGCCGCGGCGGACATGCCTTCGAGTGCAATTGTCGCCAGCGCGGTGAGTTCCCCTGCGCGCGTCGGATGTTCGGTAGCGATGAAGGCGCGAATCGCTTCACGGCTGGCGGCCTTTGCCGCGGCCGTTATCGCGCGCGCTTCCGGATCGGTGCTGTTGCGTGTGCCGTCAAGCACAAGGCAGCCGGCGGCGCCATTGCGTTCGGGATAGATGTGCGCAGCGCGGGCAAGCGCTGCTTCGATGACGTCGGCCACGCTCCCGCCGATCGCGCGCGCATAGCCGAAGACATTGGCTTCGCCGGCTGCATAACGTTCCAGCGCGCGCTCGAAGAGCCCCGCTTTGCTGCCAAAGGCCGCATAGAAACTGGGCGGCTTGATGCCGAGTTCGGCGCCAAGCTCGGCTACCCCAACAGCGTCATAGCCGCGCGCATGGAACATCCGCATCGCCTTATCCACAGCGGCCTCGACATCAAAGGAGCGCGGTCGGCCACGTGTAGGTAATTTTTCTGTAGCAACCACTAAAAAACTCCTTGAGCGATGCTCGCGATGTATATATAGCACTCACTACATTAACTCAAGGATCCCCTCATGTCCGACTTCTACAACAAAAATGTGCTCGTTCTTGGCGGCAGCCGCGGTATCGGCGCCGCCATCGTTCGCCGCTTCGCGAAAGGCGGAGGCAAGGTCGCCTTCACCTACGCCGGATCGAAGGATGCCGCAGAAGCGCTGGCATCGGAAACCGGTGCCGAAGCGATCCGCACCGACAGCGCCGATCGTGATGCGCTGATCGATACGATTGCCGGGCGCGGAGCCCTTGATGTCATCGTGATCAATGCCGGAACCGCGCTGCTGGGCGATCCGCTGACGCTCGAGGCTGACGCGATCGACCGGATGATCGCGATCAACGTCAACGCGCCCTATCATGCCGCGGTCGAGGCCGCGCGCCGAATGAACGAGGGCGGCCGCATCATCGTCATTGGTTCGGTCAACGGCGATACCATGCCCTTTGCGGGCGGCGCGGCCTATGCGCTGACCAAGTCGGCGGTGCAAGGCATGGTGCGCGGGCTCGCGCGCGACTTCGGCGATCGACGCATCACGGTGAACGCCGTCCAGCCCGGGCCCGTCGACACCGACATGAATCCCGCTGACGGGCCGATGGCCGATTTCATGCACAGCTTCATGGCGATCAAGCGGCACATCCATGCCGACGAGGTTGCCGAATTCACCGCCTATATCGCGGGTCCGAACGCGGCCATGATCACGGGTGCGATGCACACGATCGACGGCGGCATGGGCACCTGATTGCCTTCAGACCTTGTGCGCGACGCGCTGTTCGTCCTTCGCGATATAATCGCGGGTGATGGGCAGCGCGTCGCGCCGCTTGACGTACTGGATCTGGTAATTGCCCATCCCGCCATATTCGAAGGTCGAGATCGCGCCCGCCAGATAGAATTGCCACATGCGAAAGAAGCGCTCGTCATAGAGCGCAACGATCCTGTCGCGGTTTTCGGCGGTGCGCCTGTACCAATGATGGGCGGTCAGCCCGTAATGGAGACGCAATGTTTCGACATCGGTGGCGATCAGCCGGTTCTTCTCGCTCGCCGAAACGACCTCGCTCAGCGCCGGGATATAGCCGCCGGGGAAAATATATTTGCGCGTGAAAGCGTCGGTGGTGCCGGGTCCGCCGAAGCGGCCGATCGTGTGCAGCAGCATCACCCCGTCATCGGTCATCAGGTTGCGGCACTGGCGGAAGAATTCGCGATAATGCGGTGGGCCGACATGTTCGAACATGCCGACCGACACGATCCGGTCGAACTGCCCTTCAAGATTGCGATAGTCGATCAGCTCGAACCTGACGCGGTCTGACACGCCGGCTGCTGCAGCACGATTGCGCGCGGTACCGAGCTGTTCCTCGGAAAGCGTTATGCCCAGTACGTCGACGTCGAAATGTTGGTTGAGATAGAGCGCCATGCCGCCCCAGCCGCAGCCTATGTCGAGCACACGCTGGCCGGGTTTCAGGTGGAGCTTGGCGGCGATGTGCGCCTTTTTGTCTTCTTGCGCCTGTTCGAGGCTGTTTGCAGGATCGGTGAAATAGGCGCAGCTATACTGCATGTCGGCGTCCAGAAAGAGCTCGTAGAGACTGTTCCCTAGATCATAGTGATGCGCGACATTGCGCTTCGAGCGACCTTCCCAGTTGAAGCGCGATAGCCGGCTTTGCACTCTGCTGAGCGACCGGCGCACCGGGTTCCTGATGGTAAGCTTGCCGCCGCGCTCCCACGGGGTGTTGCGGCGAATCAGGGTGATGAGATCGAGTATATCGCCGCGTTCGATGATCAGGCGGCCATCCATGAAGGTCTCTGCCGCACCAAGCCGTGGGTGGCGGACGATGTATCCGGCAACGCCGCTGTCCGCGAAGCGGATCGCGACATCTCCGAACAGGGGATCGGGCGTACCGAAAGTGCTGCGGTTGCCGAGATGGTCGGTGAGCGTGAGCGTTCCACGTTTCACCAGCCTGTGCAGGAACGTGTCGACCAGCGCCATGGCGTCTCCGTGCGGTTGCGCCCCCTTTTCAAGGGGTAAGGCGAAGCGCGCTCAGGTCAAGACTCGTCTTTATCAGATACCCGCATACCATTCGTAATCGACGCGATCTTCCCAGAAGCCGCCCTTGCCGAGGCCGATACCGTCGAGGCTGGCCACGGCCTCGATCGACTGGACATATTTGGCGTGTTTGTAGCCGAGCTGGCGTTCGACGCGCAGCCTGAGCGGTGCGCCATTGCGGATAGGAAGGAGCCGGTCGTTGAGCGCCCAGGCCATGATCGTTTGTGGATGCAGCGCGTCAACAAGGTCGATCGATTCATAATAGGGTACGTCGCCGATCCGGTCGGCGCAGCGAAAGACGATGAAACGCGCCCGGTCGATCATTCCCGCCTGGTCGAGCAACCTCGAGAGCGGAACGCCGGTCCATTTCCCGATGGCGCTCCAGCCCTCGACGCAGTCGTGCCGCGTGATCTGGCTGCGTCTTGGCATCGATCGAATCTGCGCCATCGACAGCGTGAGCGGACGCGCGACGAGGCCCGACACGCTGACGCGCCAGTCGGCGAAGCCCGCCGCCGCATGGGCGGGATAGCCGCCCGTACCGGGATTCTGCGAACCATTGCCGCGGAAAAAGGGAGAGATTTCCGCAACCGAAAACTCGCGAGCAAGCGCATTGCGATCGGTCAGCAGGCGCTGCGCGTGCCGGTTCATCGCTTCGCCACAGGAGAGGATCTTGCGGAAGGTCGGGCTTTCGCCGAGCCGGTCGCAACCGCCAACCAGTCCCCCGGCTCCGATGGCGATACCGCTCCCTATGAGTCCGCGGCGCGTGAACAGCCGGTTCACCGATATGTCTCCCGCCCTGTGATCATGCCGCCGACGCCGCGGATGGGCCCCGACAAAAGCACGAGCAGCAGGTGCACTCCGATGAAGCCCGCGATCAGCGCGGCGATGATGAAATGGATCGAGCGTGCCGATTGCCGCCCCCCGAAAATGTCGATCAGCCAGGGCCAGGCGGCGTTCATGCCCGGCGACATCGCCAGCCCGGTGAAGATCAGCAGAGGCAGCAGCGCAAAGACGACGAGAATATAGCTCGCTTTCTGCAGCAGATTGTAGCGCTCTCCGTGGTCGAAGCGCAGGCGCAGGTGATCCCTCACGTCGCCCCATATTGCGCCCGGTTTGAGCTCTTCGCGCGTCAAGCTGAGGTCGCGCGCCACATGCCCGTTCGAGAAGGCACGGATCATGAAGCCGAGCAGCCCCAGGGCGAACAGCCAGGCGAAGGACAGATGCCAGCGGCGGGCCAGTGCCAGATTATAGGTCGAGGGCAGGGTGGCCCAGTGCGGAAAGGCCCGGCGTTGGGTGGCGCCATTGGCATCGCTCCAGCGACCGAGGACTCCGGTCGTATCCCAGCGTCGGTCGCCGACCCTGAGATAGCCATGCGTCTCGTCGGAGCCGATCTGCAGCCAGGCTCTGTCGGTATTGGCGCCGTACTGCCCCCAATAGAGCCGCGGATGCGCATTGAAGATCATCAGCCCGCTCATTAGCAGCACGAAGACCGCGAGCGCATTCGACCAGTGCCAAAGCCGTGTGGAAAGACGATGACGGAGCACGCGCCGTGGCCGGCTCGTCAGTTCCTCTGTCGCCTCGGCCGCGCGTTCCATCCCTTTCTCCTGACCGAAGGATCACATCGGGCAACTATGGTGTAAAGCCGCGAATGGTTGCAGGTCAGCCGAGCGCCGCCTGCTTTTCCTCTGCCAGCCGATCGAGTTCGGCGCGGGTTTTCTTTTCCGATGCTGTCTTGAGCTGGCCGCAAGCGGCGTCGATGTCGCGGCCGCGCGGCGTGCGGACGGGAGCGGAGATGCCCGCCTCGAACACGATATTGCTGAAAGCCCTGATCCGCTCGGGGGTCGAGCATTCATACGCCGCCCCGGGCCAGGGATTGAAGGGAATCAGGTTGACCTTGGCGGGCAGCTTGAACTTCCTGATGAGACGCACGAGTTCGCGCGCATCTTCGTCGCTGTCGTTCTTGTCCTTGAGCATGACGTACTCGAAGGTGATTCGCCGCGCATTGTTGGCACCCGGATAGTCGGCGCATGCCTGCAGAAGCTCCTCGATCCCGTATTTGCGGTTCAGGGGCACGATCTCGTCGCGGACTTCCTTGGTCACCGCGTGGAGCGAAACCGCGAGGTTGACGCCGATCTCCTCGCCCGCGCGCGCCATCATCGGGACCACGCCCGAGGTGGAGAGCGTGATGCGGCGCTTGGAGAGCGCAAGCCCGTCTCCGTCCATGACGAGCTTGAGCGCATCGCGGACATTGTCGAAATTGTAGAGCGGTTCGCCCATCCCCATCATCACGATGTTGGTGAGCAGCCGGCCATCGGGCTGGCTCGGCCATTCGCCCAGGGAGTCGCGTGCCAGCATGACCTGCCCGACGATCTCGCCCGCGGTCAGGTTGCGGACCAGTCGCATCGTGCCCGTGTGGCAGAAGCGGCAGTTGAGCGTGCATCCCACCTGTGACGAGACGCATAGCGTGCCGCGGTCCGCATCGGGGATGAAGACCATCTCGTAATCCTGGCCGTCGTCCGAACGCAGCAGCCATTTGCGCGTGCCATCGGTCGAGACCTGCGCCTCTACGACTTCGGGCCGGCCGATCACGAAACGTTCGGCGAGCCAGGGGTGCATGGTCTTGGCGATGTCGGTCATCTGCGCGAATTCGGTCGCGCCGCGATTGTAGATCCAGTGCCACAGCTGCTTGGCGCGCAGCTTGGCCTGTTTGAGTTCCATGCCCTTTTCGATCAGATAGGCCCGGATCTCGTCCCTGGGCAGGCCGATCAGGTCGATGCGGCCGTCCTCGCGCGGCGTGATCGCGCGGGGCACGGGCACAGGGTCTATGTGGCCGGGAATCGGCATGGTGATGGTCTGCGGGGCGTTCATGCCGCGCCACATAGTGCAAAATCGCCGATTTTGCTAGGGTCCGCGCCCCGGGCGAGGGTCATGGCCCGGTCTCCCCGCCTCCGGCGCCGTATCCGCTGCCCGCTGGGTCCGGCTCAGCGCCGTACACAGCCCAGCGCCGCTGCGTCGATCGCGGTCGCCGCTCCGCGCAGACGATAGGTGTCGCTGAAGCCTCGACCCTGGCCGTCCCGGCTGTCGATCGTCATTGACTGGGCATTGCGCATGGCGGCCACGATCGCGGCGTCGGTGCGCGCGTCGGGGGCCCATGCGTCTGCGCCGCCGCCCACAAGCACGAAGCGGCGTTCGCCGATCCGCAGCGTCGTCACCGCCTCGGAGCTGCGTTCGCGGCTGAGGCGGACATGCGTCTGGCCGCGCACGCCTTGCCCGGGCCAGTGCGAGACGCTCGCAAATGCGCGCCACGCCGCCTTTGTCGATTTGCGCAGCGGCTCCGCGATGGCGTAGCATCGCAGCGGCTGATCGTCGCGAAAGGCGCCCCAGCCCTCGAACGTGCCGAGCGACGTGCGCGTGGCCAGCGCTGGAGTAGCGAGCAGAGCGAAGCAGGCGCACCCGAGAAGCAATCTCATACTGGCGCGTGCCCCGTGCCCGTTCGTATTATGGTCTCGCGGCCATGCTCGACCATGACCATCGATCCCTGCGGCAGTCCCGCCGCGACGGGCGCGCGATGCTGCGAAGTGGTCGCGACGCCGGTTAGCATGCCGCGCAGGACGCGGCTCGATATGCCGTGCATCAGGATCAGCCGGTCGCCGGTCTGGTCGGCGGTGTCGTCGAGCCAGCCGCGCAGCCGCGCAGCGATGTCATCATACCATTCGCCGCCGGGCGCCTGCTGGCTGAACAGGCCTTGCTCGCGATCGAGTATGGGCCCGACTTCCGCCATGACGTCATGATAATAACGTCCGCCCCACGCACCCATGCCGATTTCGGCAAGCCGGGCGTCGGTTCTTGCCTGGTGCCAGTCCAGCTCGAGATGCTCGGCGATCACGGACAATGTCTGGAGCGCACGGCCCGTGTCCGATGCCCAAAGCGTCAGCGCGGGCCTGGGGCCGAGATAGTCGCGGAGCATCACGCCCATGGCATCAGCCTGTGCAAACCCCGCGCGGGTAAGCGGCGTGTGGGCGTGATCGCCCTGCAGCCGGCCCGCGGCATTGAACACCGTCTCGCCGTGCCGCGCGATGAAGTACCGCCCTGATCCGCTCATGTCCGGTCCATTCCGCGCCTGTCGCGGCATTGCAATAAATTTCGGTTGCCGATTGCGCTTTTTGCATCCGGTTTATGTGGGGTTCAGACAGCGGGTGCCATTTGCACCCCGTCCCCCGTTCCGGGGACACGCAAGTAATGGAGTTGTGTATGCGTATTCTCGTTCTGGCCACGCTGCTCGCCAGCGCTGCCGCCACCCCTGCCATGGCGCAGGATGCCGCGCCCTTCACGGGTCCGCGCGTCGAGGCGCTGGTCGGCTGGGATCGCGTCCAGGCTGACGGGCACGACGACGATATCGGCTATGGTATCGCCGCCGGCTATGACGCGCAGATCGGCAAGGCCGTGATCGGCGGCGAAGTCGAATATTCGGATTCGAACAACAAGACCTGCGACGATGGCGCAAAGACCGTCGCGGATCCGCGTCTTTGCCTGAAGGCCGGCCGCGATCTCTATGTCGGCGGCCGCGTCGGCACCACGGTCGGTGCCAACACGCTGCTTTACGCCAAGGCCGGTTACACCAATGCCGATGCCAAGTTCACTTCGGACGATGGCACCGACGAAGTTACGCTCGCCAAGAACCATCTCGATGGTGTGCGCGTCGGCGCAGGCGTCGAGCAGAAGATCGGCGGAAAGGCCTATGTGAAGGGCGAGTATCGTTACTCGAACTATGAGCAGGGCGTCGAGCGCCACCAGGTGCTTGGCGGCGTCGGCATCCGCTTCTGAGGAAGCGTGACTGATACGGTGTCGGGCCCGATATCCCTTCAGGTCTGGCTCGGCCTCGCTTCGTCGCCCGGCATGGTTCGGGTCACCGAATAGGACAGCATGATTCCGGCCTGTGCCGGGGCGACGAAAAAGAACGGGCCGGAGCCGCTTGCTCCGGCCCTTTTTCTTGTTAAGGATGGATGATGAACCATTGGGGGTGCGCCCGTGCCCCGCACAACCAGATCCAAGAGTCCCCGGGGGTTAGGACATGAAGGCGACGATCGAACGCGCAACGCTCTTGAAGAGCCTCAGCCACGTGCAATCGGTGGTTGAGCGGCGCAACACCATCCCGATCCTGTCCAACGTGCTTCTCGAAGCGAGTGCCGACGGCGCGATCCGGCTGATGGCGACCGATCTCGATCTGCAGATCGTCGAGAGCGTGGCTGCGGCGGTCGACCAGGCGGGCGCGACCACGGTATCGGCGCACACATTGTTCGACATTGCGCGCAAATTGCCCGAGGGCAGTCAGGTCGAGCTCGCGGCGTCCGAAGGCAAGATGCAGATCAACGCCGGGCGTGCACGCTTCAATCTCGCCACGCTGCCACGCGACGATTTCCCCGTGATCGCGGAAGGCGAACTGCCGACGCGCTTCGAGCTTCCTGCGCAGACGCTGCGCCAGATCATCGACAAGACGCGCTTCGCGATCTCGACCGAGGAAACGCGCTACTACCTGAACGGCATCTTTCTGCACGTTTCCGATGAATCGCAGCCGGTAATCAAGGCCGCCGCGACCGATGGCCATCGCCTCGCACGCGTCACCGTCCCGCGCCCCGATGGCGCCGAGGGCATGCCCGACGTGATCATCCCGCGCAAATGCGTCGCTGAACTGCGCAAACTGCTCGACGAGGTCGATGGATCGGTCGAGGTTTCGCTCTCGCCCACCAAGATCCGCTTCGGGCTCGGCACCGCAGTGCTCACCTCCAAGCTGATTGACGGCACCTTCCCCGATTACAGCCGCGTCATCCCGACGGGCAACGACAAGATCCTCAGGATCGACCCGCGCAGCTTCGAGGAGGGGGTCGACCGGGTCGCCACCATCGCCACCGAAAAGACGCGCGCGGTGAAGATGGCGCTCGAGCGCGACAAGATCACGCTTTCGGTCACCAGCCCCGAAAACGGGACTGCGGCCGAGGAAGTTCCGGGTGAATATGCGTCCGAGGGTTTCGAGATCGGCTTCAACGCGCGCTATCTGCTCGATATTCTCGGCCAGATCGAGGGCGATGCCGTCGAGGTCCACCTCGCCGATGCCGCCGCGCCGACGCTGATCCGCGAGAACGACAAGGCGTCTGCGCTCTATGTGCTGATGCCGATGCGCGTCTGATCAAATCCTAAAGGGCGAGAGACCCGAGAGCCTCGGGTCGCGCGGCCTCTGGCCTCGCTCAGAAGGTTGAGGCCACCTAGGTTCGCGGGGCGGCGGGCGCCTTGCAGCCGCGCTGTGCACCCACGCCCTTCAGGAAGGCGCGGCGCGCGAGCCCCGCATAGACCGCGTGATTGTATCGCGCATCCGACTTGTTGGCGCCTGACACTTCGCGGATGATTCCGCGGCCGGGGATGAAGCTCTGGGCAACGCTCTTCGCCGCGCCGATCGCCTTGACGTCCGAGCCCTCGCCCTTTTGCGGGCCCGCATCGAAATCGGGGCCGAGCGCATCATCAAGCGCGCCGACCGCGCTCGCGATCGTCTGGCAGCTCTGCGTATCCTTGCGCGCATAGGGATTGTTGCCGATCGCCTCGAGCACCGGCGGGATCTTCTTCTTCTGGATGTTGGTATCCTCCAGCGGATCGGTGACGATGGACTTCGCCGCGTCCTCTGCAGACTGTGGCTTCTTGCCCGGCGACTGGGCAAGCACCGGTGCGGCAAACGACAGGGCAACTGCCAGCGTCAGAAGCATGGAGTGACGATAACGCTGCGAAGGATAAGGCTGCATGGCTTGTCCCTTCCGTTAGAGCGACTGGAGTGTGCCACAGGTCCTGCAGAATTCGCAATGATCAGCGCCGGTTGGGCAGTAGATTCGAAACGCGATATGTGCCGGCCTGCCGCCGGGGGATATCGACAGCGGCGTGAAGATGCTGCCCGGCGCTGGCGATGGCAAATGTTGCAACTCGGGCGAAACGGACCCAGAAGGCGCGCGTGCCGCTGACCCGTCTCGCCCTCACCGATTTCCGCTCCTACGCCGACGCGCTGCTGTCGCCCGGCCCGGGATTCGTTGTGCTGACGGGCGAGAATGGAGCGGGTAAGACCAATATCCTCGAGGCAGTCTCGCTGCTCACACCTGGACGCGGGCTGAGACGCGCAGCGCTATCCGAAATGGCGCGCGATACAGGCGCGGGTGGCTTCGCGGTCGCGGCACGATTGGGCGATGTCGATCTCGGCACGGGTGCGACTCCCGACGCGCCTGAACGACGTCAGGTGAGGATCAATGGCGTGCAAGCCGCGGCGACCGCGCTTTCCGAATGGCTTTCGGTGCTCTGGCTTACGCCCGCGATGGACCGGCTCTTCACTGAAAGCGCGGGCGGCCGCCGCCGCTTTCTCGACCGGCTGGTGCTCGCGCTCCATCCGGGTCATGCCGTCCATACGACGCGCTACGAAGCCGCGATGCGCGCGCGTAACAAACTGCTCGCGGAGAATGAACGCCCCGACGGCGACTGGTTGTCCGCACTCGAAGCGCAGATGGCCGAGCATGGCGTTGCCGTTGCCGATGCACGGGCAGGCACGATCGCCGCGCTGGCGGCATGCATCGCCGGCGCTCCGGAAAGCGTTTTCGCGCGCGCGGGCCTGGCGCTCGTGGGCTGGCAGGCGCACGACCAGCAGGCGTTCGCGCGCGTTCTGGCCGAAGGTCGCGCGCGCGATGCCGGGGCCGGGCGCACGCTCGCGGGGCCGCATCGCTCGGACCTTCAGGTGACGCATCTCGGCAAGGCCCAACCCGCCGAACGCTGCTCCACGGGGGAGCAGAAGGCGCTGCTGCTGGGAATCGTGCTCGCGCACGCCGATCTCGTCGCCGCGCGCACGGGCCGGCGCCCGATATTGTTGCTCGACGAGGTTGCCGCGCATCTCGATCCTTCACGAAGAGCGGCGTTGTTCGAGCGGCTTGCAGACACAGACGGGCAGGTCTGGATGACGGGCACCGAGGATGCACTTTTCGACGCGATTCCGGCGGCTGCGAGCCGCTTCAAAATCGCGTCGGGCCATATTATATGAGACGTATCTCCATGCCACTGGAACGCCGCTTTTGCTTGGGTTTTGCCAAGCCCTTCGCTATGGACCAATGATGAGCAACGACACCGCACAAAATCCCAATTCCAACGAATATGGCGCCGATTCGATCAAGGTCCTCAAGGGCCTCGACGCGGTGCGCAAGCGGCCGGGCATGTATATCGGCGATACCGACGATGGTTCTGGCCTCCACCACATGGTGTTCGAGGTTTCCGATAACGCGATCGACGAAGCGCTTGCGGGGCATTGCGACCGGATTCTCATCACCCTGAACGCCGACGGCTCGGTCTCGGTCGAGGACAATGGACGCGGCATTCCTACGGGCATCCATGCCGAGGAGGGCGTTTCCGCCGCCGAGGTCATCATGACACAGCTGCATGCGGGCGGGAAGTTCGAGAACACCTCGGACGACAATGCCTACAAGGTGTCGGGCGGCCTGCACGGCGTTGGCGTGTCGGTAGTCAACGCGCTTTCCGAGTGGCTCGATCTGACGATCTGGCGCGACGGCGAGGAGCATTACATGCGCTTCGCGTTCGGCGATGCGGTCGCGCCCCTCAAGGTCGTCGGTCCCGCCAATGGCAAGAAGGGCACGCGCGTCACCTTCTTCCCTTCGCCAGCGACCTTCAAGATCACCGAGTTCGACTTCGAGAAGCTCGAGCATCGTTACCGCGAGCTCGCCTTCCTCAATTCGGGCGTGCGCCTGATCCTCGCCGATGCCCGGCACGAGGAAAGGGTCGAGCACGAGCTTTATTACGAGGGCGGGATCGCCGCGTTCGTGAAGTATCTTGACCGCGCCAAGACGCCGCTTTTCCCCGAGCCGATCGCGATCAACGGCCAGCGCGACGACATCGGGATCGACGTCGCGCTCGAGTGGAACGACAGCTACTACGAAAACGTCCTCTGCTTCACGAACAACATTCCCCAGCGCGACGGCGGCACGCACCTTGCCGCCTTCCGCGCGGCGCTGACGCGCACGCTCAACAACTATGCGGAAAAGTCTGGGCTGCTGAAGAAGGAAAAGGTCTCGCTGACGGGCGATGACATGCGCGAGGGGCTGACCGCGATCGTCTCGGTCAAGCTGCCCGATCCCAAGTTCAGCTCGCAGACCAAGGACAAGCTCGTCTCGTCCGAGGTGCGCCAGCCGCTCGAAAGCTTGCTCGCGGACAAGATGGCCGAATGGCTCGAGGAAAATCCGGCCAATGCGCGCGCGATCGTCGCCAAGATCATCGACGCCGCCGCCGCGCGCGAGGCCGCCAAGCGCGCGCGCGAGCTCACGCGCCGCAAGGGCGTGATGGATATCGCCTCGCTGCCGGGCAAACTGGCGGATTGCCAGGAGCGCGATCCCAGCAAGTGCGAACTCTTCCTCGTCGAGGGTGACTCGGCAGGCGGTTCCGCCAAGCAGGGGCGCGACCGCAACATCCAGGCGATCCTGCCGCTCAAGGGCAAGATCCTGAACGTCGAGCGCGCGCGCTTCGACCGCATGCTCTCGTCGAAGGAAATCGGCACGCTCATCCAGGCGATGGGAACTGGCATCGGCCGCGACGACTTCAACCTGGAAAAGCTGCGCTATCACAAGATCGTGATCATGACTGACGCCGACGTCGACGGCGCCCATATCCGCACGCTGCTTCTGACCTTCTTTTACCGGCAGATGCCCCAGATCATCGAGGCGGGGCACCTCTACATCGCGCAGCCGCCGCTCTACAAGGTCGCGCGCGGCCGCAGCGAGGTCTATGTCAAGGACGACGCCGCGCTTGACGACTATCTGGTCGACGCGGGCATCGGTGCGATGGTGCTCGAGGCGCAGGGCGGCGCGCGCGCTGGCGAGGACCTGCGCATACTCGTCGAACATGCGCGGCGCGTGCGCACGCTCATGCGCTACGTCCCGCGCCGCTATGATCCCGCAATCATCGAGGCGCTGGCACTGGCTGGTGCGCTCGCTCCCGACCTGCCCGACCAAAGCCGCGAGGAGGCGATCACCAAGGTCGCCAAGTGGCTCGAAGCCTCGGACAAGGAAGCGCGCTGGACTGCGCGCCTCAGCCGTGGCGGTTATGACCTCGAGCGGCTGTGGCGCGGCGTGACCGACCACCACCATATCGAGGCTGCATTCCTCGGCAGCGCCGAGGCGCGCAAGCTGCATGCGCTCGCGAGCGAGCAGATAGAGGCCTATGCCAACGTCTCGCGACTGGTTGCGCAATCGAAGGCGACACAGGTCGTCGCCGACGTCCCCGAGGGCGAGGAAGATCTGCCCGCACCCGTCTCCGACGCAAAGGGCACGCTGGTCAGCCGACCTTCCGAGCTGCTCGATGCCATTCTGGCGTCGGGGCGCAAGGGCCTGTCGATCCAGCGCTACAAGGGTCTTGGCGAAATGAACGCCGAACAGCTCTGGGAAACGACGCTTGATCCGCAGAATCGCTCGCTGCTGAAGGTCGAGGTGTCCCAGGCCGACGTCGCCGACGAGATCTTCACGCGGCTGATGGGCGACGTCGTCGAACCACGCCGCGAGTTCATCCAGGACAATGCGCTGAGCGTGGCGAACCTTGACGTCTAGTTGGCGGTCAGGCGATTTTTGGGACAGGCCAGGCCGCGCTGGCGGGCCGGTGGCCCGCTAGCGAAGGTTGATCCGCGCCCCCGACGTTATTCGGGCCGTGTCCGGTTCAGGCGCTTGATCGAGTTCACGAGGCGGATGCCCGCCAGAAGCCGTATGACCGCTGACTCCAAAAGCATTGAGACCTGGCGAACGCGTGCAAGCGGAACACGTCCGCAGAATCTGCGGAAATGCAACCAGTCTTGAGTACGCGGGAGACGACGCAGGAAGCGTCTTTGGCGGAGCGGGAGGGATTCGAACCCTCGATACGGTTTTGCCGTATACTCACTTTCCAGGCGAGCGCCTTCGACCACTCGGCCACCGCTCCGCATGCTCTGGATGCCTGAAGCCCCTATCGCGCGGCGGCGCTCGACGCAACCGGATCATTTGCAGTGGCTGACTCAGGCTATGAAATGGACGGAGCGAGCGATCGGTCAACAACGTCGGTTGAGGATCCGATGCTTCGGTCGCACGTTTCGCATCGCACGGCATCGAGAAATCCTATGGGGAAACATGTTTGATCATTTGCTGCGCCTGTTCGTGCTTGCCGCTCTCCCGCTGACGCCGCTGGCTGCGCAACACGGCACCATCCGGCCCGTCGATCTGCCGCCCAGCCTTCCTGCCCGCGTGCCTGTGCCTGACGCGCCACTGGGGCCGCCGATGGATGCAACTGCCGGCAACCTTGAGGAAAAAGCGTTCGAAGCCCCAACACCCGCCGCCATTGCCGCCGCAGCTATGGCGGCCGAGATCGAGGAGCGGCGCCGCACTGCAGAGCTCAACGCCACATTGGCGCAGGCGGCCGAGGACCAGCACCGTGCCGCCACGCAAGCGCGTATCGATGCCGCGCGCAAGACCGAGGAGGACCATCAGGCAGCACTGGCCGCACACCAGCAAGCCGTCGCCGAGAGCGAGCGCCAGCATGCCGCGGCGATGGACGAATGGCGCCGCCGCGTCGAAGCATGCAAGGCTGGCGACACGGCCGCCTGTGCCAGATAGCGTACAGGGAACTGGGGGTGGAACACGCATAATCGCGCGATATTTCAGGCAAATCTGCCCCTTTTCATTTGAGAATGTGGCGCTAGTCTCCGACGCTCGATGATAAAGGTCGCCCTGGTCGCCGCTGTGGCACTCGCTCCCGTTGCCTGGTTTGCGCTCGCGCCCGGCGACGCCTCCGCACCAAGCCCGGCCGAGATCGCCGCCAGTGCGCCGCCGGGGGATTGGATCGATATTCCCGAAAGCGAATTGCTGCTGATGGAAACCGCCGAAGGCGGGCGCGTCGTCATCCAGATGGCGTCCGAATTCGCGCCTGTCCATGTCGGCAACATCCGGAAGATTGCGGCAGCGCGCTGGTGGGATGGCACGAGCATCAACCGCGTTCAGGACAATTATGTCGTGCAATGGGGTGACGCGACCGAACGGAAGACGCTGCCCGAAGGTGTCATTGCCAAGCCCGCCGCGGAGTATTTCCGCCCCGTGAAAGGCCTGTCGCCCGACTGGATCGATTGGCCCGACCCCTATGCCAAGAGGACCGGCTTCTGGAAGGGCTGGCCCGTCGGCGGCGATGGCGACAATATATGGCTCACGCACTGCTATGGCATGGTCGGGGTCGGGCGCAATCTGGCGCCAGATACGGGTTCAGGCGCAGAGCTCTATGCGGTGATCGGGCACGCGCCACGCCATCTCGATCGAAATATCGCGCTGGTCGGCCGCGTGATCGAGGGCATGGAGTTTCTGGCATCGCGTCCGCGGGGGACTGGCGATCTCGGCTTCTACACCGATGGGCAGCAACGTATCGCGATCGGCAGCATAAAGCCGATGTCCGATGCCGAGGCTGGCGCAAAGTCGCGCTACCAGTATCTGTCTTCAAAGAGCTTCAGTGCCTATCGCGATGCACGTGCCAACCGCCGTGACCCCTTCTTCAACGTGCCGGCTGGCGGCGCGGACGTCTGCAATATCCCGGTGCCGATCCGACGAGCATCGTGAAGCTCGCATCGATCTTCAGGCGGCGGCTCTGATCAACGCAGCCGCATTTCGCCTTCGGTGATTTCGACCTTGGCGACGCGTGACAGAAAGCTCTGCCCCAGCAGCGACACGCCAAGATCATTTTCCGCGACCATCGCCTTCACGTTGGTTGCCGATACTGGCCCGATCGCCAGCCGGTCGAGCATCACGGGCTTCAGCTTTACTTCACCATTTGCCGACATGGCGCGCGCCGTGAACTCGCCCGCCTGCGCTCCAATTCCTGCCTTTTGGGCGTCCGCGCGCGTCAGCACGACCGCGCTCGCGCCTGAATCGACGAGAAAGCGCACCGCCGCGCCGTTGACCTGCGCCTCGGCATAGAAATGGCTGTCGGACGCGCGGCGGAGCACGACCTCCGCGATCCCGTTGCCGGCCTGCTCGACACGCGGTGGTGCGGCATCCGCAACCAGATGCCCGGAAACCACATTGGCGGCCTGTCCGGTCTGGCCCGGCCTGAGAGCCGGGGTCGTCGGCCCGCCGGGCATCAATGCGAGCAGCGCAATCGCACCCAGGCAGATCAGGAAAACCAGCCGCATCATATTGCAACCCCCTGCGGACCTTCGTCGCCAGCCCTTTGCCCGCCGGACGACGAACGGCGTTAATGCCCGCAAAATCTCGCCGCTTCAAGCGACCCGCGACGAACCGAATCGTTCTCGGGCCGACGCAGCGCGCTGCGGCGGAATGGGCGGGGCATCGGGGTAAACTTCAGTGTGCCAGCCCTGCCTCGATCAGCCGTATTGGTTCGGCGTTCGCGCGTGGCAGTCGCGACAGAGATGGCTGTTCGGCATGCCAGGCCTGGAACATCAGGATGTCCCACAGGCAAAAGTGCCAGCGTCGTTCACCGGAAAGATGTTCGCGCCAGATGCGGCCCACCCGATCCGGGTCGAAAAAACCTTCGGCGCGCAGACGGCGGGGATCGAGCAGCTCCTCGGTCCATTCGCGCAGGGGCCCCGCAAGCCACTCCGCAAGTGGCAGTCCGAATCCCTTTTTCGGACGCTCAACAAGTTCGACGGGGACGTGCCTGTGAAGCACTTGCCGCAGGATATGCTTGCCGCGTCCGCCCTTGACTCTCGCGGACATCGGCAGCCGCCATGCGAATTCGACGACGCGGTGATCAAGAAAGGGCACGCGCGTCTCCAGGCTTACTGCCATGCTCGCACGATCCACCTTGGCCAATATATCGTCGGGCAGGTAGATCAGCGTGTCGCGGTGCATCATCTGTAGCCGGAGATCTGCGAACAATGGCATGCTGTCGCCAGGCAGCTCCGCTCCTTCCTCGTCAGCCGTTGCCAGCAGGTCATGCGGTTTTCCGATCGCCATGAAATCGCGGCAAAAGGCCTCATCGGAATCGGCGCGGAAAAGCCCGCCAAGCTTGGAAAGCCGATCGGCCGGCGCCAATCGCCGCAAATGGCGTGGCAGGACGCGCTGAGCCATTCCCGCCATTTCGTATAGCAGCCCGTCCTGCAGGGACTGGCCCAGCGCGCCGCGCATCGACGAAGGAATATGCCCGAGCGACTGGCGCGTGCGCGCCGCGCGATGATAGCGTGCATAGCCCGCGAACAGTTCGTCGCCGCCATCCCCCGAAAGGCTGACGGTGACGTGCTGGCGGGTAAGCTTGCTGAGCAGATAGGTTGGCACCTGCGAGGGATCGGCAAAGGGTTCGTCCCAAATGGTGGGAAGCCGAGGGATGACCGCGAGCGCGTCCTCGGCAGTGACGTACATTTCGCAATGCTCGGTGCCGAGATGCGCGGCCACCGCACGGGCATGGGGGGCTTCGTCGAAGGCGGCGTTGTCAAAGCCGATCGAAAAGGTGCGGACCGGGCGTGACGATACCGATTGCATCAATGCAACGATCAGGGAACTGTCGACCCCGCCCGACAGAAATGCGCCCAGCGGGACGTCCGCCTCCATCCGCTGCGCGACAGCGTTGCAGAGCAATGCTTCGAGTTCGTCCACCAGCCAAGGGCCGTCGTCGCGCGGGTCCGACGTCCCTGATCGCGCTATGTCATCAAAATTCCAATAGCATATCGGCGCGCTCACCGACCTGCCATCGTCATCGACGACGACATAATGCGCTGCGGGCAGTTTGTGGATACCGCGCCAGATGCTGTGGGGCGCGGGCACATAGCTGTGCCGCAGGAACAGGGCGAGCGCATCGCGGTTTACCACCGGCTCGAACCCGGGATGCGCGGCAATCGCCTTGAGCTCGGATGCGAACACAAATCCGGCCGCGGCGGATCCGTAATAGAGCGGCTTTTCCCCAAGCCTATCACGCGCCAGATAGAGCTTGCGCGCGAGCCTGTCCCAAAGCGCGAACGCGAACATGCCGTTGAAACGGTTCAGCGCGCCCTCCACGCCCCACTTCTCGAACGCCGCGAGCATCACCTCGGTATCCGAATGACCCTTCCAGCGCGGCGCGGCGCCAAGGGCTTCCAGCTCGTTGCGCAGCATCGCGTGATTGTAGATTTCCCCATTGTACACGATCACAAACCGGCCGGTGGCAGAAGGCATCGGCTGGTGCCCCGCCGGGGAAAGGTCGATGATCGACAACCGCCGGTGTCCGAGCGCCAGCCCGGCGTCCTGATCAATCCATCCGCCCGCATCATCGGGGCCGCGGTGCGTGATGGCGTCGGTCATCGCGGCGAGCGTCGAGGCGAATTCGCTTGTCGCCGATCGATCAAAGAACCCGGCGATTCCGCACATTGAACATTACCCCTCGGTGCCAGTCTGGCAGATCAATCGACATGCCTTCCGAAGATCCGATGGATCGCGGACTTGACCGATGCGAACCCCGGCAGCCTGTCGAGCATCGTCACGACGCCGCGCCCAGGCGCGCTTGCCTCGCCGCCGGGGCGATAATATTCCTGGTACCGCGAATAATAGTGGATCGCGTCGCCATAGCTGCGGCGCGCATGCTCGCCATAATTTACCCGATTGAGCACGACCCCTGCGATTTCGTCGCCGAATATGTCGACAGCGACGCGCGCTGCCTCCGGGTGGGACCGCCCCCAATCGAGAACCAGAATGGTCGCGTCCGCGATGCCCGAAAGTATCTTTGCATCGAGCACTGGTAGAATTGGCGGGGCGTCCAGCACAATCAGGTCGAAGCGTTCACGCAGTTGCGAGAGCATCTCTTCGAGCCGTGGCGACGAGATCAGCGCGCTCGCGTCTGCTACGGCGTGATTGACCCCGATTTTCTCGAAATGGCCCAGCCGGTCATCGGACACCAGCACTTCATCGAGCCCGGCGCGATTACTGAGATAGGCAACGACATCGGGGGTGTCCGCCTGGTCGGGGCGCGGGTGCAGCGACGCAGGTTGTCGCAGATCGACGTCGACCGAGACAGCTCTGTGCCCCAACGAACTCGCCGCCGCGGCGAGTCCTGCAGCCACCGTGGTTTTGCCTTCGTTCACCAGAGGCGATGTGACCACGACCACCATTGCCCCGCTCTTCTTAACGCGCGCGAGCAACTCGATATAGAGATTGCGCAGGGCTTCGGGGAATACAGACCCCGGACGCTCGGCGATGAGCGCGTGCGGTGCGGAGAGCGCCATGTGACCTGATACGTCGGGCACCATGGCCAAGGTGGGAAGGCCAAGGGCGCGTTCGACCTGGGCAGCCGTGCGCAGGCGATTGTCCACATTCTCGGCCACCAGCGCGAGGATAATGCCGAGAATCGCGCCGCCGATCAGCGCAACTGCCAGCGTTCTCTTAGGCTCGGGGTGAGATGGCAGCTTCGGAACCGGTGCGCTCGATATGATTCGCATGTCGGGGCGAATATCCTCGGGCTTGGCCATGAGTTCCTTCAACTGCGAGAGCAGCGACAGATAGAGTTGATGGCTCGTGTCGGCTTCGCGTTGCAGTTCCTTCAGATTGACGATTGCGCCCATTTCGCGCGAATTCGCGGCTCGCAGCGCACCAAGGTCACCGGCCAGTGCACCGGTGCGCGCGGCATCGGCCCGGCTATCAATTGCAGCCGACTGCATCGATGCCATCGCTGCGCGCGTCATTTCCTGGCCGATGCGTTGGCGAACTTCGGTCAACTGCGCCGTCGCCTTCGCCAGATCGGGATGACCTGGGCCGTAGAAGCTCGAAAGATCCGCCACCTTCGCCGCAAGCGTAGCCTCCTGCGACTTGAGATCGTTGAGTACCGGCGAGGTCGCGATCGTATTCGATGCACTCGCTACCCCGCGCGCCTTGCTGCCGGTCAGCGCGCCTGCCGCCTTGGCCTCGGAGAGCGCGCCGGAGATACGCGCGAGCAATGTGTTGTTGATTTCTTCGGGGCGCGAAGTGAACAGATTGTTCGCACGCATATAGCCAGCCACCGCGGAATCTTCGGTTTCCAGCGTGACGCGCAACTCATTCACGCGGCTCTTCAGATCCGCGATCGCGCGTCGGCGCGAATTGCGCTCTTCCGAGCGCTGGGAATCCACATGCGTCTGCACGATGCGATTGGCGAGATGGCTCGCCTTATAGGGATCTTCCGAACTGACCGAAACGTCGATCAGATGCGATCGGCCGAGGCGCGTCACCGTCGTGCGACCCATGAGGCTATCGGTGACTTCCTCCAGCTTCGCTTTTTCGGCTGCCTCGTTGACATCCTTCGCGCTCATCTCGGCCAGAAGCGCGCTCTCCTCGAGCTTTGGCGGGGCGGGTTGCAGGCCGATGCGTTGCATCAGACTGAGTTTCGCGGCCGGCGGGACAAACTCGGGATCTTCCATCAGATCGGCATTCCGCACCACGCGTCGGGCAAGCGCACGCGATTGCAGCAGCTCAATACGCGTGGAAATGCGCAGCTCTTCATCAGGGGTCGCGACGACTGTGGCGGCCTGCGCGTCTGCTATTTCCTTTTCGGGCTGGACCATCACGACCGCGGCGCTCGTATAGATCGGCTTTGTAAGCAGCAACGCCAGAACGGTGAATGCGAGCACCCCCAGCATCGCCCCGACAAGCAGTGTGCGATGGCGCATCAGGATGCGCCAGATTTCGACCATGCCTACATAGGCGGCCTCGGTCCTGTTATTGGGGCGCCACGGCTCCTGAACCGTCATCGCCCTTAGGGCCTGCGGCTCAACGATGCGGGCGATTTTCCCGTCGGGCATTGTTCAACCCCCCATCTACACATGGCCGGGGTGCCGGACCGTCTCGAGCTTGCCGGTACCGCACCGAACAAACATTCTATGATCCGGTGCCCATCTGGCCAGCGATCATAGTGATAGCGGCCCATCCCAGGAGATTAACGCGATGGCTTTCCAATTCCCATTGGAAGTAGTGGGGCGCGCATCGGGCTAGGCGCGCCCCGTTTCCGGTGCGGAGCCTTTCGGCTCGATATCGTCAATTGCACGCAGCGATCCGATGGTCGTCATCGCCAATGCCGCGCATCACCGCCCAGATTGCGGCCTGCGTGCGGTTGAGCACATTGAGCTTCCTGAGAATCGCCTTGATATGCACCTTGACCGTGGCTTCAGTAATGTCGAGGCGGCGGGCAATCACCTTGTTCGCTTCACCGCATACAAGGCATTGAAGAATTTCGATCTCGCGATCCGATAGATTGACCGAAGCGCGGCTCGCTTCCCAATCGCCGCTGGCTGGCTGCCAATGCATATTGGTCAGCGATTCGACGACCTGGGTCGGCACCACCTTTTCGCCAAGCGCGATAAGGTTGAGCGCACCTGCCAGCGGTTCACACGATATCGCCTTGACCAGATAGCCGTCGGCGCCGGCTTCGAACGCGCGTGCAATCGCATCGAGCCGATAGTTGTCGGCCATGATGACCACGCGACAACCCGGAAAACGTTGCCGCAGCTGCCGACACGTATCCAACCCTTCCTTGTCGGTAGTCGAATCAACGATGAACAGGCAATTCAAACTGCCGTTCTCGTTGTCGCTGGTAAGATGTTCGGCGTCCTGCACGACATCGAGAACATTGAATGACTGCTCGGTCAGGATCCTTCTCAGACCCTCCCGGACAATTTCATTTCTGCCGAGAATAGAAACCTGAATATTGTCACGCATAACACCCTCCATTGCGTTTTCGGCAATTCATGGAAACAGGATTATGCGACCACCACCCTGAAACATTATTCAATTGTGTAATTTTATTTTATGCTCCGTAAAACAAAATCATGACGATGAGAAATGATCAAATCATCCTCATAGCCTACACACAGTTGTTATTATGCTCGCTCCAGCCCCTGCGCGGATATAACCCCAGGATCACTCCATCGGCGTATCCATTGCCTTGCAACGGATAAGGGATGGACGCTGTTTCAGTGTGTTAATGTTAAGCTAATGCCAATTGGCAGGTATTGCCAATGGGATTATTACGTACGTCATCCTTCGGCGCATATCTCTGCCCAGTCGAGCCGCGAAAGATCCACAATGGTCAAATCACTCTCGCCCGAAAGGTGCATCGGCTGCACCGAATTGACACGTTGCGGCCGATCGACACGGATGGTCTGCCAGCCCCGCTGCCTGGGGGCCACAAAATCCTTGGTTGGATTATCCCCAATATAGGTAAGGCGGTGCGGAGGCAGCCCGAACAGCGCCTCGATGCATTCGAAGGCGCGGGGATGCGGCTTCCAATAGGCGCGCCCCCAAAGATCGGTGCAGATCAACGGCCAGAATCCCTTAGCGGCGAGCCCCAGCGCCCTGATCTTCTGCTGTTGCGCGACAAGGAAGCCGTCGGTCACCAGCGCGAGACACAAGCCGTCGGGCCGCTCGGCCGCCAGCAGCGCGGCCGCATCCTGCGCCAGGCGGATCTCGGGCCAATGCCTGCGATAGACGTCGACGGCCTTGCCGATGAACTCGGGCGTCGCGCGCACGCCCAGATCGGCAAAGGCGCGGTTGAACACGTCGCCTCTGTGGCCGGTGTCGAAGATCGCAGCGGCCAGCTCGGCAAAATTCGATATCCGCAACTCTTCCTCGACCCACGCGCCGACCGCGCGAAATCCGCTCAGCACGTAATCGCGTTCCAGGTAAAGCGTGTCGTCGAGATCGAATACGACCACGCGCTCAACGCGTTCGTGCCGGGGCGCGCGCGCAGTCATGGGCCAACAAACACGGCTGCGTCATAGCGAAGCATGATGAGGTTCTCGAGCCATCTGTCATGCGCGCTCGGCGTCCTGCCAAGCGCTTCTTCGAGCAGCCAGGTGGAGAAGGTCGCGCCGGCCCGGTGCGCCAGCGGATAGCCCCCGCCAAAGCGCGCGTTGATCTCGAAGACCCTGGCGTCGCCGGCATCGTCCATCATGACCTGGAAGCAGAGCGCACCCCGCGGTTCGGGCAGGGCGGCCGCTATATCCCGCGCGATGCGTTCAAGTTGCGGACTCCGCCGTGTAACTCCCTTCTCGACCTCGCCCGCGCGTATCTGGATCCGTTCATGCGGTACCGCACAGCGCATTTGCCCTGCCCGATCGAAAAACATGTTGACGGTATGCTCGCGTCCGCGCAGCAGCTCCTGCGCGACAAAGGGCTCGTCAATCTCGACTTCCCGTAGTTCCGCCACATTATGGACTATGCGGACGCCACGCCCCGAGCTGCCATGTGCGGGCTTGACGAGAAGCGGCCATTTCCAGTCCGAAGCCGACGACGCAGCGACGGCGATGGGGGCAGTGCGGGGTGCAGGAATGCCATGCGTCGCCAGAAATTCGGCGGTCAGAAACTTGTCGCGCGCGATGCCGACCAGCCTGGCTCCGCTGACCGATACAGTGGTCCCGATCGCGGCGAACCGATCGCTGGCCAGCGCCAGCGGATGGAGTTCGGGATCAATTGTCGGAACGACGAGCGTGACGCCATTTTCGCGACAGATTTCCAGGACCGCATCGACATAGCCCGAATCATCGGCGCGCGGCACGGCAAAGGCGCGGTCTGCCTCGTGGCATGCGGGGCTCCATTCGGGGCGCAGATCGCACGCGAAGATCTCCAGATCGATGCCGAGCGCGGCGGCGGAGGCGCGAAAGCTAAGGAGCAGCTCGACGCGCCTGCCCGCCGAGGTGATCAGCATGGCGACGCGGCTGGCCCCGCCTGTCCGCCGCGTCGGCAGGGCTCCAGCTATCTGTTCGGCGAGCCGCGGAGGCATGTTGACGCTCATGCCAATGCCCGCACGAGGACGAATGCCTCTGCGGCCGCCTTGCAGACCGTTGCCCCGCGCAATTTCGCGAGCGCGCCCAGCGTTTCGGTCGAGCGTTCATGCGGGAAGGGCTTTACCTGCGAGGCGTAGCAACCGAACGCCTCCAGCTTGGCTGTCAGATGATCGGCGATATCGACGAACACGGTGGGCAGAAAACCGGGCGTGACGTAGGGTGCATACCAGTTGGTTTCCGAAAGCGTCTCATAGGCGAGCACAAGCCTCGGAAACGCATCGGGACTGGGGCGCGCGGCGACCAGGCTCGACTGGAACAGGATCTGGTGATCCAGGTGAATGTCGCCGATGAAGGGGACGAACAGCACCTCCGGGCGTTCGGCGGCGACAAGATCGTGCAGGGCATCGTTCAGTACGGCATGGGGCACGCGATCGAGCTCCGCCGCCGGGAAATCAAGCCAATGACGCCGAGAGACACCCAGACGCGCATGTGCCGCCGTCATTTCCGACTCCAGCGCGCCTACAGCGGCCGCATTGAACCGTGGCGGCTTGCCGCGCGTCGCAAGGACAACGGTCACGCGGCACCCCGTGGCCGCAAGCCGCGCGATCGTACCCCCGCATCCCAGAACCTCATCGTCAGGATGCGGTGCGATCACCATCGCGCGCTCGATCCCTTCAAGCATCCTGCTCTCCCCCCCGAATGCCCAAGCGGGCGTGGAGTCTCGGTACCCCGTTGGTCGAGCTCCAGTCGTCGATCCACAAACCGCGTCCGTCGCCGCAGCATATGGCAAAGCCCGTCGCGTCGCGCGCAATGACTTGCCCGGCAGACGCTGCATGGCGCGTCGCTTCGGGCCATGGACGGGCGCTCCAGATCGTGAGGCGCGTGCGGTCGCACATGCTGAAGGCACCCGGATAGGGGCGCCCGACGGCGCGGATCAAGCGTTGGATCTCCTCGGAGGGGCGCGTCCAGTCTATCAGGCCATCCGCGGGGGTGCGCCGTGCAGCCCAGCTCGCATATTGCTCGTCCTGAACGACACGCGGGGCGTCGCCGCGGGCAATTAGCGGCAGGCTCTGTGCGAGCATCGCCGATAGCGCTTCCATATGCCGTGCATATAACGAGCCGACAGTTTCGTGGGTGCCAACATGCAGAAAATGCTGGTTCAGGATCGGACCGCTGTCGACGCCCTCATCCATCCAGAACAGTGTCGAAGCGGTGATGCTGTAACCGAGCAGGATGGTCCATGGGATCACGCCGCGCCCGCGCAATTGCGGCAGCGGAGCCGGATGATAGCCCACCACATTATGGCCCGCCGCCTCCAGAAAGGCGCCGCGGCAGATTTGCGACCAGCCGATGACGAAAGTGCAGTCGGGGGCGATCTCGCTTATCGCATCGAGTACCTCGGGGTCGTTGCCTCTTGCATGTCGGATCAGCCGCGCGCCGGCCCCTGCTGCATCGGGTTCCAGGTCGACGAAATCCGAATGGCGCGCTGAAAGCTCGGCCGGAAGCGTCAGCACGCCAGCGACCGACCAGCCGGGGCTGGCGGCGATCGCGTTGAGCGCGAGGCGCGTACTTTCAACCGCGCCGACGAGCATTGCCCGCATACACGCTCCGTATTGCTGGGTGATTGAGCCGTTCCCCGCGCAGGAGCACGAGGAATGTGCGGAAGAGAATTTGGCAGTCCAGGCGCCAGGAGCCATGTCCGACGTACCAGAGATCGAGCGACAGCTTCTCTTCTTCGGTCAGCAGCGTGTTGCCATTGACCTGCGCCCAGCCCGTCAATCCCGGCCGCACGAGCCCCCTGATGGCACCGGCTTCGCCTTGCAGCAGCTTCGATTCCGGGAGCATCGGGCGCGGTCCGATCAGGCTCATGTCGCCCTTGAGCACGTTGTAGAGCTGTGGCAGCTCATCGAGCCGGAACCTGCGCAGTGCGCGTCCCAGACGCGTGATTCGTGCTTCGTCGCTGGCGAGTTCGCCATCGGGGCCATGGATCTGTGTCATCGTCCTGAACTTGCGCAGTTGGAACGGGCGGCCATTGCGGCCGCTGCGCGTCTGCGTGAACATGATCGGGCTTCCCATCGACAAGGCCACCAGCACCGCGATGATGAGCCCGAGCGGCGCGAGCGCGACGAGCCCGAGCGCCGATACCGCAATATCAAACAGTCTGCGCCCGATGCCGCGTGGTGCCTCCGGCGTCTGCAGGGAGGCGTCGTCGAGCCGCATCGTGCTCAGGAGCAGGCCGTTGACCTTGGCGACCGCATATTTCGCTTCAGCTATACGACGTGCGGCCGCGCCCATGATCACCGCCAGGCGGGGATCGCGTGCAAAGCGTTCCATCGCATCGGCCAGTGCGAGCGCATCGCGTGGCGGTACGAGAAATCCATTGACGCCTTCGACGATCGGTTCGCGGCATCCGGGCATGTCGGTGGTGATGACCGCGCGTGCCGTCGCCATCGCCTCCAATATCGTGCGCGGCAATCCTTCGCGATAATAGCTGGGTAGAACGAACACGGTTGCGCGCGCGAGGAAGGGCGTCACGTCGCGTGTCTCGCCAAGATATTCGACCAGCCCTTCGGCGTGCCACGCGCCGACCTCGGCGCGCCCGATTCCGGTAGGGTTGGTATCGAGCGGTCCGAGCAGTTGGAAGCGTGCCTCGACACCACGCGCGCGCAACAGTCGCGCGGCCTCGACGAATTCGCAAAGGCCCTTGTCGCGCAGCAAACGCGCGACCATCAGGAAGCAGATGCCGTCGTCGGGCACGGGGCGCGCGGAAAAGCGCCCGATATCGACGCCCGATCCGGGAACCTGGACGACCCGATGCCTGTGGTCGATGATGCCAAGGCGCAGCATTTCGCCGCGATCGTCGCTGTTGAAGACGAAAACTGCCTCGGCGCGCGCCACCGCCATGCGGTACAGGCGCGAGACGATCGCACGCAGCAGCGACGAACCTGCGCCGGGCGTAAAGACATGGCCGAGCCCACTCACCATCGCGTAATAGCGACCGTGACCGGCAAGGCGCATCGCAATCCCGGCATAGATGATCGGCTTTTGGGTGTAGGCAAGCAGGACGTCAGGACGCTCTTTGCGGACCAGCGAGACGAGCGCGGCGAGCGTGGCGAGATCGGACAGCGGGTTGGTTCCGGTCCTGCGCATCACGATCCGGCGATATTCGACGCCCATTTCGGCGAGCTGTGCCGAAATCTCGGCATCCGCTTCGGGGGCGCACGCAATGACGCTGTGTCCGGCCTTCACCATCGCCGCGAGGAGTGCGCCCCGAAAGTTGACGAGCGAATAGGCGAGGCTGGCGACGACAATGACCTTCATGCCAGTGCGCCCTTCTCGCCGCTACCGCCGTGCGCCACGGATCTCCCGCCAAGCGCAAGCACATCCTGATACAGCGCCGCATACTGCGCAGCGATGTCGCGCAAGGCATAGCATGCGATGATCCGCGCACGTGCCGCCTGTCCGAGCCTGTGACGACCTTCAGGCCCCGCAGCGACAAGCTCCAGCAGCGCACGTGCAAGCGCTTCGACATCGCGCGGGGGAACGACAAGCCCGGTGTCCGCGATGATCCGTCTGCTGTCGCCGACGTCGGTGGCTATGCACGGCACCCCACAGGCCATCGCTTCGCCGATGATGTTGGGGAAGCCTTCTCCCCATGCCGAGGGGAGCGCCAATATATCCAGGCCGCCCAGCCATGCGGCAACATCGGCACGTCCCTCGACCAGCGTGTAACGATCGCGTGGCAGGCGCGATGCCAGCGTGCGGCTATGCGCGGCGTCCGGTGAAGCCATGCCCTGACCGACGATGATCAGGTGAATGTCGGCGCCCGCCGAACGCGCCCGGCATACCGCCTCGACAAGATTGTCGGGATGCTTCATCGGATGTGCGCGTGCGACCATACCCACGAGCACCGCTTTCCCATCGATGTCGAACAGCTCGCGAATCCGTTGCCGGGCGCCGGGATCCGGGCGGTATTGATCGCAGTCGAAGCCATTGGGGATCACGCGCGAATGGCATGACGCATAGCCCAGTGCTTCATATTGTGCGCGTGCAGCGTGCGAATTGTAGATGATCGCTGCGGGTCGCTTCGAGAGCGCCGCGCCGAGCTGCAACACCTTTCTTGACGACCATTTTTCATCGCGGATGTCATCGAGCGAGTGCCGGACGTTCCAGATGAGCGGTATCGGTGGCTGCACCGAACGCGCGGCCAGCCAGGACGCAAGCTGTCCGTGATGCATCCAGCCCATGATGAGGTCGGGTCTCAGGCGGCGCGACACCCGAATCAGTCGCAGAGCAGCGCCTGGCGTAACCAGACCCTGACGCATCGAAAGCGTTTCCAAGGGAGTGCCACCGGCTGCGATGCGCGCGCCCGCAGGACCCGGCGCCATGAGGCTCAGGACGCATTGATCAATGCCTGCTCGATCGGCATTGTCCTGCCCAAGGAGCCGCGCAAGCACGGTTTCCGCCCCCCCGACATTCAACGCAGTGATGACATGCAGCAGCGTCACATCCGCCATAACTCTCGACTGCCCCCGAACGAATTGGTTGCCGAGGTCTGCACGGACGTTTCACAATGAGGCGATCTGTGCGTTTCGGCCTGCCAGGTTCAGCGCCAATGCTAGCTTCTCCGGTGGCAACACGGGCGGAAATTCCGGCCATTATCCTTTCGGACGCATGACCTTGCTGTGGCGCGAGGTCGCGCACTGGCAGCGCGAACGCCGCGCATTCCCAGGAAGCGCTGTCCCTGAGATGCCCATTCTTGCCGCGGTGCACAACTTTCGCCGGCAATGACACCTGTCGGATAGCTGCGAATTCAAAAGGGGTGGAAGGCTACTCCGATTCAGCCTGCTCCGAAGAGCCCGTTCATTTGGGCGTTTATAAACATATTCTTTACGTCATGGAGCGCCGCGAGCCGATGAATCAGCGTCGGCGGCAGACGGGGCCGGCCCGGAGCGCTCCAGATTTCAGCCGGCGGGTCGCGACATAAACCGCATGCCGGAAGCATTCCGAGCGTGACCAACTGGCGGGGGCATTGTGGCTCGTGATCGACTTGCTGAGAACATCGACAATTCCGCGCTATACCCGTAAGGCGGTCATATTGCTGGCCGACAGTCTGGCAACGGGCGCCGCGCTCGCCGTCGCGCTCGTGCTGCGGCTGAGCGGAGACATTCCGCCGCATATGTCGCAGGGGCTCATCGACGCACTGCCGGTGACGGTTCTCTCCGCGATGCTCGTATTCTACGGTGCTGGGCTGCACAGGCGGGTGTGGCGTTTCCTTTCACCGTCGGACTTGCGGGTTCTCGTCGCCGCGGCCACCGCCGCGGTGGTGTGCAGCACCGCTGCCACCGCGCTGCTGGGACTGGCGGAGTGGATGCCCCTGTCGCTGCCGATCATCCAGTGGTTCGTTCTGGTCGTTCTTCTCGCAAGCGCTCGCTTTGCGTGGCGCGCGCTGCGAGGGCACCTGAGAGCGACGACGCTCAACGGAGCCGGGGGCGAGCCGCGCGCCGAACCGCTGCGCACGCTCATCGTCGGAGCGCCGGAGAATGCCGAGGTGCTTCTCCACCAGCTCGAAATAGCACCCGAGGCAGGCTATCGGGTGGTGGGTATCCTGGACCTCACCGGGAAGGATGTCAGCCTGAAGCTGCACGGTATTCCGATCCTTGGCTCGCTCGATTTCCTCGAGCAGGCCGTGCAGCGGCTTGACGCGGCTCACCAGCGCCCCGAGGCGCTGATTATTGCGGGCAACGGTGATTGCATTCCAACTCCGCGCACCGTCCGTCTGGTTTCAGAGGCGCAGACGCTTGGCCTTCGCGTGGTGCGTTCGTTGCACCCCGCCGACCCTAATGCGGCGCGTCAGGCGCCGTTGAGCCTTCAGACGATCGACCTCGCGGACCTGTTGGGCCGGCCGCAGACCCAACTCGACAATGTCGCGATCACACGAGCCATTGCAGGCCGGCGCGTACTCGTGACGGGGGCAGGCGGCACGATCGGCCGCGAACTCGTGCGACAGATCGCTTCGATGAATCCCGCGCAGATCGTCCTGCTCGATGCGGGCGAATACAATCTCTATTCGGTGGACATGGAGATGGCGGAGCATTTCCCGGAGCTGCCGCGCAGCGCGGTGCTGTGTTCGATCCGCCAACGTCAGAGCGTGATGGACGCTTTCGAAGAATATCGTCCCGAGCTGGTCTTTCATGCTGCAGCGCTGAAGCATGTCCCGCTGGTCGAACAAAATCCCTGCGCGGGCGTGATGACCAACGTGCTCGGCACGCGCAACGTTGCGGACGCTGCCCGACAATGGGGCGCGCGCGCTATGGTGCAGATCTCGACCGACAAGGCGGTCAATCCCGTAGGTGTGATGGGCGCGACCAAGCGGCTGGGCGAGCTCTATTGCCAGGCGCTCGATCTGGAGAATTGCCGGACCGACAATCCGGCCCGCTTCATGACGGTACGTTTCGGCAATGTGCTGGGATCGAGCGGCTCGCTGATCCCGCTGTTCCAGCGCCAGCTCGACCTGCACCAGCCGCTGACCGTGACGCATCCTGATGTCGAACGCTATTTCATGACCGTCCACGAAGCGGTTCAGCTTACGCTGCAGAGCACCGCGTGCGCGCTCGAAGGCAATCTCGGCCGGGGCCGCATCTTTGTTCTCGACATGGGCGCTCCGATCAAGATCATCGACATCGCGCGCCGGATGATCCGGCTCGCCGGGCTTGTGCCCGAGCGCGATGTGCCCATTGACATTGTCGGTCTCAGGCCTGGCGAAAAGCTCTTCGAGGAACTTTTCGACGGCAGTGAGGAGAAGCTGCCTTCGACGATTGCAGGCGTGTTCGAGGCCGAACCGCCGCCAATTCCGCTGAAGACCCTCAATTATGCCTTTGACGGACTGGCCGAAGCAACGCGCAAGGGCGACAGCGCGGCAGTCCTGGCGCGGCTTGATCTCGTGCTCAAGGCGCGGACGAGCCCGGTCGAGACAGGTCGACTGGTCGTCCCGGCAATCGCACATGGGCGGCGCGTCGTTCCGATGACGACCACCATCGCGGGGAGCGCATAGACATGAACTATCTCAGCGCGCCCGATCACAGCTATCTCCCGGTCCGGCCGGCTGCTCTCCCCCATCTGCGAAAGGCGGTGCGGTCGCGCTGGCCGGTCTATGCGGAAGACGAGATCGACGCGGTCGTCCAGATACTGCGATCAGGCCGGGTCAATGCCCTGCATCATGGCGAACATTGTCACGCATTCGAGGAAGCGTTCGCGACAATGTGCGACATGCCCCACGCCATAGCCCTTGCCAACGGGACGCTCGCGCTTGAGCTTGCGCTTCGCGTGCTCGGCGTCGGACCGGGCGACGAGGTGATCGTGCCCGCGCGCAGCTTCATTGCCTCGGCAAGCTGCGCGATCGCGTGCGGCGCGGTGCCCGTCTTCGCCGACGTCGATCCGGACACCCAGAATCTGAACGCTGAAACCGTCGCTGCGGTGATGACGCCGCGGACGCGCGCGATCGTCGCGGTTCATCTCGCCGGATATCCGTGCCCGATGGACGAGTTGATCGTCCTGAGTGAATCCTATGGCATAAAGATCGTGGAGGATTGTGCTCAGGCGCATGGCGCACGCTTCAACGCTAGGCCTGTGGGGTCGTTCGGCGACGCCGCGATATTCTCGTTCTGCACCGACAAGATCATCTCCACGGGTGGCGAGGGCGGGATGCTGCTGCTGCGCGATGATGACGCCTGGTCGCGTGCGTGGGCATATAAGGATCATGGCAAAAGCCACAGGCTGACGACGGGGCAGGCGCCCGGAGCTGCCTTCAAGTGGTTGCACGACTCCTTCGGGAGCAACTATCGGATGACCGAGATGCAGGCTGCCATCGGGCTGCATCAACTTGAAAAGCTTCCTGGCTGGCTCGCCGATCGCACACGCCACGCGGGCATTCTCGACGACAGCTTGTCGGGGCTTGCCGCCCTCCGCCTGATTGCCGCGCCTGAGGGCGTAACACCCGCACACTACAAATATTACGCGTTTGTGAGACCCGAATGGCTCGCACCGGGTTGGTCGCGTGACGCGATCATTGCCGCCGCGATCGACGCCGGAGTGCCCTGCCAGAGCGGCATCTGTCCGGAAATCTACCGCGAACAGGCCTTTGTGCGCTCCGGCCTTGGCCCCGAAAGCCCCCGCCCATCTGCGCTGAGGCTCGGCCAGACCAGTTTGATGCTGCCGATAGATCAGACGATCGACGATGACATGGTTTGCGAAATGGGGCGCGCGCTTCGCGATATTGTCCTGATGGCAACCGCCGAGGAGCGGGCGGCATGATCGACCGCCCCGTCGAGCGATTGCCGAGCTTCATCATCATCGGGGCGATCAAGGCCGCCACGACGTGGATTGCGCACCAGCTGCGACAACACCCCGGTATCTTCCTCCCCGGACCGGAGCCGCACTATTTCAGCACCGAGTTCGAGCGGGGTCTTCAATGGTATACCGGACTGTTCCGCACGGCGGGGGCCGCGAAGATGATCGGGGAGAAATCCGCGGACTATCTGTCGCACCCATTGGCTGCGCGGCGTATTGCGGAGATGCTGCCGGCCGCGCGACTCATCGTGCAGCTGCGCAATCCCGTCGATCGCGCCTATTCGGACTATTGCATGCTCTATCGCCGGGGTTCAGTGTCGAGCGATCCCGCGCGCTATCTGAGCCCGAAAACCAGTGAGAACCGGCGCTTCCTCGAGAATGGACGCTATGCGACACATATTGCACGCTATCTGGACAGCTTTCCCCAGCAACAACTCGCGATAATCCTGCATGATGACGTCCGAGCGATGCCCGAACAGACGCTTCGCGAGGTTTGCGCGCATATTGGCATCGAGCCCATGATCATCTCCGAAAACCTGATCGTGCGCAAAAACGACAGTGAGACGCCGCTCCTGCCACTTGGAGTGCGGCGTGTGGCGCGCCCCTTCAAGCATTTGGCCCGGCGACATCGCAACCAGCAGTGGTTCCAGGCGATCCGAGGCGCGCTTGCCCGTCCGGTGGAGTATCCGCCGTTGAGCGACGATCTGCGCGCGCGGCTGTACGACTTCTATCAGCCTGAGCTCGAAACGCTGCAGAAGATGATCGGGCGCGATCTTACCTGCTGGACCCAGGGCACTGCCGCGGCGACGATGCCCCGATAGCGAGTTGCAGATGCGAGCGCGCCCCTATCTGGATTCAGCGTCGATCGGATGGGCGGCATCTGCGCCCATATTGGCGGTTGCGGTGTTTCTAGCGCCATATATCGCGTGGCGTCCAGGTGCGATCCTGTTCACGATCAGCGATATGTTTTTTGTGCTCGGCGCTTTTTTGATCGCGCTCGCGCACCGCATGCCGCTGCGACCATTCGCATATTTGACGCCATATTGGCTGCTCGCGCTGGCGGTGATGCTGGGCGGACTTTATCTCGGCAGCATCATCAATGGCGATCCGTTGCGATGGGCGATCCTCGCCGGGCAATATCTTTTCAGCCTCGCGCTTCTCCCGATTCTGCTGATGCGGCATGATCGCAGGCGAACCTTTATGCTCTTCAAGGCCTTCGTCGCGGGCGTCGGATGCATGGAACTCTTCGGAAGCGCTCTCTATTTCGCTTATGGGGGACAGTGGGAGCCGCTTCAGCGCTTCGGGCCCGATTTCGTGACCGGCGGCGGACGACTGTCGGCCTTTCTCGCCGATGCCAACTGGAACGCTGCGATGATCGCGATGGCGATTCCGTTCGTCTATTATCTCAGGATCGCCGGACAGCTCGGGCAGATGCTGTTCGCATCGACGCTGACGATCCTGCTCATCGGGCTTGCCCTCACCGCCTCGGTAACGGGAATGGTGAGCGCCGTCCTCGCAACGACCATCTTTCTCGTAGCCGGCAAGGTCAGGCCGCCGATGCGGCTCTTTGCCGCGGGTGGCGCCGCTTTCGCCCTGCTGATTGCTTCAGGTTATGCGCTGCCGCGCGCCTTTCAGACGCGCATCGTACCGGCGCTGGAATCGGGCGAGCTCGCGCAAGCCGGCACCTATCTTGGCCGCGTCGAGCTCATAGAGGAAGCGTGGGACATGACGAGCAACGCGATCGTGGTCGGCATTGGCGCCGACCAGTTTCGTAATGTCAGCGTGGTGCAGCAGCCCGTGCACAATCTCTATCTGCTGCTATGGGTGGAAGGGGGCCTTGCCTCGCTCATAGGCTGGCTCTGGATGATGGGCATCCTGGCGGTGGGAGCGATTTGGGCGCTTCGACACGATCGGCTGGTAGCAGCGCTTGCGCTGTCCGTTTTTGCCACCTTCCTGATCTACAGCGCCGCTTCGCCACATATGTATGCCAGGCAATGGATCGTTCCGTTGCTGCTCGCGATGGCGCCCGTCTTCGCGATCATGGGGAAGTTGGCCCGGCGGCATGGACCCGCCGACATGCCGCATCATTACCCTATGACTCCCAAAGAATTTTAGGATATGGTCACAACACACGGGAGGAGGCCAGCCATGAGAATGTTGGCGTTCGTATGCGCAGCGGCACTGTTCGGGCTGCAGGGGTGCGCGACACCAGCGTCGGACCTGCCCAGGATGTACGAAGTCACCGACACAGCCTACAGGCTGGGTGCAGGCGACGAAGTGCGTATCACGGTCTACGGCATGGACCAGATGACCAACACCTATGTCGTGGGGGATGGCGGCACGATCTCGCTGCCATTGCTCGAGACCATGGCGGTCGAGGGCAAAACGACGGCGGAGGTCGAAAAGGCGATCGCCGACGCCATTCTGGCGAAACAACTCGTGCTTCAGCCCAGCGTCAGCGCCCAGGTGCAGAAATATCGCCCCTTCTACATATTGGGCGAAGTGCAGCGTCCCGGCCAATATCCCTACGCACCCGGTCTTTCGGTGACGTCAGCGGTGTCGATCGCCGGCGGGTTCACTTTCCGCGCCGACAAGAAGGAGTTTGCGATCCAGCGAAAATCCGGGCCGAAAACGGTGAAGGGCAAGGTTGGCCCCGATGAACCCGTGCTCCCCGGTGACACGGTTACCGTTTATGAGAGCTGGTTCTGAGACCTGTGGCGATGGTGCGGTCCAAAGCCAGCAGCCGATGGCAGGGGCTCTGCGCATTGCGTCTGCTTTCTGCGGTTGTGGCTGGGGGCGCGCCGCTTCTGGTCGCGCCCGCGGCGGTAGCGCAGAGGGCGGATGAGGACGAGTCAATCTCGCAACTGCCGCGCCCCGGTTATGAACCGCGCAACATCCTGATCGGGGGCACCGTCATTTCGCCCGAGGCGGAGTTCGGCGCGACTTATGACGACAACATCTTCGCGACCGCGAACGCCACGGACGACGACGTCGTGTTCCGGCTGGCCCCGCGCGCACGGCTTACCCACCAGACATCCCACGTCAACTTTCGGGCGGACGCCTATGCGTCGATATTGCGCTATGCCGAGAACAGTTCGGAGGATACCGAGAGCTACGGCATCGGGACCTCGGTCCAATATCGTCGTGACGCGCACACGCTGTCCGCTTCAGCCCGCTATGATCGCACCTTCGAGCGACGCACCGATCCCGAAGCCGATTTCAATCTCGCCCGCCCGCCCAGCGAGATCGACCTGCTGAGCACGGAACTGCGCTATGCCTATCGCCCCGGGCGTTTCGGGGTGCAGGTGGCTGCCGGTGCGGACAAGACCAACTACCTGCCGCAGGTTGATGCCGATCGCGATCTCACCACCTATCGCGGTTCGCTGCGTGCATTTGTCGAGGTGAGCGGCGGCATGGACGCGTTCGTCGAAGGCTTTGCCACGAAGCGGGACGCGCGCACTGCCGTGGATCGCAACGGTGTCGACCGCGAC